>UQMZ01000047.1 GCA_900542185.1 uncultured Bacteroidales bacterium
GATGAGCGCTAGTCTCGTGGGCTCGGAGATGTGTATAAGAGACAGTCGTAATATACATCGTAATATACATCGTAACATAATATATTGTACCAATGAATATAAAAAGCTCAATGTTTAGCCTGATATTAGGGGCCGGGGTGCTTTGTGCAGCTCCGGGCATATCCTCCTGTGCGAGTAACGCGACCAAAACGGCAAAGACAGAACAACAAAGCTTAAAGCCGCAGGATAAAAAAGGCCGAGTCGGAGGGCCTCAGTTAGGCACTCCAGGCGGTGGGCCTGTCATTGACAAGACAGGCGATGCCGTATTACAGGCGATGATACAAACTGAGGTGCCTGAGTTCAGGCAACATACTTACAATGATGCAGTAACCGGCAAGAGTCTTCACTACAATCTTTTCATCCCGCGGAATGTCGATGAAAAGAAAAGCTATCCGCTCGTTCTGTTCATGGCTGATGCCAGTACTCCGGGAACAGATGTTACCCGTCCCCTGACTCAAGGGTATGGAGCCTTGGTATGGGCAACTAAAGAATGGCAGGCAGAACATCCGTGTTATATTCTTGTGCCTCAGTATTCCGGGGTGGCCGTCAACGATGCGTACGAGCATACCGATGAAGTCGATATGGTGATGCGTCTTGTAGAAAAGATTGCTAAAGAAAAGAACATTGACCGGAACCGTCTTTATACTACAGGGCAGTCAATGGGCGGAATGATCTCAATGTATTATAATGTGACCTATCCTGATGTGTTTGCCGCCTCTATTTTTGTGGATTGCCATTGGGATAGTGCGACATTCCCTGAGCTTGTGAAGCATAAGTTCACATTGATAACGGCGGGAAAGGCGGGGACTTTCGATACATTGGAAGCAGCTGCGAAAGAAGCCGGTATCAAATATGAATATGAGGAATGGAGTGCCGGATTACCTCAGCAGGAACAAGACCGGCTGGCATCGGAAGAACTTGCAAAAGGCGCTCCTGTCAATATAATCAACTTTGCGTCTAAAACGGTATTGCCGCCCGATGGCAAAGGAAGCGAGCACATGTATTCATTCGATTATGCCTACCGGCTCACGCCCGTCAGGGAATGGATGTTCCGTCAGTCTCGATAACGGTATAGAGATTATACCGGATGTAAACTATATGGGCAAGATTGCTTGGAGTGCAGTCTTGCCCTGTTCTGATAATATATTACACATATCTCTTTTTGTGTCCGGGCAGTATCTTCTCATGCAGATACCGCAGGGGTACAAACAGTACGGGTACGACAAATAATAATGCCAGCGTACCGAACAGGAGGCCTCCGACAGTTCCGACGCCTACCGATATATTGCCATTGGCGCCTACGCCGGAAGCGAACATGAGTGGCAGCATACCGCATACCATGGTCGCTGAGGTCATGACAATGGGACGGAAACGTGCTTTTGCAGCTGATATTGCCGATGCGACGAGCCCCATGCCTTCCTTGCGCCGTGCAGTGGCATATTCAGTCAATAGAATGGCTGTTTTGGCCAGCAAACCTATAAGCATTATCAATCCGATCTGCATATAGATGTTGTTTTCAAGTCCCCACCAACGGGCAAACAGAAAACTTCCGGCAAGTCCGAACGGCACTGCGGCTATCACCGCGAACGGTATGGTAAGGCTCTCATACAAGGCGCAAAGTATAAGGTATATGAATGCAAGACAGATGCTGAAAACCAATACTGTCGTATTGCCTGAGGATGATTCCTCGCGCGACATTCCGCCGAACTCATATCCGAACCCTTCTGGAAGGTATTTAGAGGCTGTTTCCTTTATCGCTGCAATAGCCTCGCCTGAGCTGTATCCCTCGCCTTGTTCTCCGAACACGGATATCGCCGGAAACAGATTGAACCTTGAAAGGCTCTCTGAACCATATACTCGCGTAAGTCTGATGAAATTGTATATCGGGGCCATTTCTCCGGTCGAAGTCCTTACAAAAATATGTTTCAGCGCCTCTGTGTCAAGCCTTGCATCCGGTGAGGCCTGCACCATGACGCGATACAGCTTCGTGAATCGGTTGAGGTTCGATGAATAACTTCCTCCGACATATCCGGAAAGTGTTGACAATACATCAGACGGTGAGACATTTGACCTGAGACATCGCACGGCATCCACTTCTACCATATACTGAGGATATTTCGTATCGAATGTGGTATATGCCCGCGATATTTCCGGTCGTGAATTCAACGAATCAAGAAATGACCGTGTCACTCTCAGCAATTCATCAGTCGTAACACCCTTACGGTCCTGCACATACAATTCAAAACCACTGCCGGTTCCATAACCGGAGATCATAGGCGATTGAGACGCACGTATCTGGGCTGCCGGAATAAGGGAAGTCCTCTTGTAAATCTCCTTGATGATTGAATTGATATCATGTCCGTCTCCTGTGCGCTCGCTCCAGTCCTTGAGCCTTATATTGAATGAACCGGCCGACGATGATTGGTCATGCCGTGCGTTTTTTCCCGAGACTCTTGAATAGATGCTTATTTCCGGGATATCCTTGATCGCATTCTCGACTTTATCCATTATCGCGTCTGTCTCGGCAAGACTCGAGCCGGGAGCTACCTGCACGTTCAGGCTGATTGTTCCCATATCCTCCTGAGGGACAAGACCGGTCTTGGTGGTGGACATAAGCCACCATAAGCCGCCGATTGACAGGGCCAGCAATACAACCACTATCCACCTGCGTTTGAACAAGAACATAATGCCGGTACGATATTGATTCACTACAGCATTGAGTGACGCGTCAAAAGCATAGTGAAAGCGTTTCAGATAGTTCGTTTGAGTGGTGTCTGATTTACAGTGACGCATAAGCAATGCGCTCAGTGCCGGGCATAATGTCATGGCGTTAATGAGGGAAATGCCGACTGCAACCGCCATTGTCAGTCCGAATTGCGTATAAAAAGTTCCGGCTGTTCCCCCCATGAAGCATACCGGAATAAAAACAGCCATAAAAACTATGGTCGTAGTTATCAGAGCCGCCGACAATCCCCCCATTGCCGACACTGTCGCTTTATATGGATCTTTTTCTCCCGCTTCAAATTTTGCCTGCACCGCTTCCACCACCACGACTGAGTCATCGACTACTGTTCCGATCACAAGCACTATGGCAAACAGAGTCAGCATATTCAAGGTAAAGCCCACGGCATATAGAAAGGCAAACGTGCCCACAAGCGACACGATAATGGAAACCGAAGGAATCAATGTCGCCCGCCAGTCGTGTAAAAACAGATATACAATCAGAATCACAAGCAGGAGGGCTATCACAAGTGTTTCGATAACCTTGTTTATCGAGGCGTCAAGAAAATCCTTTGTGCTTTGAATGTCTGTCAGAATCATGCCGGAAGGCAGATTCAGACGTATCTCATCCAGCGTCCTGTCGATTTCCATGATTACCTCATTGGCGTTTGAACCGGCGGTCTGGGCTATCATGGCATTCGCACCGGGATGGCCGTTAGTCTGGCTCAGCATGGCGTAATTCACCGCTCCGAGTTCAACTGTAGCAATATCCTTAAGCCGCAGGACACTTCCATCGGGCAATGCGCGGACAACGAGATTTTCATATTCCTCCACGTTTTCATATCGGCCACGGTATTTGAGAACATATTGGAAAGTCGTGTTCGACTCTGCGCCAAGGGTGCCGGTAGGGGATTCTATGTTCTGATCGGCAAGCACTTTATTGACATCCGCCGGCACAAGTCCATATTGCGACATCCTGGACGGATCGAGCCATATACGCATGGCATATTCAGCGCTGAATATGTTGACTTCGCCCACGCCGGGTATACGCGAAATCCGAGGCTCGATGTTTATTTTCATGTAGTTGGTCAGAAATTTGGCGTCATAAGTGTCGTCGGGACTGTATAGTGTAATGGACTTCAGTGTGCTGTTCTGGCGTTTTCTGACAGTGACGCCGCTTTTGGTCACTTCAGCAGGGAGCAACCCCTGGGCCGAAGCCACCCGGTTCTGGACATTGACGACAGCCATATCCGCATCCGTGCCTTGTCTGAAATATATTGTTATCGACGCGGTTCCCGTATTCGTGGCTGTGGAAGTCATATACATCATGTCTTCCACACCGTTCAGGGATTCTTCCAGTGGAACAATCACGCTCTTTAAGACCGTTTCCGCATTGGCTCCGGTATATGTGGCTGAAACTCTGACCGTCGGAGGCGCTATGTTTGGAAATTGTTCGATCGGCAACTGCATCAGCCCCAATATGCCGAGAATGACTATAAGCACAGAAATAACTCCCGCCAATATAGGACGGTCGATAAATGTTTTTACTGTCATGATTCAAATTTTCAGCAAAGTTAAGATATAAACTCTTGTGTTGTCATATCAATCTGAGCAGTAAATGACTAACGGCAGCTAAGTGATGGCGGACGACTGATGGCGCGCTGGTAAAACAGCCGGAAAATAGCTATCTTTGCACCGGAATATATTGACAATGATGAAAAATATAGCTCTATATATAGACCTCGCCTTCTGTCTCGTCGTCCTGCCCGTGATGATGATGATTTTCCCGATTGAGCGATGGTTCCACAATTTTCCATGGTATATCATATCTGTCGGAATATGGCTATATTGCCTTTACGGACTGAACCGGTGCATCACTGTGCCGTTTCTTTTCAAAGGGAAAAATAAATCGATGTCCGGGGTGTTGCTGATTATAATTTCCATCATGGTTACATACGGATTCTCCTGCATCACCTTATATACTCCCAAACCTAATATCCATGATGCGGGCATAGAAAGGTTATTCCCATATATCAGGCAATATCAGCAGGCGATATGGTCGCTTTTCATGATTGTGGAAGCGTTCAGTTTTGCGGTAGGACTTCTTACCCAGACCAACATACAGCGTTCGCGCCGCCGGGCTGTCGAAGCGGAAAGGGACAAAGCGGAAATCGAACTCTATAAGGCGCAGATAAAGCCTCATTTCATGTTCAATACGTTGAACTCCCTATACGGCTTGTTTCTGACAAACAATGAGAACGCTCTTGCCTCGCTGGAGAAATTCATCCTGATGATGAGATACATACACACATCGTCTATGCGAGACCTTGTTCCATTGTCGGACGAAGTCGACTATATCCATCAATATGTCGGTTTGCAGAAACTCCGTCTGAATGAGATGACCACAGTAGAACTCGAGATGGATATTGAGAACGATTCCCTGATGGTGCCTCCGATGTTGCTTGTGACATTTGTTGAAAACTGTTTTAAGCACGGTGTCTCCCTCGTCGAGAAAAGCCGGATTAAAATATCGCTGAAAGAGAATGGGAGTAAAATGGAATTCCTGACGAGCAACCGTATATTCCCCGTCAAGCGGATCGGCGAACACATGGGAATCGAGAACTGCCGTAAACGGCTTAATCTGCTGTATCGGGGTAAGCACGACCTGAATGTCATAAAGGATGATAATTTCTTCACGGTAAAACTCAGTATTGATTTAAGGATATGATAAAGTGTATAGCAATAGATGACGAACCGATTGCACTGAGTATAATTCAGGAATATTGCAAAAGATACGGAGATGTGGAATTGGAAACATTCACTTCTCCGATAGCAGGAATGGAACGCATCCACTCCTTGCATCCTGACATAGTGTTCCTTGACATAGAGATGAACTCTCATAACGGAATGGCTCTTGCACGGGAATTACCGGCAGGTACCTGTCTTATCTTTACAACAGCTTATTCACAGTATGCCTTGGAAGGCTTCAATGTCGATGCTGTTGATTTCCTACATAAACCGATTTTCTATCCACGGTTTGAAAGGGCTATGGAGAAAGCTGTAAGATGGCTCGGCAAAGATGCTTCCAAGCCACAACGTGACATAATAACTCTGAAAGTGGAGTATAAAAATGTTATCGTCGATATTGATGATATAACATTTATAGAAGCGATGGATAATTATGTGAAGGTGTTCCGGCGCGGTTTGCAGACGGTTCTGTCGCAAATAACCATGAAGGAAATGGAGTCGATATTGCCGGCCGACAAGTTTATGCGAGTACACAGATCATTCATCGTATCTCTCAATGCAATAGACAAGTTCTCAAACAGGAAAATTTATGTACGTAATTCCGACAGAACTATTCCTGTCGGCCGGAAATATATTGAATCATTCAATAACCTGTATGATATCTTCAAATTAAATAAAACCAAAACCTGTATGATATCTTCAAATTAAATAAAACCAATAAGACATGAAAAGAATCCTCAGTTTGTTGCTGCTGTCCATCGTAGCATCAGTGACGGCCATGATGTACGCCGGCACTCCAATCACGCAATCCGATCTGCCTAAGACGGCAAAGACATTCCTGGCTAAGAATTTTCCCGGCGATGAAATAAGAAAAGCCGAGAAAGAGCAAGGCCGGCGAGGCATGGAATACGAGGTCGAGCTAAATAGCGGCGCAGAAATAGATTTCCGTGAGAACGGCGACTGGAAGGAAATTAAGGCCGCTCGTGGCAATTCCGTTCCTGACGCACTCGTCCCCGCTGCTATATCCAACTATGTTGCCGCCAACTATCGCGGGCAAAAGATAGTAGAGATATCACGCAAACGTGGCGGCTACGAGATTGAACTGTCAAACGACATCGAACTCAAACTCACCGAAGACGCTAAGCCTATGCCGCCCCGTCAAGGTGTCCGTCGCGGCAATCATTGATTGGCAATACCGGAGCCGTCATTGAGAATGTGAATTATATGCTTTTTAATCACCATTCCTTGACATACTGAATAAAAAATAGCTATTTTATTCAATACAGTGGTTTAATTGAATAAAAACCGCTATATTTGCAGTCTAAAACGGACTGTAATGAAAACAACGATATTGAATCAGCGGGCGGAACGCGACGAATTGTTGTCGCGCCCTTATCAGCAACGGCGTACTAAGTATGACGCTGACGAACTTTTACAGAACCCGCTTATCAAGCTTATAACCGGCCCTCGCCGCGTAGGTAAATCTGTTTTTGCCCTGCTGATGTTGCAAGGCAAGAATTTTGCCTACCTCAACTTTGATGATAACCAGTTACTTGAAAAATGGGACGAGGATCTGGCAATGTCGGCTCTTGATGATGTCTACCCCGATTACGATTTCATGCTGCTTGATGAAATTCAGAATCTTCCTGATTGGGATTTGTGGGTAAGCAAACTCTACCGTCGCGGAAAGAATCTGATAATAACCGGTAGTAATGCAAAAATGTTGAGCAGTGAAATGGCGACTGTTCTGACGGGACGTTATCTCCAGATTGAGATGTTGCCTTTCAGCCTTGACGAAACCATGAGTTGGAAAAACATAAGCACCGACCGGGAGGAACAGGCGGCACAGGCAATAATGCTGGCTGATGACTATATGCGAAACGGCGGATATCCTGAAACAATCCCTTCCCGTAGCATAACCAAGAGCTATCTTTCCACATTGTTTGATTCAATCCTGCTGAAAGATGTCGCACAACGGCATAAAGTAAGGAACACAAACGATCTATACAACCTTGCCACATATCTGTTGTCAAACTTCTGCAATCCGATTTCTGCTAACGAACTTGCAGGTGAACTGGGTATGTCAAGCGTGGCGACTACAAAGAAATTCTGCGACTATCTCAACGAGCCTTACCTGTTCTTCTATTTGCCTCGCTTCAACAACAAGTTGAAACTGATGAACAAGGCTCCGAAAAAGGTATATGTCGTTGACAACGGTTTTGTGCAAAGCACAGCGTTCAATCTAAGCGAAAACCTCGGCAGACTGTTGGAAAACCAAGTCTTTGTAGAACTCCTGCGCCGTGGCTATATTCCCGGACAAACGCTATTCTATTACCGCACCCGCAACGACAAAGAGATTGACTTCGTCACCCGTAAAGGTGCAAGAGTAGAGCAACTAATCCAAGTCTGCTACGATATGACGTCCGAGAGAACCCGCAAACGCGAACTCGATGCCCTTGTCGAAGCCGCCGAAGAACTCCACTGCGACAATCTACTTGTTATCACTAACTCGAAAAAAGAACATATTGAATGGACGGATACAAGTATTGCCATTATTTGTATTAACCAGTTTTGAGATTTGAAATCATCTATTTAATTGTTTAAGAATATATGAATGACAATAAAGATTTGATATTAGC
This sequence comes from uncultured Bacteroidales bacterium, assembly GCA_900542185.1. Taxonomy (GTDB): domain Bacteria; phylum Bacteroidota; class Bacteroidia; order Bacteroidales; family Muribaculaceae; genus Lepagella. The sequence continues at coordinate 8,148 of UQMZ01000047.1, forward strand.
AATTTTAGCCGTTTTAGTTCCAGCCGTGGTAGCTTTCATGGGTTACATTATACATCGAAAAACGGAACGAATTAAAATTATGGAAAATCAATTATCTGAAAAGAAATATCTTGCCTATGCTGGAGTGGTGACATTATTCTTCAATATCTTAAAAACAGTAAAAGCAGGAAAAACTTCAGATGAAAATCTGGCAGAAAAGATGGTTGATTTAAAAAGAGATATATTACTTTATGGATCTGATAGTGTATTTTATGCATTTAATAATTTCTTTGACATCTCTACTAACAATCCTGGAGATATTAAGTTGATGATGGATGTATGGCTAAACCTAATATTAAAGATAAGACAGGATATGTGTGGCCATAAATCCAAATTAAGTAAGGATGACATATTATTAAACTTAATGCAAAGTCGAAATGAGGCACAAAAATTTTATAACTTATAATCACACAACACGTGAAAAGAATTAGAATATAGTAACGCTAACAATTGAAGAAAATTTTGTAACTTTGCAATACCTCAATGGAAACAATGGGGAAGAACATTGAAATTGTGTCGTGTGCAATTCGTGAACAACGGATAGGACGGCATTACAATATTCTGGATACTACTTAGTTACAACGATATATCCCGACCTCTCCGGGGTCACCACAAGAGAGATTGCCTTAAGGCAGTCTCTTTTTGTTATCGGCAGCGCAAATGCCCCACCGTATGCGTTAAAAAGGGTAGTCTGCACACTTTCTATCAACATTTAATCATTGTATTGAATAAAAACCTGCCTTCTAGGAGTTCAATTTAGTTGACTATATGAGGAACTGCCTTTTGAACTATGGATTTGGCAATCAATCTTGATTACATTCTTTTTAGATTCAAACGTGTAGTCATAATTCGATGATTGCACGTTTGTTTCAGTTTGGAAACCCCATCATTCCATCGGTCTAAGAGACTGACGGTATTTTTGAGGAGAAACTCCCAAATGCTTTGTTGCATAACGACTGAAATATGATACCGAGGCGAAATTCATCTCATCAGCAATCTGTGTTATGGAGAGATTGGGATTGTCTAAATATTCAATCACCATAGGAACGGTATATCTGTCAATATAATATGTTACACTTTTCCCGGTCTGTCGTTTTATGGTGTCTGAAAGGTATTTTACCGAAACATTGAGTTGAGCTGCATAATATGACACCTTCCGATATCTTTTGCTTCTGCCACTGTCAAGTAATGCCATCAAACTTTTTACAACATAAAGACTGCGATTTGTTGCAAATACCGATGCGTGATTCTCCGCATGGAAATGAAAAAGGTCGTAAATCATTGTCAAGGCAAGGCTCCCCAGCAGTTCCCTGTAGAATAAATGTCCCGTATCTGAAAGGCGGGCTCTGATATTGCGCATATCTGTCAGCAGAATCCGTGCGTTCTCATCTGTCAGGGGAATTACCGGATTGTCAAATAAACTTATGCCACCTCCTATTCCATAATGATTTGCCGGCAGCTGATTGTTCAGAAAATCCTGAGGGGCTGCAAGGATTTCGACCTGAAGGTCTTCTGACTGTCTTCCGATAGAGACTGATTCCGGGTTAGTGATTACAACGGCATCATTCCTTTTTATCTTAAAATTGCGTCCGTTATATGAAAAGCATCCCTCTCCTGAAAGACATAACAGATGGATACACCACCCACTGAATTTCACTGAACATATCAGATGAAACAAGGTGGAATATACGATTTCGATATGATTGCCATTTTCCATTCTCCAAAAATAGCCAATTCTTCTTAACCGGCAAAACGATTTGCGCTTTTTGTGAAAAAATACACGTTATTTTTGAAACAATCAACTGCCATAAACCAACTAATTTTGCAACATAAAAATAAAAGATGAAATCATGGGTAAGACATTGATTGCATACTATTCCCGTCGAGGCGAGAACTATGTGAATGGTATAATCAAGGATTTATCCATTGGTAATACGGAAACTATGGCTAATAAAATAGCTGTATATCTTGATGTAGATATATTCCGTATTGAAACCGTGAGCGATTATCCGGAAGATTATACCGAGACGACAAATGTGGCAATGCTTGAGTTGAACGCCAATGCTCGCCCAAAGTTGAAATCGTCGATAGACAATATCGGAGAGTATGATATGGTATTTCTGGGTTATCCCAACTGGTGGGGTACAATGCCGATGTGTGTATGTACATTTCTTGAATCGTATGATTTCTCCGGTAAGACAATTCTTCCATTCTGTACCCATGAAGGGAGCGGACTGGGACATAGCGAAAAGGACATCGTAAAGTTTTGTCCTGATTCAGATGTGAAAAAAGGTCTTGCAATACGTGGAAGCCGTGTGGCGACTGCTGACAACGAGATTGCGGCATGGTTGAACGACAATAAACTGATATAATAATGCATACAAGATGATTAGGTGAAATAAAAGTCTCAGCCATAGGCATGGTATGTATGAATCCGAGTGGAATCACCGGGAAGGGACAGGAAAAAGGTTATGCTGTAAAAGTGATTCGCACCGCACATGACAAAGGCATAACTCTAAGAGATACGGCCGAGGCATACGGCCATTTATTAATGAAGTATTAGTAGGCGAGGCACTTATAGGTGAGACACAAATACTTTATGTTTCATCTATAAATAAGCATAAATAATAAACAGTAAGATATGGAAACTATCAAATTGTACAACGGAGTCGAAATGCCGGTATTGGGCTACGGCGTATATCAGGTTACTCCGGAAGAGTGTGAAAGATGTGTGGCCGATGCTATCAGCGTAGGTTACAGGATGATTGACACCGCACAGGCATATCAGAACGAAGAAGGTGTAGGCAATGCTGTCACAAAGTGCGGCGTTCCCCGTAATGAACTGTTCATAGTAACGAAAGTGTGGATTTCCAATGCCGGTTACGAAAAGGCAAAGGCATCTATTGATGAGTCGCTGCGCAAACTCCGCACCGATTATATCGACCTGCTCCTCATTCATCAGCCTTTCAACGATTACTACGGCACATACCGTGCTATGGAGGAAGCATATCGAGAGGGGAAAGTCCGTGCCATCGGCGTAAGCAATTTCTATCCCGACCGTTTCATCGACATCGCTGAATTCAGTGAAATCAAGCCGATGGTCAATCAGGTTGAGACACATGTTTTTAACCAACAGCGTGTGCCACAGGAAATCATGAAGAAATACGGATGTCAGATTATGTCATGGGGACCTTTCGCCGAAGGTCGCAATGACTTCTTCACAAATCCGCAATTGACCGCTATCGGAGAAAAATACGGAAAAAGTGTGGCCCAGACAGCTCTCCGTTTTCTCATACAGCGTGGTGTGATCGTCATACCTAAATCCACTCACAAAGAGCGTATGGCTCAGAATATGGATGTGTTCGATTTCACGCTTTCTGATGAAGACATGAATGTTATTGCCGGACTTGATAAGGCTGAGAGCCTGTTCTTCTCTCATTATGACCCTGAAACAGTGACATTCCTTACAAGTCTGGGCAAATAACCTGTGGCACGTATGGTGGAACAGATTTCAAAAATCAAAGGACACGCCGCTGTTCTTGGGGCAAACATCATTTTCGGATTGAATGTCCCTATTACGAAATCGTTGCTTGATAACTGGATGACCCCGTTATCCTATATGGTTACAAGGACGATATGGGCAGCGGTCGTCTTTTGGATTATACAATGTTTTCTGCCCAAAGAATACGTGCCGTTGAAAGACAAGGGTATCATAGCATTGGGTGGTATATTGGGATTTATTGTGTCGCAATATCTCACTGCACTCAGTTTGCAATATACAAGTCCGGTGTATTTCTCACTTATTGTTGCTCTCAGTCCTGTCAGTGTCATGCTTCTTGCAGCGGTATTATTAAAAGAACCGATAACCGGCAAGAAAACGATTGGTGTGGCTGTTGGGGTACTCGGAGCCTTGATACTGGTTGTCAAGGCAAAAAGCAATACCGGTTCAAACAACCTTTTGGGCATAGGGCTGGCGGTGACAAGTATAATTGCATACTCTGTGTATCTGATTATTATGCGTTCTGTGGCACAAAAATATTCCGCAGTCACACAGATGAAATGGATGTTTCTGTTCACAGCCGCTATATTGATTCCGATTGGAGTGCCTGACATACTTCAGTACGGATTGTTTACGCACAACTGGAACTGGACGGCTATTTCTGAATTAGGCTTTGTGGTGATTTTTGCAACCTCCGTGGGATATTTTTTGATGCCGTTAGGAATGAAGCGAATAAGAGCCACAACAGTTAGCGTATATATGAATCTCCAGCCAGTGGTTGCGTCTATAACCGCTATCGCCATAGGGCAGGACACATTCTCATGGTTTATGCTATTGGCAGGAATATTAGTTTTATCCGGAGCCTATATCGTAAGTACGAGTAAAGCACGTATTAATAATTGAATTATTCAAATAAAAAGATGAAAAGACCTTATATCATTAGCCACATGATGATGTCGCTTGACGGGCGGATTGATTGCCCCGTAATGGCACAAATCAGTGGTGAGGAATATTATACCGCGCTCGATTCTCTTGGCAAGTGTTCTAAACTGACAGGCAGAACTACCGCGGCACTGGAATGTACGGCTGTCGGTGGAGAAAACTCGAACCCAGAACTGTTGTCATTCAGCCGTGAATCATTCCACATCGCAAGGCAGTCTGACCAATATACTATCGTGATGGATACCAAGGGAAGCCTTCAGTGGTGTGCCGCTCATGCTGACGGTTATCCTGTATTGTGTATTTGCAGCGGGAATGTATCAGACTCATATCTTGCGGATATGCGTTCCAAAGGTATATCGTGGGTTGCAGCAGGCGAAGGGGAAATTGATCTTGCACGGGCTATGGAAATGCTTTGCCAAGAATTTGGTATCACAAAAGTTGCCATTGTAGGGGGCGGCTATATAAATGGTGGATTCCTTGATGCCGGACTTATTGACGAGGTCAGCATGATGATTGCAGCAGGCATTGATGGAAGAAAAGGTGAAACTTCTGTGTTTGACGGTATCCCTCATGACCGTCATCCATATCGACTTCGCCTGAATAGTTTAGACCGTTGCACAGGCACTGATACTATTTGGGCAAGGTATGCAGTAATCAGAAAGTGATAAATCGGGAGACAAGATCAAATCATAGGGTAAATCAGTCTCTTTAATCATTGGGTTTCTTTATAGAAATTCCGTCCACAGAATATTGTGTTCCCCCTGATAGTCCGTAAATGGGGACTATCAGGGGGAATATCGTAGGAGATTTGACAAAATTAATCATCAACCAATCCCCCCCATAAATAAAAAACGATATATTGCAACACTGAAATATTATTTCGGAGAAGAATATTAAATCGCAGAATGAGGCATTAGGGAGCAGTCTCTCTACTGATTTACTAAACCTATGTAAATCAGCGCGTATATAGAAATAGCCCTGAGACCTCCGGCGTCACAAGAGAGATTGCTTTCAGGCAGTCTCTTTTTTTGTCTAAAGAATTTTTTATTATCCGGTGCAAGGTTTTCATTATCGGCGGATTTAATATAATAGAACAACCAATAAAATCATAGCGATATGGCAAAACAACATCTTTTATTATCTGTCGTCGGAGTTGTGCTGCTCATGATGCTTCCATCATGTCTCAATGACGACGATTCTTCCGAGTTGCTGAGGCCGACGGCACTTGTTACCGTATGTCCTAATGCCGATGGCAGCTTTATAATGCAACTCGACGACGAGACACAGTTAGTACCGACGAATCTGAAGTCTTCTCCTTTCGGGACAAAAGAAGTCAGAGCCCTTGTGAACTATACGGAAACCAATGTTTCGCCACAAGACAAAAAAACAAGGAATGTCGAAGTCAACTGGCTTGACAGCATCCGCACCAAATTACCGGTGGAAACTCTGGGAGAACAAGATGCCGCCAAATTTGGGAATGATCCCGTTGAAATCGTGCAGGATTGGGTTACTGTGGCTGAGGACGGCTATCTGACGCTGCGGATACGCACTCTCTGGAGTTCTCCACATGCTACCCACGTTCTTAATCTTGTGACCGGAACTAATCCGGAAGATCCTTATGAACTTGAATTAAGACACGATGCCAAAGGAGACGATAACGGAAGCTGGGGAGACGCTCTGATAGCGTTTAATCTTAACAAACTGCCTGGCGCCGACGCCGGCAAGGCCAGAATCAAACTTAAGTGGAAGTCCTTTACAGGCGAAAAATCTGCTGAGTTTGAGATAAAGATGCGCCCGATAAAGCAAGAAATCGATGCAAATAATATCCAGCATTCCAAAGGCATAGAATAAAACAGCCGGAAATCATCTTTCCGATGCAAGATTTTGCAAAAGGGAGATTTAATAAAATGAGAGCTCTCAGGAAATAAGTTTCAACTATAAACAAACAACTAAGATGAAAATATCAAAGTTCTTCAAACTTACCGCTGCCATGCTGGCCTGCGTGTCAGCTATTGCAGTGACATCCTGCGACAACAACGATGATCCCAAAGGCTCCGGACTCAAGTTCGACCCTGTCGAGGTAGCAGTGGCACCCGGTGCAACCGCAACAGTGACGGTAAGTGAGGGCACGGCTCCCTACACCGTCGCATCGGGCGATGCCAAAATCGCTACGGCAAGTGTAAACGACAACACGATTACCATAACCGGTGTCGAGGAAGGCACAACGACTGTCGTTGTTACCGATGCCAAGAGCCTTAAAGGTGAAATAGCAGTCAGTGTTTCAGGTCTCGGATTTGATAAGCCTGCTCTGTCAATGGATGTCGACGCTGATGAGACCGTTACTATAACGGGTGGCGAGAGCCCCTATATCGCCACAGTGGAGAATCAGGAAATAGCCACAGCTTCGGTAACGGATGACAAAGTCGCTGTAAAGGGCGTAAAAGCCGGAACCACCTCCATTACAGTCACAGACAAGGACAAGAAAACAGGTACTATCTCCGTAACCGTAAAGTAACAAATACGCTAACCCTTATTGGCGAAGGAGAAACGGATGTCACATAACCGTTTCTCCCGAGCCATTCTTATAAATCTGAGGTCTGGTGGTATCAATAGAAACTGACAACGAGGAACAGCTTCTTAACCTTGTCAAACAAGGCGATCCTATGGCTATGAGAACGGTATATTCCACATATATCCGATATCTTGCAGCTATATGTTCCCGTTATATCGTTAATGATGAGGACGTGAAAGACGTTCTTCAAGACAGTTTCTTAAAGATTTTTTCAGGTATTCTTTCATTTGAATATCGTGGAAAAGGTTCTCTGAAAGGATGGGTGACAAAAATCACTTTCAATGAAACACTGAAATTCCTTCAAAAAAACAGCCGCTTTGAATTTGTTGAAATATCGGAACAAGAACATGACAAGCCGGATATGGAACCGGATGTAGATGCACTGCCTTCGTCAGTTTTATTCAGACTCATACGGGAACTTCCCGATGGATATAGAACAATATTCAACTTATATGTCATTGAAAACAAAAGCCATAAGGAAATCGCAAAATTGCTTGACATAAAAGAAAGCACTTCAGCCTCACAGTTGCACCGCGCTAAATCTTTATTGGCGACTAAAATCAGGCAATATAACTCTTAACATCCATACTGCTATGAACGAAGATTGGCTACAAAAAGTCCATGACCGAATGACCGACTACGAAATCGACGAGCCGGGAAATCTGTGGGATGCCATAGAATCACAACGTGCTGAAACTTCATCAACTTTCCGTCCGACGAAGCGTCCTGTGATGATATGGGTAAAAAGGAGTATCGCTGCCGCCGCACTGATTGCAGTTGTCATATCACTGGGCGTTTATTTAATCAATATAAAACAGGGAGCATCCCGGGCACCACTGCTGACGAAAACAACCGATAATCCTGCAAGCAGTTTGGAAAATAGTACGCAGAACACAATTGCTCACACTGTTCGGGACAAACATGTGCCTAAAACTCTGATTGCTCAAAACATGCTTCCGGCGCATGACTCCGGTATGTCGCCGGCCCTGCCATCCGTGCAAACGGAAGTGCAGACGGAGACAGCCGATAATCATCCTGATGAAAATCGGGATAATACATCTGTGGTCGAAGACAAACCGGTTAAAACCAATGACACCCCGGAAAGTGTTGAGCCTATCGGAAAGCAACAGTTCCCTTCGAAGGCTGATAATGGCTACATCGCTCCAATACCTAAAAAAGTGTCAACCTCTGACAATGTATCCGTTTCCATATACAGTTCGGGTGGAACCGGTTCTGCATTGAACTACAATTCAAAAGGTGATTCATTTGTAGAAGCCACAGTCGGACCTGATGATTCGGACTGGGCTGACAAGCCATTGTTAGGTATTCTTCTCTTTAATCAGGGCAAAGACATTGAAACGGACATCAAACATCGCCTTCCCATACGGGCCGGAATTTCATTTACTTATAATTTCAACGAAAGATTCGGCATAGAAACAGGCCTGAGTTATGCCAATCTTACCTCTGATGTCAGGGAAGGGAGCGATAGCCATTATTATACCGGCGAACAAAAGCTGCATTATATCGGCATTCCTCTCAATCTGAAATACCGTGTCCTTTCGTGGAAAAGATTGGATCTGTATGCATCGGCAGGTGTGCTTGCAGAGAAATGCGTTTCTGCAAAACTTGATAAGGACTTCATTCTTGATAATAAAAAGAAGGGAAGGGTATCGGAAAATCTGTCAGCAAAGCCCATGCAATGGTCGGTTAATGCCTCGGCAGGAGTTCAATGCACTCTTGTTAAGTCAATGAGTATATTTGTTGAGCCAGGCATCAGCTACTATTTCAATGACGGAACGGATATCCGGACGATTTATAAAGAAAAGCCATTTAATTTCAATCTGAACTTGGGTATACGGTTTACATTTGGAAAATAGAATAATAAGGGGATTATGGAAGGTGAGTTCATGCTGCCTGTCGCCGCTACAGTCTTTACGGCCATACGCCACGAGATTTGCATTAACCGGACAAATGCGTTAATTTTGCAGTAAAAATCGGACTCGATATAATCAACGTCAATAACTAACATAAGTTATGAAACTGAACTTCAAACTGTTTTTGCTACTGATGGTACTGGTTGGGGCCACACCGGTATCCGCTCAGTTCAATCTGAAAAAGGCCATTAGCGGTGGAGCGAAGGCCGTGAAGGCCTTGACCCTGACCGACGCGCAGATGGCCGCATACGTAAAGGAATCCGTGGACTGGATGGACAAGCACAACCCCGTGCTGCCCGAGGACGATCCTTACACTGTGCGCCTGCGTAAGCTGACTGCCGGTATAACCGACGCCGACGGAATTCCATTGAACTTCAAGGTCTACAACGTGGTGGACGTTAACGCATTCGCATGTCCCGACGGCAGCGTGCGCGTATTCGCCGCCTTGATGGACATGATGTCCGACGACGAGCTTCTCGGCGTGATAGGCCACGAAATAGGCCACGTGCTGAAACATCACTCCAAGAACGCCTTCAAGACCTCGCTCCTTACCGATGCGCTGAAGGACGGCATATCATCGGCCGGCGGAGTCGCCGCGGCTCTGTCCGACTCCCAGCTCGGAACGCTGACACAGTCGCTGATCAACGCCAAATACTCGCAGAAGCAGGAGAACGAAGCCGACGACTGCGGATATGACTTCCTGGTGTCCAAGGGCAAGAACCCCTGGGGAATGGTGATGGCGTTTGAAAAGCTCCAGACTATGGAGGGCAACCAGAAGAGTTCGTACATCACCAAAATGTTCTCCTCCCATCCCGAGACCAAGGCGCGAATCGAAAAGATGACCAAGCGTTGCGTGAAGGACAACTATCCGCGCCCGGCGAAATAACATCGCCATAGTTCCGCATGACGGACGATAAAGAGAGAGACGATTCTGTCGCCTCTCTTTTTTTGTCAGAGTATGTTTATATTCGAGTTAAAAGCACACAGGCCCTAATGGACAAGGCCTTTGAGTGTTTGCATTGCAGCTCCGTATATTATATAGAAGGCCCGGCATATTCATGTCCGGCAGCCTCGACATTACCATCGGAACTATAAACTAAATTTTGAAATTCATGATACGGAACCGCATCAAACTAATCCTTCTGCTTGTCGCCGCTACAATCGGCATGGCCATACCCGGCGTCGCAGCCCGCAAGTTCGTCCACCCGGGCCTCAGCTACACGCAGGGACAGCTGGACCGCATGAGGGCCATGGTCGAGGCCAAAGTGGAACCGTATTACACCACCTTCCAGAACCTTAAGAACAGCAGATACTCCAGCCTGGACCGCACGGTGAGGGACCGCGGCACCTCCATTCCCTCGGGCAAGACACAGGATTATGTCGGCATCGACGGCCGTTGCGCCCACGACCTGGCCCTGCTGTGGAAACTGACCGGCGACAAACGCTATGCCGACAAGGCCGTGGAGTATCTGAACGCCAACAACCATTACACCAATGTCGGCTCGGCGGGGACCGCCGCCCTGGGCGCCGGCCAGATAAACCTGCTGATCGAGGCAGCCGAGCTGATGCGCGACTACGACGGCTGGAAACGCTCCGACCAGCGTAAATTCAAGGACATGCTGGTATATCCCGGATACTCGCGTGTCACCGACAATCATGCCAAATATGCCAGCAACGACGACTCCAAGAACGGCATCACCTTCTACTGGAACATCTTCAACGGCGATCCCAGCCGCTACGGCAACCAGGGACTGTTCGGAATGTTAGGCATGCTGGCCATGGGAGTATATCTCGACAACGAGTACATATATAATCGCGCGTTGCGCTACGTAAGCGGCCTGAAACACCATAACGACCTGCCCTACACTCCCGGGCCACCGCTGACCGGAACGACCCCCAATGCCGACAGCAACGAGTATCAGAACGTGTTCGACGCCAACGGAGGCAAACGCAGCAACGAGACAGAGGATTACGGTTATGACGACGTGCTGCAGCACTACATCTATCCCAACGGCCAGTGTCAGGAATCGTCGCGCGACCAGGCACACGTGCTGTGCGGCATACACAAGCTCGTGGAATTCGCCGAAATCGCATGGAACCAGGGCAACCGGTTCTATTCCCTGCTGGACAACCGTCTGCTGAAAGGGATCGAGTTCAACTACAGGTACAACCTGACGGCACTTCAGACCTATCCGGACCAGCCGCAGCCCTGGGAACCTACGGGCGTAACTGCCGATCAGAGTAAAGTATCGCTGGAAAACGGAATGTACCTGCGCATAAAGAGCCGTTGCGGCCGATGGGAGTCGCTCAAGATCAATCCGCACCTTCGCGCCAACGACATTCCCAATGTGGGGTCGCGTGAATGCGCCTACGCCCACTATACGGTGCGCGCCGGATTGGACGAGCCTTCCACAAGATGGCTGCGCCGCACACGCGACTATACCATGGAGACCTATGGGCCCGAGAGCTTATCTTCGATGCCTCACAGTTATGAATGGAACGGATGGGGCACATTGACCAAGACCCTGGGCGTATGGATGGCCGGCGACCCTGTGACATACGCCGACGGCAGCCGTCAGTCGGGCATCCACAATATTGCCGGTCCTATCGCAGCAGCCGACTATGACTACTACAATCTCAGCGAGGATGGAGAAGGCCACACATACCACAAAGTCAAGGCGGGCGCCGTATCGGAATACCGTCCCGACGGGGGAGTGAGCCTGGCGAAGGACGGTGATGGCTGGACAGTCACCGACTGTCGCGACGGCGAATGGCTGAACTATACGGTCGCTTCGCCCGATGCCGGCACATACACCGTGACCGTAAAGGTCAAGGCCCCGTCGGGCGTGACATTGGGAGCCGCCGTCAGCGGCAGCGAACCCATATACGCCTCATCGGAGCCTAATAACGGATACGTCGAACTGAAGATACCCGGAGTCGCTTTCCCTGCGGGCGCGTGTGTGCTCCGGCTCTATGTGAAGGGCGACGCCCCCGATGCCCGTATAGCTCAAATCAGAACCGAAATGAATTCATCGTCAATACAAGGCATCACCCCGGACTGTTCGCTGAGCGACTCGGACCGAGCAGCGCGTATCTATAACCTCGCCGGCCTGTATTGTGGCACAGACCCCGATGCGCTCCCCGCCGGCCTGTATATCCGCCAGGGCAAGAAATTCATTATCCGCTGAGAATCCTACCCGGAATCCCATGACATTACAGAGGTTGCGTTATAATACGGCGCGACCTCTGCTTTATACATGCTATGGTCAATGCCACCCCCCGGGATTTGCATTAATGAGCCAAATGCGTTAACTTTGTGGAAAATACCGGACTTGATATGGAAAACAATATTATACGATATCCCATCGGTGTGCAAAGCTTCGAATCACTTCGTAAGCTTTCGTATCTGTATGTAGATAAGACCGATTTAATCTACAATCTTGTCCACACTGGCAAATGTTATTTCCTGTCAAGACCCCGGCGCTTCGGCAAAAGCCTGCTGCTTTCCACCATCCAGGCATATTTCGAAGGGAAGAAGGAGCTTTTCAAGGGACTTGCGATCGAACAGCTGGAAACGGAATGGCAGCCTCATGTAGTATTGACATTAAGCCTTGCCAAATACAATTCCAGTATAGAAGGGAGTCTTGAGGAAATTCTCAACAACCAGTTTCTAATCTGGGAACAGCAGTATGATGTAAAAATCCAGGCCACCAATCTTGCTTCCCGTTTTGAAAACATAATCCGGGCTGCATATCTTGCATCAGGCAAACCGGTGGTGATACTTATAGACGAATATGATCATCCTCTTATTGAGACGATGCACGATCCGGAACGAAGCGAGGCACACCGGCTGCTGCTGAAATCAATATACGTCAACATCAAGGACCTGGACCAGTATATCCGCTTCACAATGCTGACAGGCGTGAGCCGTTTCAGCAAGATGACCATATTCTCCGGCCTGAACAACCTCCAGGATATTTCCCTCAACCGGGAATACGCCGCTATATGCGGCATAACCGACCGGGAAATCACCGATAACTTCCGGCAGGGAATCGGAAGGCTCGCGCAGGAATATGGCACCGACTACGACGGCGCCGTCGCACTGCTGAAGGCCAATTACGACGGATATCATTTCGCAAAGACAAGTCCGGACATCTATAACCCGTTCAGTCTGTTATGGGCGTTGAACGACGCTGAGATCGGTGCCTACTGGTTCCAGAGCGGCACCCCCGAATTCCTGATTCGCCAGATACAGAAAAGCGGAAGCTTTCTGCCCGATATGTTTGACGAAACCGTCGAAGTCCGTACCCTGTCGTCAAACGACATCTCGAATACCAAACCCACAGCCCTGCTTTATCAGACAGGTTATCTGACCATCAAGGGATATGAGGATCCGGACCTTTTCCATCTGGGCATCCCCAACTTAGAGGTACGCAAGGGACTCTTCCAGAATCTGTCCGATTGTTATGTGGACAAGGACGGCGACCGGGTGGCCCGGAATGTACGGGATGTCAGGAAGCTGCTTGAGACCAGACGCGTCGACGAGGCGATGGAACGCCTGCGCACGTTCATGGGCGGCATACCGTACGAATTCGCCGACAAGGCCACCGAGCTGCATTACGAGAATAACCTGTTCATCATATTCATGCTGATAGGTGTGGATGCCCGGCCGGAGTGGCACACGTCCGACGGCCGCATCGACCTGCTGCTGAGCATGCGCAATTACATCTACATCATCGAGCTGAAGCGCGACGGCACGCCCCGGGAGGCTTTAGACCAAATCCGGAAGAAGGATTACGCCCGTCAATTTACCGGTGACCCGCGCCCCGTCATAAAGCTCGGCATCACTTTCAGCACCCGTACCCGCAACATCACCGCCTGGGAAACCGAAGAATAATGTTTTTACAACCTTCAACCTATGGCTTTCATAGGTATTGCCTGCTATTTGCATTAATGAGGCAAATGCGTTAACTTTGTGGAAAATACCGGACTTGACATGGAAAACAATATTATACGATACCCAATCGGCGTGCAAAGCTTCGAAAAGTTGCGCAAGCAATCTTACATTTACATAGATAAAACAGATTTTATCTATGAACTTGTCAAGTCCAGCAATTGTGTTTTCCTGTCAAGGCCCCGGCGCTTCGGCAAGAGCCTCCTGCTTTCCACCATCCAGGCTTATTTCGAAGGAAAGAAGGAACTTTTCAAGGGACTTGCCATCGAACAGCTGGAAACTGAATGGCAGCCTCATGTCGTCCTGACCCTCAGTCTTGCGAAATACAATTCAAGTATCGAAGGGAGTCTTGAGGAAATTCTCAATAACCAGTTTCTGTCCTGGGAACATCTGTATGATGTAAAAATCAAGTCTACCAATCTTGCTTCCCGTTTCGAAAACATCATACGGGCAGCATATCTCGCGTCCGGCAAGCCGGTGGTGATTCTTGTGGACGAATACGACCATCCGCTGATCGAGACGATGCACGATCCGGAACGAAGCGAGGCGCACCGCCTGCTGCTGAAATCAATATACGTCAACATCAAGGACCTGGACCAGTACATCCGCTTCACAATGCTGACAGGCGTGAGCCGTTTCAGCAAGATGACCATTTTCTCCGGCCTGAACAACCTTCAGGATATTTCCCTCAACCGGGAATACGCCGCGATATGCGGCATAACCGACCGCGAGATCACCGATAATTTCCGGCAGGGCATCGAAAGGCTCGCACAGGAATACGACACCGACTTCGACGGTGCCGTCGCGCTGCTGAAGGCCAATTACGACGGATACCATTTCGCAAAGACAAGCCCCGACATCTACAACCCGTTCAGCCTGTTGTGGGCATTGAAAGACAGTGAGATCGGCGCCTACTGGTTCCAGAGCGGCACGCCGGAATTCCTGATCAAGAGAATACAGGACAGCCGGGAATTTCTTCCCGACACTTTCGACGAGACTGTGGACAGCTGGATATTGTCCTCGAGCGACATTCTGGACTCGCGTCCCACTGCTCTGCTCTACCAGACCGGTTATCTGACCATCAAGCGCTTCGAGAAGCCGGACGTATACCACCTCGGCATACCCAACCTGGAGGTACGCAAAGGCCTGTTCCAGAACCTGGCCAGGTATTATTTCGACAAGGATGACACCGTAATCTTCAATCACGTCCGCGATGTAAGGAAGCTGCTTGAGACCAGACGCATCGACGAGGCGATGGAGCGCCTGCGCACGTTCATGGCCGGCATTCCGTACGAATTCGCCGACAAGGCCACCGAACTCCATTACGAAAACAACCTGTTCATCATCTTCATGCTGATAGGTGTGGATGCCCGCCCGGAGTGGCACACGTCCGACGGCCGCATCGACCTGCTGCTGAGCATGCGCAATTACATCTACATCATCGAGCTGAAGCGAGACGGCACGCCCGAGGAGGCTTTGGCCCAGATTGAGAAGAAGGACTACACCCGTCAGTTTGCCGGCGACCCGCGCCCCGTAATAAAGCTTGGCATCACTTTCAGCACCCGGACCCGCAACATCACCGCCTGGAAAACCAACGAATAGAGTGCCCAATTTAGGCATCGTTCCATAACCAGCTTGCAATTTTTACAACCTGTAGCTTGCACGTCATGTCCGCGATTTGCATTAATGGGGCAAATGCGTTAACTTTGTGGGAAATACCTGACTTGATATGGCATACATAGAAAATGATATAGACATAATCCGCTCCAAAATTTATGAGATAAGGGGACAAAAAGTGATGCTGGATTTCGATCTCGCAGCGATGTATGGAGTCGAGACCGGGCAGCTTAAAAGAGCCGTCAGACGAAACATGGAAAGATTCGAAGGCGATGATTTCATGTTTGAACTTACCTCCGATGAATTCTTGAGATGCCAAAATGGCATCTCAAGTCATGGTGGCACGCGCTATCTCCCCTTCGCGTTCACGGAATTGGGAGTAGCCATGCTGTCAAGCGTTTTAAGGAGTGCAACGGCAATAGAAATCAACCGGGGAATAATGCGGGCCTTTGTTACGGTCAGGCAGATGATAGCCGCCAATCCCGTTGCCTTGCGCCTGTCCACACTCGAAAAGAATTTTCAGGAACTGAAACAGGATCTTGAGGAAATATTTGCCGATTACAATGATATAAACGAGAATACCCGTATTCAGCTTGACGCCATAAACGCGGCTCTTGCCGACTTACAGTCTGACAGGAAGAAAGCATCCCCGCGAAACCGTATCGGCTTCAGAACCGACGATTGACTATTACTAAAATATTGACTTCGCAACACAGACACTGACCTTAATTTTAAAAGTATGTATTTCGATTCAAAAAGACGTGGAAATAAGGGGCTGCCCTGGACGGACGGCCGCACCGAACAGGAAAAACGCAGCGACGAATACTATGAGAAACTGGAGGAGCTGGTGAAACAGATTGACGATGTCGAATCGAACACACAGTTCATATCCAATCTTTATCCCGATGACTGTGACGGAGGATATCAGTATGTTTCGGTCCGTATTCGCGAGTTGAAGAAGTATCTGAAACGCGACTGCTGCGCTGACGCCGTCGATATAGAAGACTGGCTTGACCGGCTGGAAGACATCCGCAATGAACTGGAAGACCTGGAGACCGACGCCCTTCTTTGCAACGATGAAACCGATGACGGCCTGGACTGGGAGGCAGACGACGATGACTTCAGCTGGGACAGCGATGACGACGATGACTGGGACGACGATAACGACAGGGACGACTGGTAACTTCCATAGACAACCATAATGAAGACTATCATATTCTATCGGTCGGCGTATAAAGGAAATACGCTGAAAATCGCGCAGAAGATGGCGGAGGTGCTTGGTGCCGAATTGATGTCGATCGATTCCAATCCGAGTGTGGATTTATCGGGATACGACCTGATTGGTTTCGGATCGGCCATCCATTTCGCTGCACATGACATACATCTGCAAAGGTTTGCCGAACAGCAGAATCTCAAGGATAAGAAGGTCTTCATATTTTCCACCCGCTGCCGCCCATACTTGGGAGGTTACCACAAAGCACTCAGAAAAATAATCAAAGGCAGAGGCGGTATCATTGTAGGCGAGTTTTCCTGCCGGGGCTATGACCGCACGGGTCCCTGGGTGCCGATGGACGGCTACAACAAGGCGCGTCCCGACGGGCGCGATGTATTCAGGGCCGGACTGTTTGCCGAAAAACTGCGTTGGAAACTCCATCCTTTGGCGGCTATATATCACGAACCGGTTGAATACCATATAAACGGTATCCCGGCTCGCCGCAAAGGTTCGGACATCATCGCCGGCAACAAAGTGGTGTTCCTTGACACATCCACATGCGTCGGCTGCGGCAAATGCATTGCAGCTTGCCCGATGCACATGTTTGAGCGTAAGGACGGCCATGTTTTGCCCGTTTACGACCGCGACTGCATCCTGTGCCGCATTTGCGCCGACCGTTGCCCCACATCCTCCATATTCATCCATGAATCCGTTTTGAACAGCCTCCGCATCGGCCTCTGCGAATCCAGGCTCCGCAAAATCTATAACCATAAGACGTTGCAACCAAACCTATGGCACAGACGTTTTTAACGGTAAAGTCAAGGCTATGGGAAGCACAACAGCATCAGGGACAAAATCAACGTCGCGGTGGGCGAGCATCAGGAAATATGCCATCAGGGGAATAGAGTATCTGTTTCCGGTGGCCATCTCCGTCGTGCTGGTGGTGTGGCTGTTCCACAAGGTGAATTTTCACGACGTGATGCAGGTGGTGCGCACCGAATGCAACGTCTGGTATCTGGTGTTGATGATGGCCATCACCACGTTGTCGCATATAATCCGCGGCATCCGCTGGGGCATCCAGCTGCGCGGCGCCGGCGTACCGCGTATGCCCGTAGTCAGGGAATCCGTATCCATCTTCGGCGCATACGCCTTGAACTTAGTGTTTCCCCGCTTGGGCGAGGCCTGGCGGTGCGTATACGTCAGCAAACGCGAGCGTGTGCCGCTTTCTACTGTAGTCGGAACGGATATCGGCGACCGAGGTTCGGATTTAGTCGTGGTGCTGGCATTGTTCCTTCTCGCCCTCGTTGTGGCCAAAGGCGCCATGGATTCATTTCTGGTGCATTACGCCATAGGCCGTGACATCAGCGACATGCTGCACGATCCCGGAATGTGGTGTGTCATCGCCGCCATAGTCGGCGCGATATGGGCCGTGCTCCGCTTCTGCCGCAGATTCAAGGTCGTGTCCGACATCGACCACAGCATGGCCAGGATGTGGGACGGTTTCAAGGTGTTGTTCACCATGAAAGGGAAATGGGCATACGCATTTCTCACCATCGGAATATGGACCTGCTATTTCCTCGAGACCTACGTCACGTTCTTTGCCTTCCCGTTCACACGCGCGCTTGTTTCCGAGCCCGGTACATGTTTCGGACTGATACCGGGCCTGGTGGTGTTTGTGTTCGGCAGTTTCTCGATGGCCGTACCCTCCAACGGAGGTCTCGGCCCCTGGAACGTAGCCGTGATGTACGCCCTGTCGCTATATGGCATCAGCGACACGCAGGGCACAGCCTTTTCGCTGGTGATGTGGAGCATGCAGGCCGCCTGGCTCGTGGTGCTCGGCCTGTTCTCCGCCGCATACGTGGTCTGGGACGACAGACACAACACCCGCCCCTCCAAAGCGACAGTATAACATCATGAACAGTAGCAACGACTGGAATGGCGACGTCCACGTCGCCAGTGAATAGTAGCGCAGGCTCTCCGAGTAATCCGAAAGGAGGCTGTCGCATAAAAAAAGAGAACATGCGAATGCAACGAATCGCAAAAAAAATCGACCATCACATTCGCATATTCAGTTGATTAATGTAACTTTGCTCAC
>UQMZ01000048.1 GCA_900542185.1 uncultured Bacteroidales bacterium
CGATGGAGGAGCCGGGCGACGAGCGCATGGCTCAGATTATGCGTGAGGTTGCCGAAGACGCCCGCGAAAGTACCCGCCGGGCTGCCGAGCGTGTGGCTGCTGGAATTGAGGCAGCTACGTTGCTGGCACAAGAGAAATGGGGCGATTCCATAAACAGAATAAAGATAATGGCGCCAAGTAATCACGACCCCGTTCTGATTGTGATTGCTGGCCCCAACGGGTCGGGCAAGACTTCAGTGACCTCCAAGATTCTACATCATGAGTGGTTGGAGGATTCGGAATATATCAATCCCGACAATGTCGCCCGCGATGTTTTCGGCGATTGGAACAATCAGGAATCTGTTCTGAAAGCCGCTAACTATTGCAATGAATGGCGCGAACGATGTCTTGCGGAACGAAAGAGCCATATCTTCGAGACTGTGATGTCTGCTGCCGATAAGATTGATTACATCCTTAGAGCAAAAGAAACCGGATTCTTCATCCGTCTGTTTTTCGTTTCCACTGAATCCCCGACAATCAATGCGAAGCGTGTAGCTCAACGTGTGTTGGATGGAGGACATGATGTGCCAATTCCCAAAATAATATCCCGATACGACAAGTCAATTGCCAATTGCAAAATTATATCTGGGATAGTGGATAGACTCTATGCCTATGACAACTCTATCGAGAATGCCGAAGCGCGACTTTTGTTCCGGCTGAGCGACGGCAAGCTTACGAAACGCTACGTCGATGAACTCCCTGACTGGGCCTCCGCTATCCTCCTATAATATTTATAGAGGGGCGGCACTCATTCGGGTGTCGCCCCTTTCTTTCGCAAACAAAAGCCATATCCCACCTGCAATCTCTGCTTGAAGCACCCTTTCTGAGCCAGCATAGCCGACAATTCGGGTCGGGCGTGTTGTTTGCTCCCCTCGGCCTCGGCAAACGCCTTGTATTCCTCATACAACTCCGCAAGACTGCGCCAACAGTCCTTGTCGTACTCCTTGACCGCCTCGTACTCATTCTCCGCCCACCATCGGCGCATATTGTTGCTCCCTGCCATGATTATCTCCTGCGACTTCTTCATGTCCTCGCCCATCACGATGTCGCCCTTGTTCTTGGCGAAGATGCGGTAGCCCTCCACAATCCAGTGGAAGATATACATAAGAGCCTCGGGGCGCGTCAGCTTGTAGGTAAGCGAAGTGTCTCTGTCCTCGCCCGTGAACGCCCGTGTGGTCGTATGCACCACAAGCCGTCTGCGTTGACCTCCGTAACTGTCATCGTCAGTTTCGGGCATAGTGTTGGCACAGCACAAAAGCGGCGGAGCAATCACCTTTACGGGCTTCTTGTCATAAGGCACACGTCCCTGGAACTCGCCTCCGCTCGCAAACCGCTTGAAGTCGCCGCCCGAAAGTTCCTTGCCGTCCATATCGTCTATGAAGTTGGCTACCTTGTTGGCGAGTGCCGCGATATTCACATTGCGGTCGCTGTCCTTGAACAACTGACGGAACGAAAAGCACGAAAAATACTCTTTGCCGAACACCGAGGCTATCACATTCGACACAACGGACTTGCCGTTAGCTCCGGGTCCAAGCAAGAACATACAATATTCGAGCTTGAATTGGCTCTTATCTGCGATAAGTGCGCCGCACCACTGCTGAAACACGCTCCGTGCGTCCTTATTCGGGATAATTTCGGCGATCTTCTCATCCCACAGCTTGCAGGGATTTCCGAAAGTGCCGTATTTCTCAGCGCACTCACGGTAAAGTTCGTCTTTGTCCTTATATTCCAGGTCAAGCACGATAGCCGGACATTGCTCAACGCTCGGCTTCACCGCCTTGCGCTTCTCCACGTCATACACAAGGTTTCTGAACGCCACATAACGCCGATTCGGGCGGTAGAGATACTTGTCGCTGCTCGAAATCGTATCAAGGCAGCTCATGGCGATAGCCTTTGCAGGGTACTCGTCATTGTATTTCTCGCCCAAATCAAGCTCGATGAACGCCCGTTTGAGCAATTCCTTCAGGAATATCTCTCTGTCCTCCACGCGCACGAAACAGACGCCGTTAAACGCATATATCGCGCTCTTTGACCCATCAGAGAGAAAGCGTTTAGTCTTATCCTCGCATATCAGACGGCGCACAACGGTACGGAGGCGGTCAACCCTTGGCTGATACACCGCCTTATCCCATTTTCCCATTCCGCGCAACTTACCCTCGTCTTTCCCTTTCGGATAAAGAGCCTTGTATTGCGCTTCCATTGCGGGAACAAGCCACGACAGCAGGTAGGTGTACGTCGATTCATTTACCATTGCCATATTTACTGCTTGTCTGTTTCAATTTTAGAGTTAATCACAACAACCATCGACTTTGTGGGGTCAGTTGAGCGTTGAATCTCGCCACGGAATCCCGCGTGAGCCAATGCGTTGAGAATACCCGTAATTACCGAGGCTCCATAGCCCTTGTTGTTCTCGTTGATTATCTTTGTGGCGAGGTCTGACTGCTCCTTTGTGAGATTTTGCGATAAAAACTCAACCTCCGCAGTCCAATTCGCCACCATTTTCAAAGGGTCGTATAAGTATCGTCCTGCAAGGTCTTTGAAAACTCCGTCCATACTCACTCATTTATCAGTTCAACTCCGTAAATCAGAGAATAGAGGTCTTCAAGCTCGTGGAGATATTCAAGTCGTATCTCGCAGTTGTAGTCAAAATACGATGAACCCTCTTTTCTCTCAATATCAAAACCTCCGAGAAACCAACGCTCCCAATAGGTGTTATCTCGGTACTGAAAACCTAATTCAGCAAGCAATTCGGGCGTTATGGGGATAGGCTCAACCTCATTCAGTCTCGCATAGCACAAATGTGCGTCCTTGCGTCCTCCGGGATGATGATACCCAATCTTGCGCTTGGTAATGCCGCAGACGCAGACACGCTTGCCGTCTACGAGGACGTGTGAGCCGATATGCAGGGATTTAATGTCAATAGCCATATTTCTTATTTATTTTTCATTGCTTCATAAATACTGTTAGCGACCCACTGAATGAGATACGCCCTCGGCTCGCTGTCCGCGAATGTCGTGGACTCTATGCCGAACTGCTCGCATATCCAGCATACGATATGCTCCGCCTCATGGGCAATCACTCCTACGCCCGTATTTTTCGGTTTATGGATGATGCAGAGTATGCCTTTCCAACCACTTTCCTTTTCACCTACAGGATAGCAAGTCGCCACCGAAGATACATTATTCGAGTATTCAAAATCGGAAACAGAGCCGTCCGACAACAGCGAGTAGAACCGCTCCACAATCACGTCTTTCGGCACTCTTGTTCCAACCCATATCCGAGTAGGATAAATCAGCGGGTCAAACTCATGTATCTGATTAGACTTACTCATTCTCTTTCCTCCTTGAAAAAATCCGAGCCGAAGATGGATTCAAGCGTCATGCACGTATCGTAAGCAGCAAGATGGTTCTTGATGTTGCCTTTCATGTATCGATGGCAGTCGTGGTGAGCTTTCCTCACCCTCTCTTTCTCCTCGGCTGTGAGACGTTCACACAGAGGCATAGCCAGAACTCGCTCAATAGCGTACTCCACACACTCATGCGTCAGGGGAGCATCGTTGTTAATACGGCTCTTATGCTCCATGATGAAGTCCTTGGCAATGGTCCTCGCCGCTTCTTCTATTGTCTTGGTCATAATCTCTTGTTTTTGTGGTGGGCTATTCCGCTTCGATTATCTCATACTCGCTTGTCGGGAGTTTACCCGAAAGGATAGCGTTGCCGCAGGTGATTAAGCCGTTGTCCTCGTCGTATGACGGCACGAACACTATCACATCGAAGCCATGTGCTTTCAAATCCTCCTCCACAGCCTTGTATGGAGTGAACAGCTCGTAGCCGTCAGTCGTGGCTATGTGGTTTTGCTCACAGCTTGCCGTGCGGTGGAGCGGAGTAATCTTGCACATGAACTTCTCGGGATCGAACAGTTCGCGCAGACGCTTGCCGTCTATGATAGAGTCATCGGCAAGGGCGAAATTAAGCGCATACTTGCGTCCGAGGGGCATAGGCAGCTCTCTGCCTATTTTGGCGATTCCCTCAAGGGGAAGCGAGTTGCCCGAAAACAGATACTCGCGCTGCTTGTCATCAGTAGAGTTGATAGAGAACTGAAGTCCGGCATCGCCGTTGAATGTCTCATTCTTGACCTTATTCGTCCATTGGCGCAGAAACTCGCGGAGTCCTCGGTTGTTTTTCGGCAACATCGTGCTTACGACGGGGTGTATCAGCGAATCGCCGAGATATGGCTTGATAATATCGTGCAGAAGTATGGCGTTGACGACAACAAAGTAGTTCCATGTCGGCTCTCCCATACGCGCATAGTGGATATTCAGCCGCTTGGTGTGCTTTACTTCAGGGTGCTGACGGATAGCGGTCAATATCTGGTCTCGCAGGTCAGCTTGCGTGGCATTTCGCCCTGCTCCCACTTTCGGCACATCGCAGAACTTACACCCCATCGAGCATCCGTACTGCGTGGAGATGGTTATAACCCATTTCTCCGTAAGAGGCATAGGCTTGCCGTTAGGCACTCCGTTAAGTTCCCTCGTTATGCCGAGGAAGTCTGCCTTGATGTTCGCGTCCTTGCCGTAGTCTCCTACCGTCAGGAACTCCAGCAGCCCTTTCTCTCCTTGTGCGACGTAGATTTCTCCCGTCGGCACCTTGATTGTCTTTCTTATCTTCATATCGGCTCTTTTGGCTCTTGGTTGTTATTATCAGTTGTTGAAATACTCGCTACACTCAAAACCCTTTCTCGGTTTGAACTGCTTGAAGTCGAACTGCGTCCAAAACTCCCTGCGCATAGCCCATCGCGCCATATCGCGTTGCCATTGAGGAATTGCTTGGTTGGGATTGTCAAGGTCGCGGAACGGCTGTGCGACGACCCTCACACGCTTGTTGTCGCGGAAATACATAAGACGCTCGTAAGACTCCTGCATATTGCCGTTTATCATCGCGTACATCAGATACGACTTGGGCGTGTCGCAATGCGAGTCTATCATCTTCATCACACGCTCACACTCGCCGATCTGTCGCGGAGTATCGCACCCGAAGCGGATAGGACACAGCCAATGCACCTTTGCCAGCATAGCGGCTATTTCCTCGGTTACAAGCCTTGCGTCCAATGCTTGATTGAAATCCACGCGATAACCGCGCTTGATTATCTTCTCAATCTGCTCCAATCCATAATCACACGCAAGAATATTGTTGTCCATAAGGACTAACTTGTTACGTCCCTCAATGGCTATCTCGTCCACGTCCATGTAAGGACGTATATTGCCCTCCTTGCGCGGAACACAGCACCAAGCGCACTTATTCGGACATCCGCGTGTAAGGAAGCCGTAGGCAGTCTTGCTGTCTATTTCGGGGTAGATTGAGTAATCGGGTTGCAAGCGGTCTATTTCATCGGGAAGAACGGAATGAATGTCGTAGCCGGTTCCTCCCTTGACTACCTCGCAGGAGAACACCCGCTTGGTGTCGGGAGTGAAAGTAAACACCTTTGACTGATACACTCGGTCGTAATCCCAATACATAGGCTCGACCCATTCCACGCTGTCGCCAAGAGAACGGTGGTATGCCGCTATCTTACCGAGAGCAAGGTTTGGGAACCGAGTCTTATCTACGTCTATCAGTCCGATGTTCATACCGCAAAGTTAAAGTTATATTGTAGATTATCCAAATAAACCTATAATTTGGCTTTAGGTTTTGATGAAAACAGACCGAAATCAGCCGAATTTGCCCGAAATGTAGGGATTTGGTTCATAACTGCATTTTTAACCGCCTGTATATCAGTATAATGCACTTAATGAAGTGAATTTCGCATTAAAATATTTTTCTTTATTATATATACCCTATATAATATACTATATATCAATTACTTATATAGCATATTTTCTTCCCCTATATATTTATATTTGCAAAAAGTTTTTCGATTTTTGGTTCATTGCTACATTATAAGAGATAAATATATAGTAATCAATAATATATCCATGTAGTTGTAGGTTCAGTCCGCTGCATTGAGGTGCATAAGTGTTAAAAATATATAAAAGATTGATTTAGGGGTTTGAGTGAAATTTTGAGCAAAAAAAATTTTGAGGGTCGCACCCGCCCGTTTCGGCTCCGCTCGCTCCATACCCCCGCCACCCCTTTGCGGGGTTTAATGCTCCATGTTCCAAATAGTTAACGCATCAATATGACCATATCGCGGCGTTAAGTCGCTGCCCAGCTCCAATTTTCAACTTTCAGAATGTTCCACGCTTGTAACTATCTGTAAATCAATAAATTAAGTGTTAACAAACCATGTTCCACGCAACATCTTTTAACACTTTGCAAAGATAATTATTTATCCTCTTATTTGCAAGTGATTCAGCGTATTTGTGTACGATTTTTATTCTTTTTGCTGTCTGGGTCTCTTTGCGGCGTGTGTGGCTTATGCGTAAGCGTTGTGTGCCGATCCATATCGAGCCATGCGAGATTGAGGGTTTTATCTGTTAAAATATTTCACATTTCAGAGTCTTGATTTTGAGTTGAATTTTAACATAAAATACTTGCAATCAGTTTGTTAAGTCAGATATTTTTTGTAATTTTGTAGTACAGAAAGGGAGATAAAGAAGCCCGGCTTTCCTCCCTCACGGATTACTGACCGGGCAAAGTTCAAATTAATTCAATACAAAGATATGAAAACTTTCCGAAACATCCGTAAAGAATCGCCGAGACTGTGGGCGGTTGACATCAGCGACGGAGAAAGCACTTCAACCGTTTACGCGAGACTTAAACGCGACATTACGCAATTTCTAACGCTGTACGGCTTTATTGCCGCCTGAATCCTCCACCAGTTGAGATATCCGCCCACACCGGGCAAACATCACTAAACAATCACCCACAAAACCGAATCACGATGAAAGCAAATAACACCACAATAGAAAACGCTCTTTACCTCGCATTTTCGCCCGAATACGTTAACGCCCTTAGTCTCGTCGAACTCGCTGAAACATGGAGCGACAACCACAACGCCCGCGACCTCGAATTAAACATTGCGGCATACGCAGAACAATGCACCTACAAAATGGAGCAGGAGGGCGCAACGCTGGAGTTTGACGCATGGGAAAGACTGACCGCCGAAATAGAACGCGGCGCCCGCGTATGGGTGTCGCTCTACTGCAACGAAATCAGTTGGAGCAATCGCCCCGAATGGATTGCAAACAGCGTCCGCGCCGCCCTCAACACTACAACTACACCCGAAACACCTAACCCAACTAACACCCCCTCGACCATGAACGCAAACAAAACAACCTCAATTTGTCCCCTTGACTTTCCCACGGCATTAGATGCATACAATTACGCACTGGCACACCAGCACGACGCAAGCCCGCTGGCTGTTGCTATCGAATCCAACAACTACAACGCCCCGTTGCTCCGTTCTCTCGTCCTCAATGGCGTTAATGTGTTCGGCGTATGGTGTGACGCAATGGACGATACGGCCACAAGTCTGCTATACACCACTGAGGCCGGAGCGCGTGAAGCTATGGCACAAGTAGAAGCCAATGACAAGGAGTCCGGAGTCTATGATCCGGACTATTACAAAGTGCTTGATATGTCAAAATATTTCTTATGAAACAGACCCTGAAAGCCACGGCGGCGTTACTCGGAATCATTGCCGCCGTGGTAATCCTCGACTACATTCTTAAGGCGATCGGCTGTCTTATGATTTATATTTCCGAAACATGTAACGTACCACTCTAAAAACGCAATAATGAGAACATTTAGAGAAAACACCAACGACCACGGAGTTATACGCAAATGCTATGCGTCCGACAATTACGCAGAATATCAGCTAACAAGCGCATACGCGCATGACCTCCACGACGATTATTTAGAGCGTTACCACCGCGCCCCGTCGTCACGCTGGTATAACAGACATTTCAGTTTTACACGAATAAAATAACCCTCAAACATCAACAACCATGCAGACAATCAGCATTAACGGGAAACTCTATAAGTACCATCATACCGCCAGCCGGCGCGGATATTGTCGTGTGTCGGATATTGGCACAACAGAAAACTATAACGGAAAATTCGGCACCGGTTTAATTGTCCGGAACGGACGGCACAACGGTTCGACACAATACGAGTCAATAAGCTACTATATCAACGCATAAACCTGGAGAAGATGAATTATATAATTGAACTCAATGGGGAGTATGTCAAAGGATATGCGAGCCGCAAACGTGCTTTTGACAAAGCAAAGGAATACGCCGCCAATACTAATAATGTTGCACGGATCTGGCACGAACAAAATGTAATTTGGGACAGCAACCCCGATCAGGACTAACCCCACCTTTCCCGGCATGGTGTTAACGTGTGTTCGATTCACACGCCGGGAGCGAATAACTAAATACAAACAGATATGGAAAGACTTAATTACACGCTGGTAGTTATCAGCACAAAGGAAGTGAAAAGCGTATGCGCCGGGCTGTGGTTTGACGATAAAGAAGCCGCCGAAAGATACGCCGAGGGAGTAACCGCCGGACTTGCATTGGCAGGTAAAAAGAACTGCGCCGTAATAATGCACCTCCCCGACAATCCGCAGGGGATGAAGCCCGGATTTATTTCCAAGAATTGCACCTACAAACACGCTGATATATATAAGCGTGATTATGTTTGGAAACTCAACAAAACCGCCTAAACCGCCCCAAATTCGCGCCTCACACCGCCGGACGGTAATTATACCTCCGGCGGGAGAAAGGCCGACAGAAACGAAATAAACAAGTTAAAACGATATAGCAATGAACATACTGAATAAAAACCTTAATATTTGGCCGACAATAGCCGACTACCGCGAGTTGCTCAAAATAGCTTGCGCAAGATTTGACATCAGCGAGAATGAAGCACGCAAACGATTTGGCCTTTACACTTATGCTGAGTGGATGAATTTATTAACCAGTAATTAACCCCCCCCCCCACGGCACAACGGAAAGACAATGAGGACAACCACATTAAAACAATGCGCCCAATATGCAAAATGGATATGGGGCGACGTAGAGACCGACACCCGCAATATAGGCGGCGATAAATACGGCATAGGCAATATTTCCCACGGCTCAGTAATTGAATGGCTCACGCCCTTAATGGCTCCGGCTCAACTGCTGGGCTATCTGCAAGGACTTCACGCCGCGAAAAACAATCCGGAAATATTCAACAAAACGCCGTTTGACGCCTCAGTCTACGCAAAACAAGTCTAACACCTAAACAGATACAAACATGATACTAATTGCGCTTATATGTGTAATCTGCTGGCTCGGCCCTGCATTACGCGACGGATCGAATGTAAAATAACCCCTAAAACGAAAAGCGATGAAAGTAAACAAAGCAATTACCACATTCGGCAAATTATTCCCCAACTACGACCGTACTAAAGAAAAATTAATCCCTGGTGGCGATGAAAACGAAGCCTATATAATCACGAAAATTGGCACTCATTACATTCTCAACACGTTTCGTGTCAAAGAAGAATACACCCCCAACCAATGCGGGTTGCCATATCTATGCGATTGGGATCTAAAGTATATCAGTAAGAACAACACCGAAATTATTGCTGCAACTGTAGAGCAACACAAGAACGTCAAAACATTTTCAACCGAAATGGAGGCGCGAGACTTGGCGATGAAATTAATAAACTCCAAACCATAAAGCGATGAAAATATATAAAATACAACATAACGCAAATTATTGTCTTAAAATAGACGAAACGGTTTGCAATAGATACTTTGCAAGTGAGGACGCGGCAAGCGAACTCTATTATTACATAAAAGAGCGCGTAAACTTAGCGATTGGCGAACACGTGCAACTGGAAGTCATAAATGTGGACATCATAGACGGCGAATATAAAGCTACCAATTCCGAAATAATCCGCTGTTTTAGCGATGATACAAAATTTGGCAATTAACCACCCATCCCGGCGAGGGAGAACCACAGCGGAGCGACACCGCCGCCGGGAACTATCATCAACAAATAAAATCATACGAATATGGCTAACTACAGATTCAAAACCGCCGAAATAGAGGCGATGAAGAAAAACATCCTCACACATATAGAGCATGAAGCCGAGACAAAAACCGCATGGCGTCTGCGTTGCGCTATCGAGGGGCGGCTAATGTGCTGCCGTCCCTCAAAACGCGAGGCTGCACGGCTGGAGCGTGAGTTGGTACTATACGAAAAGTTAACCAAAAACGATTTACCTAATTGGCAGAGCAAACCTATACAGCCCGCCACACCCACAGAAGCACCCCAAATTTCAACGGAAACCGCCGAGACGGTAAATGTATCGGCGGAGGGGGAGGAAGAGGCGGAGAAGGCAGGAGACAAGCCCACAGTCGCAGACATTGCGCAGATGGTACAAACCGAACTCGCCAAAAACAAGTCTATGCGCACGGCGTGGCATCTTGAATTTCCCGACGGAACGGAGTGCGATGTGCGCTATAAGAATACCGTTGCAGGCTGTGACTTCTACGACTATTCCGAAAGGAAAGACAAGATAGAGCATTTCAGGGATTATTCCGCAGTATTTTCAGATGTAACTCTCTATGTCTGCCAGGCACTCGGAATTGATGCTTTAGAGCCTCCACAATCGCCCGAAACTCCGCAGACGGCAGAATGTACCGTTGAACCCTGCAAACTCGCTAAGACGGCGTAAAAACAACTCAAATCTCAGAATATTTCATTAACTTAGCAAAAATATCTGACATGTATCTCTGTAAAAACAAAATCCTCAATATCCTCCTCAACATCCTGCTTCTCGTGATACTCCCGGCCGCAGGAGGAATCCTGCTTTACTTCTATGTTGAGTATGCGATTCTTCTCATTCTGATAATACCGGGATTCATCGCCTTTCTCCGTGGAGGTATGAAGAACGGCAGCGACATGAAATAACCAATCATCAAATCAACAGACAAAAGATTATGGCACGATATTTATATTTTCGAGTTTCGACTTTGGATCAGGACTTCGACCAGCAGCAGAACTGCGTCAACGGCTATCTTGCATCAATACGCATCGACCCCGACAAAGAGATTACGCAGACCGTCGTTGAGAAAATCAGCGGCACGGTGAACCATAACGAGCGCAAATTGTCGGTATTGCTCCGCAAGTGCAAAAACGGCGACACGATCTATTTCTCCGAGTTGTCCCGCCTCGGACGTAATATGGTTGACTTGAACAACATCGTCAACGAGTGCTGCGAGCGCGGAATCATTCTCATTCAGTGCAAAGACGGAATGAAGATAGAGAACGAAAGTATCGGCGGAAAGGCTCTTTTGTTCGCGCTCTCGCTTGCGGCGGAGATTGAGGTAAACAACATACGGCAGCGCACAAACATGGGCTTAGACGTGCGCAAAAAGCGTCAGGCAAAGGGCGAGAAATGGATAAGCAACACAGGCCGCGAATGTGACCGCCTCGGCAGACCCGCCGACGGCATTGACGAGAATGGCAAGCCATATTGGGACATGTCGGCAGCTGCCGAGGCCGCGTCCATGCGTCGCACTGATGAAAAAATCAGATGGAAAGAAACCTCCTCGGCATACAAATGGACAATGGCACGGGTAAGGGAAGGAATGCCCCGCAAAGAGATTGTAAGGCTTTTCAACGAGCAACACAAGCTGAACCCAGACGTGTATTGCACACGTACCGGCAAACCGCTGACCGAGGCCACCCTTTCTATATGGTGCCGCGAAATGAATCCATTGGCGGTATAGTTGGAAAATTTTATTAACTTTGCAAAAACGAAATGAAAATGAAAACTCAGATTTCAAGCCTTATCAATGGCAGCGAGTTCACAATCAGAAACATGTTGGCGGAAAAATACTGCTCTAACGCAGTTGACTTCTTCAACAAGCCAAAACTTGGAGGCACCACAGTTGAGGAGAGGACAAGAATCGCGATGGACGTGGCGAGGGAGAATCCTGATGAAATGAAGGTCAGGGCGAACGGAGTGGAGCTCACCCTTTCACGCAATAACTCGCTAAGCGGAAAGTCCTGGAGCTGGGAAGCTCCGATCACGAGAGAGCAATATGCCGAAATATCAGGCAAAGTTGCTCCTTTCTGGACACATGCCGGTGCGGTCAACACTTATTACATACGCATCTTCATGGACTGCACGATCGAGCTGCACGCTACAAGTGGAAGAAAGGGCAACACGGTATATCTGGGTGAAGAATTCATTGAGATTCTTTGATATGAGATACATATTGCAGAAGTCCAAGAAACAGCCGGAATGGTGGGTGCTCACTGATACAGAAAATCAAATAGTCTGTCAGTTCAAGCATGGCGACTTCAACGGCACGCAGAAGTTTTCGCCATTGCGTGACATCAAGGATTATGACGTTACAAAGCTGCCGACAATAGTTAGGGAAATGACTGACTGGCTTGTAAAGAACCATTCTGATTTAATCTAAAGCAACGCCCGCTAAGCATACGACAAGGCCATGGAGGCCGAGGAGTACAAAGACGAGGACGAAGACGAAGAAGAAGTCTTTGAAGTCAAACTCCTTTGCAATGGCGAGGACATAAGCAACTAACGCTTGACGTACAGCACCCAGTCAAGAACCTTGCGGTTGGCGCGATCAACCTTTTTCTTATTCCTGTCTATGTATATCCCCGTTGTCGGGTTGACCGTACTATGTCCGAGCGCGCACGATATTACAGCGTCGGGGATGTCGATGTCGGCGGCTATGGTGGCCCAGCTATGACGTGTCCAATATGTGCTTAAATCGGGCCACTCAGCCTTTATTTTCTTCTTGCCGCCGCGACCCACAATCTCTAATTTGCCGATTTTCTTAAGGGCGATATTCATATTCTTGATGAAATCGTTCGGATTCTTCCATCGGTCCGTTATGTCAAGCAGCCCGTCGCCGTTCTGAGAACGGTGTCGGTCTATTATCTCCATGGCCTCTGGCTCGACCTTTATCGAGTACAGCTTATGGGTCTTCGCACGGCGGTATTCCACGCGGCCGTTCTCTATCTTTTTCAGATTGTACAGGTCCGTGCCGTTGATGCCTATAAGCATGAACATCAATTTGAAGTAATCAAGATAATATTCCTGATACGGTTCTACCGTATAGTTGAACAGACGGCGCAGTTCCTTTGCCGGAAGGTTGCGCTTGCGCGTTTCCTCGGAACGTATCTTGAAACGCCGGAACGGGTAATTATTCGTCAGCTCCTCGTCTATGGCGCGGTTGAGACATGTGCGGATATTCTTGAAATGAATGTTACGCGAGTTTTGCGAAAGGCCGTCCTCCACCAGCTTTGCGTCAAGGTCGTTGAGCCATTTGAGCGTTATGTCGTCAAACGTCAGCCGCGATAAATTCTTACAGTGCTTCCGCATCTTGTCGAGGGTGTACTGGCATGACGCCTTGTAGGATTTGGTCGTCTTTGATTCCACATATTTCTCGTAGAACTTCTCCCAGTTAACCTTATCGCTCTCTGATTCCGCATCATCGGACTTCTCGCCGAACAGTTCCTTTTCTATGACGCCACGCAGCTCGGACATCGACATTGATCGCGTCTTTGAGTTGACAAGCTCCAGTTGCAGGTTTGATAACTGTGCGTTCCATTCTTTAAGATTCTTCGCCAGCGTCAGATTCGCCTGATGAGGATTATGTGACAGCGCATCGGCAAGGTCTTCCTCAGGCACGTTTATGGCGGGCACACTGATCTCTGTATGCTTCCCACTGAAATATATCCGCAACTTGAGCGATTTTTTCGCACCACGCACAATAAATTTTGATGTAAACATAGGATTTTAACATTATTTAACCATGTTCATACTGACCAAAACACTTTTCGGGTCATTCCTTAACAAAACTCGTTAAGTAATCGTTAAGTAATTTGTCTGCAAATGTCGCAATTTGTCTGCAAATGTCCGAATATTTTAGGGTAAATTTTATTAAAATGTGTTAAGAATATAAAATAAAAGCGCTAAGAATCAATCTTTATATGACTGATTCCCAACGCATTTGTGTGATATTTTTCTTGTGGAGCATACGAGACTCGAACTCGTCACCTCTTGACTGCCAGTCAAACGCTCTAGCCAGATGAGCTAATGCCCCGTGTTTTATTTTCGTCACAAAATTAGGAAAATTTTTTGAATGCACAAAATTTTTTTCAAAATTCGCTTCGATTGATTTCAAAATTCACATCAATTCGCTTCAATTGATAGGCTTTCCGACCCTGTTATGCCATAGTTACGATATATTCCATATTGCTGCAAGTTGCGGTTCTTGCCGGAATGAATAAAATGCGCTATCTTTGCCATGTCATGATCAGCATAATAATACCTCTATATAATAAGGGCGAGCTGATAGGGCGCACTCTGCGCTCCATCGCCGCTCAGGAGAACGTTCCGGTGGAATACGAGGTCGTAGTAGTGGACGACGGCTCGACCGACGGCTGTGCCGATATCGCCCGCCATGTCGCTTCGGAAACAGGCATACAAAATTTTCGCGTCATACCACAGCCTAACGCCGGTGTCGGAGCCGCCCGCAACCGTGGCATAGCCGAGGCACGTGGCGAATATGTGGCGTTTCTCGATGCCGATGATATCTGGAAACCTTCACACCTCCGCACGCTGGCCGAGCTGGCCGAAAGGTATCCTCAATGCCCGGTATGTGCGACAAACTACGAGAACCTGATGCCTGACGGTCGCATTGTGCCCAATATGCTGCGCGACGTGCCTTTCACGTCCGATTGCGGCGTGATAGACCGTTACTTTGCGATTGCAGCGACCTCCAATCCTCCTCTCTGGACCTCGGCCCTGATGGTGCGGACTGAAGCCATACGCAAAATCGGAGGCTTCCCGACCGGCATCAAATCGGGCGAGGACCTGCTGACATGGGCACGGCTCGCCGCCGCATCGCCCGTAGCTTATTGCCTGACACCATCGGCCGTGTATGTGCGCGGCTGCAGCAACGCCCGTCCTCCTGAGGCCATAGACCTGGCAGGCCGGGGACTTGAAGAAATATACCGGTCTCATCCCGACCTGCCCGGCCTGAAGCAATACTTAGCATTATGGTATAACATGCGCATGAGTCGTTGTATGGCGCACCGCATGTACGGCAAAGGCCTGCGCGCTCTTTTCCGCTCTGTACGATACCGCCCCACACTGCGCATCGCCAAGCCACTGATCCAATACACTCTCCTCGGCTTGCAGAACAGGTGAGTGGAAATTCCCTGCACCAATCTGAACCAGGCCGTGTCGCAAACGGAATATGTCAGGGACGTTTCCCCCATGCGACTATGCGGGGCCTGAATTCGATTATCCCTATCGTTACATCAGGAAGTCAGATTCTTGCGGTATTCGGTCAGGGAACATCCTGTATGGTGCTTGAAAAATTTGCTCAGCGTCGCCTGGTCGGAGAAATTCAGTTTATTGGCTATCTGTTGCATGGAATCGTTGGTGTGTTCCAGCATTCTTACAATCTCCCCGATAAGGGAGTTGCATATCCAGTCATAGGCAGTTTTACCTGTTTGCCATTTCACGATGCGGTTCAGATACTGATGGCTTATACACAATTCCGAGGCATAGAAACCGACCGAATGATGTTGCAGGCCGTGGCGGTCAAGTAATTTCATAAATGCCATGAATATCTCTACCTTCCTTCCTGTCAGATTGTCCTTATCTTCCCCGCCATAACGTATATATAGATCTGCCATATCCATAAAATACATCATTATGGCGCTTTTAATCATTTCGTTACGGAAGATATGATTGATATCTGCCGCTATGTTCATAATACATTGCAAGCGAAACAGAAGGGCGGATAAAAATGCCGGCGAGAGCCTTGAAACCGGTTGTTTCAGGGCTCTTGCCACGAGAGAGAACGGCAAAGGAGGGGTTCGTTTGAAAATGACCTTATTGTATGATTCGGCCATTACCATTACGTATGCATTGATGTTTTCCGATGTCGTGGAGATTCGGATATGAGTGCCGTGGATAAAGTGACCGAATTCGTTTTCCTTCAATATGTAGGTCGATTCTCGGTATTTAATTTCCAGACATCCGGTGATGACCAATACATGAACCACGATTACAGATTCCATCCCATCCAGGCAGCAAGGTCCGTATGAGTTTACGGGAGTGATTTGCCAAATCAGAAATCCGTTATTGATTTCAAAGCAATTTTTTCTATGCTGTGCGAATTGTGTCAAGTTCATTGTGGCGTATTTTTAGCAGCAAAGATAACCATTTATCATGAGCCTGGCAAAGTTAAACACCATTAGAATAAAGGAATAGGCTGTTTATGAAGGTGCGGGTTTCAGATTGGCAAAACATTGGTTCAGATTTTCCAACAGAGTTCGCGGAATTTGCATGTTGTTTCAGATTTGACAAAGACTGTGCTTCTTCGGACAGATACCGGGAATCAATCTATAACTAATTTTGCGCCGAAATAAACAAATCGGATAATATGAAGCTATATCTAATTACATTTATTTCGGCGGTAATGCTATTGGCAGGCTGCCGACAGAAAAACGAGAGTCAAGGTGCGC
The DNA here is from genome assembly GCA_900542185.1 of uncultured Bacteroidales bacterium. Classification (GTDB taxonomy): domain Bacteria; phylum Bacteroidota; class Bacteroidia; order Bacteroidales; family Muribaculaceae; genus Lepagella. The sequence goes on from UQMZ01000048.1 coordinate 16,560, forward strand.
CGGGTGATTACGCGCTTTTGACGCTCAAACCGGAAAACCGGGAACTGACAGTAAAATATTCCGCGGTAATCAAAGGCAAACAGGATGTGGAGATTCGCCCGCAGATTTCGGGAACCATCACAAAGGTGTGTGTCGAAGAAGGAGCATACGTACGCAAGGGGCAAGTCTTGTTTGTGATAGATCAGGTGCCTTACCGGGCAGCGGTGCGGAAAGCGGAAGCCGCCGTTGCCACGGCTGAAGCAAACGAGGCCATCTCACGTCAGAAACTTGAAGGAAAGGAGTCCTTGTACCATGACAAGGTCATATCCGATTTTGATCTGCGCACCGCCCGAAATAACTATAAAAGCGCACAGGCGGCACTTTCCCAGGCAAAAGCCGAACTGACCGAAGCAACCAACAATCTCTCATATACCGAGGTGAAAAGCCCGGTCGACGGCTATGCCGGCATGACGTCTTACAGAGTGGGCGCGTTGGTCGGGCCAACAATGACGGAGCCTCTTATAAACGTGTCGGACAATTCGGAAATGTATGCATATTTCTCATTGTCGGAAAAGCAAGTTCTTTCGCTGACCTCCCGTTACGGTTCGCTTGAAAAAGCAATCTCATCTTTCCCTGCCGTTACACTTGAGCTTAACGACGGGACGAAATACGAATTACCGGGCAAGGTGGATGTGATAAGCGGCATCATCGACCGCAATACCGGCTCCGTGACACTCCGTGCTACATTCGCGAATCCGGATAAAAGACTCATGAGCGGAGGTTCGGCGAATGTCATTGTCCCATACCGACACAATGATTGTATCGTAATTCCGCAGGAAGCCACCTATGATATTCAAAACCGCATATTCGCCTATCGTGTGATCGACGGCAAAGCGGTATCCACTCCTGTTACTGTTCAGGAGATAAACGACGGCAGGGAATATATTGTCGAGGAGGGATTGACCGAAGGAGATGTCATAGTAGCCGAAGGAGCGGGATTACTCAAAAACGGCACAACAGTTATCACCCAATAGAACAGGAACAAGCAATGAAACTGAAGTTTTTCATCGACCGACCGATCTTTTCGATGGTCATATCTGTCGTGATAGTCGTTGCCGGAATCATAGGGCTTTATTCTCTTTCCGTGGAGCAATATCCCGACATTGCCCCTCCCACAATACAAGTATCGACTACTTATAGCGGAGCGAATGCCGAAACAGTCCAGAAAAGTGTGATCGTGCCGCTTGAAGAAGCCATAAACGGTGTCGAGAATATGACGTATATGACTTCAACGGCAAGCAATAACGGGAGTGCCACGATCACGGTGTTTTTCAAGCAGGGTACGGATGCGGATATGGCTGCCGTAAATGTCCAGAACAAAGTATCGACGGCGACATCGCTATTGCCGGCGGAAGTAACCAAAGTCGGCGTTTCCACAATGAAACGTCAGAGCAGTATACTTAAAATATTCGGATTATACAGTCCTGATGGCACATACGATGAAACATTCCTGACAAATTATCTCAACATCAATGTCAAACCTCAGCTACAACGCATCTCCGGTGTGGATGAGATAAATGTAATGGGCGGCGATTACGCAATGCGTATATGGCTCGAACCGGATGTGATGGCACAATACGGGTTAACGCCATCGGATGTTGAAAAAGCGCTGTCGTCACAGAATGTGGAGGCATCTGTCGGGGCTATCGGAGAAGACTCAAAGAATGTATATCAATATACATTGAAATATCGGGGACGTCTTGAAACGGAACAGGAATTTGAAGAAATTGTCATCAAGGCATTTGACGATGGCAAGGTCTTGAGACTGAAAGATATTGCCACAATAGAATTAGGGTCCCAGAGTTATGCTTACACCGGCGGCGTGAACGGTTCGCCCGGAAGCACCTGTATGATAAATCAGACTGCGGGAACAAATGCCAATGAAATCATCACCTCTATTGATGATTTTCTTGATGAGTTGAAAGATAATCTGCCTGATGATATGGAGATTGTCGAACTTATGAGTACCAAGAACTTTCTCGATGCCTCCATTGACGAAGTCATAAAGACATTGCTGGAGGCAATCGTACTCGTTGTGCTGGTTGTATATTTCTTCCTGCAGAATCCGCGTTCAACGCTTATCCCCACCGTCAGTATATTTGTATCTCTGATAGGCACGTTCGCTTTTCTCTATATTGCCGGATTCAGCATCAATCTCCTGACATTGTTCGCTTTGGTTCTGGCAATCGGAACAATTGTCGATGACGCCATTATCGTGGTGGAGGCAGTACAGACACGTTTCGACGAGGGTTACCGTTCTCCATACAAGGCTGCCATTGATGCCATGAGCGGAATTTCGTCGGCAATCGTGACATCGACACTGGTATTCATGGCTGTGTTTGTTCCAGTGTCTTTCATGGGAGGCACATCAGGTATATTCTATACGCAGTTTGGAATAACAATGGCTGTCGCCGTAGGTATATCCGCTATAAATGCGCTTACGTTGTCGCCGGCCTTATGCGCACTGATTCTGCGTCCTAATGAAATACCGGAAGACGGCAGGAAGCCGGAGCTTTCCACAAGGTTTCGTCTCGCCTTTGAAGCATCGTTCAAACGGGTAGTATCAAAATACTCAAAAGGAGTCAAATTCATCATCAGCCATAAATGGCTTGCATGGTCCACCCTGGGTGTGGCAGTCGCACTGCTGGCATATATGATGTCGGTCACCAAAACCGGTCTCGTGCCAAACGAGGATACCGGCTCAATCTTCGTCAGTGTCGATGCGCCGGCAGGCAGCACTCTGGCTGAAACGGCCTCCATTATGGACAAGATTGAGGATGTGCTGAAGGATATACCGCAGATTGACAACTATAACAAAATCGCAGGTTTCGGCATGGGTTCCGGCAATGGCTCCTCGCAAGGAATGTTCATCATCAAGCTGAAACATTGGGATGAACGAAAAGGTGAGGGTGGTTCGGTAGATGCGATTCGGGATGAAATCTACCGCAGGACATCGAAAATCAAGAATGCCAATATTTTCGCTTTCTCACCGCCTATGATTGCAGGTTACGGGACAGGCAACAGTTTCGAGGTATATTTGCAAGACCGTTCCGGAAAAGGTATAGATGCTCTCAGCGATGTAACCGAGGATTTCCTCGCCAGGCTCAATCAACGGCCGGAGGTACAGATGGCATATACCTCATTCAGCACGAATTTCCCGCAATATCGTGTGGATATCGATGAGGCGCAGTGTCAGAGAGCGGGTATCACCACCAGCGATGTATTGAACACTCTGTCAGGCTATCTGGGGAGTGTCTATGCCTCGAACTTCAATAGGTTCACCAAGTTGTACAGAGTGATCATGCAGGCATCCTCCGGGGACAGAAACAGTCTGCAGTCGCTTGACAACATCTATGTGAAAACAAGAGGTGGAATGGCGCCCGTAAGCCAGTTTGTCAATCTGACTAAAACGTATGGAGCGGAGTCCCTGACACGCTTCAATATGTTTTCGGCTATAAATGTTCAAGGGATGCCGGCTCCCGGATACAGTTCAGGGGATGTCATAAAGGCCATTTCTGAAGTAGCCGGCCAGACATTGCCTACGGGATACAGCTATGAATTTTCAGGCATGACGCGGGAGGAGGAACAGATGGAAAATTCCCATGACACTGTCATCATTTATGCTATATGTATCTTATTTGTTTATCTGATACTTTGTGCCTTGTATGAAAGTCTGTTCGTGCCGCTTGCAGTAATACTCTCGGTACCGTTTGGCCTTATGGGTAGCTTTCTCTTTGCCAATATCTGGGGCGTGGAAAACAATATATATTTGCAGACGGGGCTAATTATGATTATAGGTCTATTGGCAAAAACTGCAATTCTTCTCACTGAATATGCTGCCGAGAGGAGAAAGGCGGGGATGTCACTGGTAAGCGCGGCTGTATCTGCCGCGGAAGCACGTCTCCGACCAATCCTGATGACGGCACTGACCATGATTTTCGGTCTGCTTCCGCTGATGTTCGCTAACGGTGTGGGTGCTAACGGCAACCGTTCCGTCGGCGTGGGAGTCGTAGGCGGTATGCTTATCGGCACTATCGCACTATTGTTTGTTACTCCTGTTTTCTTCATTACTTTCCAGCATATTGAAGAAACGGTAATGGGTAAACGCAAATCTCAAAGAGAATCAAAATGAAACATATAATATATCTGATTGCGCTGTGTGCGTTGATGTGCGGTTGCTCCGTATATCGCAACTATGAACGTCCCGAAGACCTTCCGGTGGATTCCCTATACAGGAAAGATGCCGTTGCGCAGCTTCCATCCGATACTGCCCCGCTGGGAGATCTGCCGTGGAAAGAGGTTTTCCGTGATACTGTCCTTCAACATTTGATAGAAAAGGGTCTGTCAAACAACACCGATATGCAGGTTGCTTTATTGAGACTGGACCAGGCACAGGCCAAACTGAATGCTGCCAAACTGGCATATCTGCCTTCTCTCTCAGTGTCGGCCCAAGGGTCAGTAAGCAAAAGCGATGGATCAGCCGCTGTAAAAAGCTATCAGATTCCGTTGCAGGCAGAATGGGAAATAGACTTGTTCGGAAAACTGCGTAATGCAAAAAAAGAGGCTCAGGCGACAATGCTCGGACAGCGTGCGTATTGCCGCGCAGTCAGGTCGGAATTGGTTGCCAATATCGCCAACAGTTATGTCAGTCTGCTCATGCTTGATGAACAACTGAAAATCACCGACAATACCATTGAGCTCTGGAAAGAGCAGGTCCGCACTATGGAATCAATGTGGCAGGTAGGCGAAACGACAGAAAATGCCGTGACTTCGGCACGTGCAAATTTGACCGGGATAGAAGCTGCCAGACTGGAATTACTGCGTCAGCAATATGAAACTGAAAATGCTGTCTGTATCCTGCTGGGCATCGCTTCACAACCGGTCAAGAGAGGGACATTAGAAGAACAGCATTTTCCCGAACAACTGAACACGGGAATCCCTTTGCGGCTCTTGTCAAGACGTCCTGATATCGTTCAGGCAGAAATGTCACTTGCCGCCGCGTATTACTCTACCGGACAGGCACGGGCCGCTTTCTATCCGTCGTTGGTATTATCGGGAAGTGCCGGCTGGACAAATTCACTCGGCCAGGCAATCCGGAATCCGGGAGGATGGATATTGTCCGCTCTTGCCTCTCTGGCCCAGCCGCTTTTCAATCGTGGTAAACTCGTATCCAATCTCCGTGTGTCAAAAGACGAGGAACAGATTGCTTTGCTGAATTATAAACAGGCGTTGCTTGATGCAGGGCAAGAGGTAAACAATGCCTTGTATGCCTGTGAATCGGGCAGAAAATTGATTGAAATCCACAGTCGACAATGCCGGGAACTTGAACGCACGGTATTCACTACCGAATCATTATACCGCACCGGAAACGCAACGTATCTCGAATTGCTGACGGCACAACAGTCACTTCTTGATACACGACTTGAATTAGTCGCAGACCGTGTCGCTTATATGCAAAATATTATCACACTATATAATGCCTTAGGAGGCGGATCTGAATAAAAGACAGTTGTAGATATTCGAAAAAACGGAGCGCCTGTTGGGGCGCTCCGGCTGTATCAAGGGGTTGGGGATTCGTTTTTTGTCAGTTATTCCGGTTCCTCATTAGGTTGGCTTCCTTATTTGAATGAATCGGGGAGGTCGTTCTCGTAAAGGACGGTTGCGCCGGGCGTCAGCAGCGGCTGCAGGCGCTTCTGAGCCTCGTTGAAATTGTCTACTACAATCAGGCTCTCGGTATCGAAATCGGACTCATTGACACCCTGCTTCAAAGCGTCGCGGTTGGTGGCGCCCACCACTATGATGACGTCTACATGATTGTCCGAGCCGATATACTTGCCGAACTCTCGGTTCAGGTCGTACTGGCTGTCGCCTAATTCCACCATTCCGGGAGTGATGATGATGCGCTTGCCCTGCTTGAAGTCGGACAGTACATCCACGGCCATACGGGCGCCTGCAGGATTGGAATTGAACGCATCATCAATCACGGTGATGTTGCCGGGGATCTGACGGATGCTGAGGCGGTGTTCCACAGGCTGGATGCCGGCCACGGCGGTGCGTATCTTCTGCGGCGTCATGCCGTTGTTGAGGGCGATAACGATGGCTGCCAGCAGGTCGGAGATGTTGCCTTCGCCCAGGAGGCGGGTCTGAACCTCAAACTCCAGGCCCTCGGGTCCCTGTACCGTGAAAGTGGTGCCGGCAGGAGTGTAATGAACGTCGCGTGCGATGTAGTCGCATCCCTTGTGGTTCTTGACGCCGTAGCGGAGCGTGCGGACATTGTTCACCATACGTGCGGCGCAGGGATCGGAATCATTGTTCACCACGGCCAGGCCGTCTGCGGGAAGTGCGTCGGCCAGCTCGAACTTGGTGCGGCATACGTTGTCGATGCTCTTGAATGTCTCAAGATGCATGGGTCCGACGGCGGTGATGATACCCTCCTTAGGGTGCACTATGTCGCATATTTCCTTGATGTCGCCTATCTGTTTGGCGCCCATCTCGCAGATGAAAATCTGGTTGTAGGGCTTAAGTTGCTCGCGGATGGTGCGCACCACGCCCATCGGTGTGTTGAACGATCCGGGAGTGATGAGCGTGTCGAAGTCCATTGACAGGATGTTGGCCAGATAGTGTTTGGTGCTGGTCTTGCCGTACGATCCGGTTATTCCGATTATCTTCAGGTCGGGCATTGAGCGGAGAATGCGCTTGGCATCGTTGATGTAATGCTGACGGATCAGATATTCCACAGGCATCAGGATGATGTCGGCAATCATGACGGGAACGTACGAGAAGATGGACAGCATCAGTGCGGCGATGATAACCATTGACTGACCGGGGTAGTATCCCCAGAGTTGATCGCTGCCCAGGCCGCATGCCAATCCGACGATGGTGCCGACGGCAATCAGAGCCGTGACAGCATACAGACGCCACACGCGGTGGGTGAACACCAGCGGTTTTTTGGATTTGTGACGCAGGATAAGGAATATTTTGGAGAGGGCCACGAGTGCGGCCACAAGTGCCGACAGACGATAGTCGAGGAGCACGGCCATCACCAGGAACAGCGAGGCTACGTCCACAAGCCGCCATGTGCTGCCTACATCCGATCTTAGCCACCGCCAATAGCGTGGCAACCGATATGAATTCTGCTGGAACATCTGCAGGTCGTACTTGAAATTCAGCACGACGTAGATGCCGAGAATCACATAAATCACAATGAAAAAAATGCTCACTTTATAATGAAATAAGAGTTAATATTCAATTATAATGACGCGGCTCGGAGAGCTCGCGATATGAATGGCGGCGAGGACGTCGCCACTCCAGTATTGACGCGGCTCGGAGAGTCTGCGCTACTAAATTATGGTTTGGGCTGAAGTTCGTTCTTGAAGAAATTTTGGGTCACTGCACGGAACTGTCCCGGCTGGTCAAGGAACGAGTAGTGACCGGCGTCCTTGAACACCACCAGTCCGGCGTCAGGTATGTTTTTCTCCATGATTTTGGCGTCGCGCATCGGGGTGGCCGTATCGTTTTCGCCCCACATCAGCAGTGTCGATGCCTTGATGGACGGCAAAAGTTGCGTCAGGTCCTGGTTTATGGACTTGCTCATCACCATGCGCATCAGCGGAGAGGAACTGCGGTAGTCGGCCGAACCGGCTTTGCCGCGCCAGGCGTCCAGAGCTTTCTGACCGCGCTCGTGTCCCAGCAGGAGAGGCAACACACGCTTGGCCGTCTTGAAGGAATACACCTTAATATAATAGGAGAGCTTGCGCTTCGGCTTGATTCCGGCTGCATCCACCAGCATCATCTTTGACGAGAATCCGCGCGATCCGAGCACGATTGCCAGGCGTCCGCCAAAGGAATGACCCACGAGAATCGGATCGGAAATATTAAGCGAATGTGCAAATTCCTGTACCATGTCGGCGTACTCATATACGCCCCAAACCGATGCCGGTTCGGGGCTTTTGCCATGTCCGGGCAGGTCGAGATTGTAGACGTGCATACCCGGTTCGAGTATGCGCGCTATGCTGCGTACCGTGGACAGCTCGCAGCCCCAGCCGTGCATCAGTATGACCGGGCGTCCCGTGGGATTACCCGTCTCGTCGTAATTCAGCTCCTGGCCCGAAAGGTTTATTTTCTTTTCCATATAATGTAAATGGCGTTTTAACTTACAAAATTACGAAATTTTTCTTAATTTTGTACTCCAATGCCACGGATTGACGATAATATCGCCGGTCGAAGGGCACAAGGAAAATCACGAATGGAAACATTAGACTTAAAACGCAAGCTGACAGGATTGTGGAAGGATACCTTCCACGATTCGGACGAATATATACGATTGTGGTTCGACAAGTATTATGATCCCCAATGGACGGAATATGAACAGGTCGGCAATGAGATAGTGTCGATGCTGTTTGGCGTTCCGTACGAATTCGGAGGTTTGGAAGGCAAGATTCGCGGACTGTATCTGTGCGGCCTGGCCACTAACGCCAAGTATCGCGGCCAGGGACTGATGTCGAAATTGCTTGACCGCATCAACGACAAGGCACGCGAGGCCGGATTTGCCTTCACGTTCCTGATACCCTCGACCGAGCGCTTGATCAGGTTCTATTCCCATCACGGATATGTCAAGGCGTTCTATCGAAACCAGCTTAATTACACGGCCCTGCATAATTTCAAAAATGAATATGAATTCATTCTTGAGGAGCAGAAAGACAAGGTGGCTGAACTGAAACGTAAGCTTTATGCGACGCTGAACGGTAAGGTCATTGATGTGTCGACGCCGGCTGACAAGGGAGATGAGATAGTGAATCTTCTGATGAATGCCGAATCTGCCCAGACTGACATGTCGGTGCTTCATTCGCGAGAGGATCTGTATACAGCAATAAGGGAAAACGATGTAAGCGGTGGCAAGATATATTATACTGAGAACGGTCAAGGGAAAGTGACGGCAGTGGCGTTCACCACTCTGATAGACCGTAGTCGTGTCGATGTCGAGCGATTGATCAGCTCGGATGATTGCAGCACTTACAAATTGTTGGATCATATCAAGCATGCCGAACCAGATGCCGGAATCCGGATTTATGTCCGTGCCGACGAAAGCGAGTGGAAAAATCTGGCCGAGGTCCATGGAATGGCCCGTGTGCTCGACCTTTCTGAGATTTTAAAATTCCAGGCCGCTGGCTTGAAAGATTTAAAATATTCGATTCTCGTGAACGAGGCCCCCGGACAGGTGGAACGCTACGACGTGAGAAACGGAAACGTGAAACATCGCAGCATCGAAATCGACTCCGAGGATTTCGACCAAAACAAGACCGTGATGAGTCTGAAGGATATGTCGAGCGTATTGTTCCGTCGACCCGATACCGGCGTCCTGATCACCGAAGCCTTCGGTATGCCGTCGGTGGGAGGGTACATCAATCTGATGCTGGACTGATACAACTGCCGGATTTTTGATGACCAAAATTTTGGTGCGTCATTAATTTATGGTGCGTCATGAATCATGAATTATGGTGCGTCCATTCTGAACAGAGAGTCCGATAAATTCTGAAACTTATCGGCAGAAAATAAAATTTACGAAAAACAGCCATCCGAGGCTCGAAAGTCGCAAGACTTAGCCTCGGATGGCTGCTTTTTTGTGTTTTTACCCGAAATTCCGGTAAAAATGCGTAGATTGATTACAAATGTGAAAGTATTTATGTTTGTATAAGTATCTGAATAATATATTGTTGACTATTATAAAATGTAAATTTAGCGGCCTGAGAATCGAATGAGAACTGTAGCGCGAATAATCATCGGGCAAATTTACAATTCTGAACAAAAGGGTAGGAATCCGGATCTGGAAGGAAAGATGAGTAAAAATTGAAATTGGTCAAATTGGGACATTGTAAAAATGGCAAATTGAGACGAAGTCGCCGATTAACAAAAAGGAATGTAAAAAGCCAAATTTAAGGATGTAAATCGAGGTAAATGTAAACAGCAGGTCGAGGGTTGCCCTATTTGGTTTTGCAAATCACAATAATTCACAAGTCGATAAACAAGTGATAATTTGCAATTTGCAATAGTAAATAAATGGCTTGTATATAGATTAACTTAGATTAACATTAAATTAATATAGATGAATATCAATGCTATACATCAAAATAATAAAGTGTATTTTAATAAATAAGGATATATTGCCAAAATTATTTACGAAGTTATATAGGTTGAAATGTAATCGCCTGCTACATATTATTAAGTAAAGTCTAATCAACAATGTGCTTTAATAAAATATGTTTCTGTTTGCAAAATAATATTTCCCTGATCAGCAATTGTGTGTAAATGTAAATTTGACAAAAGTAAAATATAAATTTTGCAATTTACAAAATA
>UQMZ01000049.1 GCA_900542185.1 uncultured Bacteroidales bacterium
ACGAGATGAGCGCTAGTCTCGTGGGCTCGGAGATGTGTATAAGAGACAGCTCCCCACATGACGAGCGCGCCGTCTCCGCCCTCCCTCCCATATACCCCGACTATGTCGGCGTGACGGTGCCGTGCAACATCGCGCCCCTCAACTTCCGGCTCCGCGACAGCGCCCCGGCCAACCATACCGTACACGCCATCTACACCGTGGCTGAAGCCCGCGGCTTCAGCATCAAGTCCCACCGCAAGGGCAACGAGGCCATCTTCGACCTCAAGGACTGGAAGCGCCTCATGGACCATGCGCAGGGCGCAACCGTGACCATAACCGTCAGCGCCCTTACCGACACCGGCTGGATTAAGTACAGGCCTTTCGACATAACCGTGTCGAAAGACAAGATCGACCCGTACCTGACATACCGCCTGATAGAGCCTGATTACGAGGTATTCTCCCGCCTCAGCATCATGGAGCGTAACATCGAGGATTTTTCCGAGCGCGTGCTGTGCGACTACAACAACGTCGGCAACCGCTGTATGAACTGTCACACGCATTCTACTGCGGACGGCGACCTCTCGTTTCTGTATGTCCGTGGAGATGGTGGCGGCATGGTGCTGAACGACCACGGTAAGCTACGTCTTCTCAATTTCAAGACCGCCGACATGGTATCCGGCCCGGTATATGCCCAGTTCGATCCTACGGGACGCTACCTTACATTTTCTACCAACGTCATAATCCCGGCCTTCCATTCGCGGCCCTGCAAACGTCTGGAAGTGTTCGATACCAAATCGGACGTATATGTCTACGACATCCGCAATGACAAGGTGTTGCGCTCGCCGCTGTTGGCCGATTCCACACGTCTCGAGACCTTCCCGACATTCGGCGCCGACGGAAAGAGCATCTATTACTGCGTGGCCGACACCCCCGCCCGGCCCACGGCCGTGGACAGCGTCAGCTACAGCCTGTGCCGCATAGGGTTTGACCCGGCAAAAGGAACTTTCGCCTCGTCCGTCGATACGGTGGTGGCCGGAGTCCGACAGAAACTGAGCGTCAGCCATCCCAGAGTATCGCCCGACGGAAAACGGCTGCTTTATACCGTGGCCCGATATGGCACGTTCCCGATATGGCACCGAGAATCGGATCTGCAGATGATTGATCTGAAAACCGGACGGATTGATACCCTCGGCATCGTTAACAGCCCCATGAGCGACACCTATCACAGCTGGTCGTCGTCGGGAAGATGGTTTGTGTTCGCCAGCAAACGGGATGACGGCCTGTACGGCAAACCATACTTCGCTCATGTCTCGGCCGACGGCAAGGTGTCGAAACCATTCCTTCTGCCGCAGAAATCGCCGTCGTTCTACGACGATAACCTGAAATCATTCAATGTCCCCGACTTAGGCAAGCGTCCCGTTTCATTCAGTCCCGCAGACGTAGCCACCGCACTGCACAAATAAAACACCATGATTACCACCAGGATAATTAAGGCTGCCTCAGAAAAATGCGAGGCCCACAGCATAATAACGGTCAACGATTCGTCACTCGGATTCGAACGACAGCTTGCCGAAATTGAAAGACAATATACCGAACTTAAAGACACGCTGAGTGACAGGATGTGTCCGGTGTTCCTGCGCTGGTTTCTGAGCGACGCGGCCAACCAGCAGGCATCCTTGCCCGATATGGAGGAATGCGCCACGTCCATCGTGGAACAACCCCCGCTGAATGGCACTAAAATCGCCCTCTGGGTATGGATGATAGAGGATGCCGTGTCTCGGCGTGATCCGGATGGCAGATACGTGGTGGAGGCTTTCGGCCGGACACACATATTCGAGACGAGCCGCACACGCCCGGACCTCGATCCGCGCACTGCCATCCATGACATGATGACGGATACGGCTGTTGCTCTTGAACATCGTGGAGGGAGCCTACTGAAAAATTGTGTTCGCACATGGCTGTTTGTACGCGACATCGACAAAGATTACGCCGAAGTGGTGCGTGGCCGTAACGAGGCATTCGACGAACAGGGCCTCACCACATCCACACGATTCATAGCCAGCACTGGCATCCAGGGGCGGCAGGCCGACTGTAAGGCAGCGGTGATATATGATTCATACTCAGTCCTTGGACTCGCGGAGAGGGACATGCGGCAGATCAATGCTCTTGACCATCTCAATCCGACTCATGAATATGGTGTGGCTTTTGAACGGGCCTCGTGTATCGACTATCCCGACCGGCGCCATCTGTTCATTTCAGGCACCGCCAGCATCGACAGCAAGGGACAGATATTATGGCCCGGCGACATCCGCCGTCAGACTGAACGGATGTGGGAAAATGTAGGCGCACTTCTTGACGCCGCTTCGTTCGGCTGGCAGGATGTAGGGCAGATTCTGGTGTATCTGCGCGATTCCGCCGACTACTCTGTAGTGAACGCCATGTTTGAACAAAGATTTCCCGACATACCCCGTATTATAGTGCACGCCCCCGTATGCCGTCCCGGCTGGCTCGTGGAGATGGAATGCATGGCCATGAAGAAAAGATAAACGCCTATTTTTTGCACAATTCAAAAAAAAATTATACTTTTGCATCGTATTTCAGCCCTCGTTATGTGTTATACAGGTAGTAAAGGGTTGGATATTTCCACATTAGGAATCTCAACACCCACTTTTATTTACATTTAAAATTCAGCGAATCTATCTGATTCGGTTTTCGAATTATACTCATTTTGTAATTTTTGTTGTAATTCCGGAATTGCGACTCCGGAATAAAGGCAAGATAAATCCGAGCGCGGAAAAGCCTGTGGTTGAGGCGTTCCGCATGTCGAAAGATTACAAGTTTGCACTACATAAAGAGATATGCAAAGTTTTGATGAACTTATGTCGATGGATGAAGCTCCGCTGCGCGAGCTTGCAGAATCGATGGGAATGAAAAAGGCCGAGAATGCGGACAAGCAGGAACTGGCATACTACATCATAGACAACGCGTCTATCGAAACAGCCCGTGCCGAGGTGGCAAAGATGAAGCCTAAGCGAGGCCGCAAGCCCAAGGCCCAGGCTTCAGCCGAAGCCACATCGCAGGCGGGTTCCGTTCCGGCCGGCGGCGAAGCCGCGGAAGCGCCGGCTCCCAAGAAGCGCGGCCGCAAGCCCAAGGCCGCGGCTGTCGAGGCACAGGCGCAGGCCGGTTCCATTCCGGCGAACAGCGAAGCCGCGGATGCTACCGCAGCCGTCGCCGAGACCCCCGAGGCTCCCGCGCCCAAGAAGCGCGGCCGCAAGCCCAAAGCCGCAGCCCCCGAGGCCCAGGCGCAACCGCAGGCCGGCGCTGCTCCGGCAAGTGATGTGGCCACAGGAACTTCGGACCCCTCCATTTTCGATGAGGCTCAGCTTCAGCCGGAAGCACAATCGCAGCCTGAAGCAGCCGACGAACCGAAGACCGACGCTCTGCCTGCTCACGAACCGGAGACTCAGCAGGAATCCGCCAACGCTCAGACCAAAAAGAAAGGCACTTTCTTCAAGGATTCCGCAAGCAGCGGCCTGGGCGCTTTCTTCGGCGGTGCGAAAGGCCGCACTTTCACCCCGCGCAGCCAACAGAACCAACAGAACCAGCAACCGCAGCAACCATATATGGACGAGCCGCGTCAGATGCCTGCCGGTCCGGTCATAATTTCAGAACCGCAGGTCCAGACTCCCCAGCAGCAGAACAACAAGAAGAATCAGAAGCTTTCCAAGAAACAGCGTCAGCAACAGCGCCAGATGGAACGCCAGATGCAACAGACTCCGCACCAGTACGACTTAGCCGGCATCGTCTCCACATACGGACTACTCGAAGTAATGCCCGACGGTTACGGATTCCTCCGTTCCAGCGACTACAACTATTTAGGCAGTCCCGACGACGTATATGTCACCCAGCAGCAGATACGCACATACGGTCTAAAGACCGGCGACGTGGTGCAGGGCACCATCCGTCCTCCCCGTATCGGTGAAAAGTATTTCCCTCTCTGCGAGGTTCAGTCGGTCAACGGCCTCAATCCCGAGGACGTCAAGGACCGCGAGGCATTCGAGCACCTCACACCCCTTTTCCCTGACGAGAAATTCACTCTGACACGCTCCACACAGCAGAACATCTCCACGCGCGTGGTAGACATGTTCGCGCCCATCGGCAAAGGCCAGCGCGCACTCATCGTGGCTCCGCCCAAAACCGGTAAGACAATCCTGCTGAAGGACATAGCCAACTCCATAGCCGAGAACCACCCCGACACATACATCATCATGCTCCTCATAGACGAACGCCCCGAGGAGGTGACCGACATGTCGCGCAGCGTCAACGCCGAGGTGATAGCATCCACCTTCGACGAACCCGCCGAGCGTCACGTCAAGATTGCCGGCCTGGTGCTTGAAAAGGCAAAGCGCCTGGTAGAATGCGGCCATGACGTGGTGATAATGCTCGACTCCATCACCCGACTGGCACGCGCCTACAACACCGTTTCGCCTGCCAGCGGCAAGATCCTGTCCGGTGGTGTCGACGCCAACGCGCTGCAGCGCCCCAAACGCTTCTTCGGCGCGGCCCGTAATATCGAGAACGGAGGTTCGCTCACCATCATCGCCACCGCCCTGACCGAGACATCCAGCAAGATGGACGAGGTGATTTTCGAGGAATTCAAGGGCACCGGCAACATGGAGCTGCAGCTGGACCGCAAGCTCAGCAACAAGCGTATCTTCCCCGCCGTGGACATCACCGCAAGCTCCACACGCCGCGACGACCTGCTGCTGCCGCAGGAGACCCTGAACCGAATGTGGATTCTGCGCAACTACCTCAGCGACATGAACTCCATCGAGGCCATGGAATTCATCAAGAAGCGTATGGAGATAACACGCACCAACGAGGAACTGCTCGTCACGATGGACAAGTAACAAGACAAATGACATGAATTCATTCGGCAACATAGTTCGAATCACGACCTTTGGCGAAAGCCACGGGCCCGCTATGGGAGGAGTCCTTGACGGACTCCCCTCGCGGGTTAAGATAGACCCCAAGGCGGTGCAGGCGTTCGTTGACCGCCGTCGTCCGGGCGTAAATCCCTTTACATCGCCACGCCGCGAAAAAGACCGCGTGGAACTGCTGAGCGGCATCAGCCGCGACGGCCTAACACTCGGATCACCCATCGGATTCATCATCCGCAACACCGACACGCGCAGCCGGGATTATCAGGAAGTGTTCCGTCCCAGCCATGCCGACTACACCTACTACAAAAAATACGGCATCCATGAGTTTGCCGGCGGAGGCCGCGCCAGCGCCCGCGAGACGGTGAACTGGGTCGTGGCCGGAGCATTGTGCCGCGAATGGCTCAAGACCAAGGGCATCGAGGTATCCGCTTACTTCGAGGAATGCAATTCCGTCGAGGAGGCTAAGCGGAACGGCGACAGTGCCGGAGGCATAGTGCATGGCAAAATCAACGGACTCCCCGTAGGCATCGGAGAGCCGGTGTTCGACAAACTGCACGCACGCTTAGGTTACGCCATGATGAGCATACCGGCGGCGAAAGGATTCGACATCGGATTCGGCGTGGCGCTGCCTTCAATGTTCGGCAGCGAGACATTGGACATAATGAATCCTGACGGCACATTCCAGACCAATGTATCTGGCGGCGTGCTCGGAGGCATCTCCAACGGCATGCCCGTGGAGTTCTCCGTATTTTTCAAACCCACATCATCGATAATGCAGCCCCGTCCCGGCGTCACGCTCGACGGCAAACCCTGCGTCATCCCGCCCAAAGGGCGTCATGACCCCTGCGTGGCCATCAGGGCCGTGCCTGTAGTCGAGGCATTGGCGTGGCTTGTCGTAGCCGATCTGTTCCGCATGAGATGAATCCGTTCTACAAGGATTATTCCGAATATATCGCAGAGATATTCCCGGACTTCAAGGTTCAGAAACTGTCGGTCAATACCTCCCGTTCCTGTCCCAACCGCGACGGCACTCTCGGCACCGGCGGCTGCATTTACTGCAACAACCGGTCGTTCACGCCGGGATATTGCTTCAGCGGCGCTTCCGTAGCGGATCAGCTGCAAGACGGAAAACGTTTTTTTGCCCGCAAATACCCCGACATGCGGTATATTGCCTATTTCCAGTCTTTTTCCAGCACCTACGGCGAAGGTCTGAGACAAGACTTGGAAGAAGCGTCAAGCGTTGACGGAGTCTGCGGCATTGCGGTGGGAGCACGTCCCGACTGCCTCAGACCCGATGTTATCGGGATTCTATCTGAATTCAGCCGCAGAATGCCGGTTTTCGTGGAGATTGGAGTAGAAAGCCTTCACGACGAGACGTTGAGACTGATAAACCGTGGCCATGATGCCGACACCGCCAAGAGTGCTATCCGGAACTGCGCCGAAGCCGGACTCCATGTCGGCGTTCATTTGATAGCCGGACTTCCCGGCGAAACAGACGAAATGATTCTTGACACCGTGCGGCGAATCTGCGATTTGCCGGTTGGCTCACTCAAGATGCACCAGCTTCAGGTGCTGAAGGACACTCCCCTCGCCGCCATGACTGAAGCCGGCAAGGTATCGGTATCCGGCTATTCCCTTGAGGATTACCTTACCCTGTGCGTCCGTATCGTTGGGGCAGTACCTCGGCACATCTGTATCGAGCGTTTCTTAGCCCAGGCACCTCCCGACATGGTCCTTTCCCCCAAATGGGGCATCAAAAACTACGAATTCACCAACGCGTTAATAAATAGATTGTCCAAGTCACGAAAATAGTAGCGCGGGCTGTCCCAGCCGCGCATAAACTCGGACAAAATGCTTATGGAAAATTAATATTTACTATAAGGCTTTTGGACATTTTCTTTGCGCGGCTGGGGACAGCCCGCGCTACTATGACCCGTTACTATTATTGCGGCCCGGAGAGCACGCTACTATTCGCTGATTTGAACTGATTTCTACCAATCTGTAGTAAGATTAAGAATAAATTTCGGCAGAAGTTTTGGTAGTTTGTAAAAAAAATTGTAATTTTGCACTGCATTTGAGGGAAGCACCTCTGCAAGGCCCCTTGAAAGCACAAACATGGTGAGATTAGCTCAGTTGGTTAGAGCGTCGGATTGTGGTTCCGAAGGTCGTGGGTTCGAGACCCACATTTCACCCCGCAGACCGCTTCAAAATTCCAATATTTTGAAGCGGTCTCTTTATTTGCATATCCTTCGGACTCTTTATTTACATATATTTAATACCCTCTCTGCGTGTATTAGCGAAAAAATTTGTAACTTTGCAGATATAGATTAAAGTTGTGTAAACTTATTTACCACCCGCGCCAATGGCGGAATTGAACAATGACCGACACTGACATTACCCTGCGACTGACTTCGGATGAGCTGAAGGAAACCCTGCGACTGGCCGACGACCTTCGCCGGCGCGGCGCGGACATCCTTTCTCCCGAAGACTTTCATGACATCGAAGCTTTGGCTATTGACGCCTACGGCCATAAACTTCCGGCCCGTGACGCCAAGAACCTTCCCCTGTGCCGTCAGACCCTCCTTTCGGCCGTGACTTTCGCCGAAATGGTCGATCCCGACCGCAACATATTGTTAGCCATTTTGCTGCAACCCATGCACAATGCCGGAATCATAGACGATGACTTCGTGCTGAAACGCTGGGGCGACGACATACTCTCCATCATTTCCGGCATCGAGGCCGTGACACGCTTCAGCAACCGCAACAACGCCACAAACCAGGACAATTTCCGTGGCCTGATGCTGGCACTGGCACGCGACATCCGCGTCATAATCGTCATGATAGTCCAGAACCTGGTGCTGATGCGCTCCATCAACCATCATCCCGACGACATCTGGGTGCGCAACGTGGCTTTCGAGGCAAACTATCTCTACGCGCAGTTGGCCCACCGTCTCGGCCTGTACAAGATAAAGGGCGAGCTGGAGGACCTGTCGCTGAAATACACCAACCGCGAGATATACACCCAGATAGCCCATAAACTGAATGCCACCAAGCGCAGCCGCGATCAGTACATCAAGGAATTCATCGAACCGCTGCGCAAACGTCTGGAGCAGGAGGACTTTGAATTCGAAATCAAGGGACGCACCAAGTCCATCAGTTCCATCTGGAACAAGATGAAGAAGCAGAAGGTGGACCTGCCGGGCATCTACGACCTCTTTGCCATCCGCGTCATAATCGACACACCCCGCGACCGTGAGAAGACCGACTGCTGGAAGGCATACGCCATCCTCGCGGACATGTACACGGCCAATCCGGCACGCATGAAGGACTGGATTACGCTGCCCAAAAGCAACGGCTACGAGTCGCTGCACGCCACCGTGATGGGCCCGGGCAACAAATGGGTGGAGGTGCAGTTCCGAACCCGCCGCATGGATCTTGTGGCCGAAAAGGGCCTTGCCGCCCACTGGCGATACAAGGGAGTGAAGGGGGACAGCACCGACCAGTGGATGGCCAACATACGCGACATACTGGAAACCGCCGAGGCCGGCCCGATGCAGCTGATGCGCAACATAAACCTCGACCCGACGGCCAAGGAGGTGTTCGCTTTCACGCCCAAAGGCGATCTGTTCCGTCTGTCGGCAGGCGCGACCGTTCTCGATTTCGCCTTCCATATCCATACCAATGTGGGAGCCAAATGCACCGGCGCCATCATAAATGGCGCCAACCGCAAGCTGAACTACCAGATACAGAACGGCGACACCGTCGAGATCCTGACCAGCAACAACCAGGAACCGCGCCTGGAGTGGCTGCAGATAGTCAAGTCCGCGCGCGCCCGCAATAAAATCAAACAGTGTCTCAACGAGCAGAAGCAGCGACTGGCCGACCTCGGCCGAGAGGCTCTGATGCGCCGCGCCAAAAACCGTAAGATTGAACTGGACGAGACCCTGTTGATGAAACTCATCAAGAAACAGGGGTATAAGTTCACGCTGGAATTCTTCGCCGACATGGGGGCTGACAAGATCGACCCGGGTCGATTCCTGAACACATACGTCGAGGAACTGAACCGCGAGCATACCGAAGAACACGTCTCGGCCGAAGGGTTCAGGATCAACACCGCCGAAACCGAGCAGCAGAGCCATGATGTGCTTGCCATCGGCGAGAAGTCCATCAACGGCCTGAGCTACCGGTTCGCCAGATGCTGCAATCCCATATACGGCGACCGCGTGTTCGGGTTCATATCGTCGGACGGCATCGTCAAGATACACAAGGAGGACTGCCCCAACGCCGCCAACATCAAGGAGCGTTACCCTTACCGTCTCATCAACGCCACATGGAGCGGCAAGACGGGCAACGTGCTTCCGGCCACCATCCGTGTCATCGGCAACGACGACATCGGCATCGTGGCCAACATCACAGGCATAATCTCGCACGAACAGGGAGCGGTGCTCCGAAACATCTCCATCGACTCAAACGACGGCATGTTCCAGGGTTTCTTAGTGGTGGGCGTGATCGACAACCGCCAGCTGACATCCATACTAAAGAAAATAAAAGGTGTGAAAGGCGTGAAGGATGCAATCAGAATGTAGCTTCACGGCGTTATTACAGATAGAATAGAAATTACTACATGATGAAAAAAATTAAAAGACATACCGGACTTATCGCCTCGGTCATCGCCGCGGCTGTGATGCTCCCCGGCCTCGGCGCCTGCTCGGGCAAGAAGGACAATGCCGGGAAGGCTCGCGCCGACTATGCGCAGAGCCTGCAGGATTCCGTAACGGCGTTGAAAGCCGAGATCGACTCCTGCAACAGCAACATCGCCATGCTGCGCGAGCGGCAGGATGTATGGCTGCGCGACTTCACCACCGTGGCCAACGAACGTGAGGCCGCTCCATATATGATATACACCCCCTTCAAGGGGAAATATCCTCCCGCCTCCACATCGCTTATGGCACGCCTGGCCGAGAACGGCCAGTTCGAGCTTGTGGCGGCATGCAGCGGCAAGCGTTTCAACAGCATCACGGTAACGGCTCCGTCAGTTTCGGCCTCATCGGACGTCGTGCCGGCCGACCAGGCCCTGAACTACATGGCCGGCAACCTTAACGTGGTGATGTTCACCGGCACCGCCGCCGACAGCATAGGTCATCTCATAGCCGACAACCAGCTGAACGACATCACCGTGACGTTCGTCAACAACGGCCCGGTGGCTTCGTGGAAGATGCCGCTCGATTACAGCAAGATGATAATGGCCACCTACGAGCTTTACGCCTCGCAGCGCGACATGAACGCAATGGAGCGCCGCATACCCATGCTGTCGCGCAAGATAGACCTGCTGCGCCAGCACATAGACCGCAGCGGAAACAATCAGGACAAGGAACAGAAATAATCTAATGCCAATACTATGAACAATACAGACTATAATCCCAGATACATGGATATGGCGGCACAGCTGTCGTACGACAACATCGACGCGGGCGGCGGTCCGTTCGGCGCCGTCATAGTGCGCGACGACGAGGTGGTGGCCACAGGCGTAAATTCCGTAACGCTCGACAACGACCCCACGGCCCACGCCGAAGTGAACGCAATACGCCACGCATGCCGTAAGCTGAAATCGTTCAGGCTGACCGGATGCACCGTGTACAGCAGCTGCGAGCCATGCCCCATGTGTCTGTCAGCCCTCTATTGGGCCGGTGTGAAGAAGATTTACTTCGGCAACACAAAGGAAGATGCCGCGGCAATCGACTTCAGCGACAACTTCATTTACGAGGAACTGGCCAAAGAACGCGAGAAACGCGAGCTCCCCGCCATACACGTGGACAGCGGCGAGACCATCAGGGCATTCCAGAAATGGGCGCAGACCGCCGACAAAATCAAATATTAACAGAAATCGGAACATTATCAATAACACTATAATACAATGAAACTTGAGAACGTAGACATCGAATTGCTTGAAAAGAAGGGTATCACCCCCGGGCAACTCCAGGAGCAGTTGGAAATGATCGCAAAAGGCTTCCCCTGGCTCAACATAGAGGCACCGGCCACACCGGGCCACGGCATCGCCGTGCTCTCGCCGGAGGCTGCGGCCGGAAGCGTAAAGATATGGGACGAGTATCGCGCCTCCGGAGGCTCGGTGCTCAAGATGGTGCCGGCCAGCGGCGCCGCCTCGCGTATGTTCAAGAACGTGTTCGCTTTCATCAACGACCACGGCAAACTGTCGAAGGATGACTTCATGAAGACATTCTTCGACAATATCGGCAAGTTCGCTTTCTTCCCAATGCTGAACAGCGCCTGCGTACGTCTGTACGGCAAGAGCGCGCTGACCCTCATAGACGAAAAACGATACGAGGACGTGGCGCGCGCCTTGGTAGAGAAGGAAGGCCTGAACTATGGCAAGCTCCCCAAGGCTTTGCTGCAGTTCCACAAGGTAATCGGCGATTCGCGCACCTCGCTCGAGGAGCATCTGGCCGAAGGCGCACAGTACGCCGCCGACAAGAACGGACTGGTGCGAGTGCATTTCACCGTTTCCGAGGACCATCTGCCGCTCGTCAAGCTCAAGGTGGAGGAAGCCGCCAAAGTATTGGCGCTGTTCTACGGCGTGAAGTACGACATATCCTACTCCGTGCAGAAACCCAGCACCGACACCGTAGCCGCAAACATGGACAACACCCCTTACCGCGAGGATGGCAAACTGTTCTTCCGTCCCGGCGGTCACGGTGCGCTGATCGAAAACCTCAACGACCTCGACGCCGACGTCATATTCATCAAGAACATCGACAACGTGGTGCCCGACCTGCACCGTCCCGTCACCATCCAGTATAAAAAAGTGTTGGGCGGAACATTGGTTGGCGTCAAGAAGCGCGCCGACGAATATTGCCGCGCCATCAGTCAGGGCAAGCCCACCGAGCAGGAACTCGACACGATGCTGAAGTTCATGCGCGAGGTGCTGTGCATCACCCACGACGAGGCCGACAGGATGACGCCCGAACAGAAGGCCGAATATATCTATTCCAAGCTGAACCGTCCCTTCCGCGTGGCCGGCATGGTGCGCAACGAAGGCGAACCCGGCGGCGGCCCCTACCTCGTATATAACCAGGACGGCACCGTAAGCCCCCAGATTCTCGAATCAACGCAGATAAACATGGCCGACAAGGCGCAGAAGGAGATGATGGCCAATGCCACGCACTTCAATCCCGTTGACTTAGCTGTGTGCACCAAGGACTGGACAGGCAAGAAGTTCGACCTCACCAAGTACGTGGACAAGGCCACCGGCTTCATCTCCGAAAAGAGCCGCGAGGGCGTGGACATCAAGGCCCTGGAGCTGCCGGGTCTCTGGAACGGCGCCATGTCGGACTGGAACACCATCTTCATCGAGGTTCCCGCCGAGACGTTCAACCCCGTCAAGACCGTGAACGACCTGCTGCGCCCCGTGCATCAGATAGGATAATCAGTTCACCCGTAGTCTTTAATCAGCAAGGAGACTAAAAATTTGCGCGTAGCTGAGTTTTTCATTAACTTTGCACCGTGTTAGCAAAGAATTTGACATCAATACATAAAAGGAGTGTGGTCTTATGGACCGCACTCCTTGTCATGTTCTGTCTTCCCATTGCCGCAGCCGCCCAGAACCAGAAGCTGGACAAAGGCTCCGACACCAAGACCAAAAAATACTATAAGCCGGGGTCGGCATGGACTCTCGACACGCAATTAGGCATACGGCAGCCGAATACGATGGACACGCTGATGTACAACTATCAGCGCACGTTCATCCCCTCGATGACCTACGATGCCTTCGCCACCACCGGCCAGCTGTCGGGTCCCGGCCTGAGCATGCTCTATTTCGAGCGGCCGGACGACCATAAGTTTTTCTTCAACAACGCCCTGAGCCCCTGGATTCCAACCTTGGAAAAGACAAAGTTCTACAATGTCTATATCCCCATGACGTTGCTGACCTACAACCTGACGTTCGACCGCGAGTCGCGCACTGACTTCCTGCGCGGCGTGTTCGCCGGCAACGTCAACCGCAAGATTGGCGTCGGGGGATGGATAGACTATCCCTATACCAAAGGCTCGTACACCGACCAGGCGGCAAAGGCCGTGGACTTCGGACTGAACTTCTACTACACCGGCGACCACTATCAGACGCAGATGCTGTTCAACCATTACCGCCACGTAAACAAGGAGAACGGCGGTATCACCAACGATCTGTACATCACCAATCCGGCCGAGGTGCAGGGCGGCGTCAACGAAATCGAGCCCAAGAGCATTCCGGTGCGTCTGTCACAGGTGCATAACATCCTGAACGGCGAGGAATTCTATATGAGCCACGCATACTGCGTCGGCTTCTACCGCGACATAACACAGCCCGAGGATACCGTGGAGCGCAAGGAACTTGTGCCTGTAATCAAGTTCATCTATTCGCTGGACTATAACCGCAACAACCGCCGTCTGCTGGCCCGGGATCCGTCGTCGGCACGCGATTTCTGGTCCAATACTTATTTCAACAACGGCGACACCGACGACAAGTCGAAATATATGTCCGTGGCCAACACCCTCGGCGTGCAGATGATAGAAGGCTTCCAGAAATGGGCGCCTTTCGGACTCTCGGCATGGGCTACGTACGAATACGACAAATACTGGTACATGCTCAAGGTGCCTCAACCCGGCGAGGACGGTCTGTTGCCCCCCGAGGGTCAGAACCTGACGCCGCTGCCCGAAGGCGTTCAGGCCAATCCGTCGGCCAAGCGCAACCGGCTCTGGATCAGCGGCCGCATCGAAAAACAGAAAGGCAAGATCCTGAAATATTTCGCCGACGCAAAATTCGGCCTGTTAGGCGATGCAATCGGCGACATGGACATACGGGGCCGAATCACCACCCGATTCCGTCTCGGCAAGGATACTGTTGAAATAGGCGCACACGGCTTCTTCAAGAATCTGGAGCCGGACTGGACACTGAAGCATTATTCAGGCAATCATTTCGTCTGGGACAACAATTTCGGCAAGATACGCAAGTTCCGCGTAGGAGGCCATCTGCATATTCCATGGACTAAGACCGACATATCGGCTGACTTCGAGAACGTGCAGAACATGGTGTATTTCAATGCCGCCGGCGTACCCGAGCAGTTCGGAGGCCACGTACAGGTGCTTTCGTTACGCCTCGACCAGAAGCTGAAGTTCGGCATCTGGAACTGGAACAACCGCATCACCTACCAGATGTCGTCGGACAGCAAGCGTCTGCCGCTGCCCGTGCTGACTGTTTACAGCAACATGTTCCTGCAGTTCAAGATCGCCAGGGTGCTTCACGTGCAGTTCGGCGTTGACTGCGACTATTACACCAAATATCGCGGCATGATGTATCAGCCGGCCACCATGTCGTTCCACGTGCAGGGCGACTCCCCCACATGGGTAGGCAACTACGCCTTCTGCAACGCCTATCTGAATTTCAAGCTGTCGAAGACCCGCTTTTTCGTGCTATGCAGCCACGTGAACCAGAACTGGTTCGGCCGCAATTACTTCTCGATGCCGGGCTATCCCGTCAATCCCCGCGAGTTCCGCTTCGGCCTCTCCGTCGACTTCGCCAACTGAACCGCGGAAACAAAAAGACAGAAGGAACAGTAGAAACAGAAGGAACAAAAAGACACAGGGCGCTATGCTCTGTGTCTTTTATATTACCGGTGTCTTCCGGTGGTTTCAGGCGTTATCAGGCGGTTTGGTTCCGGGTTGTAGCTTCAGCTACAGCATTTTTACTTCAACACTCCCAACTTCTTGCCCACCTTGATGAAGGCGTTGATGGCGCGGTCCAGCTGCTCGCGGTTGTGCGCCGCGCTGAGCTGCACACGGATTCGGGCCTCTCCTTTCGGAACCACCGGATAGTAGAACCCGGTCACATAGATACCCTCTTTCTGCATCTCGGCGGCGAAGTCCTGGCTCAGCTTGGCGTCATACAGCATCACGGCGCAGATGGCGCTCTGTGTCGGCTTGATGTCGAAGCCGGCCTCCAGCATCTTGGTGCGGAAATACTCCACATTGCCCATCAGACGGTCATGCAGTTCGTCACTCTCGTCCAGCATCCTGAACATCTCCAGACTGGCGCCCACAATTGCCGGAGCCACCGAATTGGAGAACAGATAGGGACGCGAACGCTGACGCAGCATGTCTATGATTTCCTTCGGACCTGTAGTGAATCCACCCATAGCACCGCCGAACGACTTGCCTAACGTGCCGGTGAAGATGTCAATCTTGCCGTACGCGTCGAATTTCTCGGCCACGCCGCGGCCACGCTTGCCGACAACGCCGGCCGAATGGCTTTCGTCCACCATCACCAATGCGTCGTATTTCTCGGCCAGTTCGCATATCTTGTCCATCGGAGCCACATTGCCGTCCATCGAGAACACGCCGTCGGTGGCGATGATGCGGTAACGGCAGCTCTGGGCCTCCTGCAGGCAGCGCTCCAGGTCGGCCATATCGGCGTTCTTGTAGCGGAAACGCTTGGCCTTGCACAGACGCACGCCGTCGATAATGGAAGCGTGGTTCAGCGCGTCGCTGATGATGGCGTCCTCCTCGGTGAACAACGGTTCGAACAGACCGCCGTTGGCATCGAAACATGCCGCATATAGTATGGTATCCTCGGTCTTGAAGTATCGGCTTATGGCCGCCTCCAGTTCCTTGTGCAGATCCTGCGTGCCGCAGATAAAGCGTACGGAGCTCATGCCGTAGCCGCGGGCGTCCATCGCCTTTTTCGCAGCCTCTATCAGACGGCTGTTGTCCGACAGACCTAAGTAATTGTTGGCGCAGAAGTTCAGGACTTCCCCCTTGCCTTCGGCCGTCTCGACTTCGATGTCACTGCTCTGCGGAGTCACGATGATCCGCTCGTTCTTGTAGAGACCTGCCTCTTTGATGCCGGCAAGCTCCTGCTCAAGATGCTTCTTGAATCCTGTGTACATGATATCAGTATTTGGTTGTTTTTCTATCGTTGTATCGCACCGCGCCGTTGATTCGCAGTGCACTTTCAAAATTACTAAATATTTTTTGATTGTATCTAATTTTTTTTGATTATTTTTGCATTGTGAAATCCGCGAGGGGTTTCATGCATGAATAGCAGTATATCTAATACGACAAAGGATGAAGAACATTCTTGTGATTGGAGGCACGGGGCAGATAGGCTCTGAACTCACGATGAAATTACGCGGCATATATGGCGACGGCCATGTGGTGTGCGGCTATATTCCCAATGCGGCTCCGAAAGGCGAACTGCTGGAAAGCGGACCCGCGGAAATCGTAGACATAACCGATGCGCGACAGATAGCCGATGTTGTGAAAAAGCACGACATCGACAGCATCTACAACCTGGCCGCCTTGCTTTCGGCCGTGGCCGAGGCCCGTCCGCAGCTGGCCTGGAACATCGGTGTCAACGGCCTGTACAATGCCCTCGAGGTGTCGCGCGAACATAACTGCGCACTCTTTACCCCGAGTTCCATCGGTTCGTTCGGCCTCTCCACTCCCCACGTCAAGACTCCGCAGGACACCGTGCAGCGGCCCCAGACCATCTACGGCGTGACCAAAGTGACCGGCGAGCTCCTCTCCGACTACTATGCCAAGCGTTTCGGCGTCGACACCCGCTCGGTACGCTTCCCTGGCCTGATTTCCTACACTACGCCTCCCGGCGGTGGCACCACGGACTATGCCGTTGACATCTACTATTCTGCCGTCAAGGGCGAGACTTTCAAATGCCCCCTCAAGCCCGGCACGTTCATGGACATGATGTATATGCCCGACGCCCTGCGCGCGGCTGTGGAAATCATGGAAGCCGACCCGTCGCGCCTGGTACACCGAAACTCGTTCAACATCGCATCGATGAGCTTCGATCCGGAGATAATCTACAACAAGATCAAGGAATACATTCCCGACTTCAGGATGGAATACGAGTTGGATCCGCTGCGTCAGTCCATAGCCGACTCATGGCCCGACTCGCTCGACGACACATGCGCCCGCACCGAATGGGACTGGATGCCCGAATACGACCTGGACGCAATGTCGCAGGACATGATCAAGAACTTACGCGTTAAGCTCTTGGGCTGACATCCCAGTCATACCGACAAATTCAAGGAACTGTTTGAATTTCACTCAGCAGTAAATTCAGACAGTTCCATTTTTTCTAAAACAACAGTAATATTATGAAAAAAGACTTGCTATTGACGCTGGGCATGACGGTCGCGCTTATGGCCGGAGCCGCCGAAATCAGTCCGGAACAGGCCCTGCAGCGCGCCATGGACGCCGCGTCCCGCGGTGCTTCAACCAAGAGTCTGACATTGAACCGAAAACCGGGACAGGCCCACAAGCTCAGCTACGTGATGAACTACACACAGAATCCCACGCAGGCCGCCGTGTACGTATTCTCGGCGCCCGGCGACCAGGGTTATCTTGTGTCGCCGGCAGACGACCGCTTCCCGGCCCTGTTGGGTTACAGCGACACCGGCCGCATCGACGCCGACAACATCCCGCCGCAGATGCAATGGTGGCTGTCCGAGTACGCCCGCGAGATGGACTACGCCATCCGCAACGGCCTGGCCACGAGCCAGCCACAGAACGTACAGATGGAGGGAATGGTGCCTGCCAACACTATGGCAAAGGCACCGCGCACACCTATTGAGCCTCTGCTTGAAACCAAATACAACCAGGGTGAGCCGTACAACAATCAGTGCCCTGTCATAAAATACACTGACGGAACCACATGGGGACGTGCAGTGACCGGTTGCGTCGCCACCGCCATGGCCCAGATGATGCGCTACTGGAAATATCCCGCTACCGGACAGGGATCACATTCCTATATATGCGAGCCAAACGGAGGACAGTCATTCACCGAGTCAATGGACTTCTCTACTGTCACGTTCGACTGGGACAATATGCTGCCTGTATATACATCCGGCAACTATACCGACACCCAGGCCGACGCAGTGGCGCTTCTGATGCATGCCTGCGGCGTATCTGTAGATATGGGGTACACTCCGAACGAGAGCGGTGCCAGCTCCCAGGCTGTGCCGGTGGCGCTTGAACGTTATTTCAAGTACGATTCTTCCATAGCGTATGTATCGCGCACGCTGTTCAGCAACGCCGAATGGGAGCAACTGGTCTATAATGAACTGGCAGCATCACGGCCTGTGCAGGTCAGCGGCAAGGGCTCGCAAGGCGGTCACGCTTTTGTATGCGACGGCTATCAGGGCGACCATTATTTCCATTTCAACTGGGGATGGGGAGGCACGAGCGACGGTTATTTCATGTTCTGTGCCCTGAATCCCGGCACTCTGGGTATCGGAGGTGGAGCCGGCGGTTTCAACTATAATCAAGGAGTAATATATAATGTCTTTCCTCCCGGCCAAGGCACTCCGCAGAGTATCGACATGCCGAATCCCGTCGTGGTGTGCAACGGAGATTTCACGTATGGCGTGAAGTCAGGCTACGAAAGCTGGGGAAATGTATTCTACCCGGCATACGACGGTGGTTTCGAGGCATTCTACAACGCCGGTACCAAAGATTTCACAGGAAGCATGGGTATCGTTTTCGAAAACAGACAGACATCCGAGCAATATATAGGCGACACAAACGACTTCGCACACGATGTATTGCCGCCGGGATACGGCATCATTGCATTTGACCCAGCCCTTCCTGCCAATATTGCCGACGGCGAATACAAGGTATATCCGGTCTATCGCAACAACAACGACGAGACATGGACCATGATGCCGTCGGGTGACGGGTTCACCAACTATCTGTACATGACCGTCAGCAACGGAGAAATTGCCTCGGTCGCCACTCCGGAAGCCGATCCCGAGACCTTGCCCGTACTGATGACCTCATATTTCTCCACTGCAGGCAAATTGGCCCGGAACAATCAGATTTATTGCGACATGGCCTTCATGAATGTTTCCGACAGGGATTATGCCGGCAATCTTTCGATGGTAGCCCGCAACTCCGCAGGCGATGAAACCACAATGCTTGAATTCAGCCAGGCTCTGCCGGCCGACATCTGTCTGGCATCCTCGGGCAACATAACACTGACACTCGCTCCCGGCGACTATGATGTATATTTCAAGGACGACTACGGCCGCAAACTCGCCGGCACGTATCCGATTACCGTCGTAGAGGGTGAAACGCAACAGCCCCTCGACGTGCCGTGCGAGATGTACGGAATGTCACCTACCAAATTCGAACCGTCTGATATTGCCAATATGTTTGAAACATATTGGAGACTCGGATCAGACTATCCGAACGGGTTGCTTATAGGATGGAGATTTGAACTGACTGATTCACAGGGAATCACAAAATACAGCTCCCCGACATACGAGTATTATAATCTGGGCGCTCCCGGCAACTACAGAATCATTACAGATGATTTCATTCCGAATTTCGGCATAGGCGCATATACTATGAAAGTCAAAGCGCATACATTAATTAACAATGAAGTAAGTGCTGAATACGACGCCTGCCGTCCCTTCCCTGTCATCATCGCTCCTACCGTAGAGACCGTGACGATGGATCAGTCATGCGAGCTGGCAATAAACGAGACCAAGGCTTTGACATACTCTGTTACACCGGCATCGGCTGCCGGCCTGCTGCAATGGACCAGCAGCAATCCCGACGTAGTGACGGTTGATGCACAAGGCAACGCGACCGGTAAGAAAGCCGGAACGGCGACGGTTACAGTCTGCTCTCCCAACGGCCGCTACGGCATCTGCGAAGTAACTGTGAAACAGACGACGGGCATCGATACACCCGTAAATGATGCAGCCATCCGCGCCGTCTACACCACACAGGGCATCCGCGTGCTTCACAATGCCACAGCCAAGGATTTGAACAGTCTGCCCGGCGGCATCTACATCGTCGTCACCGATAAAGGCACGTACAAGACCACACTTAACCGTTAATGTCCGTTAGTTAATATCTGTTAATAGATATACCAATACATTATAAAACCCGAAACCGTTTTGCGGTTTCGGGTTTTTTACTTAATTTTGCACCGCTTTGGGCATGCCATATTCTGCCCGGACTAACAAACGTCTTCTCACAGCCAATGACAACCGAGGAATACAGGACACATCTGTTGCACCGCATTTATCCCGTACTTATTAAAAAGGGAGCCAAGAACATGACCATGGATTATGTGGCCAAAAGCCTCTCCATATCCAAACGCACCCTGTACGAGATATTCGGCAGCAAGGAACAGCTGCTATGCGAGGCTCTGACCCTGATACACGATGACTTCGCCAAACGGCTGTTCGAACTGACGCACAATGCCGGGAACATGATGGAGACAATGGCCATAGCGCTCCGTCTTCATCAGGAGGCCATGCGCGAGTTCGGAACCGAATTCTTCAAGGCCATGGACGAGAGCTACTCGCAGATACGCCCCTATTTCGAAAAGAACATCCATCGGTCGCAGGAAGACATGCTGAACGGATTCCTTAAAGGTGTGGAGGAAGGCGTGTTCCGCCCAAATATCGACTACCGCATCATAATCCGCCTGTTCATGATCCAGATGGAATCGCTGAAACGGATGGAGGAGAATTTTCCGCCCGACGTCACCCTTCTCGAGGCTTACGAGACGGCCAGCACTGCGCTGCTGCGCAGCATCGCCACCCCTAAGGGACTCGAGATTCTGGAGGAAATAGGCAGTTCGCACCGTCTTGACGGAATCCTGAAATGTGAACAAAACGACGAATAACAACTATATAACCGATATTTATGAAAATCAGCAGACTGGCAGCATTACCCTTGTTAATGCTTGCATGCTCGCTACCGGGCACGGCCAACGACACCGTCAGGCTGTCGCGCCAGGAATGCGTGTCGATTGCCCTGCAGGACAATCCTACCATCCGTGTGGCCGACCTGGAAGTGAAACGCATGGATTACAGCAAGCGCGAGACACTTGCAAGCGTATTCCCCAACATCGATTTTTCAGGCGCATACCAGCGTACCATCAAGCTCCAGACCGTATCCATGAACATGGGCGGTCAGACCCAGCAGTTCAAGATGGGTACCGACAACAACTGGAACTTCGGTTTTTCGGCATCGATGCCGTTGGTGAACGCCCAGCTGTGGAAAGCCATTCAGATCAGCGACACGCAGATACTCTCGGCCATGGAGGATGCCCGCGCATCGCGCCTCGACCTGGTGAACAACATCAACAAGGCTTACTACTCGCTCCTGCTCGCCGATGCCTCGCGCAACGTCATCAAGGCAAACTACGACATCGCTAAGATGAACGCCGAAATATATCAGAAACAGTTCGAACAGGGCACGGCTTCCGAGTATGACGTGCTGCGCAGCTCGGTCCAGGTGTCGAACGTGGAGCCGGAACTGCTGCAGGCCGACATCGCCGTGAAACAGGCGTCGCTGATGCTGAAGATCCTGATGGGTATGGACCATGAGGTGACCGTGATGCCCAACATCACCCTGAAGGACATGCAGCGTGAGATGTACGGATATCACCTCGGCACGGAACGCGACCTGTCGCAGAACACATCGCTGCGCACACTCGACATCCAGACCAAGATGCTGAAACAAAGCCTTACGGCTAAGAAATTCGCGTGGATTCCCACTCTTGGCATCAGCTACAACATGAACTGGAACGCCATGAGCAGCGGCAACGCGCTGAAAAACCAGCAGTTCAATCCATACAGCAACGTCGGAATCGCCCTGCAGGTGCCTATCTTCAACGGATTAGGTCGTCTCAACGCCGTGAAGCAGGCCCAGGTGCAGGTGAAGGAAATGACATTCCAGCGCGAAAACCTGGTGAACAACCTGAACATGCAGGTGGACCTGGCGCTGGACAACCTGAACAAGCAGGTGAAACAGATCTCCAGCTCCGAACAGGGTATGAAACAGGCACAGAAGGCATACGACATCATGCAGAAAAGCTTCGAGATCGGAGCCGCTACTTATCTTAACCTCCGCGATGCGGAAGTGGCCAACACCTCGGCCCAGCTTTCGTACCTTCAGGCCATTTACAATTACCTCGTCTCCACTTCCGAGCTTGACACCCTGCTCGGCAAGGAAGACGCACTGGGCATAACCACTTATAAATCCGCAAACTAAACGTCACATGAAAAAGTATATATCGATAGCCGCCGTCGCGCTGACGGGTGTAATGGCAGTGTCCTGCTCCGGCAACAAGGAGAAGGCTGACAATGCCGCCGACAAACAGGAAACAGTACCGACAGTCAAGGTAGAGACCGTCCATTCACAGATTGTGGACCAGGTAGGCCAGTACACCGCTACCGTCGAACCGGAACTTATCAACAACATTTCCAGCTCGATGCCCACCCGCATCAAGCAGATACTGGTGGACGAGGGTCAGCGCGTGTCGGCCGGACAGCGTGTCGTGGTGCTTGACGACGTCAACACCGTAAGCTACGAGGCCCAGGTGGACAACGCCCGCGCCAACCTCAAGAACGTGCAGCTGAACTACGACCGTGCCGTAGAGCTGTTCAAGATAGGCGGAGGCACCAAGCAGCAGGTGGACCAGATGGAAATCCAGCTGATCAATGCCAAAAACGCGCTGACCACAGCCGAACGCACCCTACGCAACGTGCGCGAAAACACCGTGCTCACCTCCCCCATCTCGGGCGTAGTGACCGCACGTAATTACGATCCGGGCGACCTGACGGCCCAGCTGCCTATCCTTACGGTTGCCCGCGTCCAGCCCCTTAAGGTGGTGATCAACGTTTCGGAAAGCGACCTCCCCAAAGTACGCAAGGGTATGCCTGCGTTGATTAAGTTCGATACATACGGCGACGAGGAATTCCAGGGCACCGTGACCACGGTGATGCCTACCGTCGACGCCCAGAGCCGCACGTTCGGCGTAGAGGTCACGATGCCCAACGCCAACGGAAAGATCCTGCCCGGCATGTTCGGACGCGTCAGCCTCAACCTCGGCAAAGCCGACCGCGTGGTGGTGCCCGACAAGGCCGTGGTGAAGCAGACCGGTTCCGGCAACCATTA
Source organism: uncultured Bacteroidales bacterium (assembly GCA_900542185.1). Taxonomy (GTDB): domain Bacteria; phylum Bacteroidota; class Bacteroidia; order Bacteroidales; family Muribaculaceae; genus Lepagella. The sequence continues at coordinate 22,911 of UQMZ01000049.1, forward strand.
CGTATATGTATATAATTCCGACGGCACCGTGTCGTACAACAAGGTTGAACTCGGCCAGCGTCTCGGCGACACCTACGAGCTTATATCGGGTGTGGAGTCCGGCGCACAGGTAGTGACCGTGGGCCAGGCCCGCCTCGCCAACGGAGCCAAAGTCAAGTTAGCTAAATAATCGCAACCATGAGTCTGTACAGTTCCGCTGTAAAGCGCCCCATAACCACGCTGCTTTGCTTCGTGACGGTCCTGATCCTCGGACTGTTCTCGCTGGCAAAGCTGCCTATCGACCTGTATCCCGACATCGACACCAACACCATCATGGTCATAACCATGTATCCCGGTGCCAGCGCCAAGGATATAGAGCAGAACGTGACGAAGCCCCTGGAGAACACCCTAAACTCCGTGGAGCACCTGAAACACGTCACCTCAACCAGCCGTGAGAACACTTCTGTCATAACCCTTGAGTTCGAATACGGCTACGACATAGACGTGCTGACCAACGACGTCCGCGACAAACTGGACATGGTGGAGTCGTCGCTTCCCGACGATGCCATGAACCCCATTATCTTCAAGTTCTCGACCGACATGATTCCTATTTGTCTGCTTTCGGTGCAGGCCAACGAATCGATGCCCGGTCTGTACAAGATCCTGGACGAGAACCTGGCCAACCCCCTGGCCCGTATCGACGGTGTCGGAACCGTGTCCATTTCCGGTGCGCCGAAACGTGAGATACACGTCTACATCGACCCCAACCGCCTGGAGGCTTACAACCTCTCCGTGGAGCAGATCTCGGCCATCATCGGCAACGAGAACCGCAACATCCCGGGCGGTTCGTTCGACATCGGCTCCAACACCTACGCGCTGCGTGTGCAGGGCGAGTTCGAGGAATCGTCACAGCTGGCCGACCTGCCGGTGGGCTCGTATCAGGGCAAGACCGTCTACCTGAAGGATGTGGCCCGCATAGCCGACACCGTCGAGGAGCGCACCCAGCACACCTACAACAACGGCAAGGAAGGCGCCATGATCGTGATCCAGAAACAGTCGGGAGCGAACTCCGTGGAGATTTCCGACAAGGTCAAGGAGATGCTGCCTAAACTGCAGAAGAACCTTCCCTCCGACATCAAGATCGGCGTGATCGTCGACACTTCGGACAACATCCGCAACACCATCGCCTCTCTGGTGGAGACCGTGCTGTACGCCCTGCTGTTCGTCATGATCGTGGTGTTCCTGTTCTTAGGACGCTGGCGCGCCACAATGATCATCGTCATTACCATCCCTGTGTCTCTGATCGCTTCGTTCATATATCTGTTTGCCACGGGCAACTCTCTTAACATCGTCTCGCTCTCGGCTTTGTCCATATCCATCGGTATGGTGGTGGACGACGCCATCGTGGTGCTGGAAAACGTCACCACGCATATCGAACGAGGATCCGACCCGAAGCAGGCGGCCGTACACGGCACCAACGAGGTGGCCATCTCTGTTATCGCATCTACGCTGACCCTTATCGCGGTGTTCTTCCCGCTCACCATGGTCACCGGCATGACCGGCGTCCTGTTCCGTCAGTTGGGATGGATGGTGACGATCATGATGATTATCTCCACCACCTGCGCCCTTTCGCTCACCCCTATGCTCTGCAGCCAGTGGCTCCGTCTGCGTCCCAAGACCAAGGCCGAGAAGAATCCCAAGAAGAACTGGTACATATACATCGAACGCGCGCTTGACAGCTTCGACGCATGGTATGCCCGCGTGCTGGGCCGCGTGGTTTCGCACCGCGCAGTCACCATCATGGTCTGCCTCGGCATATTCATAGGCTCCATATTCCTCATGAAGTTCGTGGGTACTGAGTTCTTCCCCACATCCGACAACTCGCGTATCGGCGTCAGCCTCGAGCTCCCCATCGGATCGCGGGTGGAACAGGCTTACGAATCCACCTCGCGCCTCGACTCTCTGTGGCGAGCCAAATACCCGGAAATCTTGGTGTCCAACTTCACCGTCGGTCCCGCAAGCTCCGACAACACATTCGCCTCGCTGTCCGACAACGGCCCGCACATCATCTCGATGAACGTGCGCCTCACCAATCCCACCGAGCGTAAGCGCACCATCACCCAGATAGCCGAGGACATGCGTAAGGATATCGAAACGCAATTCCCCGAGTTCAAGAAAGCCCAGGTGAATGTGGGCGGCGGACGCGGTCAGTCCATGGGTGGCCAGTCCACGGTAGACTTCGAGATCTACGGTTACGACTTCGAGGAGACCGACTCCGTGGCACAGCAGCTGAAAGGCGCGCTGGCCGGCATCGAGGGTACCGCCGACGTCACTATCTCCCGTTCCGACTATCAGCCGGAATATCAGGTGGACTTCGACCGCGAGAAACTGGCCATGTACGGCATCAACCTGTCGACGGCCGCGTACTATCTGCGTAACCGCGTCAACGGTGCCACTTCCACGCAGTTCCGCGAGGACGGAGAGGAGTATGACGTGAAAGTGATGTACGCTCCCGAGTTCCGTACCCGCATCGAGGACCTGGAGAACATCATGATATACTCCAGTACCGGTCAGGGAGTCCGTCTCAAGGAACTTGGAAAGGTTGTGGAGCGTTCCACGCCCCCCACCATCGAGCGTAAGGACCGCGAGCGTGTCGTTACAGTCTCGGCGGTAGTGGACGGACGTGCCCTCGGCGATGTCGTGGCCGACGCACAGGCGGCAATCGACAACATGCACCTGCCCGCAAACATCTCGATCGAGATAGCCGGTTCCTACGAGGACCAGCAGGATTCGTTCTCCGACCTGTTGATGCTCGGCGTGCTGATCATCATCCTGGTGTACATCGTGATGGCGGCCCAGTTCGAGTCGTTCACATACCCAGGCATCATCATGACCTCACTGCTGTTCGCATTCTCCGGTGTATTCCTCATACTGTGGCTCACCGGTCACACGCTGAACATCATGTCCATGATCGGCGCCATCATGCTGATCGGTATCGTGGTGAAGAACGGTATCGTGCTCATAGACTACATCACCCTGAACCGCGAACGAGGCATGTCCATCCGCAAGGCCGTGATAGACGGAGGTCGCTCGCGACTGCGTCCTGTGGTGATGACCACGCTCACCACCATCCTCGGTATGGTGCCGATGGCTATGGGTACAGGCGAAGGCTCCGAGATGTGGAGGCCGATGGGTACGGCCGTGATCGGCGGTCTGACATTCTCCACCTGCCTTACGCTGCTGTTCGTGCCCGTGCTGTACTGCGTATTCGCCGGCAACGGTATCAAGAACCAGCGCCGCAAGCACCGCAAGATGCTGGCTCAGGCATCGTTCCGTAAAAAAATATAAACGCCTGGGCGGTGGATTTTCGAGGTAATTTAGCTCCTATTCAGTCGCTGAG
>UQMZ01000050.1 GCA_900542185.1 uncultured Bacteroidales bacterium
GAGGCTTGACCTTGCTTTCCCGTCCAATCCCGGAATTACCTTTGCGCCCAGAACGGAAATGACTGCCTGATGCGGCGTCACTGAAAGACGCGAAAATGGAGGTAAACGGAAGTGGAGGCAGATTAGACAGGAAAACTTCAAAAGAGAAATCTGTGAAAAAAAGAAATCCCCAAAAGGAAAAAAAGGGACATAGCCGGAAGCGTGAAACCGGGCAAACCACCGGCAAGGAAGTATGATTTTATATGTCTGGCCGAGCGTGTCCGGTCGGACATATAAAATCATTCTTCCCGGTTTGCCTGCCGTGCATAACGGCTTGTTCCATTTATGGATCGGGCGGTCAGACACGGCTTTCCGCTTACGGCTCAAAGGAACAGCGAAAAAGAAATCGTCTGCGAACCCGTAAAAGCACCTCTCTGGCATAAGCACAAAAGAAATGGGCCTTGCATCATCAGTCTAAACTGTTGTTTAGGCGTGAGGCAAAGCCCTTTTCTCCGCTTATGCGGCAGTCGGCATACGTTCATCCAAAATTCTTTTGGGCGATGGTGTGCCGACGGATAAAACAGCTTTTACGGAAAAACTTGTATGAGATAGAAAAAAAATTAGGGAGATTCATTTCAAAATCTCCCGTTTTATTGTTACTTTTGCATACGAAGAGTTCTTTGAAGGTTACGCAATGCGCAGAAGGATGATGCAGTAGATAACTAACTAAATCGTAACCTATTACTATCATGAGCAATTAACCTACGCTCATTTCCAATGAATTACACTCTTTTCGTAACTTCGGCGACACAAATTTACGAAACGTTTGGTGAGAATCCAAACGCCAAGGCCGGGGCGCAAGCGTCACCATACAGTGGTGGTGAATGTAACATTCGGACGCACCCAGCCCCGGCCTTTCAACCCATCAAAGGGCCGTTCCGGAGTATGTACGCAACGGTTTCGATTTCTCTTTTTGTTATTTTGGGTATCGGAACGGCCCTTTTTATCGCATCGACTACCACGTAGCACATCCCGCATGACAGCCGGAAAGACGGCAAGCGCACGGGAGTACTTGCGGACGCCGTGCGCGCTACGCATCCGCGTGTTGATTCTTTAATATTATTTCTGAAAATGTTCTTACCGCCTCTGCGCTGTGAAGCGCGGAGTGTACGTCCCCGAAACTGCCACGGAAACGCCGCGTGGCTATAATCTGAGAACGGTTGCCGGGTCGTGCCGGGCGGGGACACAGATTGAATAAAACGCAAACAATATAAACACAATTCAAATGATTGGAAAGAAAGTAATCATCCGTGGAGACCGTTCGGGATGCTTCTTCGGCATTCTCGCCGAGAAGAACGGTCGTGAAGTCAAGTTGACAAAATGCCGCAGACTGTGGTTCTGGAGCGGTGCAGCGTCGCTGTCGCAACTCGCTGTTGACGGCGTGGCAAATCCCGGTCAGTGCAAGTTTACCGTTACCGTGGACGAGATCGCGATACTTGACGCGATTGAGATTATCCCGTGTACGGTCAAGGCCATTAACTCAATAGAGGGGACACGCGAATGGAGAGCCTGAAAGAACAAATCAAGCAGTTCCTGAGCATTGATGTAGGTTCCGGTTCCGGTTCCGGTGACGGTTACGGTTACGGTTCCGGTTCCGGTTCCGGTGACGGTTACGGTTACGGTTCCGGTTCCGGTTACGGTTCCGGTTCCGGTTCCGGTTCCGGTTACGGTTACGGTGTCAAGGAACTGAACGGCGAGACCATCTATATGATTGATGATACACCGACATTCATAGACTCCGTTCACGGTGGCTATGCCAAGGGCCGCATCCTGCAATCTGACCTGACAACGAAGGACTGCTTCATAGCCAAGGTGTATGGCCGATATTTCGCGCATGGCGAGACTTTGAAGCAGGCGTTCAACGACGCCATGAATAAGTCGTTTCAGGATATTCCCGAAGACGAGCGCATAGCACGGTTCAGGGAGCAATACCCTGATAATGACGTGAAGATTCCAGCGCGTGAACTGTTCGATTGGCACAATCGCCTTACGGGCAGTTGCGAAATGGGCCGTAACAATTTCGTGCGCAATCACGGTATAGACATTGATAACGACAGCTTCACGGTACGCGAGTTTGTGGAATTGACAAAGAATGACTACGGCGGCTCGACCATCCGCAAGATAATGGAATAATCACCAAAACAATAAATGATATGACAAACGAAGAATTAAAGTCCCACATCAAGGCGATAGCCGAATGGGGCAAGAGCAAGAACCGCACCGTGTTCGTTGTATGCGCAGAGTTTACCAAGGATGGCATGACAATGGATGCCGGGGTCTCCGGTGCGACGATGCGGATACCCTACACGCTGTACAAGGCAGCCGAGGACGACAAGACGATCAAGAGTATAGTTGGCGCAGCGGGCGAAGCCGTCAAGAATCCTGTCGGTGCCATGTTGCTGAAGATAGTTGCAGAGGAGGGCCCGCTCGGTAGATTTTCAGATGATGACAGGGCCGACAAACCGGAGGATTCCGGGTCGTATGCCAAAGACTGCGACTCGTTCATGGCTAAGTTCAAGGAGTGGTTCTGCAAGAAGTGATGGAGCCGATTGTCTACGGACTGAGCAACGAGCAGTACCATAGGGGAGAGGAGGCGAGGCAATATCTTTCCTCCTCTCAGCTAAAATGGTATCTGAAAAGCCCCCGATACGCCAAATTCATGCTCGATGCGCTGACCTATGGGGACGCCAAGGCGGTTCAGAACTGTAAGGCGGTGGCTGATCTCATAGAGGGCAAATCGGATGCCCTGCGCTTCGGCTCGCTGTTTCACGACTTGATGGCGAGTTATGCAGACCACCATGACGATGAGTTTGCTGCCATAAAGCAATGGGAGCAGGGCATCGCGATTTTTGACCCTCCTGTCAACAAAAATACGAATAAGCCTTATGGAGTGACATCCAATCCGCACAAAGAGGCTTATGTCGCATTTTTGCAAGCCAATGAAGGCAAGCTGATAGTGAGCCGCGATGAAGCTGACCTTGCCTGCAACATGGCAAACAGCTTACTGCGAGACAGTGGCGCAACTTCCGAGCAAGTACGCAAGCTGTTGAGATGGGGCAAGCCGGAGGTCAGTCACTTCATCGAATACGAGGGACTGAAATTCAAGTGGCGACCCGACCTTGAAACACCGTACAAAATCACCGACTACAAAACCATTGCGAGCGATGATTTGTCCGAGCGGACAATAAATGCACAGATAGCGAAGTATGGCTACGATATTTCCGCAGCCCATTACTTGTTTTTCGACCACTTGCAGACTGGTAAGTGGAAGCGGTTCTATTGGATATTCGTATCGAAAGTGCCGCCGCATGACGCGGTGATGGTTGACGCAAGCAAATGGACTTACGGCTACGACCCCAAAACTGACATCGTGATGCCGCAGGTCGGCGCGATAAAGTTCAAGGCGTTGCTTGACCTGCATGTCCAATGCTCACGCAAAAACGAATATCCTGGTTCTGAAATCTTCATTCCCAAAGCTGGCAACGGACTGAGGATAATGTGTCCCACTCCTCCGCCATGGGAAGTAAGCAACGCCGCCAATCTGTTGGAACAATCATTTAACGAATAAATATGAAACTAATAGCATTTATAGCACCTGCGCCTGACGGAATGTTTGCGCATGGCACTCACAACGGTTATGTAGCCGTTCCACCCGAGCATCCTTGTTACCGTGGAGATTACTGCGAGAAGCCGATATGTGATTTGGACGTTCACGGTGGAATAACATACTCCGAACCCGTGTGTTACGAAGAAACATCTTTTATGAGCCAAAGGCGAGTCAAGCCTGAATACATAGGAACGCGTTCAGCCCTACTTGACACTGCGGAATATCTCACCGAAGAAAAGGATATTCCTGATGATTGGTGGATATTGGGATTCGACACCTGCCATTTCGGAGACGATGAAATGATATGGAATCGTCCTAATGTTGCAAGCGAAACGCTTCGTCTCAAAGAACAACTTGAAGAATTAGCAAACATAAACACAAACTCAAAATAATATGTCAACAGAACAGACAACACAGCCGGAGCAGACCGCTCCGCAGACACCGCCCGAGCAGCCGAAAGCCGAGGCGCAGACCACGGCGGTTGCGAGAGTCAAGGAGGTTTTCACTCCGCAGCTTTGCTCGGCAACAATCAGCAAAATCAAGAGCGATCCCGCGCTTGCACCTCTACATGGTATCGCCAACGCTTTTGCCAAGCCCTTTGAATCATTCCGCAAGGCGTTCAAAGACCCCAACGAGGCAGACCGCATCATGGCGAAAGAGATTGACTTCGCGGCGCAGGCGATGATGGCGAACACCTACCTTATCTCGGTAGCGACACAGAATCCCCTCTCGCTCGTCAACTCACTGAAGAATATCGCGCTCACCGGCTCCACACTCAACCCCGTGCTGAAACAAGCCTATCTCGTGCCGTTCACGGTGGCGGGGAAGCCGACAATAACGCTCATGCCGTCCTACATGGGTCTCATAGACGTGCTTGTCAACAACGGCCTCGTCCGCAAGGTCGAGGCGCACTGCGTGTTCAGGGGCGATGAGTTTAAAATAACTCACGGAAGCGAGGCGAAGCTGATACACAATCCCGATCCGTGGGCGCAACGAACCGAGGAAACGATGCTCGGCGCATACTATTATGTCGTGCTTATCGACGGTACGGAAATGTTCGACCACATGAGCAAGGCCGAGATCGATGCCGTCAAGGAGCGCAGCCCGTCCACCGGAGTAGACAAGAACGGAAATCCGAAGAAGTCGCCGTGGATTACCGATTACACGGAAATGGCGAAGAAGACGCTTGTCCGCCGCGCATTCAAGATGATTCCCAAGAACGGCATCAGCGAGGATAAGGTCAAGGCTCTCGAAGCAGTCTTTGACTACGACGAAAAGGCGGAGCAGAACTGGATAGCCGAGCAGAAGCAGACCGCGCCAAGCAACAACCGCTTCGACGAGGAAGAAACCGAATACGAAGAAGTAAACGAGTAAGAACATGAGCTACTATCAGACAACGGCCCGCGTTGACCGCATTACGGAGAACGGCGAGCAGAAGAAAGTCAGTGAGAAATATTTGGTTGATGCACTGACCTGCCTTGAAGCCATTGAGCTTACGACCGAAAATATGGGTAACACTTCGCCGGAGTTCGAGATAACCGAAGTCAAGAAAACTGCAATTGCGGAGATATTCGGCGATATGCAGATGTGCGCCAAGTTCTTTATCGCCAAAGTTAACATAATCAACTTGAACGAGCACACAGGCAAAGAGAAGAAAACTGCTTATCAGTGGTTCGTCGGAGCCGATGATTACGACATGGCCAAGGCCCTGGTGACGGATCAGATAAAGAAATCAATGGCCGACATAGAGATTGCCGGAATCACGGAATCCCCGATAATCGGATTCATGCCTGCAAAGTTATGAGCGAAGAAACACCCATCTACGGCAGCGAGCCGACTTATATCATTGAGGCTCCTCAAGAGGCATGTCGCTTTCGTGACATCGCCCTTGAATTGACACAGACCTACATTGCTAAAAACAAAGATTACGGCAATTCCTTTGGTTGTAGTGTCGAGAAATACGGCCTTGTATCCGCTCTGACACGAATATCCGACAAGTTCAACCGTGTGGAGAATCTTATACTCAATCGTGCGGAAAGGCAAGTGAAAGACGAAAGCCTCACTGACACCCTCGGCGACCTCGCTGCCTACTGTATAATGACAATAATCGAGATTGAAAATGAACGAAGAACTGACCCTGAATGAATATCAGTGCCTTGCCATGACAACGTGCATGGAATCGTGCGACAACTGGGCTTATATGTTCCTGAATCTTGTTGGGGAAGTTGGCGAGCTTGCGTCTAAAGTCGCCAAGCATATCCGCAAGGAGAAAGCCATAATCGTGGACAACCGTTTATGTGATGGTTCAGACGAAATGCTATCCAAGAGCGACATTATAGACATGCGCCGCGAATGTGGCGACATAGCGTGGCAGCTGGCAGGATTGTGCCATGTCATGGGTTGGACTCTTGAAGAGGTCTGTCGCGAGAACCTTGCCAAACTCGCCGACCGTCAGCAACGGCACGTGATCGATGGCTCCGGAGATAATAGATGAACAGCCAATTTCATCTGTTTAGTCAATATTGTTATTGTACTACTTTACTTAAATTCATTTCGTTCCGCTCCCGTCCGTGAGGATATGAGCGGTTTTCTTTAAACTTCCATGCCATGCAGATACCTCAATACCGTCTCCGCGAATGGGCCGCGCACATGAAGCGTATAGTAGACAACGCCACGTGCGACCCCAGCGACTACCGCACGGCCAACGCGCTCAGAATGGCCCGCAAGGACCTGCGCCGCATGGAGAAATACATCAAGGACAATGAAGCACTACCACACCATAAGCACGCCACGCCCGAAACAACCCGACAAAACGATTGAGGACGTTCCGCAGGAACTATTGGTAGAATGGAGTTTCAAACTGTTCGCGCTGATGAACCTCGCATGGGACTACGTTGACACCGTATGCGACGCCTGCATATCGCTGCGCATACAGCAGACCAAGCCGCTTGTGCGCGAGATACGGGCAGTCAGACGCGAGTACGACCAGTTCCGCGCACCCGCCACAAGCCCCGTGATGGAACACAACGAGACCCAGCACGGACTGCGGATGGAAGAACTGTTCCGCGACGACCTGCGCAAACTCATGTCGGGAATCAAGCTGGAGGTCAACAAGCTCGACCTCACTCCCGACCACCGTCTTTTGGTCATATCCGTACAGCAGGCAATGACGCTCATGGATACCGTGAAGATATACGCACGTTGGTGCGACAAGCAGATACACGGCTACGGAGTATGGACCTGTGACTGCTGTATGGTACAGACCGCGTTCCTTAAACTCTACGACCTTGTGCCGCAGTTTGCCGGCGACTGTTACCAGCCCGACATCAACGCCCGCAAGCTCACGGCGGGGATCCTCGCCAACCGCATCAAGTCGATGGGGCTTGAACAGCTTCTCGGCGCGAACGAGGTACTGAAACCCGTAGAAGAAAATTAACCTAAACTCAAAAAGAAATGATCGTATTTAGATATTTGGCGTTCGCCCTACTGATCGCCCTTGTGGTTTATCAGAGTTTCGTTATCAGACGGCTCACAAGACGGTTGAAGGAAACGAACAGTGACCTTGACAGAGCGGATGAGGAACTTGACCGACAGATCAAAACCCTACGTGCGAAATTAGACTCGCAGGACGAGATAATAAGCGATTGCATCGGTCGTGCGTTACGAATTGTAGCCGCACAGTCGAATCCTGCTGAAATCAGGGAGTGCGACGAATTTTCGCGATTCGAGGTCATACGCCAGCACGATGATGTCTATATTGTCTGCAAAATCATTGAATACGACCCCTCCGACCCTGACGATCGCGAGTACAAGCGCATCCACGCCGAGGAAGTGGCCGAGATACTGAATGAGAAGCCATGACTAAGATTAGATTAGTCACTTTATTCTCCGGTTACGACAGTCAGGCTTTGGCAATGGAGCTGTTGAAGCGTGATTTTGCCGGGTTTGACTACGATCTTGTAGCATGGTGCGAGATTGAAGATGCCGCAATTAAAGCTCATAATGCCTTATTCCCGCAATGGAGCGACCGCAATCTATTAGACATCTGCAAAGTTAATCCGAACGATGTTCCCGACTGCGATTGCCTGACGTATTCATTCCCTTGCCAGGATATTTCCAATGCCGGGAAACAGAAAGGCTTTGAGCAAGGTTCCGGCTCGCGCAGTTCTCTCTTATGGGAGTGCGAGAAGATAATCAAGGCGAAGCGACCGAAATATCTTCTAATGGAGAACGTCAAAGCCCTTGTGCAACGCAAGTTCATGCCGGAGTTCCAAAGGTGGATTGATACGCTAAAAGAACTTGGCTACGACAATTATTGGGAAGTTCTCAACGCAAAGGATTACGGTTGCGCACAAAACAGAGAGCGTGTGTTTATGGTGTCTATCCTCGGCGAACATCAACCTTACAACTTCCCCGCTCCGTTCCCTCTCACCAAATGCGTAGAGGACTATATGGAATCGGTGGAAGAAATCAACGAGGAGTATTTCATAAGTCAAGACCGCGTGACGGACAAAGTTTTGTCAGACATTCTCGACCAGCCCAACGTCCGCGCAGAAATGGAGAACCTTTACCATGAAGAATGGAGCAAGACAAATTCCCTTTAACCAGCAAGGCGGACTTACAATCACCATCACCTGCAATCTCGGCAAGCAAGGCGTGTGCAATATCCTGCCGCCAAGGACTTGCAGGCATAAAACCGCTTTCTTGGTGATATGCGACAAATCCCGATAAACCTAATCCACGGCCTCTGCCCCACACTGATGAGCCGGGCGTTTGAGAAAGCCCGCGTGGAATACTTCTTAGGACAGGGCAAGGTCTGGCATTATCCGGCAATACTCGTAATCAATGATAAACAAAAGCAAGCACGTTGAAGCTGTAATCCGCAAGCATTGGCGCGAATTAATTCGGGGTGATGTGATGTGGATTGACGGCTACAATAATGCGATTCACAAAGATAGTGTGACCGCCGTGGCCGCGAGAACATATTTCACTAATCAATATTTCTTCAATGACCCACGCAAAGCAAATCGCAATCAATCTATGTCAGGGCGTAAGCTGCACGATTAGGCACAACCCCGGCGTAATGAGTCCGAGTAATATAATCGCCCCCCCGAAAGGGCGAGATTCGCTCAGACGGCTTTTATAGTAATCAATGATAGATAAGGTAGTACAAATAGCCAACCTCGTTCAAGGTGGTAGATTTGATAATCCGCAACGCGGACGTCTCTACTCCGCCAAAGGGAATCTCGCCCTGCATCGACAATATGGGGGGCGGGAACAGAGAACCGAAGTTTCTATGGATAATGCCAAAGTGAAAATCCGCTACGCACTCGGACGAACAAACCACGGCCCCGACGGCAGATATGGAACAAGCAAATTTCACGTCAATCCCTATTTCAGTTGCGTGACAGCGATACAGATGTCAAACCGAAGACAATGGATAGTTGAGATAAAATGAAGAACGATTTTTACCAAGAGGCCGAAAGGCAAATCACATCGGGTTATTTCAGTCCGATAGAGGGTTTTGAATATGGCGCAAACTGGATGCGTGACGAAGCCAAGGCATTGGTGGAAGATATTGCTGAACAACTCAAACGGGCGAAAGAAAGCGAGGATTGGGAAGATGTTGAGGATGTTGTCTCTAATATCATTCCGCATCTGTTTGACGATTATGGAACCTAAGCCGATAAAACTTACCAACCTAATCCAAGGCGGCAAATATTACGACCTGCGCCACGCAATCTATTGGCCGAAAGGCTGCGCTCCCGCGTTGACTGCGGCAATGGGCATGGGTGGAGGTTTTGTGCCGCTTTTAGTTGTAATAAAATGAAATTCATCTACAAGATTCCGCACGGATATTTCAATGGGGGGGGGCACATACTTCAAATACACCCCGACTGTCAACGCATCCGCGTGGGCCGACAACAATCTGCTGATATGCATAGAGCCGAAGCAAAAGACTACACACAGCCTTACAGCACGCCCTATTATGACGAGCTGAAGAAACACGGCATACGTATGCCTTGCTTCCTGACGCACATCCGTACCGATGAGTGCCGGAGAATCAAGCCTACGGACGCAAGGATGTTCCGTATGATGTTCACCCCCCCCAGGATTGACGGGTGCTGTGGAACCTTAGATACACGCCCCATAAGTAATCTGATAATGACTAAAACCGATACGAATATGGAATTGACCTACCACCCACACCCGACCAAAGAGCAGCTGCTGGAATACTTCTCACAGAGGATTCGGGTAAGAAAAATGACACCAAAGGAAGCCCTTAGACTGATGGATGTGAGCGACGAGGATATTGAAAAGATACAAGCCTATCCTTTTAAGTCCTTTGCCGAGCGCCAAGATGCGCTGAAAGACGCAGGAAAGAAAAATCGTACTAAAATAAAACGTGACAGTATATGCAAGACGGCACAGTACAAACTTGCAGGGAACAGCATTGTGGTCTCCTGTCTTTATCATATTTTCCGCACGATGTTCATTCCAGGCCAGCCGGAAAACGAGAAACAGATGCAGGTTAGACAAATGACAATATTCGACTACCTATGAACGAACCGATACTTTCGCCGCCGTCAAAGCCTTACGAAGTCTATCCCGGCGTGACTTTGGCCGACTTCGCCAACGACTTCCTCAACAAAAATCCTATAACATTGCAGGCATTCTGCATGAAGGAACATATAGACCCAAGCCAACTGACACGGCTTGTGGGGGAGGTCCTTGTTGATTGGGAAATGACCCGCGAACCCCATAGTGACTACAACGACGCGGCGCGCCACATGATAAACCATCTAAGAAAAAAGATACGTGATGAGCAACGAAATAACAGTACGCGGCAGAGGGGTCGCACTTCCGGCGCGGACACAGACCCTGCTTCAAGAATGGCGCGAATCGCCGAAGAAATCATACGACAGACTTCCTGACACGATAAGCCACAAAGAGATTTTCGATTCCGATTCCCCGACGCTCGGACAGATTAAAAACAATCTCGGCGAAGGGCAGGCCCTTATGGTAATCTCTATCGCCATCGAAAAAGTAAACGCCATGTTCCGGCAAGACCGGAGAATCCCGCCGGAGGATGTTGTCGTTATCGCCCGCGAGATTCTGAGACATTACTGGTATCTTAAGCCCGAGGATATAAAGAAATGCCTTGAGGGGCGCAGATCTAAGTCATTCGTATTGGAGGGGGATTCGTTTCTGTCTATGCTCGCCGATTACGACTTGCAACGCGACAGGGCCTGCGAGGATGTCGCGGTGAATGGGAACAGCAGTGGCTCGGATGCCGGCGCAATCGCGTTCGAGACCTACATGGCCATGCTGGAGTCACGCGCCAACGACGGCGACGAGGACGCGCAACGGTCACTCAATGAGTTCCGAAAGCGCGCGGCCGTAAAAAGCGATGCGCAGACACGCAAAGAGAAACTTGACTACACCAAATTCAGACTTAACTACCTAAAAGATAAAGGAGTGATAAAATGATAACCACACTGCTTATACTAACGTGCGTTCTGGCCGGAACATGCGTCGTGCTTTGGCTCGGCAACCACAATCTGATCAAGGCCAACCGCAATATGGAACAGACAATAAGAACCCTACGCAGACAGCTACATAGAAATTGACTTATGGATCTGATGAACGACTGGCCCGACGGCCTTTTCGGCCTTTATCAATTCAAGATAGACTTCGGCCACAGCTACACAGACGCCGAGATACGCGACATTATAGATACAAGGGGCGGATTGATCAGAGGCACCTACGAAGCATGGGACTACCTCGCGGAATGCGCCACAGACCCCGGGCTAAAGAAGCAATGCACGTACTATGCCCTCTCCGCCAAATGGGCAGAGTATGCTGAATAAATGCGATGCCATAACCCTCAAAAAGAAGAAAGATGAAAATCCTTGATTTAGTCCTCAAAGGCAAGTGGTACGACATGATTGCATCCGGAGCCAAGTGCGAGGAATACCGCAAGATAAAGCCGTATTGGATAAAACGCATAATGAAATGCGTAAGATGGTGTAGTAAAGGACTTGTGCAAGCAAAATGCAAACTCGGATATGCCTATTGCTATGACAATCTTGTGACTGGCAAAAGACGGTGTTATTCCCAACATGACGGTGGCGCCTGTTGTGGAAACCTGTCTGACTTCACAGCAATTAGTGGCGGTTACACCCACGTCCGCTTCCACCGTGGCTACACGAACACCACCATGCTCTTCAAATGCGAGGGAATAACTATCGGCAAGGGCAACCCTCAATGGGGCGCACCCGAAGAAGAAGTATTCATCATCAAATTAGGAGAAAGAGTATGAATGTATGGATTAACTACCGCGATGGCGGATATTCGGGCGGTATGATATTGGTTGCCGCTAACTCCGCTGAAGAAGCACATAAGGTGTTCCATGCCGATGAAAACTACAAATGGATGTGGGATGACTTTAGATGGTGTAATGGTGGTGTTGAGGATTATTATTACCAACCCGATGGATGGAAACTCATGCCGGTGCTTGAAGCTAACGTGGATAAACCGCAGGTGCTTGCAGAGGCTGGACGTAGCGAGTAAAAAACTCCAAATCCTGCTTATTTCGACAACGGGAAGCAAGGAGGCAAAATTCAAATAATTAAAAGAGAAAAATAAGAATGGAAAAGAAAATTAAAATTGAAAAGACCTGTGACCTCGCGACAGCCGAGTGTCAGATATTCGCCCGATATTGGGAGGATGCGGAACTTAACGGTGTAAGGGACGATGCACTGCATCCCCAAATGCCGTGCGTAGAGGAAGTAGACCACTTCTATTACGGCAAGAAGCAACTTGCATGGTGCCCGATAATCGACCTTGACAATGGACGTATTCTTAACTGGCCGAAAGGCAATACCGCAAAGATGCACTACAAATCGTGCGATGAGAACGTGGTGGTCATAAAAGACCGTGACGGCAATGAGGTGCAGGACTACACGGGTTATGTGCCGAATTTCCTTGACCCTTATCGCGACGGATATGGGGATTATGTGATTATGGAGGTTGATTCCAACGGATATATCCGTGACTTCGACAACAATCTTGACGATATATTTGAGGAGGAATGACTATGGACGAGAAAGAAATCACCGCCCTCGCCCGCGAGTATGCGGAAGAAATGAACCCGATAGGATTCTACGAAGGAGGGAATATTGCCGAGCGCAATGCCGACTTACGGATAGACAAGGAGAATGCAGAACTGTTTTTTCAATGGCTGACACGCCGCTATGCGCTTGTGGAGAAAAGCAAGGTGGAACAATTAAAACAATGCTTCGGGTCAGAAGAAGTGTATGAGGTAATAGATATGCTCTTCCCCGACATCGCAAAGGAGGTGGAGGAATGAAAACCGAAGAAAAAATTCAAAAGATTATGGCAATGATTTGTGCGTGTGGTATAACTCTTAGAGATTGCAAAGATGAACTAAGATTTGCACCACCGGAACTAAGCAAGGCAATAGGCTCGCTCCGTGAGGCTGAACAATACCTCATAATAACAAACGCAAAACTGAATGTGAAATGACAAACGAAGAATATAACAAGAAGAAGCAGGAGTGCTGGGAAGAGTTCAAGCGAACCAACCTCGATGGCGAAGTGCAGTGGCAACCTGTAAGCCGTTACGATGTGTTCTGTGCCGCTTTCGACCGCGCCTTCGCCCTCGGCAAGCAGGAGAAGGATGCGGAGAAAAAGACATCTGCATTAACCGACAAAGAAGTGTATGCACTTGAATCGGCAATCTCTGAGTTGGAATCCCTTATGGATGGAACGTTGGATGAAGATTACCGCAAGGAGAATAAATCCATCATCAATGCGCTCAAACGTATAATCAAGAAATACGAGAAGTAATGAAAGCGCGTAGAAAATCAGACGGCGAGATAATCGAAGTCAGGGAATGGCGTGGTGCTTCCGATGTCATTTACTCCTCGCCCGACATGAACCAATTCTATCAATCGTCCGACCTTGACTTTAATGTTGACGCGGAGGACACCGTGATTCAAGGTTGGGTGGCGAGAGACGACGGAGAAAGATGGCATGAGCGTGAGTTGCATCTATTTACTCGCAATAAGCCCGAAAGACGCAAATTGATGAGTGATTGGATTGGTAGACCCTCAATGATGCTCGACTCCAGCCTATTCCCCGACCTCACATGGGACTCAGACCCCCGAACCCGTAGAAATAATCCTCAAACGAAAGAAGAAATGAGAGTGCTATATGTATCTCTGAAACCAAAGTTAATTTCGCTTATCGAAAAGGGCGAGTTGATGGAGATTCAGTTAGTCATTAATCAGTTGTGGACTAAGCGGCTGATTGAGCATGACGGCTTAGTAGACTATAAGGTTGTTGTTATATCTCAATCGCATAGTTCGGAAAGTCAAAAGGTCGCATATCATATCAAATCAATCTATAAAGATGAGAGAATGACGAGATATGAGCCTAAGCGCATGGAGCCGCACTTCATCATAGAATTAGGCAACAAATATCTTGGCAGTCTTGAATCCTACGAAAAAGTATGTTCTGCCTGTCATAGATTACTTCCCTCATCGGAGTTTTTCTATAATGTCAACACTTCCGATAATTGCAGTTGCTCTTGCAAGGAATGTTATGCTGCCGACCAATTATCCAAAAGAAAGGATAAAGGATTACCTGACTTAGGAGATGATAATATTCTTGATTTGCCAAATGAGCAATGGCGTCCCGTGGTTGGGTATGAGGGATTATATGAGGTAAGCAATTTAGGACGGGTAAAAAGTTTACCCCGTTATTCATTCCGAAACAACGGAATTGTGCAAAGGATATATGGGAGGTTGATTCATCTAACAAAAGATTCTCACACTGGGTATTATCGTGTTGTATTATCAAAAGATGGTAGCCAAAAGTTTGTAGGTGTTCATAGGCTCGTTGCGCAAGCGTTCATCCCTAATCCAGACAATCTGCCAATCATAAATCATATTGATTGGGATAGAACAAATAATGTCGTTATCCTCGACAAAGATGGTAATGTGATTAAAAGCAACCTCGAATGGTGTACGCAAAAGTATAACGCAAATCACGTGGAGTGGGAGAAAACCAAGAGAGTTAAGCCCATAAGACAGCTTGATTTAGATGGCAATGTAATAGCGACATTTATTTCATCAGCAGAGGCTTCACGACAAACTGGTATTAGCAGAGCAATGATTTGCGCTTGCTTGAATCACTACTATAAGAATACAAAATGTCCATATAAATGGGAAAGAATATGAAAAAGGAATTACAAGATTATGTGTGGCAAAAATGCGGCCTCCCGAAAGAGTTCAAGGAGGAAGTGAAGAAAGAATGGCTATTAACTGATGACGCGGACAGACTTCCGCACGACGCATTTCTGAGGGGCAAATACCAAATGATGCGTGACCTTTTCGGCCTCCACAACCTCACCTCTGACGCGGAGGGAGAGGAAATGCTTACGGTGAGCCGTAAGAATGTGCAGAAGATGTATTCGTACAACGAAGAGGAACTAACCAAAGACCCAACTAATAAAGGAGCACTCCTTTTGAAATTACGACTTGATGCCCTTTTCGGCTCCAAGTGTCTGCCCGATGAGGGTACAGATTGTACCCCGGTTGAAGTGGGTGTTGCAGAAAATGCAACCACCAGTAATGTTGACAGTCCCGAGGCTAATGTTGACAGCTCGCATGACAATGTTGAGAGCTTAAAACCACTTGGACCCAAAGCAAATTCCGACTATACACCAAGTCCAAAGTCAGGAGTCCGAATGACCCAATACTATTTCATCAGCTACGTATTTTCGGGAGGAGGCTTCGGAGACTGTCTCATAGACACACAAAGCAACCCGTCACTGAATGGGCTTAGGACGATGGTTAACGAGAGCGTACATAAACAATACGGCATCACCGGAAATGCCACAATCCTTAACATCCAGTCTTTGAGCGAGGAAGAGTACAAACAGTTAAAGGGAGAGAAAGAATGAGACAGATAATTTACAGAGCCAAACGCCTTGATAACGGAGAATGGGTTTATGGCTCGCTCGACTTGACCGGTGTACATCCCACAATATCATGGCTCCGTACTGATGAGGATGGCGATCAGGTTCCGTGGTTCGCTGCCGTGGAAGATGAAACCATTGGTCAGTTTACTGGCTTGCTTGACAAGAACGGCAAGGAGATCTACGAGGGCGACTTTGTACGGTACTATGATGATATGGAGGATGAGCTTGTGACGCGCCCTGTGGAATACATTGCCGACTACTGCGCGTTCTGCGCCGTGCATCCGAAACGAGACCCAGACGGGATATTCGCCCAATGGGAATACGAGGTGGTGGGAAATATACACGATAAAAGGGAGTCAGATGGAGAAGATTAACGGAATCATAGTCGATGGCAAAATATACGAGGGTATCAAAGGCGAATGTGGGAAACAATGCTCATTCTACAACGATGGCTATTGTTGTCAGATGTTCAGGGAATTTTGCCAATCAGAGGATTGTCACTTCCGCTACTCCCAGGAACTCACAGAAAAAATCAACGGCAAATGAACGAACCGAAAGTAATCAGTGAGAGTAAAGTCAAGTTTTCTGACGATGTAGAGATAACCGTTTGCCTCCTTGATGATGGCAGGCGTATAATTCCCGAAGACGATATGCTCAAAGCATTGCAATTCTTAGGCTTCAACGAATCTGAAATCAACCGAATACTGACAGATAAAATCAATAAGATATGAGAACAGAAATAGCAACCACATACGACCAGAGCAAGAGGCTCATGGACTGCGGAGTGCCGGCTGACACGGCGGATATGTTCTATCAAACGCCTATAACGGCTTCACAAAAGGCGACAAGAGAGGATATACTTTTAGTAAGGAAGGCAGACAAGACGTTGTTTGATACCGATATTCCTGCGTGGAGCCTCAGTGCCTTGCTCGAACTTCTGCCGAGTTATTTAGAGGATTTCCCATTCACAAAATGGATAAAGCCTTTCGGCGATGGCGAGATTTGCGAGAAAGACCACGAAAGCACACTTAGTGGCTATGTAAGACTGTATCGTAGCGAAACGCATTGGATTGTAGACTACGATTGGGACGGCTTCATGGGTACGCTTCCTCAGTCTGAGAATCCTATCGAAGCCTGCGTGAGAGCTATTGAACTGTTATACGCAAATGGATATAAATTCAACGAGCTATGAAGAAACCAGACTGTCAATTCTACTGCAAAGGTGGATGGTGTGGCAAATGCCATGACGAGGTTGTGGAGATAACCCACAATCATGTGAGCAAAAGAATCGTATGCGTCCGTTGCTCCGAACTACATCGCAGATGGAAGGGCAAATGCGATTATTACCAACTGAGAAAACCAAATAAGATATGAAACCCTACCGAATAAAGCATATCCCCACGGGGCTGTACTATAAGCCCGGAAAAGCGAATCTGAGCAAGAAAGGCAAGGTCTATTTGGATGGATCCAGCGTCCTGAGTAACTCTGGTAGCACCATCATCGTGAGCATACGCAAATGCTCCAGGATACACGAGGCTACCAAAGACAAAATCCAATGGGAGGATGCGCGATTTATGTATGGCTACATGATTGCCAAACTCCCTACAACTGAATTTGAAAAGGAAGAATTATGAAGAAACTGACCCTAACCCTCCTCGCCCTGCTTGTCCTGACGCTGACGGGGTGCAAAAAGCCTACGCCGGAGGAAAGACAACAGATACAAGAGAGATTACAACAAATAGATGATAAAAACCGGCGTGACGACCTCCATACGGTAGAGTATAATGGTCATTCCTATATCATCTATCAGGGCCGCTACAAGGGCGGCATCACCCACGACCCGGACTGCCCGTGCCGGGAGAAAGGAGGGAGCCATGAGTAAATACAATTCCAACCTCAGAACTACCGATGACCTTTATAATCAGGCTTACAAGTTCTATCAGCAGACGTTCAATTCCAGCCCCCTTGATGTAAGAACTTTGGGAGCATTGGGTGATTGCATCTGTGTAATCCGAGAAGCTATGATATACCTCAGTGATTACAGCGAGTTAATACCGCCTAAATTAGAGCAAGCAATGAAACGGCGCATCAAACTGCATAAAGAATGTGCCATAAAGTATTACAACGAGCTGAACGGAGACCACAACCACGTTAAACTTGACTGAGAATGACGAGAGAGGAAGCGATACATGACGACTTCGGTATTTGGCGAAGTTTGACAAAATTAGGAAGAAAAGGAAATGACAGTAAAAGAACTAAAAGAAGCCCTCAGCAATATTACTGATGATGCGGAAGTATTGCTGTTCGAGACCGAGGACTGGCAATGCGATGCCGTGAATCAGTCATACCGCTTGGATTGCGAATATCTTTATAGCGGAAATGATACAAACAGAATTTTATTCTTGAAACCGGTTTGAGATTATGAAAAAGAAACACCGCAGAGCCGTGTTATATGGCATTGAAGCTATCTTAGCTCCATTTATGGCAATCGCTATAATCTTCGAGCTGCCATGTAAAGGTTCGGATAAGCTATACGATTGGCTCAAAACAAAACTGAGAGTATATGACGATTAAAGACCTTGTAGACGCATCTGACGGCTTCGGCCCTTATTGGCCGAATGTACAGATTCTTATCAACGGCAAGCCCGTAGACAATGTTTCTTGCGGAACTATAGCCGGAACAGGACAGTTTATGATCAATTTGCAGAGTTATGACCCAGACTAAGCAGACCCCGAGCGGGTGCAAGCACTACAACGGTGGCAAATGCGATGATGGGTCGCATGTAATTGACAGAAACAGACGTTGCATACTCAGTGTGTGGTGTCTGGGTGCTGATTGCCCCGACTATCAACCCAAATAGAAGAAAAATGAAAAAGAATAATTGCAGGCATTTCAGCAAGCGAGGTCTACTCGGATGGTTTATAACCCATCTTAATGGATGTGATGGCGCAAGCGGTCTCGACTCTTGTCTATACGAGGACAGACAACATTTATGCCCCCATTATCAACCCAAAGAGAAGAACGATGGAGAATGACTGCTCAAACCTCTATGATGGCCGTCTGTGCTATCTGACGTTCCATAAACATGAACGCGCCCTTGTAGGATATGTCTGTGCTTATCCGCACAACTGCAAGGAGTGTAAGGATTATAAATCAAAAGAAAAAATACAATGAAGAAAACTGAATACACCCCGAAGCGTAAATGGCGCATCGAATGTACCGAAGAAAAACTGAGGCTCATTGCCTCGATGGTGGAGGATATTACACGATTCATCGGCGGACAGCCGCAGATGATGAACTGCCTTACGATGTTCGACAACGGCAACGACATAGGAGAGTATATGCACGACAACGTGCGCCCGATGATGAATCTCGGAATGAAAGGCGATTGCGTATGCTGGAACGGACGCGACACGACCAACAAGTACGTCCGCAGGGAAGTCGCGCAAGGTTATGCCACGTACAAGTCCATTCTTGCAGGATTGGCAAACGAATACGATTGGCACAACGTACATTCGGGCACACCGCTTACCTGCGAGGACGGCGGCGAACTGATGGACGTGCGCCCCGTTGATGAAACCGAACCCGAAGCCGTGGATTATTGGACGGCGACAGACCCGGATGGCCGGCAGTTGACGTTCAGGTCCAAACCCGTGCGCCGTGAATATGCCAGCGGTTGGACTTGGGAGCCATCGGCGGGAGGAGCGTACATCGGCACGGAGGGGACCAAGCCTCTGATTGAAATGCTCGGACTCCCGCAACTGACTTGGGACGACGAGCCGTATAAGTTTACGGTGTTAAAAACTAAGAAAGATGGAAATGACTGACTATGTGAGCTATGACTTGGCTCTGAAATTAAAGGCGTGCGGATTCGATGAGCCGTGCGACCATTACTATGAAGCAACTCATTGGGAAAGGACAGCTTGTTTCCCATTAAAGAGAAAAGAACCGGAACGGTACAAGACATATAAGACACTTGTCAAAAAAACGCCCGAAATAAATCTTAGAGAAGAATATGGTATAACTAACAGCGTCTTTGTTAGCCGAGAAGATGTTATTAACCTCACCCCAAATGATGGTGTTATTCGTCGTAGCGTTTTTGCATCTGCGCCGACTTTGGCTCACGCCCAGAAGTGGCTGCGGGAGAAAAGGGGAATAGATGTCGATGTGCGAACTACTAAAATACCCAAGAGGAAATACGGATATGTGGTGTACGATAAAACACAACACTTCTCGCACGAGGAATACTGCGCCTATGAGCAAGCCCTTTCTGTCGGAATCTCTGCCGCGCTGGAACTGATAAAGAAAGGAGAGTGAGAGATGGGTAAGTGCCGTACTTACAAATGTCATGCCTCCTGTTGCTATAATTTGCCATTACCCGTCGGCTTGATCGACCGCTTCTCCGACAAGATTGTGACACCTGTAATAAGCCGGATAAAACTGCCGCTATCAGGGAACATTCCCGAGGTCTCGGAACTTGTCAGCACATCGGATGATTTAAGCAAGAATAAATGTCCGTTTCTACGAACGGACTACAAATGCAACATCTACGAGCATCGTCCTCTTATATGCCGAAAGTTTGGCGAGGGCGGACACCCGATGCTGATATGTAGATACCGTAAATAGCAAGAGTCGCAAGTTTCCCTGCGACTCCCACACAGATATGCGCCTGCCCTCAAAAGGGGCGGGCGTTTTTTGTTTATGCCCCCATGAGGGATTTTATTTCAAGCAGATCGTCTGCGGTTATCGTTATCTTTCCGAGGTCGCCGAAAATCATGTCAAGGAACACGTTGTGCGGTATATTGATTGTAACCGCTCCTTTGCCATATTCTATGCCGAACGAGCCAATCTCGGCATACGCAACATCCATTTCCTTAAACATCGTTACGGCATCGTCTATCAGCATATCCGTGTCAATGTTACCATCCTTGTCGGCCACGAACATCGACAGACTGTCTACCATTGAATTTATGCGCTTGTCCTCGCGCTCCATATAGTTGTTCAGTCCGCGTTTCAGATACACCGAGGCGGCTTTCAGTCGCGGACGGCTCGCGGATAATTCGTCAATCTTTCCATACGCCCATTTGCGCACGGCGTTTTTGAGGTCGCCCGTAAGTTTAGCGGTTTCTTCTTTCAGATACATGGTCGTTTATTTTTTAGAGGTTTTACTTCCTTTGGCCGTGCCGTTTTTCATCTGCAAGAACTCCGAATAAGTCATATCGGAATAATGCTGGGTGTACTCGTTGAACAGCTCCATGTTGCGGTCAGCCTCCTTTGTGGCTTTCTTTTTGAGCTGCTTTATAAGCGCGAGGTGGTTTTCAAGTGCGGCCTTGCCGTCCTGAGTACCCTCCACTATCGGGCGCATGAGGCGCATCTGCTCGCGTTGGAGGATAGCCATTATCGTCTGCTGGCTCTGCTGAAACTCCTCGTCGCGGTTCACAATGTCAAACTCGCGGTCTGATAGTTCTGCGGTCAGTTTCTCTATCTCGTCCCATATCGGGGCCTGCGACTGAGGCTGTCCGTTCACTACCTGCGTCCTCTGCTGCTGACGCTGTGCCTCCAACCGTTGCTGCATTTGCTGAAGCTCGGCAATGCGCTGGTCGTAGTCTATCGGGGAATTTACTGCTGAACTGCCTAACAACGGGTCTGCGCCGCCTAAAAATACGTTTGTCTGCATCTGTTATATGAATTTAATCTTTATACTTAAACTTGAACCCTCCTGCCTTTTTCTGCACACCTTGAACGGCGGCAGATACGCTTGAATAGCAAATACCAAGCGTGGCAGAGGCTTCTCTTATTGATGAAAACTCACGGATAACTTTGCCGTTCAAGTCCATCTGAACAATCCTCCGTGTGTTTTTGGGGGTTGGTAATATATCGCCGCCATCGAACTTGAAACGCCAAATAAAACCTCCGGCATAGTTGCGTTTGCGCAAAACACATTCGCTAACATGAACAATGCCTAACGCTTCCTCGGCTTCGCTTATCCCCGTCCATTCTTTGATAAACTTGCCTTTTTTATCGTATTGAATTACGGGTTTGCGGCGGTCTAACAACTCACGCCCTTTGAGGCTTTCACTAAGTTTACGTCTATGCTCTGCACTTTTAGGACGTTTGGCAGCTTCGATTAGTTTCTTTTTGTGTCCCTCGGAAAGAGGCGTACCCGGATGACCCATCTTTGCGGCAGAAAGTTTCCGTTTGGTTTCTTCCGACATGGGTTTTCCGAAATTCGGATTTAGTTCTCCTGACAAATGAACACCATACATAGGGTTGCCTTTGCCGGACATTCTTTCAGACATAAATTGTCTATATTCGTCATTGCTCCACATTCTGATGGAAGATTGGCGTACAGCATCTTTGTGTTCTTCGGATATAGTTCTGCCTCTATTGGCTTTGCTTATTGCCAACCTCGCACTTTCCGTTGGGATATACCCCAACATACCACGACCTCCAATAGTGATATTATACCCATTTTCAGTCGCGTTATATTTTGCTATGTAGAATTTCTCTCGCTCATCAAGCAAGTTGCGAAGTTCGGATTTTGTTTCGGCGGTAACGGTTTCTAAAACTGAACACTCAAAAGTGTCAATTCCAAATTCGCGGATGGCGTGAACTATCGGCTGGCCCTCGTTGCGAGAGCCGACACGTTTAGCGGCATTAAGATGGTGCTTAATGCGCCTCTCTAAATTTTCGGTCTGACCGATATACATCATTCCGTTCAGTTTGTTGGTAAGAATGTAAACAACTCCTTGCATAACCTTTATCGTATTTGTTTCCACAAAGTTACAAATAAAATATCAATTACGCAAGGAGTTCTAAGTAAAATTACAACGCCGTTATTTTGCCTTGCGCTTTTTGCGTTTCGGCTTACGCGGTTGCGCTACCTCCGCCCGAAGCGGCTGTGCCTCGGCAGCAACAGTAGGAGGGAAAGCCCGTAGTGGTTACGTTCGGAAGGACTACGGTTCCTTCAAGCATCTTGCAAGTGCGGCGGTCAGTGTAGTTGATTCCGGCGGTGTAAGCCTTTTCAATCTCGCACTGAATCAGCTTGTCCTGATAGGGACGGATAGCGGCACCTACGGCAACTTCTTTCTCCAGCTGAGAAATACGAGCGTTGAGAGCATCGAAGCCGTCACGCTGGTTCTTGTAGAGACCGAAGTTGGCGGCGTTCATGCGCTCACTCACGGTGTCGTAGAGGTCACGGCTGGTTTTGTAGAGACCGAAGTCTGCGTCAACCTGACTCTTGTAGAGCGAGAACTTCTCGGCTACATCCACGTTGCGGTGGTCGTAGTCAGCCTGCATCGAGCTGACTTTCAGACCCCACATGGCGTTGGTGAGTGCGATAGCCTCGTCACAGCTCTTTTCCCAAGCCTGGAAAGCGGTGGGAGCGGCTGCACCGTAAGCTCCGGCGCCACCCATAGTGTTGATGTTCACATTCTCGGGCATGTTTGCTCCACCGCTCCATCCGAATAGACCGCGACCGTTGCCGTTAAGGGCGAGCAGACCGAGAGCGGTACCGGCTATACCGAGGCCGAGACCGGTTCCCGCTACACCTTTGGAGGCGTAGTCTTTCTCCTTGTCGTCGTGAACGTAGGTCTTCTTCTCCACGATTTCCTTGTTTGCAGTTTCCATAATTATGAATTATACGATTGCAGAGCAACATTGCTCTGTACTGCAAAAATACTTTTTAAGGCTCTTTCGTTCAGCAAGTTATTTCGTAGTTGTTTCGCAGTTTTCTCCGAGTCGTTTCGTAAGTTTGGCGTATGAATTTCGCAATGCTCTATTTGTCTGAATACGAGCGTCAAACGAGGTTATGACATACTGGACTGTCCGCGCCGACACTCCGAAAATATCGGCTATACGCGAGGGGTAGACGTTGCGGATATGGAGCAGTTTTGCCGCCATGTGCCGTGCATCGACAATTTCGGCTTTGCGCGATTTGGTAAGGATGGATTCTTTAGGTACGTCAAGTTCCTCTGCAACGAGGTCAAGCACATGGCCGGCGAGTTCAGCTATTTTAGGCATAGTGTGGAATGGAATTGGTATTTGAAATCGGACGTGCGAACAAAACGGCACGCCCCGTGTTTAAGAGTTATAAAAGTCAGCAAACTCATATAGCCCTTGTGACACGAGGCGCAACACGCTCTCTGAGCCGTTTAGGTTTAGAAGATGTAGGCGGCTCAGAGGTTGCAGGGGCTATTTTACTGCCCGCTTCGGAGGTTCGTATTTTAACCCAGTCAGTTTTTGGTTCGGTGGCTTGCGCCCACGCTCGTCCTTGCAGTCAGTACGCTCACAACGCCATTGTTTCAGGTATTCAACGAGTGTGTTAAGATAGCCGTTTTCTGCTGCGAGGCGCGCTATCTCGTCTTTGTCTGCATTGCGCCCATGCTCTGAGTCTATAAGCTGCGCTGTGAGCTTACGTATCTGACCGGTTTTGTCGCGTATCTGTTCCTCCTTTTCGTTAAGAGCCTTATTCTGCTCCGATATGCGCTCGGACAGGTCTTTTTCTATTTTCAGGTATGTGTCAAGCGACTTCTGTTGGTGTTCAATCTGCATGTGCAGTCTCTCCACCTCGGCCTTGTCCGCGTCATGCTCGGCGTGTTCTGCTTCCGCGTTATTTTTACGGCGTCTGCTTCGTAGTACTATGTCGCCGAGAAAACTTAGACCTAATACCGATGTAATAAGCCATTGCCATGTTTCCATAAGGCTACTCCTCCTTTCCATACTCTGCTTCCCTTGCCTCTCTCTCCCGTCTCTCCATTTCGGTCTTGGCTTCGGCCTCCGGAATCTCTGTGTAGTTTTCGGGCGAGTCTCCTACTCCGAGATAGACCCGTTTCGCGAAGTACGCCGATTCAATCGGCTCGTCTTTACGATATAGCATGTGGCCCGGAGTGGCGTCCAGCACACGGACCTCGACTGTCTGTTTCTTTATCTCCATAATGATGATATATTTTAACTTAGTGAATAATTCTTTGCTACGGCCATGGCGATGTCCTCGTCTGTCAGCTTGGCAATCTGCGACGCGCCGATGCGGATTTGCTTGGTATCGCCGCCTGTGTTGTCGCCGAGGTCAGCGAGGAGCTGCTTCAGGGCTTCGGTGTCCCAGTTGGCGTTGCCTGAATCAAGAAATGTTACAGCACCTTTGCCTATCTTGATTATAAGCGTCTGTGTGCTTCGGCATTCCGTGTAGATGGCGTATATAGCAGCCCCGAAATGCAACTCGCATAAAGTGTTCGCTGTGGTTCCTGACGAGAACGATGCTGAAAATATCTCACACACCGGCAGCTCGAACGTGATATGCTGACTTGTCCGCTCGATAATTAATCTATTTGTGCCTCGAGCACCAGGAGTGGAGAACATTTTAGCACGCGGAAGCGAAACACGGGAAACTTTATCACAATTCCAGCACACATTAAATTGATTAGTTGACCAGACCGTTTCCAGCGCGGGCAGGGACAGCTCGGCCAGCGAGGCGGCGTTGTTGACAATTGTTCCTCCCGTGATGCTCTGCAAGGAGGGCAGGGACAGCTCGGCAAGCGCGGCG
>UQMZ01000051.1 GCA_900542185.1 uncultured Bacteroidales bacterium
ATTGCCGTTGGGCAGGGTGACATGAAAGCTGTCGCCGACTTTGCAGCCGATCATGGCAGCGCCAACCGGGCTCTCGTCGCTGATGCGGTTCAGGTCCATATCCGCCTCGGTGGAGCCGGTCAGGTCGTACTCCTCGGCGTCCTCCAGGTCATCGCCCTCGGCCAGAATCTTGACGTGCATACCGATGGAAGCCGTGTCGTTGGACAGCTCGCTCTCATCCATGATGCGGGCCAGCTTCAGGGTGGCCTCCAGGTCGGCGATGCGGGCCAGCAGCTGCTGTTCGCGGCGCACATGCTCCTGTTCGCGCGCCTTAAGTTCGCGCTCCACATCCTCGTGGGCGGCAAGTTTTTCCTTATACGACGCTATGGCCTGACGGGCCTTGGCGCGCACTTCCTCGGCTTCGTCATCATTCTTGCCGGCGGCGTCCGGCTGACGGTTCATCACCTTGGCCGCGAATGTCACGAGCCATACCACCACGCCGATCAGCACGCAGAGTATCACCACATATATCCACGTGGAGTTGCTGCCTGAATTCTGCGATTCGGGAGCGGCGTTTTTGGCATCGTCCTCTATGGCTTTCTGGTCGGCCAGGATGTCGGCCTGCTGTGCGGCGGGATCAGGCGCAGCAGCCTCGGCGGGTTGCTCGGCTACGGATGCTTCAGCCGACGCGGCGTCTGCGGGTGCGGGTGCAGCCTCGGCAGACGTTTCGGCGGGAGCGGCAGCCGAAGGCGCGCTAACGCTCATGGCCATAATCTGCTTACGCACACGGGGACGGGCACCCTTTCCTTCCTCTATCAGGCCGGCGGCCTGGAAAGCGGTGCTCCCCCAGTATTCCACCAGTTTGGTCTTGTCCCATGTGGCATAGTCCTTGGGAACGGGTATCGCCAGGAATGCCTTGATGTTCTCCTTTTCCTTGGCTTTAAGCGATTTCTGAAGCTCGGCTATACTCCTGGCATTCACTTCGTCCAGATAGCCGCTGCCGTTGTTGGCATATCTCAGATAGGCTTTGGCGGCGATGGCGCGCGCCTCCTCCATCTCTCTGTCGCTCACTGCCCGACACTCCACGGCGCTTCCCATCATGGCCGCCAGTGTCAGCACTCCTGCTATTATCCTATTGATCTTTATCATAACCGTATATAATCTTATTCTTAATCATTGTCCGCCGTCACAGTTCCTTGCGCAGTCTGGCCACGGGGATGCGCACCCGGTCGCGATATTTGGCCACCGTTCGTCGCGATATGTCCAGTCCGGATGCGGCCAACATGTCGGCGATACGCCGGTCGGACAGAGGTTTTCGCTTATCCTCCTTGTCTATCAGAGCCTTGATGGCGGCTTCAATCTTGCGGTTGGTGGCGGCATCCTCGCCTTCGGCTGTGTCTCCCTTGGTGTCGGAGAAGAAGAACCTTAACGGGTATATTCCCCACGGAGTCTGTACGAACTTATTGTTGGTGGCGCGCGAGATGGTGGAGAAATCCAACCCCGTAATCTCTGCCAAGGTCTTGAGCATCATCGGCTTCAGCTTGTACACGTCCTGCGTGCGGAAATATTCTTCCTGCACTTTCAGTATGGCCGACATCACGGTCATCATCGACTTCTGTCGCTGGGCCACGATGCGGATGAAGTCGCGCGCGTCGTTGTATCGCGACACTATGAACTCGCTGCCCTTCTTGCGTTTGCCGCGCGGCAGCTTCTCCAGTTCGGCCATAGCCTGCTCGAAACTGCGTTCCACCCTCAGTTCGGGGATTCGGTTGTTCAGCGTCACGGTCAGCTGGCCGTCCTCGTCGCTGATTATGAAATCGGGAATCACCACATTGGCCTGGTCCACAGGATCCGAGCCTATGGAGGCACCCGGCTTGGGATTGAGCGATAGAATCAGGTCGAGGGCTTCGGCCACCCGCTGCTCAGGTATTCCGAGCTGCGACACGATGCGGTTCCTGTGTTTCAGCGTGAATGCCTCGAATGCCTCGCGCACTATGCGCAGGGCGTCGTCGCGCACCTGCGAGGGGCGCTGGGCCTCCAGCTGTATCTCCAGGGTCTGCTGCAGGTCGGCGGCGCCTATGCCTGCCGGCTCCAGACCCTGCACCACACGCAGAGCCTCTTCCGCTTCCTGCGGAGTGATATATATTCCAGGGCCGAAGGCCATGTCATCGACTATGTCGGGCACTGTGCGCGTCAGGTAACCGTTACTGTCCAGACTGCCTATTATGAACCGTGCCGCCTTGTCCACGTTGTCGGGCAGGTCGCGCTCGGCCAGCTGATCGTTCAGATGGTCGTACAGCGACATCGACGAGTCGGGAGTGATGTTGGAGTAATCCTCGGCATCATCGGTGCGCGTGCGCGGCGTCCATCCGTTCAGCTGCTGTGTCTCCAGGGGATGTTCCTCCTCGGCGTCGGCCAGCGCGGGATTGTCCTCCATCTCGCGTTCCACCGCCTCGTCGAATTCAGGCGCGTTCAGCTCCAGCAGGCGCACATAGCGCACCTGCTGCTGCGACAGCCGCTGCACTGTCCGCTGCTCTATCTCCAATCTTTGCCCGTTCGACATATCAACTGCAAATTTAGCAAGAATCGGATAAATAAGCAAACTCCGGCAGACCTTTGACTATGCTTTGCCTATCCGTTTTCCGTCTGCGGTTGCTCCATCTTTTCCGTCCGCACAATCTCTTGAGAGGCGCCCTTGGCGTATTGTGTGGGGGTCTTGCCGAAATAATCCTTGAATACCGTTGAGAAATGCGAGGCATTGGAGAATCCGGTGGCATACGCCACTTCGGCTATGGTCAGATTGTTTTCCGTCAGCAGGCGTGCCGCCTGCTTCATGCGGATGCTGCGTATGAAGTCGCGTGCCGACAGATTGGTGAGTTCCTTGAGCTTTCGGTGCAGGTGAGCGCGGCTCATCCCCACTGAGTCGGCCAGCATCTCGACCGAGAATTCGGACGAGCCGAGATTCTTGTTCACCGTCTCCATCACGCGCTTCATCAGCAGGTCGTCGGCCGATTTCAGCACTATCTTCTCTATCTTGTCCTCCTGCTCCTGCAGTCCGGAGAATTTCACCTTCAGCAGATGCCGGTTGCCCAACACCGTGCCGATGGTGGACAGCAGAAGCTCCGAGCTAACGGGCTTCACAAGGAAATTGTCGGCGCCACTCTCCACAGCCTCCTTTATACTGCCGGCCTCCGACTTGGCGCTCAGCAATATCACGGGTATATGGTTAAGCTGCGGATTTTGCTTGAGTTTGCGCGTGAAGGCCACGCCGTCCATACCCTCGCGCATCATGACGCCTGATACTATGATGTCGGGCAATGGATTCATGGCCAGTATATTGCCGAACGACTCCTCGGCGCTGGAGTATGCCGTTACGTTACGGTAATGCTTTTTCAGTTCAAGTTCCATATATCGGCGTACCTCGTCGTCGCTTTCCACTATCACCACTCGGCTGCTGCTGATGACTTTCTCCCCGGGTCCGTTGTCTATGGAATTCCAGTCAACGGTCATTTCCGGCTTCTCCTCATTTTCAAAGCGTGGATTGTCCACCAGCTCGTTCACCAGTTCCATAACGCGCAACGCACTGTTGTATATCAGTTTATACGTCTGTTTAACAGACTCGTCGGTGCATCGGGCCAACAGTTTGCGCATGGGGTCCACAATCAGCGTCATCGGCGCGCGCAGCTTGTGCGAGAAGTCGGTGAACAACTGCAACTTAGCTTCGGCCATCTCTTCTGCCTGCTGCTGACGGGCTATCTCCTTGCGTGCCTCCTTGTGCCGGCGGTATATCTGCCATGCCACCCAGCATAACGCGCACCCTGTCAGCACATACACCAGCTTCATGGGCCATGACAGATACCATGGCGCGGCTATCACTATCTTGAGGTGTGTCACAGCCCCGGGATTGTCTGCCACCCGTATCTCGAAATCGTATGTCCCGCTGTTCAGGTTGTAGAACGTGACCATATTCTGTCCCGGCTCCATCGTAACCCAGTCATCGCTTTTCTGAGTCACGCGGTACTCGAACCGGATTTTCGACGGATTGTCATACGTCAGCGTGGAGAAGAAGATACGTATCGTGTTCTGGTCCGACGCCAGACTTACCTTTCCGTCCTTGCCGGGACCGCCGGACACAACCTGATATTCACCCGGTCTGTCGGCCGACGACGCCAGATATGCCCCTACTTCGGTTATGACCGGTTCGTATTTCGATTCCGAATCCTCGATGTCTCCCGGATGGAATGACGTCACTCCTTTCAGACCGCCGAAGAATATCCTGCCGTTCTCATCCTGGCAGTATGCCCCGTGCGTGAACTCGTTGCCTTGCAGTCCGTCGCCGGCATCATACACTGTCACTTTCCCCCGTATCGGATCCAGCCGCGCCATACCGTGATATGTACTGACCCACACGCGTCCCTGTTCGTCTTTCGCCAGTCCGGATATCACGTTATTAGGCAGCCCGTCGGCCGTAGTGTAACGCTTCAGCTTCTTGGCCTGAGGGTCAAATCGCCATAATCCCGACGAGGTTCCCATCCAGATGAGTCCGTTTCTGTCCTCCATCAGCGAATAGCCCACGGCGTCGCTGACCAGATTCAGGCACCCGGTCATGCGAAGGAACTTTCCGGCTTTCAAATCGTAGCAGCTGATTCCATTATAATGAGCCACCCACATCATCCCGTCCCGGCCTATCAGCAGCGAATTGACGCAGTTCAGCACGTTATAGTTGTCCTGAATCATGCGGCAGTGCTCGGAAGCAAGACAATCCGTCACTCGGCCTGTAGCCGGATCAAACCTTTCCAGCCCCTTGTCGAGCGAACCTATGTATATCATACCGTCGGGAGCCTGCACCATGCTGTATATCTTGCGGTCGGCCAGTCCAGGCACCGGGGTCCATGATCCGGGACCCGACATACGGAAAGCTCCCGCCGGATACGTTCCGGCCCACAGCGTGCCGTCGCGGTCGCGCATCATGCACATAGCCGTGCCCGGCAATATGTCGTGGCTCAGCTGCCTGCCGTCCTGATCAAGGTGATATATCCCCTCGTTGTCACAGCTCACCCACATCGTGTTGTCGCGGTCCCTGAACACGGCCATGACACAACCCGAACCGATGGGATTGTCCTCATGCTGCATCTTGCCGTAATATTCGAACTTATACCGTTTGCGCGGCAGGCATATCACTCCCTGCTGGTACACCCCGAGCCATAGATTGCCGTCGCGGTCGTCAAGAATCTGCTGCACCTTCAGGTTTCTGCCGGCATCCGGAGCCGATGGAATGGGAAGACGCGACACCAGCCTGCCGTCCTCCAGAATCTGAACTCCGTCACCGTCGGTGCCTGCCAATATCCTGTTCCCCACACGCTCCAGGGTCGATACCCTGCGCGTGGCAACGCCGGCAGACGCAGGCACCGGCATGAAGCGTTCATTCCTACGGTCATACATATCTATTCCTCCGTCGTATGTGGCCACGTACAGGCGTCCATCGTTATCCTCGACCATAGACTGAACTATATTGCCCGACAGTTCGGGCATTCGGAAGCAACGGGCCTTGCCGCTGCTCGTGTAGTAACGGCACACCCCGCTTTTTTCCGTACCGATCCACAACACGTGTGACGTGTCTTCATATATGCACGACACAAACTCGGAGCCTATCAGAGAGTTGACATTGTCTATGCTGCGCGCTTCATTCCCCGTCCTGTCATATCTGAACAGTCCCGCACCTGCCGTGGCTATCCATACCTCGCCCGACGACAGCTCCCGGATGTCGTAGACATGCAGCTTCACTTCCCGGTCTCTGGATTTCATCGGTATCGGAATGAACGTATCGCTTTTCCTGTCGTATTCCATAAGACCGTTGACACATCCCACCAGCACATGTCCGTCCGAGGTCTCATATACCGCACGCACATAGTTCGAAAGCAGCGAATTTTCCCCGCCGTCCACATAATATGTCTTGAAGCGTGTGCCGTCATACCGGTTCAGACCGTTCTCGGTGGCTATCCATATATATCCGCGCGAGTCCTGGACTATGCGGTTCACCAGTCCGGACGACAGAGTCTCGTCGGAGGTGTACAGTCTTGGCTCCTGCGCACGCGCCGATGCGAACACAATTATCATTATCGTTGCGCACAGGGTGAGACGCAATGCCTGAAATGTTATTTTACGATGATAGATTATGGTCATGATTCGAGTCTTTCGGGAGGTAAAATATCAGATCTGCGGCAAAGGTAGTTAAAAATTGTCAAATCAACCAAATTGCAACGAAAGAAAAAGCTGATTTTATGTTGCATAACATAAATGTGACATAAAAAAAGATATACGCAACATACTAAAAAACTAAAGTTACGTTTATTTAGGTAAATGCAACGTTAAATTTACTCCCATAGCTTAAAAAAATCTAATTTTGCAACATAAAATCCATCCGCGGCCCCCCTCATACACCGGATGCTGCGGTACCACCCATGAACTCCCCGGATCAAGCTCGCTGATTCCGGTGACCGACAAAACAAGAAAGAACAACTTTCACACAACAATAACATTTTTACATGAGAAACTCGGATTTCACTCTGCGACTATTGGCAGCGGTCCTGATAGGATTCCTGATGCCAATATGGACGTATGCCCAAAACGTGAGCGTTACGGGTACAGTTCTTGATGAAACCGGCGAGCCGCTGATCGGCGCGACGGTTCTGCAAAAAAATTCCAGCAACGGCACCTCGACCGACCTGGACGGTAAGTTCAAGCTGTCGGTGCCGGCCAAGGCCAAGTTGGTGTTCTCGTATGTGGGTTACACCACACAGGAGATCTCCGTGAACGGCCAGACCGACCTTAAAGTCACCATGAAACCCAACGCCGACATGCTCGACGAGGTGGTTGTGGTAGGTTACGGTCAGATGAAGAAAAGCGATATGACCGGTTCGGTAGTATCGGTGGGCGAAGACGCCGTGAAGAAGTCGATCTCCACCAGCATCGACCAGGTGCTTCAGGGTCGCGCCGCCGGCGTACAGATCCAGGCCAACTCCGGTACGCCCGGTGCTTCCTCGTCAATCCGTATCCGCGGTATCAACTCGCTGAACGCCACCAACCAGCCTATCTTCGTAATAGACGGCGTAGTGATCGACTCCGCCACGGACAGCGAGTCGAGCAACCCCCTCAGCTCCATCAACCCCTCCGATATCGTGTCGATGGACATACTGAAGGATGCCTCCGCCACCGCCATCTACGGTAGCCGCGCATCGAACGGCGTCATCATGATCACCACCAAGAAGGGTAAGGCCGGCGACGCCACAGTCACCTACGATATGTACCTCGGCTGGCAGGAGATGCCCAAGCAGTACCGTATGCTCAACCTGCGCGAATTCGCCGAGCACTACAACTACCTGGCCAACGAAAAGCACCTGATGGACCCCTCCAACACCTATCTGCGTCCCGAACTCTTAGGCAAGGGCACGAACTGGCAGGATGAGCTGTTCCACAAGGCTTTCATGCAGAATTACAACCTTTCCGTATCGGGCGGTACGGAGAAAGTGACTTACGCGTTCTCCGGTTCTTACTTAGGACAGGACGGTATCGCACACGGATCGAACTTCCAGCGCTTCACGCTGCGCAGCAACATCGACGCCCAGCTCAAGAAATGGCTGCAGGGAGGCATCAACTTCTCGTTCACCTACGCCAAGCAGAAAGTGGGCGTGGACAACAACTCCATCATGAACGCCCTGATGCAGCAGCCCTCCGTGGCTCCCACGGGTCCCGACGGCAGCTATGACGGTCCGGACGACGTATGGATGCCCGACAACGCTCTGGCCCTGGCCGAACTCATCACCAACAAGAACCGTAAGTTCAACTTCCGCCACAACGTGTACTTAGAGGCCACCATCATCGATGGTCTGAAGCTCCGCACGGAATTCTCCGGCGACTACAACTTCAACAACTACTATTACTACATGCCCGACTATAAGTTCGGTGTCCGCACCCAGGACATCCGCACTTCGAAATGGACCAAGACCAACACGCAGTATTATTCCTGGCGTAACCTCCTTACATATAAGAAGACCTTCGCCGAC
Organism: uncultured Bacteroidales bacterium; assembly: GCA_900542185.1. Lineage (GTDB taxonomy): Bacteria > Bacteroidota > Bacteroidia > Bacteroidales > Muribaculaceae > Lepagella. The sequence goes on from UQMZ01000051.1 coordinate 8,043, forward strand.
AAGCACAATCTGGACGTGATGTTAGGTCAGGAAATCTCCAAGAGCAAGTACGAGACCCAGGTAGGCACCGCATCCGGCTTCCTGTCGAACACCACTCCCGACCTGAGCGCCGGCGATATCACGACATCGACCACCACCGGTTTCAAGAACACCAACTCCATAGCCTCCTTCTTCGGCCGAGTGTTCTATAACTTCGACGAGCGCTACCTGCTGACCGCCACGCTGCGTCGCGACGGCAGCTCCAAGTTCGCCGACGGCAAGAAGTGGGGCTGGTTCCCCGCCGTGGCAGCCGCATGGCGCATCAGCTCCGAGAAATTCTGGCAGAACGTCGACCCCGTCAACAACTTCAAGCTCCGTCTGGGCTGGGGTAAGACCGGTAACCAGAACGTGGCCGACTGGGCAACGATCGCTCTGCTGTCCAACAAGACCACTCCCTGGGGCGTAGGCGTGCTGAGCGGCAACACCCCCAACCCCGACCTGACTTGGGAGAGTACTTCTTCGTACAACGTCGGTCTCGACCTCGGTTTCCTCCAGAACCGCATCGAGCTGATCGCCGACTTCTATTATAAGAAGACCGACAACCTGCTGCTGCAGGTTCAGCTCCCCGCTTACCTCGGTTCCGCAGGACAGGGTGCCGCATCCAACCCCTGGATGAACATCGGTTCGCTGGAGAACAAGGGTTTCGAGCTGACGCTGAACACCACCAACATCACCAACCGCAACCTGACCTGGACATCTAACATCGTATTCTCGATGAACCGCAACAAGGTCAGCAAACTCGACACATCCACGGCTTCGCTCGAGAAAACCTTCCAGCCCAGCTCCACCAACTACATCGTGACCAAGACCGTAGTTGGCCAGCCCATCGCACAGTTCTGGGGCTATAAGGTGATAGGACGCTTCGACAAGCCCACCGACTTCTACTATCACGACAAGGACGGCAACCTCAAGCCGGTGGCACTGCCCGAGGGCAACACCATCGCCGAGAACTCCACATGGATAGGCGACTACATCTACGAGGACCTGAACGGCGACGGCGTCATCAACGCCGAGGACTGCCAGTTTATCGGCAATCCCGAGCCTAAATTCACCTGGGGCTTCGGCAACACACTGACCTGGAAGGGCTTCGACCTGAACGTACAGTTCAGCGGCGTATACGGCAACAAGGCCATGAACCTGACCTACATGCGCATAGCCGACCCGCGCAACAAGTCCAACATCCTGCACAGCAGCCTCAACGTGGCACAGGTGGGCCTGATCGACCCCAACCTTCCGGCCAACGACTACCGTAACCTGTATGTGACCAATCCCGGCGACACCGACCTGCCCGCAATCCAGAACTCGGACGCCAACGCCAACTTCAACCGCATCAGCGACCGGTTCATCGAGGACGCAAGCTACATCCGCCTGCAGAACATCACCTTAGGTTACTCCGTGCCCTCCAAGCTGCTGAAGAAGATATACCTCAGCAACGTCCGCGTTTACTTCAGCGCCCAGAACGTCTACACATGGACCAAGTACAAGGGCCTCGACCCCGAAGTCGGCGCAATGTACGGCGACGCACTGATGACCGGCGTGGACTACGGCCGTTATCCTTCGCCCCGTATCTTCACTTTCGGTCTCAACGTTTCATTCTAACATTCCGGATACATAATGAAAACAAGCATAATTTCACTGAGCATCGCGGCTATAGGTTGCCTCGGACTGGCGTCGTGCGATTCGTTCCTGACATCGGAGAACACATACCAGGCCAACGACCAGACATTCCTTGACAGTGACAAGGCAGTTCAATCCACCACTGCGCCGCTATACAACTACGTCTGGAACGACTTCAACTCGAAGTTCTACTACAGCGTGGGCGACGGTCGCGCCAACAACCTGACCGCCCGCTGGTCGGATTACATCTATCCCTACACCAACTTCACCGAGACTTCGCTGTCGCCCGGTCTGGAGGATGCATGGGGATCGTTCTACTCGGTAATCGCCCAGTCCAACAACGTGATCAACCGTATCAAGGATTATTCGGGTCCCGCAGTCAGCGAGGAGGCCAAGGTGCAGGGCATGGCCGAGGCACGCTTCATGCGCGGATTGGCTTACTGGTACATCGGTTCCATCTGGAACTGCGCCATCATCTACACCAACACGGCCGACAAGGTGAACGACTATGTATGTCCTCCCCACCGCGTGACGGACGTCATGGAGTTCGCCATCCGCGACCTTGAATACGCCGCCAGGAACCTGAGCAACACTCCCGCCAACGAAGGCCGCGTCACAAGCTACAGCGCATTCGGCATCCTGTCGCGCGTATATCTTTCGATGGCCGGTCTGACCACCGACGGCGCTTACGACGGCACCAACATCGCCACCGACTACAACCGCGGCTCGCGCAATCCCTACTACCTCGACCTGGCCAGGAAGGCAGCCCTCAAGTGCATACAGGGTCCCTACAGCCTGTTGCCGAAGTACGGCGACCTGTTCAGCGTCAAGACCTGGAACAATAACTCCGAGTCCGTGTTCCAGCTGCAGTGGCTGTCAGGCGCCACCGACGCCATCGGCTGGGGCGCCAACAACTCGATGTCGGCTTTCTTCTCATGGTCCACGATGGTGGGCGAGACCAACTGGGGTAACGCCACTTACGCCTCCTACGACCTGGTGCGCGAATACAGCGATCCCAAGGAGTTCGACAGCCGCCGTCACGCCACCATCGCAACCGTCGGCGCCTACTATCCCGACCTCAACGTCAAGAACGGCGGCTACACCTACGACGAGACCGAATCCGGCTACAAGAGCAAGTGCAACATCAAGAAGTACACCATCGGCAAGCTCGACGACAACGGCATCAGCTACCAGCAGTCGATGGGCGTGAACACCTACATGATGCGTCTTGCAGAGGTTTACCTGAACCTGGCGGAAGCCATCATGGGCAACGACGCCAAGACCACCGACGCCACCGCGCTGCAATACTTCAACGAGGTGCGCAAGCGTGCCGGCGTCAATCCCCTCAAGGAAATCACATACGAGGACATCCGCCACGAGCGCCGCATCGAGCTGGCTCTGGAAGGCCAGTACTGGTACGACCTGATCCGCCGCTCATACTACAAGCGTCAGGAAGTGGTGAACTACCTGAACAACCAGGACCGCAACTGCGGCTACGAGTATGACGAGTCCGAGGCCTGCCAGTATGCCAAGACCAGCGAGGGCACCGGCGTCTCCACCGCTACCGAGCGAAGCCTGGTGTTCCCCTTCAGCGACGTCGACCTGGGCCGCAATCCCAAACTCAACTCCACTCCCGTAGAGTATGAGTTCGGCGAGCGCGAGGTCACTGTTTCCGAGTTGTACAACTAATATACCACGTAAACACAATGAAAGCTACAAAATATATATTGCTGACGGCAATCGGCGCCATGACCCTGGGCCTGGGCGCCTGCTCGGACGACGACAAATATTTCGACTCGAAATACCAGTCCTGCCCCATCGAGGTCACCAAGGTATTTCTGGAGGATTACGAATCGTCGGTACCCGACCGCGAGGTGGACTTCGTACGCCTGGGCCAGACCCTGCGCCTGGAAGGCAAGGGATTCATGGGCCTCAAGAAAGTGTATATCAACGGATATGACACATACTTCAACCGCAACTTAGTGACCGACGGCAACATGATCATCTCGGTCAACTCCAAGACTCCCATCGTGGAGGCTGAAGAAGATGTGCGCAACACCATCCGTCTGGTCAAGGACGACACCGAGACTACCATTCCCTTCACCGTACGTGCGGCAAGCCCCACGGTCAAGAGCATCAGCAACACGCTGCCCATGCCGGGCGAGACAGTGACCGTGTACGGTACGGGCCTGCAGGAAGTAACGGCCATCACCCTCCCCGGAGGCGCAGTCATTACCGAAGGAATCCAGAGTGATGACGTGGACGGCGAATGGTATTCGTTCACGATGCCCGAAGGCGTGACCGCAGGCGGTGCGCTGATCGCGACCTGCGCCAACGGTACGGCCCAGAGTCCCGACTACTTCAACTATGCCGACTGCATGATCCTCAACTTCGACGGCAAGGGCGCGCAGGGTTACTGGAGCTGGTCGGAGACCGGTTCGATGATCAACAACGAGGACCTGGTGGACGATCCCTTAGGCAAACGCGGCAAATGCCTGCAGCTGGTTCCCGACCGTCTGCTGGCCAACGGTGTGTCGAGCGCCAAGAGCCGTGTCACCGAGTGCTGGACCGCCGGTAACGACGACGCCGATGACGACTGGAACCGCATGACCGAGTTCATTCCCGCCACTACTCCCGTAACAGAAGTGGCCCTGCAGTTCGACATCTACTGTCCCGAACCCTGGGGCACCACCGGCCAGCTCGAGATCTGTCTGATCAACAACTACAACTTCGGCGGCTACACCAGCGACGACAACAATTCCAAGGGCCTGACCATGTTCTTCATCCCCTGGCTGACGAACGGCGTTCCCTTCCAGAACACAGGATGGACCACCGTAACCATTCCCTTCAGCGAGATGGGCAAGTACAAGGCTCTCGTAGAGGATAAGGAAGCGGAGACTCCCACATTCGCCGACATCATCGCCGACCGCAACGCCGCCTCATACCGCAACTTCGGCATGGGCTTCGTGAACTCCGACTTCACCTACGACGAGAAGGAGTATAAGTCCGAGTGGTTCTACGGTCCCAAGATCTATATCGACAACTGGCGCGTGGTTCCCTGCAAGTCGGTGACTATCTCCGATTTCCCCGAGGAGGAAGAAACTCCCGAGACTCCCGCCGAGTAAGCCTAACATAGTCAATACCTAAAACAGTACACAAACAATGAACAACAAGATATATATACTTCCGTTGGCTGCTCTGGCGCTTGGCATGACGGGTTGCGACGACCAGATTATGGATTGGCGCGACAGCGACGGGACGGTTGTAAGCTCCGAGATTCCTCTGGAAGTGCGCGAGAAACTGGCGCTGTACAAGCCCATCAAGGAATACATGCAGGAGTATCATCCCGAGACACAGATCACGAACGGCATGGGTCTGGACCTCTATCTGGACAACGACGCTTACCGCAACATAGTCAACACCAACTTCCAGGGCGTGACTTTCGGCAATGCCATGAAGCATTCGTCGGTTGTCTCGGCCAGCGGCAAGACCAACTGGAGCAAGGTAGACCAATTCCTGGCCATGAACACGGGCCTTAGCCTTCACGGCCACAACCTGCTGTGGCACACGCAGCAGCAGCAGGCCTACATGAAGTCGCTGATAGCTCCGAAGCTGATACAGACCGGCAGCAGCGAGGACGGAATCACCAACATCCTGCCCGGCGACGCCAGCGACTTCGAGGGAGGCACCACCGGCGGCTGGAGCTCGTGGGGTAGCAACAAGAAATCGGCTGAAGTGGTAGAAGGCGTCGGCCGCGACGGCTCAAAGGCCCTGGTGCTCGAGAACAACGGCGACGGAAGCGCCTGGGAGGCACAGTGCGCCTATACCTTCGACACTCCGCTGAAACAGAACGTGGACTACAAGATCCGCTTCTACGCCAAGGCCGACACAGGCGCAGGCAAGTTGCAGTTCCAGTATCAGAACGGCACCACCTATGGCAGCCAGGGCGGTTACAACACCTTCGACGTAGGCACCGACTGGACTCTCTGCGAGTACACATTCAAGATCACTGATTATGATGACGTGAACCGCATCATCCTCAACTTCGGTCAGGTTGGCGGCAAATACATCATCGACGACATCCGCTTCGGCGAATACAAGGAGCCGGCTCCCGATCCGATGACCAACGTGATGGTAGGCGACGACTCCGACTTCGAGGGCGGTACGCTCGGCAAATGGAGTTCCTGGGGCGGCAACAAGGAATCGGCCGAGGCCGTACAGGGCGCCGGCAAAGACGGTTCCTATGGCATGGTGCTCAAGAACAAGGGCGACGGCAACGCATGGGACGCCCAGTGCGCATACACTTTCGACACTCCGCTGAAGCAGAACGTGGCCTATATCATCCAGTTCGACGCCAAGTCCGACACCGGTGCCGGCGAACTGCAGTTCCAATATCAGAACGGCACATCCTACGGCAGCCAGGGCGGCTACAACACATTCAACGTAGGCACCGACTGGGTACGCTGCGAATATGAATTCACCATCGCCGACTACGACGACGTGGACCGCATCATCCTCAACTTCGGCAAGGTGGGCGGCACATACAACATCGACAACATCAAGTTCGGCGAGAAGACCGCTGCCGCCAAGAAACGCGGATGGCGCGCCGCTTCCTTCCACTACGAGCTGAAGTCCGCGGCCGAGAAGCGCGAGATCCTGCTCAACTACATGGAGGAATGGATCAAGGAAGCCATGACTCACGTCGATGTCTGCACGTCGTGGGATGTGATCAACGAGCCTATCGACGACAACACCAAGTGGCGCGGTTTCGACGGCGCGTTCATGTGGGACGAGGAAGAACCCGACCAGGCTCCCGAGGAAAGCACCGAGAAGGGCCTCAACCTGAACTGGAAGTCCGACCACTGGTATTGGGGTACGTTCATCGGCAAGGACTACGGTGCCAAGGCATTCGAGTTCGCGGCCAAGTACAACAAAAACGGCGCCAAGCTGTTTGTCAACGACTATAACCTGGAGACCAGCCCCTCCAAGCTGAAGGCCCTGATTGAGTTCGTACAGTACATCGACAACAACGGCGGTCACGTGGACGGTATCGGAACCCAGATGCACGTAGGCAAGAGCATCACCAAGGAGCAGGTTGACGCCATGTTCAAGACCCTGGCCGCCACCGGCAAGCTGGTGCGCATCACCGAGCTTGACGTGGCACTCGGCACGGCGACTCCCTCGGCAGGTGAGATGCAGACCCAGTCCGACATCTACCAGATGATCATCACCTCATACTTCGAGAACGTTCCCGAGGCTCAGCGCAGCGCCATCACCATGTGGGGCGTCAGCGACAAGCCCAACGAGCACGAGTACTGGCTTAAGGATCAGTCGCCCAACATCTGGGACGCCAATTATGCCCGTAAGACAGCATACAAGGGCGTATGCGACGGTATCGCCGGTAAGGACATATCCGTGGACTTCAACGGCGACGAGTGGAAGAACGTAGTCGAGACCGAAGACGAAGACGAAAAATAATCATTCTGCACTTTACACAGTGGCGGAGGGGGTTGCCCCTCTCCGTCACACCAACTAAAAAATCATTACTTGGAAGCCGACCGGCTTCCGGCCATGATACTCATGAAACATCTTATACCTTACATACTTACCCTGGGAGCGCTGGCTACGCCATGCGCCGCAGAAGCCGCAGTGGCGCTTAGCGACGGCAAAGCTCCGCAGCTGTGCGTGAACGGCCGGCCGATGCTGATTCTCGGCGGCGAGCTGGGCAACAGTTCCGCGTCGTCGCCTCAGGACATAAAGGCCATATTCCCGAAGCTGAAACGGATGAACCTCAACACTGTGCTGACGCCAGTGTACTGGGATCTTACGGAGCCGCAGGAGGGTAAGTTTGATTTCACGCTCGTTGATGCCGCGATAGAGGAAGCGCGCCGCAACGACCTCAAGCTTGTATTCCTGTGGTTCGGAGCCTGGAAGAATTCAATGAGCTGCTACGCCCCGGCATGGTTCAAGGCCGACACCAAGCGGTTTCCGCGCGCCGTCACTGCCGACGGAAAACCGCTGGAGATAGCCTCGGCGTTCTCGCCCGAGGTGTTGCAGGCCGACAACCGCGCGTTCGGGCAGCTGATACGCCACATCAACGAGGTGGACACGGACGATACCGTGCTGATGATTCAAGTGGAGAACGAAATAGGTATGCTTGAGAATGCACGCGACCATTCCGCCTCGGCACGCAAGGAGTATGCCAAGGGTGTACCCGCCGAACTCACCGCTTTCCTGAAAAAGAACAGGAACAGCCTCGATCCGACTCTGGCACAGCGATGGAAGGACCACGGCTCGAAGATGTCCGGCCCGTGGACCGAGGTATTCGGCGACGATACATATACCGACGAATATTTCATGGCGTGGAACTATGCCAAGTATGTAGAGCACTTGGCCAAGACGGCCCGGGAACTGACGTCGCGTCCCCTCTACGTCAACGCCGCCATGAACAGCCGCGGCCGCAAGCCTGGCGAATACCCCTCGGCCGGTCCGTTAGCGCACCTCAAGGACATCTGGCATGCCGGCGCACCGACCATCGACTTCCTCTCCCCCGACCTTTACGACAAAGGTTTCACCGACTGGGTGGCCAAGTATGCGCTCCCCGACAACGTGCTGTTCATACCCGAAATCAGACGCGGTGCCGGCAATGCGGCGCAGGCGCTCTATGTGCTCGGTGAGCATGACGCCATAGGTCTCAGCCCCTTCTCCATCGAGAACGGCAGCGACTCCCCCTCCGACCCGAATGTGCGCGGATACGCCATGATTGCCGAGGCCGCGCCTCTGATTCTGCAACATCAGGGCCAGGGCACGATGCGCGGAATGTATTTCGACAACGATTCCACTTCACGAATATATACCGACGGCGACCTGCGCATCACCGCCTCGCATTACTTCACCCTGCCGTGGGACCCGCGCGCCACAAACGGCTCGGTATGGCCCGAAACGGGAGCGGTGCTTATCAAGACGGCTCCGGACGAATATATCTTAGCGGGTTCGGGCGTGGTGCTGAAGTTCGAGCATCAGAGTGAGAGCGAGGCCGCGCGCAAACTTGGCGAGGATGGATTTCTCGATTCGGGCAGCGACCGCAAGCCGGACACCGGATGGAAGGGCAAGCAGCGCCTCGGACTGGCCGAGGTGGCCGAAGTCACCGTGTCGCCCGACGGCAGGACGTTCACTCCCGTAAGATACTTCAACGGCGACGAGACACATCAGGGTCGCCACGTGCGCATAGGCGTTGACGACTTCAAGATTCTTCGCGTCAAGCTTTACCGCTACTGACACGGATTTACCGGAAAAATTCAAAACACACAATGGATAATACAATCGAAATGCAAGCTCCCGTTACCGCACGGGAGGGTTCCTCCAAGGGATTCTACAAACTCTCGTGGCTGCAGCGGATCGGATTCGGCTCGGGCGACCTGGCCCAGAATCTGATCTACCAGACCATCAGCATGTACCTGCTGTTCTTTTACACCAATGTCTACGGCCTCGCGCCCGAAGTGGCCGCCATCATGTTCCTCATAGTCCGCATCGTGGACGTAATATGGGATCCGCTGGTGGGAACGTTCGTCGACAAGCACGACCCCCGCTGGGGCAAATACCGCTCCTACCTGCTGTTGGGCGGCATCCCGCTGACAGGCTTCGCGCTGCTCTGCTTCTGGAACGGATTCTCCGGCTCGCTGCTCTATGCCTACATCACATACGTAGGTCTGTCCATGTGCTATACGCTGGTCAACGTGCCTTACGGCGCGCTGAACGCCTCGCTGACACGCGACACGCAGGAGGTCACCATCCTTACCTCCGTGCGTATGTTCATGGCCAACATCGGTGGTTTGGCCGTCGGCATGGGTATTCCGATCGTGCTGAAACTGTTCGACCCCTCGGAGACCACCGACCTCTCCAGCAGCGACTCCGCATGGTTCATCACAATGGGTATATACGGCCTGACGGGCCTGGCCCTGCTGGTGTTCTGCTTCTCGCAGTGCCGCGAACGCGTGGTTATGGCCAAGAGCGAGACCGAGAACGTCAAGGTGTCCGACCTCTGGGTGGAATTCGTGCGCAACAAGCCCCTGCGCATCCTGGCGTTCTTCTTCATCACCGCCTTCGCCATGATGGCCATAGGCAATGCCGCCGGCGCATACTACATCAACTACAACATGCAGGGCACAGCCGAGGAGCTGTCCATCTTCATGGGCCTCGGATCCATCCCCGCATTCATATTCATGCCCATGGTGCCGGCCATCAAGAAGCGCATAGGCAAGAAAGGTATGTTCTACGTGTTCCTGATGACGGCCATCGTCGGCATGGCCATGCTTTACGCAGTGTCGATGGTTCCGGCGTTCAAGGACCAGATGTGGATTGTGTATGTGGCGCAATTCATCAAATCCACGGGCGTCATCGTGGCCACCGGCTACATGTGGGCGCTTGTGCCTGAGGTAATCTCGTTCGGCGAATACACTACCGGGCGCCGCATATCGGGTATCGTGAACGCCCTGACCGGTATCTTCTATAAGGCCGGTATGGCACTGGGCGGCGTGGTACCCGGCTTCGTCTTGGCATTCGTCGGCTTCAACAAGGACGCCGCCGTGCAGACTCCATTAGCAGAACAGGGTATTCTTTGGCTTGTGGCCGTGATTCCCGCTATCCTGCTTGGCGTGGCCATAATGATTATCTCGCGTTATGACCTCGACGACGACAAGATAGACCGCATCAACGCCGAAATCGAAGCCCGTCACAAAAAACAGTAATCCCAATCACCACACAATATTCCGATACTCCCAATGAAATCCCACTCTATCATAGCCGCTGCCGCGTTGGCAATCCTCGCCGCCGGCTGCAAGCAGGCTGAAACACCTGCCGAACCCGGCCTTAAAGATGTGTTCGGCGATAAGTTCCTCATCGGAGCCGCCATCAACGTAAACCAGTCGAACGGCACCGACACCCTCGGCGTGGCCGCCATCAAGAAGCACTTCAACGCCATCGTGGCCGAGAACTGCATGAAATGCGAGGAGATACATCCCGCCGAAGACAAATACTTCTGGGACGACGCCGACCGCTTCGTCAAGTTCGGCGAGGAAAACGGCATGGCCATCACGGGTCACTGCCTGATATGGCACTCGCAGATGGCCCCCTGGTTCACCAAGGACTCCGTAGGCAACCTCGTGGACGCCGAAACCATGAAACACCGCATGAAGGAACATATATACACCATCATGGGACGCTACAAGGGACGCATCCGGAGCTGGGACGTGGTGAACGAGGCCATAGAGGGCGACGGCTCGTACCGTCAGAGCGACTTCTATAAAATCCTGGGCCCGGAATACATTCCGTTGGCATTCCAATATGCGCATGAGGCCGACCCGGACGCCGAGCTGATCATCAACGACTACGGCATGAACAGTCCGGCCAAGCGTGACGCATACGTGCGCATCGTAAACGATATGAAGAAGCGCGGCCTGCGCGTGGACCAAATCGGTATGCAGAGCCATACCGGCATGGATTACCCCGACCTGAAGGAGTATGAGGAATCGCTTAAGGCATTCGCAGGAACAGGCTGCAAGGTGGCGGTCACCGAATGGGACATGAGCGCGCTGCCCACCATCAACACCGGTGCCAATATCTCGGATACCGCAGAGTACGACAAACTTCTGAACCCCTATCCCGAGGCACTGCCCGACAGCGTGTCCGACCGCTGGAACGCCCGCATGGACTCAGTGATGTCCATATTCCTGCGCAACGCCGACAAGATTGCCCGCGTCACCGCGTGGGGCGTCAGCGACGGTGACTCCTGGAAAAACGACTGGCCCATGAAGGGTCGCCGAGAGTATCCCCTGCTGCTCGACCGCAAATATCAGATAAAGCCCTTCCTCAACAAATACGTGGAGGAATACAAACATAATAAATCGAAATAATTGACTCTCACCACACTATGAAAGCAACGAAAAGATACCTCTTTCCCGCCGACTATATGGCCGACCCGTCGGTGCACGTATTCAACGGCAAGCTATATATCTATCCGTCGCACGACAACGACGACGCCAAGTGCGAGAACGACAACGGCGACCAGTACGTGATGCGCGACATGCACGTGCTCAGCACCGACGACCCGATGAACGGCTTGGTCGTGGACCACGGCCGGGCTCTTGACATAGCCGACATTCCCTGGGCCGGACGTCAGCTGTGGGACTGCGACTGCGCCGAGAAGGACGGCAAATATTACCTCTACTTCCCGCTGAAGGACAAGAACGACATCTTCCGCATCGGCGTGGCCGTGGCCGACCGCCCCGAGGGTCCGTTCGTGCCGCAGCCCGACCCGATACGCGGCAGCTATTCAATGGACATCTGCGTATTTCAGGAGGACGGCAAGTATTACCTGTACTTCGGCGGTCTGTGGGGCGGCCAGCTGCAGCGCTACAAGGACAACAAGGCACTGGAGGACGCATATCTGCCCGAGGGCGACGAGCCGGCGCTGCCCAGCCGCGTGGTGCGTCTGACGGACGACATGCTGCAGTTTGCCGAGGAACCGCGCCCCGTGGTGGTTGTGGACGAGGAGGGCAATCCTCTCGCCGCCGACGACCCGCACCGCTTCTTTGAGGCAAGCTGGCTGCACAAGTACAACGGCAAGTATTACTTCTCATATTCCACCGGCGACAGCCATCTGCTCTGCTACGCCATCGGCGACAACCCCTACGGTCCCTTCACATACAAGGGCGTGATACTCACCCCGGTAGTAGGCTGGACCACCCACCACTGCATCGTGGAGTACAAGGGGAAATGGTATCTGTTCCATCACGACGCGGCGCCCAGCGGGGGCCGGTCGTGGCTGCGTAGCCTGAAGGTGTGCGAGTTGGAGTATGACGAAAACGGTCTGATCAAAACCATCGACGGCATAGACGCATGAAGCAACTGACGACACTGGCATTATCGGCATGTCTGGCCGCGGCATCGTTCGCGGCCGGACACGCCGCCACACCGGCTGAATCGGCGTTCCCGGGCCGACCGCACTTCGAACGCCGCATCCTCAACCATTGGGACAACCTGGACGGCACCATCGAGCGTGGATATGCCGGCCGTTCCCTGTGGCAATGGGACCTGCTCCCCGACTCCGTATCGCCGAGATACGAGGAGTATGCCCGCCTGATTTCCTCGATGGGTATCAACGGCACGGTGCTGAACAATGTCAATGCCAATTCCCGCATCCTTTCGCACGAATATCTGCCCAAAGTCGCGGCCATAGCCGACGTGCTGCGCCCTTACGGCATCAGGGTGTATCTGTCGGCCAATTTCGCCGCTCCCATGCAGCTTGACTCACTTCCGACCGCCGACCCGCAGGACAAGCGCGTGGCCCGGTGGTGGAAACGTAAAGCCGACGAGATCTATAAGCTGATACCCGACTTCGGGGGATTCTTAGTAAAGGCCAATTCCGAGGGACAGCCCGGTCCGTGCGATTTCGGACGCACCCACGCACAGGGAGCCAACATGATGGCACGCGCCCTGAGGAAGCATGGCGGTATCGTGATGTGGCGCGCTTTCGTCTATTCCCCTTCCGACCCCGACCGCGCCAAGCAGGCCTACGCCGAATTCAAGCCATTGGACGGGAAATTTGATTCCAACGTCATAGTTCAGGTGAAGAACGGCCCCATCGATTTCCAGCCCCGCGAGCCGGTCAGCCCCCTGCTGCTCGACATGCCGGGCACCGCCCTGATGCCGGAGCTGCAGATTACCCAGGAATACTTGGGTCACAGCAACCACTTAGCTTACTTAGGGCCGATGTGGCAGGAATTTTTCGAGACAGCCAAGCCCGACCGTTACGATGCAATTGCCGGCGTGGCCAACATAGGCGATGCTGCCAATTTCACCGGTCATCCTTTCGGCCGCGCCAACCTCTACGCATTCGGCCGCATGGCGTGGGATCCTACCCTTTCGTCCGACTCGATAGCAGACGAATGGATTGTACGGGACCTCGGCGTCTCCGAACCGGTCATAAAAGCCAAGATCAAAGACATCATGCTCCGTTCGCGCGAGGCTGTGGTGGACTATATGATGCCCATGGGGCTGCATCATCTGTTCGCCTGGGGTCATCATTACGGGCCGGAACCGTGGTGCGACATCCCCGGCGCGCGTCCCGACTGGATGCCGAGCTATTACCACCGCGCCGACTCCACAGGCATTGGTTTCGACCGCTCCCCTTCCGGCAGCGCCGCCACGGCACAGTATCCCGACTCGTTGGCCAGGCTATATGCCGACCCCGAGACTTGCCCCGAGAATCTGATTCTATGGTTCCATCATCTGCCGTGGGACTATAAACTGAAAAGCGGCGACACGGTATGGACCGCCCTGTGTCGTCACTATGAGCGCGGCTATCAGACTGCCCTTGATATGCTGCGCGATTGGGACAGCCTGAAGCCTTATTTCGAATCTAACGGCAATTTGGATTTGTGGCAGGACGTGCAGCGGCGGATGCACACACAGGTGCGCGACGCGCAATGGTGGAAAGAGGCATGTCTGCTATATTTCGCCACGTTCCATTCACTGCCGATGCCCGGTTTCGTAACGCCGGCGGTACATACCCTTGACGAGCTGAAACAGGTTAATCTCGGCATAGACAACTATACCTGTCCGTCGCCTGAACTGCTTAATTCAGTGCGATAACGATTATATGCACTGTTAATTAACAATTGATACCGTATGCAAAGAGATTTGTATCAATGTGAGGCAAAATAGTATTAATATTTATACACTAAAACCTATAATTTTGTACCGAAGATTTAACCTTAAAAACTTCGACACAATATAGACACATAATCTGACTGACCTTTAAGAATCATAAACCCGCAATAACAAAACACACATCAATAATTACTCAAACAAAACATTATGATCAAACAATTACTTAGCGCAGCTGCCCTGGCAGCCATGGCATTGAGCGTCAATGCCGCAGAAGTAACGCTGTGGGAGGGCGAATGCAACTTCGGCACAGCCTGGGCATCCGATGCATCGTTCGCAATCGGCGCTTCCGACCTGAACGTTCTCGGCAATGAGACTGCAGTTCTGAAGCTGTATTACACGTTGGACTCGGCATGTGAATACTGGCAGTTCAAACCCTGTTCGAACGGCGATGGCTGGACACCCCTTGCAGTGGCCGCCGAACTCGGCAACGATTATAGCTGTATCACCGTAAATGCCGGCACGACTTCCTACGAGCTGCCTCTTGGGGCAGCCGACATCGCCACCATCAAGGCCAACGGACTGCGTATGCAGGGCTATGGCATGACAATGACCAAAGTCACCACCGACACCGACAAGGAGATTGACCCCAACGTGCTTTGGGAGGGTGAATACACAATCACCGGCTGGAACAACGGTGCCGAATTCGCTGCCGGCAAGGTTAAGGCCGGCGACATCCTGACCTATACATTTACCAATTCCGGTGCTGAAGGCGCACAGGCTCTGATCAAGGGAAGCGACTGGAGCAACCTGTTAGGTACCACCAAAATCAATGCTGCTGACATGGCCAAAGGTGATGTTATCGTAGGTGTTACGCAGGAAATGATTGACAACTGCGGTGGCAAAATCTTTGTCCAGGGTGATGGTGGTTGTGTTCTTACAAAGATTGCAAAAACCGGAACATTCGATCCCAAGAATGTTATAGCATACGGCAACCGCGTTCCCGGTGCCAACGTGTTTACAGTAATCCCCGAAGGAACTAAGAAAATAGCTGTTGAGTATACAATCGCTCCGGTCTGGTCAAATTTAAACTATACCGAGAACTACAACTGGGTTGAGTTAGAACTGACAAGCGAACCTTCCGCCGATGGCAAGATTGTTACCTATAACTTGACGGAAGAAGCAATTGCTTCTATTAACGCAGGCAAAGAAGTTGTGGTCAACACTGAAAACTCCGAGGTTGTTAAGGTATTCTATCCTTCCGAGGGTGAGGGCAGCGGCATCGCCGGTATCGCTGCCGAGAAGAAGATCGTGAACGTCTATGACCTGGCAGGTCGCGTGGTTCGCCACAACATCGACTCCGCCAACGCTGTCAACGGCCTGGCAAAAGGCATCTATATCGTCAACGGCAAGAAAGTGCTGGTGAAGTAATCCCGCATACAGAGCCTGCCTCGGAGATACTGCGTTAAAAACCAAATTTTCAGTGAAATTTTTTCATAAAA
>UQMZ01000052.1 GCA_900542185.1 uncultured Bacteroidales bacterium
ACGCAAATTTAACACTTTTCCCTAAATCCATGCACCGGGATTTCGGCTTGTGCCGGATTAAGGCAGTTCAAGAGCGAAAGCAAAATCTCCACCTGGATTTATCGTATAGCGGTCAATACAGCCCTAATGGCATTGCGGTCATCTCGTTCAAACATCGAAACTATATCGCTGGCTATAAATCTGCAGGAATTATCGTCCGAAATCGACGATGCCGAAAGGGAAAATCTCGAAACTCTCAGGACATTGATCAGTCAACTTGAAGATATGGAAAAGGCGATAATTCTGCTTTAGCTTGATGAACATACGTACGATGAGATAGCCGATACTCTCGGCATGAAACGCAATACCGTCGCGACTAAAATTCGCAGAATCAAGGATAAACTCTCTAAACTTATGTGATATGAACCTCGACGAACTCAAAAACAGGATATCAAAATTGGACGACACTCTTGGCAAGACTAACAAGGAAGTCAAGATAGACATAGCTAAATCCAGGACGGCACAAACTCGGCTCCTTGCTAAATTCCGGATGGTTTTCATTTCATGTCTTATCTTCGCCATTATATTCTCCGTAATGGTAATCGGAGGCGTTGCCCCACGGAAATTCCCGATGGAACTTAACATCGGTCTTATCGTATACGCATTGATTGCCGTGATTTTGTATGGCTATCTTTATTTCCGGCTCAGACACACAGACGTCGCGACCGTAAAACCAACAAAACTATACAGAAGGACTACCCTCTTACGGCTATTGATGATGTCCGGCGAAGTGATATTGTGTCTCGGCCTCCTGCTACTGATTCCATTGATAGGTTCGGGCAATGACGACTGGCCTTTTTATATCTCGGTCTCGCTGGCCGTCTATATCTTCTTCAACGTCAAGAAGAACTGGCCCGAATACCGCAAACTATTCAACGAACTGAATTCCATAAAGGGAATAAAGTCTTGACGTTACAGAACATAAAAAGTCACTCCTGATTGAAGTGACTTTTTATGTATCAGGCATCGTAATATGGCTTCAGGCATCGTTCCTTAATAATCTTTGGCATAATGCAATATGTATTATTCTAAAAGGAGGCGATTCGTATCAATATTCCCGCCTCCAGATTCCATGCAAAACCACCCATGGAACTATAGTCATCGGTATTGAATACTTCGGTAAAACTACCCCAGCCGAGTCCTCCTCCGGCAAATATTCCCACACGCCGCCAGCGTCCTATCCAATAAGTATAGCCGACGTCGATCATCAGACTCAGTTTTTTCCACTGAGCCAATTGTCCTATCGAAAGACCCAGACTCACATCCATATTGGGGTTCCCGTTGCCTCCGAAATTGAAATAAGAGCCGATGCCGAAATTCCACAGAATTTTGTTCTTATATTTACTGTCGAACAGAAAATCCTTTCCAATGCTTCCATACGCGTGAAAGCTATGGCCGGTGTACCTCAGCCGGATATTTTCTCCATATCCCCATGATATGCCGGCACCGATCTGCATTGACGGATATGCGTCGCCGTCGTCCGTGCCTCCGAGCTGGAAAATGCCATGGGCTATCGCACGGCCGGTCCGCTCGGCGCTTCCATAGGAACGGCCGCCATTGCTGTTGCCATAACCGCCTGAACTGCTTGAACCATACGATGAATCATAACTGTCGCCTGAGTAGAAGGTATAGGTGTAGTAATGGTAGGTGTCTGAACCCCGTGTCTGTGTTTCCGAATTCAACTTATATCGAAGCGAACGTCCTGATCTATCGGTAGCAGATGGTGAATATGTGTTCCCTACCGTGTTTATCGTGACGGAGCTATATACGGAGTAACTTTTCCCGTTATAGCGCACGGTGATTGGAGCGTTCGCACCGGAACCGACAACAAACGTGATTTCATTATACCATTCGGCATGGGCAGCGAATGATGTGAGGCCGACGATAAGAGCCGCGAGACATAACTTTAACCGATTCATGATTGGATGTATTGATTGATATTAGGCATTGTCCCTTACATTGAAGATGGCAATAGTTCAAGAAGACAAGCACCGCTGACGATGCCTGTCTTCAATATCATTGACGCTCTATTGTAATTTCACGTTCCGGGCCACAGATACGATTGTAGTTCCGTGGGCCGGTAAGAGCGCAGAAGCCGATGCGCGGCTGGCCCGTCTGTAACTGATATCAATGGTCATGCTGATACCCTGCTCCTCCGCTTCATATATGATATGCAACGTAGACCCCTTGAATTTTACCTCGCCCCACATGTCGTCGTACCACGCCGGTATGTTGATCTTGTTACCCTTGACATTGTAGGAAACTCCGTTTACCCTGTCGCCGTCGAAATCCAGCACCTTGTCATAGTATCCGCTATAACCGTTGTCTCCCGCAAACTTGTCGAGGTCGGAGGCCGTAAGAGTCACGGTCTGCCCCATGGTGGTCACCTCCATCTCGCTGAAGTTCCAGGTGCCCTGAAGCTGTTCCACAAGGCTGTCGCCTTCCGGTTCGTCATCCTTGTCTCCGCTGCACGAGACCATAGTCACAGCCATTGCCGCAACTGCCAGCATGGCTAACAAATAATAAATCTTTCTCATGTCTTTAATTGTGTTAAGTGGTTGATTCTTAAATTTATATTGATTTAAAAAAGATGAAACGCGATTGTCGGATAGGGAAAGTCGCGCACCGTATGCTGTTTCAGTTTCTGCTCATCGTTATATTTGAATACCACGAACTGGGGGTCCTCCGGATCTCCGAACAGTTTATGCACGAAGCCTCCTTCACCGCCCTGCGAGAAATCTTCAGTCGATGAAAGGAAATAGACGCCTCCTATCTTATCGCCGTCATGCTCCTTCAGCTGCCGGTTTATCACCTTTATCCATTTTACACTCTTGCCTCTGTAAGACTCCAACGAACCGTTATATACAGTTTTTGTATCGAGCAGTCTGCATAATTCCTCCAATTCCCCGATAGAGGGCACATACCATCCCTCGCCAAGACGGCTGACATACATCAACGCGGGGTACATACTGTCGTCGAATTCGGGGTGCATACTCCGGAATTTCAGAAGTTTCTGCAGATTGGCATATCCGTTGGTGAGGTCGTTCATTCCTAACGGCAAATCCACAGGGCCCTTGAACATCGGGTCATCACCACTAATTTCAAACGGACCTCTCCGATTGGAGACGGGCGAGATAATTTTGCCATGCTTCCCGTCGGGCGTCACTCCTACCACCACGCCCCGCACGCCATTCTCATCATACCAGTCGCCTACGGAATATGAATGTGATGCCGGAGGCAGGCTCGAATAATCAGGCCGGGTGGATACATGCACATATCTTCCGTCTGCAATGCATTCCATACCGGCTACCCTGTTTTGGGCGCCGGACGTCGCATTGTCAGTCTGCATTATGTCCTCGGTGCCGTTATCATATTTGATCTTGAACACTTTGGCCACATTCACCTCCCTGTCAAAACTCTCATTATCCTTGCGGAAAAGTATTCTGTCCGGGCGCACCTCTATCACTTTCCCTTTCCAGCTGGAGGCGTCGCGCATCACCAGCTCGTCAGGCTGCCCCGGCAATATGGCCGCCAGCGTCGCACACAGTACGAAACTTATCTTCAGACACTTCATCGCCATATTATTTGCCGAGACGCAATCCTACGGAACCTCCCACGGAAATCGTCGGACTCCATGACATGTCCTTGCCTTTGAACGCACTTGTAAGGTCGAATCCGAGATGAAGTCCTATGTCGAATATCCCCAGACTGCAGCCCGCATATACTTTCCAGGGCACACGGAACCCGTTCAACGCATCCTTGGCCTTCTTTCCGTCCAGCTTGCACTTTACCAGGAAATCAAGATTGAATCCCGTGCCCAACATCACGTATTCGGTCTTCCACCAATACATTACGGGTATGCCGATATACGTGGCATTAAGGAGCGGCCAGTCTCCTTTCGACGGCTTTTTGCCGGTATACACTTTCATGTCGCCCTGCAGCCATGTGAATCCCAGTCCGGCAGACCATGCCATATTCTCGCCCATCGACATCAGAGCCATCAGGTCTATGTCGGCATACAGTCCGCCCCAGTCATAGTTGACGCCTTTATACTCCGACTGGGTGCCCTGATAGCCGACAACCACAAGGGGCATGAACCCGACGGAGGGAAATCGATTGTGTTTCTTCTTAGGCTCTATCTTCATGCCGTTCAGGATTGTTCCGGCAAGCGTGCCCTGTCCTGATTCCGATACAGTTTCCGAAGTTGAAGGGGGGACATTATTGTAAACAGCCGACGGCAGCTCGGATGTCTGCTGTGCGTCCTGCGGAGTTATCACTTCCCGGTGTCCGTCGTCAAACTCAATGTAGAATACTGACTCATTAGCCACGACATAGTTTGGCCCGTTCAGGTTTTCGGCCTTTTTATACGTGATTTCCCTTTCGCCGACAGTCACGACTTTGGATTTAATTTCCTGTCCTGACGTAAGACATATCACATCGGCCCAAGCATAGGCTGGAAGCAGAGCCAGACATGTCGCGACACATTGCTTAAAATGTTTCATAACATTTCGGTTAGTGCCTTATCAGCTCCACTTCAGGCAAATACATAAAAAAAGAAGCGTGAGGAGCTTTTCTTCGCCCGCTCCCGCCCTTTGAGGCCTTCGCATTGCCCGTAACTGCAGGAGCGGACAACGCAGAAGCCTCACGCCGATATGCCTATCGTTCGTGATGACACGTCTCGGGCAACCCTATGCACAGAGTTGCCGGGATGTAAAATCACGACAATATACATACCTGTGAGCGTCATCGTTGCCCAATCTTCTTGACAGTCACCATAGAAAGTTGCGAAGTTTCAAAGGGTCAAGAAAATATAGCGTCGATACACGCTTGAGCCATGGTCCGTACCCGGCATGCCGGGCGTTGATCTGACTCTTAATATATCACCACGGACTCTTCCGTGGCATCCCGCCCTCGAAACCCTCAGCTATCGGCTTCTGCTATGAAAGCGAGGCCTTCGGGGCTTGTCGCTCGCATAGCTTTCCGGTCATTTCCGGACAAGTAAACGGGATTTGGCACAAAGTTAATATTTATTCACATAACTGCAAAATAAAATTATTGAATTGCCCTAAGAATTGTCCGGATAAGAAACGATGCCCTTATTCCGGGGTTAACTGGTGTTAAATTTAACAATTAGTGTTAAGGGATATACTATGGGAACGATTTTTGCATTTATTTTGCAAAGTACAACTGAAGTACAAGCTGATATGAAAATCGATTCCAATAGAATCTATCAGTACTGAACAAACGTTATACGGACAGTTAGAAATTATTGATAATAACCGACGAACAATCAAACACCAATCATATATGATTAAGAAAAGTACAGCATTGTGCACGCTGGCGTTGCTGGTAGGAACCAGCGCCTACGCGGTGACCACGCCGGCATTCGAGACGGACTTTACCCAGGCGGCCGAAAAGACGGTCAATGCCGTGGTTTGTATCAAGTCGTACACCACCCGCCAGCAGAATCCCTACGGACAGGGCGGCTACGATCCCTTCGGGATGTTCGATTTCTTTTTCGGCAACCCCCAGCAGCCTCGTCAGCAGGCTCCGCAACAGCAACGCAAGAAGAACGAGCCCGTACAGAGCGGCCTCGGTTCGGGAGTGATAATCAGCGAGGACGGTTACATCGTCACGAACAACCATGTGGTGGACGGCGCCGATAAACTCGAGGTTCTGTTCAACGACAACTCCAGCTACGACGCCAAGATAATCGGCACCGACGAGGCTTCCGACCTGGCACTGATCAAGGTTGACGCCAAGGACCTGACCCCAATCACCTTCGGCGACTCGGAGACCGTAAAGATCGGCGAATGGGTACTGGCTGTGGGCAATCCCTTCGGCTTCAACTCCACCGTCACGGCCGGCATCGTCAGCGCCAAGGCCCGCAGCCTCGGCCAGAACCATAAGGGCAACCTCAGCATCGAATCGTTCATCCAGACCGATGCGGCACTCAACCCCGGCAACTCCGGAGGTGCCCTCGTCAACCTCAAGGGTGAGCTGATCGGCATCAACTCGGCCATATACAGCAACACCGGCTCGTACTCGGGCTTCTCGTTCGCCATTCCCACCACCATCGTCAAGAAGGTTATGGCCGACATACGCCAGTATGGCACCGTGCAGCGCGCAGTGCTCGGTGCATCCGTGCGCGAACTCGACTCCAAGATTGCCAAGGAGAAGGACATCACGGCCGTTAAATCCGGTCTGCTCATCGCGTCGGTGAACGACATGAGTACAGCCAAGGAACTCGGTCTGCAGGAGGACGACGTGATCACAGCCATTAACGGCGTGAACGTGGCCAACCACGCACAGCTGGTAGAACAGCTCAACAAGTTCCGTCCCGGCGACAAGGTGACCGTGACCTACTACCGCAACAACAAAAAGATAGAGAAGACCGCCACCCTGCGCAACCAGACCGGCAGCACGTCGATCACCAAGAAGGGCGACTTCAGCGAGCTTGGCTGCGCCTTCATGAAGCTGACCGCCGAGACCAAGACCCGTCTGGGTATCTCGAACGGTGTTCAGGTCAAGGGACTCAAGGCCGGAGCCATCCGTGACGCCGGCGTGAAGGAAGGCTTCATCATCACCGCCGTAAACGACGTGCCTGTCAACAGCAGCGAAGACGTGGAGCAGGTGTACAACTCCGTGATGAAGGACAGCGACGAATACAAGGCTCTGATCCTGTACGGCGTTTACCCAACCGGCAAGAAATACACCTACGCAGTGAACCTCGCCTCAGAGTAACGGTACCACCACTGAGACCGCATAAAGATGGCCGCTTCCACGGGAGGCGGCTATTTTTATGTCTTGCACCGGACGGAATGTCGTATTTTTTGCCATGCATGAGTGGAATGTCGTATTTTTTCGTTAATTTTGCAGTTCAGAATATTAATAAATACTGATATGAGAAAGAATATCGTAGCGGGCAACTGGAAAATGAACACCACTCTTGACGAGGGTGTTGAGCTCGCCAATTCGATCAACGCAGCGCTGAAGGACAAGAAGGCCAACTGCGAGGTAATAGTATGCGTACCGTTCACCCATCTTACGAGCGTATGCGCCGTTCTGGAGCCCGAGCTGGTAAAGCTTGGCGCCGAGAACTGCTCGGAGCATGAGAAGGGTGCCTACACCGGCGAGGTCAGCGCAGCTATGGTTAAATCCACCGGCGCAAGCCACGTAATCCTGGGCCACAGCGAGCGTCGCCAGTACTTCGGCGAGAACAACGAGCAGCTCCTGGCCAAGACCAAGCTGGCTCTGGCCAACGGTCTGACACCCATCTTCTGCGTAGGCGAGGTATTAGAGGAGCGTGAAAACGGAACATACAACGACGTGGTACGCGGTCAGGTAGAGGCTCTGTTCTCGCTGGCTCCCGAAGACTTCGCCAAGATCGTCGTGGCATACGAGCCCGTATGGGCCATCGGTACCGGCAAGACCGCCACAGCCGAGCAGGCTCAGGACATGCACGCCAACATCCGCAACGTCATAGCCGAGAAATACGGCAAGGAGATAGCCGACAACACTTCGATCCTGTACGGCGGCAGCTGCAAGCCCACCAACGCCAAGGAGCTGTTCAGCAAGCCCGACGTAGACGGCGGTCTGATCGGTGGCGCAGCCCTGAAGGCCGACAGCTTCATGGGCATCATCGAAGCTTTTGACTAATCGAAGCTTTTGACTAATCGAACCCGAATGATACGCATCAGGCATATCATACTGACACTTACAGCCGCAGCCGGAAGCCTCGCGCTTCCGGCCACGGCCCAGTCGTCGACATCGGCCGCCGTCACGGCCGGAAACGAACTGATAGAACGCATCGAGACTGCCGGAAACGGCATGGTGGACATAGACATCCCCTCCTCGCTGCTATATCAGATAATGCGCGACGACCTGGACCGTAAGCAGACCGACGACAAACAGCAGATCAAGCCCGGCATCAACAAGATTCAGGGATTCAGGGTCCAGGTGTTCAGCGACGGCTCCAACCAGCGCACCCTCGAGGCTCGCGCCAAAGCCCGCGGGTCGTCCATCGTGGCCAAGTTCCCCAAATACCGCGGCCAGATCTATTCGCATTCCAGCGCGCCCAACTGGTACACCCGTGTAGGAAACTTCAGGACCCAGGCCGAAGCGCAGGCCGCTCTGGCCGAACTGAAACGGGCATTCCCATCCATCAGCTCGGAAATGCGGGTGGTCAGAAGCCAGATCATAGTGATCGGCCGCTGACCGGCGCTCCCCTCTCCGGCACACCTCATTGACTGAGGACACCAATACCTCGCACACTGAGGACTCTCAAACCTCGCAGACTGAGGTCTCAACAATAATTCTGACAGTGGCAAACATCAGCAAACACGATCCGGAACTGGTGGACAGGATTGCGGCCCACCTTAACGAAATACTCATACTGTTGGGCGAAGACCCCATGCGCGAAGGACTGGCCAAGACGCCGGTCCGTGCCGCAAAAGCCCTTCTCGACATCACCGCCGGCTATAAGTCCGATCCCCTCGACATAGCCCGGCAGGCCATATTCAACCACTGCGGCTCAAAGATGGTGATAGTGCGCGACATCGAATTCTACAGCACTTGCGAGCACCATATATTGCCCTTCTTCGGCAAAATGTCCATCGGCTATCTGCCTAAGGGACGCATACTGGGCCTCTCCAAACTGGCCCGCGTGGTGGACGGATACGCACGCCGCCTCCAGGTGCAGGAACGTCTCACGGCACAGGTGTGCCGCACCATCAACGACGCCCTCCCCAACGACGGCGTCATAGTATGGTGCGAGGCTCAGCACCTCTGCATGAAGGCGCGTGGCGTGGAAAAACAGGAATCCGTCACCACCACCCTCGAATACTCCGGACAATTTGAAACCAATCCAGCACTCCGTGCGGAATTCCTCGGCCTGATCCAACGTTAAGGCCGGGCTGATAAAATCAAATCAAGACCATGTTCCACTGGAAAACAATAAAGGAATACGAAGACATCCTCTTCGAACAGATGGACGGCATAGCCAAGATCACAATCAACCGTCCCAAAGTGTACAATGCGTTCCGCCCCAAGACCAATATGGAGATGCTTGACGCGTTCGGCATCTGCCGCGAGCGTCAGGACATAGGCGTCATCATTCTGACCGGTGCCGGCGACAAGGCTTTCTGCTCTGGCGGCGACCAGAACGTGAAGGGCTCGGGTGGTTATGTGGGCGATGATGGCGTGCCGCGCCTCAACGTGCTGGAACTGCATCACGCCATCCGCAGCATTCCCAAGCCTGTGATCGCCATGGTGAACGGCTACAGCATCGGCGGCGGCAATGTGCTGCAGGTGGTGTGCGACCTCTCCATCGCCAGCGAGAACGCGCGTTTCGGCCAGACCGGCCCGAAGGTGGGCAGCTTCGACGGCGGTTTCGGCGCCAGCTACCTGGCCCGCTGCGTCGGTCAGAAGAAGGCCCGCGAGATCTGGTATCTCTGCAAGCAGTACACAGCCAGGGAAGCCCTTGAGATGGGAATGGTGAACGAAGTGGTGCCTTTCGACAAACTGGAGGAGACCACCGTGGAGTGGGCACGCACTATACTGAAGCGTTCTCCTCTGGCCATACGCATGATAAAGCGCGCGCTTAATGCCGAACTCGACGGCCAGCACGGCCTGATGGAGTTTGCCGGCGACGCCACGCTACTTTATTACATGCTTGACGAGGCGCAGGAAGGCAAGAACGCGTTCCTGGAGAAACGCGACCCGGACTTTGACCAATTCCCCAAATTTCCATGAGGCTGCAGTTCGCTCCATACATCCTGAAATTCAAGGAGCCGGCAGGAACGTCGCGCGGTGTGCTGACCGAAAAGCCGACGTGCTACATGCGCATATTCGACGAGTCGGACCCGATGCGCTATGGCGTTGGCGAGGCAGCCATATTCCCCGGTCTGTCGCCGGAAGCCGACGAGCGGTTCTTCTACAAGCTGATGGAACTGCAGGTAAACGTGCGTTTAGGAGTATCGACCGATCTGTCACATTTCCCGTCGCTGCAATCAGGATTCGAGCAATGTCTGCGCGATTTCACCGGCGGTTGCAGGGGGATTTATTACGACACCCCCTTTGTCCGGGGCGACGACAGCATCGAGATCAACGGCTTGATATGGATGGGTAGCCACGAGGAAATGATGGAACGCCTTGAGAAAAAGCTTGCCGAGGGTTTCCGTTGCATCAAGCTGAAGATCGGAGCCATAGACTGGAAAAGCGAGGTTGACATGATCGAGGCCATACGCAGCCGTTATGACAGCACTCAGGTGGAGATACGCGTGGATGCCAACGGAGCGTTCACCATGGACAATGCCCTGCCGCGTCTCAAACGCTTAGCGGACCTGCAGGTACACAGCATTGAGCAGCCCATCAAGGCCGGACAGCCGTCGCTGATGCAATTCCTGTGTCAAGTGTCTCCGTTGCCAATCGCATTGGACGAGGAACTGATAGGCAAATTCACAGTCGAGGAGAAAGCCGCCACTCTCGATGCAATTCATCCGCAATACCTCGTAATCAAACCGACCCTTACAGGCGGATTCTCAGGCGCACAGGAGTGGATAGACCTGGCACGCGAGCGCAACATCGGGTGGTGGATCACGTCCTCGCTCGAATCGAACATAGGGCTCAACGCCCTGGCTCAATGGGTGGCGTCGCTCAACACCACGATGCCGCAGGGACTCGGTACGGGCGCCCTGTTCACCAACAATCTGGACGCTCCCATCTATCTTGACGGCGACCGCCTGAAATACAATCCCGGCTTGACCCTGAACCGCGCGCAAATCGACGCGCTTGACTGGAGAGAATGACCTGGCAGGAATTTCAAGCCGAATGGTTGGGGCCGAAGACTTATATCGTATGCCACACTTCAGGCTCCACAGGCACTCCTAAGGAGATACGCCTTCCGAAAGAACAGGTATCGGCCAGCGCACGGCGCACCCTGCAGTTTTTCAACCTCGACTCACACTCGCATTTCCATTCATGTCTCGCACCCGACTATATCGGAGGCAAGATGATGATGGTGCGCGCGCTGGAGTGCGGCGGCTCGTTCACATGGGAACATCCAAGCAATCGCCCTCTGTCAGACTATACGGGAGACCAAATCGACCTTCTCTGCGTGGTGCCGTCGCAGATGCGCCACATCCTGCAGAACATAGACACATTGCCCGAATTGGGTGCCATTCTGATAGGCGGCTCCCCTATTCCCGACGATCTGCGCATACATATTGCCCAATCACGGTTGCAATGCTGGGAGACATACGGCATGACGGAAACTGCCTCGCACGTAGCCATACGCCGCGTCTCGGAGCCTCAGCAGCCCTTCAAGCCATTGCCCGGCATCAAACTATTACAGAACGATTCCGGATGTCTTGAAATCGAAATACCCGGTTGGCGACGTTTCATCACCAACGATGTGGTGAAGATGGATTCGGAAAGTAGATTCAGCATATTGGGACGCGCCGACAACGTCATAATCACCGGCGGACTGAAAGTGCATCCCGAACAGGTGGAAGCCACACTCCGGCCCCATCTGCCGTTCGACTTCATGATTACATCCGAACCTGACAGTAAATGGGGCGAACGTGTGGTAATGCTTGCCGACAGGAGTAAGACATCGGCATCCGGAACTGTGGACGATGAAAATATCATAGCAATATGCAAGTCGGTTTTATTGCCCTTTGAGGTCCCCAAAACAATCAAAGAGGGCGTTGTGCCCCGCACCGCCAACGGGAAGCTGGCAAGACGACAAAAATAACCGTCACTACACATAACATTGCAATGTCTTATCTGAACGTCTGTAGTCCTCCATTACGGAATAAATGTGATTTTTGTGATTTATGTCAGTTTTTTTACCATTATTTGCACAAGTTAGTATTTTTCCGTAATTTTGTGTTTAAGAACATTTTTTTATAACATAATGATCAAGAAAAGTACTCTTGAACGGATCATAGGCGACGATCTTTCAGAATTATGGGCGACACTGACAGCGGACGAAAAGAGACTTATCACCGACAACTTCAAATACGAGCGGTATAAGAAGAACCAGATAATATACGCTGAGTCGGAAACGCCCGAGAATCTTTATTGCCTGTTGGAAGGAAAAGTGAAGCTGTTCAAGAGCGGCTACGGCGACCGCGTACAGATATTGCGTCTGTACCGTCCTGTCCAGTACTTCGGCTATCGCGCATACTTCGCGCAGGAGCCTTACGTATCGTCGGCCGCCGCTTTCGAGCCATCGGTGTTAGGCATCATCCCCATGAAGGTGGTGGAGGAGATAATCCGCAACAACACCGTGGCTGCAATGTTCTTTATCCATGAGCTGTCGTGCAACTTAGGCGGTTCGGACACCAAGATAATCAATCTGACACAGAAACATATCCGCGGCCGTTTGGCCGACGCGCTGCTGCTCCTGGCCGACAATTACGGATATGAGGACGACGACCAGACCTTGAAGATATACATGAGCCGCGAGGACCTGGCCAACCTGTCGAACATGACCACCAGCAACGCCATCCGCACCCTCTCCACGTTCATGAACGAGAAACTGATTCTTGTAGACGGGCGCCGCATACGCATAATGAACGAACCCCAGCTCCGCAAGATTTCAAAATTCGGATAAACGGGTAAGGTCTTTAAGGTCCTTAAGGTCCTTAGAGTCTTTAGAGTCTTTAAGGTCAAAAGCCCGGAGCGTCGTGCGATGCTCCGGGCTTTTGGTAGTGAGTGCCAAGGAATCTATCAGATGGCCGAACGGATTACGCCACGCTGCGAGTTTTCGATGAAGTAAACGATTTCGTCGCGCAGTGTGCTTTCTGGCAGTTTCTCGCGTATCAGCTTCACGGCGTTGGTGACGTTGAGGTCGCTGAGATACAGCAGACGGTATGTGTCGGAAATAGCCTTGATCTCATCGTCGGTGAAATTGTTGCGGTGCAGTCCGATGGTGTTCAGGCCTACGTACGAGATAGGCTCGCGTGCGGCCTTTACGAACGGCGGTATGTCCTTGTTTACCAGCGCGCCTCCCTGCAGCATGATGTTGCGTCCCAGGTGGCAGAACTGGTGTATCATGCTGCCGCCGCCTATAACCGCAGCGTCGTCAATCTGCACCTCGCCGCCGATCTGGCAGGCGTTGGATATGATAACACGGTTGCCAACCAGACAGTCGTGGGCGATATGAACGTATGCCATCAGCAGGCAGTTCTGACCCACCACGGTCTTGCCTTTGGCGGCCGTGCCACGGTTCACGGTGACGCACTCGCGCAGCGTCGTGCCGTCGCCCACGAAGGCATTGGTGTATTCGCCGCGGAACTTCAGGTCCTGGGGAATGGCGGCCACTACCGCGCCGGGGAAAATAGTCACGCCGCTACCGATGCGAGCTCCCGGAAATATGGTCACATTACCGTAGATGTTGCAGTTGTCGCCTATCTCTACGTCGTCATAGATGGTGGTGAAATCACCTATCCTGACATTATTGCCTATCTTTGCGTCAGGACTTACATTGTACATCGATGCCATGGCTTACTTATTCTTTATGATCTGGGCCATGAATTCGGCCTCGCAAACTATTTTTTCACCTACAAAGGCATATCCCTTCACCATTGCGCAGCCACGACGTATCTCGGTCATCAGCGACACATGAAGCTTCAGCGTGTCGCCCGGCACAACCTTGTGACGGAACTTCACATTGTCTATCTTGAGGAAATAAGTGGAATATTTCTCAGGCTCGTCCAGAAAATTGAGCACCAGGACTCCGGCTGTCTGCGCCATAGCCTCCACCTGAAGCACACCGGGCATTACAGGCTCCTCAGGGAAATGTCCCTGGAAGAAAGGCTCGTTCACAGTCACGTTCTTCACTGCTACCGCATGCTTCTTATCAATCTCGAGAATCTTGTCAATCAGCAGGAAGGGAAAACGGTGAGGAATAAGTTTCTTGATACCGTTGGTGTCGATTACAGGCGCCTCGTTGGGATTATAGTCCGGGGCCTGTATTTCGGTGTGCTTAACCTCATGGCGCACCATGCGTGTGAATTTGTTGTTGACTGTGTGTCCGGGGCGTATGGCCACCACGCGGCCCTGGATAGGACGGCCTATCAGGGCCAGATCGCCTATCACGTCCATCACCTTGTGGCGTGCGGGCTCGTTGTCCCAGGCCAACGGTTTGGGGTTGATGTAACCTAATGACTCAAGGTGCATGTGAGGCACTTTCATCACGTCGCAGATTCCATCGATCGTGGCCTGGTCCTCCACCTGGTCGTATATCACGATGGCATTGTCCAGGTCGCCCCCCTTGATCAGGTTAAGTCCGACCAGATCCTTTATCTCGCGTACGAAAACAAAAGTACGCGCAGCAGCTATCTCCTGCTTGAATTCGGCCAGATCGTCAAGCACGGCGAACTGGTTGGGAAGTACCTGCGAGTTATATTCCACCATGCACTCCACACTGAAACCGGAATCAGGATATATGGTCAGCTCCGAGCCTGTAGCCTCGTCCTTGAACTGTTTCTTCTCCTTAATAATATAGAAATCCTTATCGGCGTTCTGCTCCTGCAGGCCGACGGACTCGATGGCATTGACATAAACCATCGCGCTGCCGTCGAGGATGGGCACTTCGGGTCCGTTTACTTCGATCAGGACATTGTCGATGCCCGCGGCGTACAGCGCAGCCATAGCGTGTTCTATAGTACTTACAGTGACACCCTTGCGGCCTATTACCGTGCCTCGGGTAGTCTCAACCACATTCTCGGCGACCGCGTCGATCACCGGAGCGTCAGGCAGGTCCACGCGCTTGAACTTATAGCCGGTGTTCTCCGGTGCCGGATTGAACGTGGCCTTGAGTTGCAGACCCGAGTGCAATCCTTTGCCCTCGACGGTGAACGGTGCCTTTAAGGTTAATTGATTCATATATATTGCTGTTTATTTTCTTCTGAAGGGTTCTATGTTGTTTATTTTTTCCTGAACAGTTCCTGCAGACGGTTGATATACACCTGATTCTTCATGAACTGGCGTACGTCTACCACCGGGCTTCCGAGCACTCGCTTGTCGTCGCCTAAGTTTGAATGCAGGCCCGACTGGGCACCGATGCCGTTGCGGCTTCCGACCTTGATGTGTCCGGCAATGCCTACCTGGCCTCCTACCTGGTTGAAGTCGCCTATCTTGGTCGATCCGGCCACACCGGCCTGCGCGGCGAACACATTCATTCGTCCCACCTCTACGTTATGGCCTATCTGAATCAGGTTGTCCAGCTTGGTGCCCTCGCCTATGCGCGTGGCGCCGAACGTGGCGCGGTCAACTGTCGTGTTGGCGCCGATCTCCACATCGTCGGCTATCTCCACGATGCCTATCTGCGGTATCTTCTCATAACTGCCGTCGGCGCAGGGAGCGAAGCCGAAACCATCGGCACCTATCACGCATCCGCTATGCAGAATGCAGCGCCGGCCAATCTTGACGCCCTCGTACAGACGCACACCGGCGCGTATCACGGTGTTGTCGCCGATCTCGCATCCGTCGCCTACGTATGCCTGGGGATAAATCTTAACGCCTACGCCGAGCTTCACACCCCTGCCGATATAGGCGAACGCTCCCACGTATGCGTCGGTCGGCACTTCCACTCCTTCGGCTATGTGACACGGCTGCTCGATGCCTACCGGCGCGCTTTTCTGCGACTCGAAGGCATTCAGCAGGTCGGCAAGCGACTTGTAGGGATCCTTGACGCGTATCAAGGCCGGCACTTCGGCACCCTCCGTATCGAAATCGTCTGATACAAGCACGGCCGAGGCCTTGGTGCTGTGGATAAAGTGTCCGTACTTCGGATTGGCGATAAACGTGATGTCACCCGGCTTAGCCTCCTCTATCTTGGCAAAACCGCGTATCTCTATGTTCTCGTCACCTTCAACGCGTCCCGATATCATGGACGCTATTACCTGTGGCGTTATTTTCATCTGATTACTGTAAACCTGTTTACGGAACTCCCCGAATCCATGCAAGGAATCCAAAAAGAGTTCATTTGGAACAGCAAAATTAACATTTATTTGTGACATACCCAAAATATAGAGGCGAATCATGGTGTAAAATCGTGATTTTTGAGTAATTTTGCGTCATGCTGACAGTCTCGATAGTGACATACCGTACGGATTGCGCCGAACTGCATCGCTGCGTGTCATCCCTTAAGGGATGCGGAGTGGCGTGCCTGTACATCGTGGACAATTACGGCGACGATGCCATGCGCAGGTTCTGCGCCGAGCATGGTGCGGAATACATCCCGCTGCTGAATCCGGGCTTCGGAGCGGCCCATAACGCGGCCAT
The DNA here is from genome assembly GCA_900542185.1 of uncultured Bacteroidales bacterium. Taxonomy (GTDB): domain Bacteria; phylum Bacteroidota; class Bacteroidia; order Bacteroidales; family Muribaculaceae; genus Lepagella. Next base: position 16,336 of record UQMZ01000052.1, read on the forward strand.
CAAGCGCGCCCGTCAGCTCGGTTCGACCATACATCTGGTTCTGAACAGCGACGTATATTTCAATCCCGAAGAACTGAATAAGATGACGGCTTTCATGGAAAGCCATCCCGACGTCGGCGCCATGCATCCGAGGGTGCTCAATCCCGACGGCACTCCGCAATATACCGCCCGCCTACTCCCTACGCCCTGGGACGTGTTCGGCCGCAGATTCCTGCCGGCGTCATGGTTCCGGGCGCGCAACAACCGCTATCTGATAAGACACGCTCCGCTTGACGCCGTTCTTGACGTGCCTTATTTCCAGGGCAGTTTCATGCTGCTGAATATGAATACGCTGGACCGTGTCGGCATGTTCGACGAGCGATTCTTCATGTATCCCGAGGACATCGACCTGACACGCCGCATCCATGCCGTCAGCCCGACGCTGCTGTGGCCACAGGCCGGCGTGGTGCACGACCACCGGCAGGCTTCGTACCGGTCATGGCGCATGCTTCGGATACACATCGTGAATATGTGCCGCTACTTCTGCAAATGGGGATGGTGGCGCGACCCGGAACGCCGCTGCATGAACCGCCGCCTGCTGCACGAAATCAATGAGATAAACCGGCTGGATCAACCCTGATACACACAGTACATACGGATAGGGATGCATATCTCGTTAAACTTTTGTTAAAATTAACTATCTTCTGATTGTCATATCGGTTTTTTTCACTACTTTTGCGTACCGATGTAGGTCCCTGCGCGCACCCGCGCCGTGTCACCTGCCGGATATGAGTGACAAACACAACATATAACCTAAATACAAAATCAATGGAAATCTCACACATTGAGCACATTGGCATCGCAGTTCCGAATCTGGAAGAGGCCATCAAGTATTACGAGAACGTTCTTGGCTTGAAATGCTACAAGCAGGAAGTAGTGGAAGACCAGAAGGTAACTACCGCCTTCTTCAAGGCAGGCGACACCAAGATAGAGCTGCTGGAGGCCACCAGCCCCGACAGCACCATCGCCAAGTTCATCGAGAAGAACGGCGGACGCGGCGGTATGCACCATATAGCATTCGCTGTAGAGGACGGCGTGGCCAACGCGCTGAAGGAATGCGAGGACAAGGGCGTACGCCTCATCGACAAGGCTCCGCGCAAGGGCGCCGACGGCCTGCACATCGCTTTCCTCCACCCCAAGAGCACCGAAGCCGTGCTTACTGAGCTTTGCGAAAATCCTAACAAATAAAAACATATAAGCGAGTTCGGTCTGTAATCGAGATTATCAGCCGGACTCGCAGTCTATAATTATAGAATATAATGAGCAAACAGGAAGAGAAAATCAGCCAGCTGATCGAGAAACGCGCCGAGTGTCGTCTCGGTGGCGGTGAAAAAGCCATTGAGAAGCAGCACGCACGCGGCAAATACACCGCACGCGAGCGTATCGCAATGCTTCTGGACGAAGGTAGCTTCGAGGAACTCGACATGTTCGTGACACACCGCTGCACCAACTTCGGACAGGACAAGAAGCACATCCTCGGCGATGGCGTGGTGACCGGTTTCGGTACCATCGAGGGTCGTCTGGTATATGTGTTCGCACAGGACTTCACGGTGTTCGGCGGCTCGCTGTCGGAGACCATGTCGCTGAAGATATGCAAGGTGATGGATATGGCCATGAAGATGGGCGCACCCGTCATCGGCCTTAACGACTCGGGCGGCGCCCGCATCCAGGAGGGTATCAACGCACTGGCCGGATATTCCGAGATATTCCAGCGCAACATCCTGGCATCGGGTGTGATTCCCCAGATTTCGGCCATCATGGGTCCGTGCGCCGGCGGCGCAGTCTACAGCCCCGCTCTGACCGACTTCACCATCATGACCAAGGGCCTGAGCTACATGTTCCTGACCGGTCCGTCGGTTGTCAAGACCGTAACGGGCGAGGACGTGTCGCAGGAGAACCTGGGCGGCGCTTCGGTACACGCCACCAAATCGGGCGTGACACACTTCGCGGCAGAGAACGAGGAGGAGACTCTGGCTCTGGTACGCAAGCTGCTGAGCTATATGCCTCAGAACAACATGGAGGAGACTCCGCTCGTAGAGTGCAACGACCCGATCGACCGTCTGGAGGACAAGCTGAACGACATCATCCCCGACAGCGTCAAGAAAAGCTACGACATGTACGAGGTTATCTCCGCCATCGTCGACAACGGCGAGTTCCTGGAGGTTTCCAAGGATTTTGCAAAGAACATCATCATCGGCTTCGCCCGCTTCAACGGACAGGCCGTGGGCGTAGTGGCCAACCAGCCCAAGGTGCTGGCCGGCGTTCTGGACAGCAATGCCAGCCGCAAGGGCGCACGCTTCGTACGTTTCTGCGACGCCTTCAACATCCCGTTGGTAACGCTGGTTGACGTGCCCGGCTTCCTGCCCGGAACAGGCCAGGAGTATAACGGCGTGATCCTGCACGGCGCCAAGCTGCTGTACGCTTACGGCGAGGCTACGGTGCCCAAGGTGACCGTGACATTGCGCAAGAGCTACGGCGGCTCGCACATCGTGATGAGCTGCAAGCAGCTGCGCGGCGACATGAACTATGCATGGCCCAGCGCCGAGATAGCCGTGATGGGCGCCGAGGGTGCTGTAGGCGTACTCTATGCCAAGGAGGCAAAGACCGCCGAGAATCCCGCCGAGTTCATCCAAGCCAAAGAGGACGAATACCGCGACCTGTTCGCCAACCCCTACCAGGCTGCCAAGTACGGTTACATCGACGATGTGATCGAACCGCGCAACACCCGCTTCCGTATCATCAAGGCCCTGAACATGCTGGCTACCAAGAAGCTGACCAACCCGGCCAAGAAACACGGCAATATACCTCTCTAACACTCACGACGCCGGGCGGCGATGGTTTCGCATCGCCGCCCGCGCATCCTTTATCATTACGTTTATGATTAAAAAAATATTGACCGGCCTGACACTGTGCGTGGCATTAGCCATGCCTCTGACCGCACCCGCCGCCATTCTGACCGACCCGGAGCAGACCTATACAGAGGTAAGCAAACAGGGCGGGCAGACCGATGTGGAAGGCGACTGGGTGAATTCCAAGGAGGTGAACACGGTGCAGGAGAGCGAGATGACGCGCAAGGCCATACAGGCCGAGAAGGCCCGCAACGCCGCTGAAAACGACCGGTTCGGAGGGGCTATCACCATCATAGCCATGAGCATCGTGCTGTGCGCGCTTATACTGCTCAGCATCCTGTTCCTGGGTTTCGGCAAGATTTCCACCATGATCCATTCCTCGAAAAAGAGAAAGGCCCACGGCGTGGACGCCACAACCAAGGAAGACCATCACGACGAATCCGACTCCGGCGAAGTCATCGCCGCCATATCAATGGCCCTGGCAGAACACACAGGACAAGGTCACGACATAGAGGACACCATCCTGACCATCCGCAGAATGCGCAAGGCTTACAGCCCCTGGAACTCCAAGATCTACAACCTGCGCGTCGTGCCTGAGATAGACAACCGCAACGCGGATCACCGCCGCAGCCTTAAGAAGTAATACCCCAACTTTCACAGTGCCTCACAGCACTCCAAACTCATTGAGCGTGTCTTGTCAGACACCCTCCAAAATCAGAAGCAACTAATGAAAGAATATAAGTATAAGATCAACGGCATGAAGTTCACCGTGGCCGTGGGCGATATCGTGGACAACGAGGCCGAGGTCGAGGTGAACGGCGTTCCCTACAAGGTGGAGATAGACCGTCCGGCCGCATCCAAAGTAAACAAGAAGCCCGCGCTGTCGCAGTCGGGCAAGACCAACACCGGCGCTCAGCTGAACGAGAACAAGGTGACGTCCAAGCCGGCCGCCACTCCCAAGACCAACAATCCAGGCGCAATCAAGTCGCCGCTGCCCGGCACCATCATGAGCATAGCCGTGGCTGTGGGCGACGAAGTGACCATCGGCCAGAAGGTGGCAGTGCTCGAAGCCATGAAGATGGAGAACGACATCCGCGCCGACAAGTCGGGCAAGGTGGCAAAAATATGCTGCGCTCCCGGCGACACACTGCTCGAGGGCTCGGATATTCTTATTCTTGAATAATACAACGACTCATGCTGTTACTTTCATCCTACTCCTTCGGGGAGTTTTTGGGTCAGGCCGTGGAAAGCTTCTGGCACTTCACCGGATTCTACAACTGTTCGTGGACCAATCTGGTGATGCTGGCCGTGGGCTGCTTCTTCGTGTATCTGGCCATCAAGAAGAATTTCGAGCCGTTGCTGCTGGTACCCATCGGCTTCGGTATGCTGGTGGGCAACATCCCATTCCAGACCGGTATGGAGATCGGTATATACGAGCCCGGCTCGGTTCTGAACATATTGTATAACGGTGTGGAGAAGGGCTGGTACCCGCCGCTGGTGTTCCTGGGCGTGGGAGCCATGACCGACTTCTCGGCCCTGCTGGCCAATCCGAAGCTGATGGTGATAGGCGGTGCCGCACAGTTCGGTATCTTCGGCGCCTACATGCTCGCGCTGCTGTGCGGCTTCGACCCCCTCAGCGCCGGATGTGTGGCCATCATCGGTGGCGCCGACGGCCCGACGGCCATCTTCACCACATCCAAGCTCAATCCCGCCCTGCTGGGTGCGGTGGCCGTGTCGGCATACTCATACATGGCGCTGATTCCCCTGATCCAGCCCCCGATTATGCGACTGCTCACCACCGACAAGGAACGCAAGATCAAGATGAAACCGGCCCGTGTGGTAAGCCAGAACGAGAAGATCCTGTTCCCTATCGTCGGCCTGATCCTGACCTGCTTCATCGTGCCTTCGGGCATTCCGCTGCTCGGTATGCTGTTCTTCGGCAACCTGCTGCGTGAAAGCGGCGTGACCACGCGTCTGGCCAAGACCGCCAGCAACGCCATGACCGACATCGTGACCATCCTGCTCGGATTCACAGTAGGTGCCTCCACCCAGGCCGACAAGTTCCTGACCCTGGACACGCTGCTGATATTCGGCCTCGGCTTTGTGGCATTCATCCTCGCGTCCACCGCAGGCGTGCTTTCCGTCAAGGTGTTCAACCTGTTCCTGCGTCCCAACAAGAAGATCAATCCTCTGATCGGAAACGCAGGCGTATCGGCAGTGCCTATGGCCGCGCGTATCTCCAACAACCTCGGTCTGGAATACGACCCGTCGAACTATCTGCTGATGCACGCCATGGGCCCGAACGTGGCCGGCGTGATCGGTTCGGCTGTCGCAGCAGGCGTGCTGCTCAGCTTCCTCGGATAATTCGCGACCAAATCATTATAGCATATTACAGGGGGATGGGTCTATTTTAAGACTCATCCCCCTGTTGCACTAAATTTATTCGTAAAAATTTTATCAGTCAATTAAACTGTTTTTAAATTTTTTTATCTAATTTTGCAAACAACCGCTTCTTTGATGAACCGAACCGCCCGGCGGGTCGTTATTAATATAGCAAGCGTGGAAATGTCTTCTTTAAGCTTTCTTAATCTGTCTCTCCACACTGAGCCTCTCCTCTAATACCTGACCGACACATGATCACAGAAGAAGTCATAAAAGAGATATACAAGAACTACAGCAAGAGCCCCAAGCATCGCGAGGAGCTCAATATTCCTTATTTCGTGGAGTTGCTGAAGCCACACCATGACCTCTCGGCCGACGACATGGAGATTGTGGTGGATAAACTCGACGACTTCTCCCCGTTCAAACGCTTCCTGATCCGCAGCCTCACCGCAATACTGGAATTCGACAATTACGTTGCGTTCGTATTCAGGGACCACATTCTGTTTTTCTCCAAAAACGACGACGGCCTGAACGTGAACTTCAAACCGGACAGCGGCGGCCTATTCGCCAAACTGTTCAGATAATCGATTTAGATAAAACATCCTGACAAACCATTCAGATAAACCAAAGGCTCTGTTCCCGGATTAAGGGACAGAGCCTTTGGTTTTGACCTGAGTAAATGTGTCCTTAGCGACCGAAGATCAGTTCATGTCCATAATGTCGAATCCTTGCTCCAGATCATCGTCGTTGAATGAGTTCTCGTCAAACTGATCCAGATCCAAAGCATCCATATCGGCCACATCGGGCGTGATTGTCTTTACGCTGGCCACACTCTTGATTTCTTCCGTTTCCTTGAACTGCTTGGGGGCATTGCCACGCTTCATGGTGCATACCGGCTCCACAAGAGACCGGCCTGGGATTATTTCCTTCAGTTCCATGAAAAAGCCCCGCTCGGTCATATCTGTCTCTTATACACATCTCCGAGCCCACGAGACTAGCGCTCATCTCG
>UQMZ01000053.1 GCA_900542185.1 uncultured Bacteroidales bacterium
CTCTCCGTCGTCGGCAGCGTCAGATGTGTATAAGAGACAGTCCTTATACTGATCCTCTGCTGCCTTGGCGGCCTCGACGTATGCATTGATGTCTGCCTCTACGCCTGCTATGGCAGTGTTGATGGCTGCAGCATTCTCGGTCAGATTGCCAGCGGCATAGTAATTCTCGATATCCTGCGAAATCTGGGCGATTCTTGTTGAAAGTTCAGAGCCGTCATACTGATCGGCAACATCGGGACACTCCTGAGTTATGGTAGCAAGAGCTGTCTGGAGTGCTGTCTCGAGGTTTGTCACCGCTGCAGTCAGAGTCTGATACAGAGGTGTCTCGTTCACTGCCTGGATGCTGAACGGATCTACAATGACGATTTCGTCGTTCTGATTGGAGATCTGTATGTTCTGAACCTTTATTTCGGCTGCCGCTACGCTATATGTGGCATCCGAATTGAAATTGATAGTAAACACCTCGCCCGAATCGCCGGTCAGTCCCTTATGTCTCATGTCGGCAAAAACCACACGATAAAACGTGCCGTTGTCGTACAGCGATATCACTGACTGACTCGGACACCGGTTGGACTTTACAATCGATTCTGCGTCCAATTTCAGACCTTCAGGCATAACTATATCAAGCTGGAATCCTACTACCTTGCAGTCGGCCTCGAAATTGAATCCGATAGTCGTGGGAGTGCCGGGCTTTACGGATACCTTGTCCGATGAAGGCGTCACCGTGGCATGGTAAGGAGAGTAAGCGGCCTGAACAGTAAAATCGGGCTGCGACCACTGTTGTGCGTTTCCTGCGGAGGCTACGCCTGAATAAACGATGCCCTTTACAGTTATGCTTCCAGACTGAGGCTGCGACACATTGCCTTTAACCTTGACGGGCAGGTAAACCAACGCACCGTCTTCACCCTGAATAGTAGCCTGAGGCATACTGTAGATTATGACCCTACCTGTTTTGGGATTCATCTGACAGTAATGAGTCTTTATACGCTCGGGATTCAACTCGGCCTCGTCACCGTCAAATTCCAGGAAACTCGGAAGAATGACGTCAAACTGCATTCCTGCTATGGGTTCCTTGTTCTCAAAATTGACGGCCACCATCTTCTTGTCCTTGTTCGAGAAGCTGACAGGGTCAATCGAGAGTTCGCTTTGAGCCGTTTCCGCCGCATTGCCTGTCATGCCGCACAGCATGAACATGGCAAGCCACATCATAGCCTTAAGCGATTTATTTTGGAAAGTGATTTTCATTTTATTGGAATTTCTAATTTCCGGGAAGCGCGGTGCGGTAATGCCGCACCGCCCCTCCCGGGATTGTTAACTGACTATATTAGAGTCGCGACACGATCAATGCATCTCCTTGGTGGTCTTACCGTTGGAGTGACGGATGATGTTGATTCCCTTCTGGATCTTACGCATAACCTTACCGGATACGTCATAGATACGGTCACGGAGGTTACGTGCATCGTTGATGATGTTCTCGATAGCCGAGCTGCCGCCTTTCTTCAGCTGTTCGGCGTTACCCATCTCATCAGCGAAGATTACATTCTCCATTTCCGGAGTACCGATGCCTGTGGTGTGAATGCGGAGCATCACGCCATCCACTGCATTGACGGTGCTGTTGGTCATGGACGCGATTACGAGGCGGTAGTTGCCGCTGCCGTTGTCGAATACTGCGATCTCGTGATCGGTCGATGCATCGGCCAGCTCGACGCTCTCGAGGGTCATGCCGGCGGGCAGGTTCACGTCTATCTGTGCGCCTACGAAACCGTTGACTCCAGTCAATGCCATCACGTACTCGCGGCCTGTGCCCTCTGACGATACCATCTCCATTCCGTACACACCCTGGCTTGCTGCCACAGTGCGGCGCGGAGCCCTTGTCGGAGCTGCGTTCGGATCGGATTCGGCACCCTGGTTGATAACCATGGAGATCAGCTTCGTCACATCGGCGATGTTGAGGTCCTTGCCACCTGTTACGTCTGCTGCGCATGCCTGACGGGCATTCTCCTCATACAGCTTCTGATAGGTCATGTCCTCGCCGACCCAGTTGATGAGGATCTGTACGTCTACTACATTCACCTCGCCATCGGGCTCCAGGTTGACATCACCCAGTACGAATGTGTTCTCATCAGCACTCGTCTTCAAGACGTTTGCAGCTTCGATGATCGAGTTGAACTCATCTACAACCTCATGGACGATGGTCTTGTACTCTTCTCCAGTGATTTCTCGTGCCTTGTATTTCTGCACAGCTTCTTCCATTCTTTGGAATGCAGTCTCATGACGTACGGACAGTGCATCAAGCTGATTCTTAAGCTCATCCTTAACCTCAGGAACCAGATTCTGACCCAGGGCAGCATAAGCCTCGGACAGAGTCTCGTAGGTTTGCTGATTCATTATCCGTACATACACATTCTCACTCACCGCGGTAGCAAAGTCGAGATTGTATACTATCTCATCTACATTGTTCAGTGTAGACTCTGCATTGAGCTTTCCGTCTTCATGCTGTGATGCAAGCCACTCACGATCCTGACCGATCCAGAACTCGATATTGTTTACTATGTTCTCAATCGATTCCAATACGCCATGTCCCTCAGCCTCGGTCTTGATGGCATCAAGCTGTGCCTGATAACCATCGAGTTCCGCTCCTAACTTGACGAACGCATCGTTATTGGCCTTCACTATCTGGGCTTTTGCCTCGGCATCCTGAACCTCAGCAAGGAGAGCCGATACGGCAGCCTTGACGGCTTCCATCTGGGCTACATAGCGGTCCTTGGTGATCACGAGTGTACTACCCTCATTAGTATAGGTAGTCTGAATGCCGTTCAGTTCTCCGACGAGAGCCTCGTATTTGCTAGCAAATTCTTCCTGTACACTCGCCAGGCACTTGGCGAGATCTGCCTTGGCAGCGTCGATCACGCCCATCACCTCTGCATGCTTGGCATTCAGTTCGGCAATGATTCCAGGCAGTGGGTCGCCGCCATCAACACCTTCCTGACTCTCGTAGCTGCTCATCAGCTTCACATAGATATCCGACAGATCCTTCTCCAGCTTACGTGCAGTTGCGCTGTAATCATCCTTCTTGTCGGGTACTGCTATGCCTCCGAGTGTGTTGTTGATCTCGGTTTCCAGGTTGTTGATCTGGAGATTGATCTCTGCCAGTTCAGCATCCGTGAGTGTATGCGGATCTATAACCTTGGCATTGTTGAAGGCTACCTTTGTATCGGCGAGCAGGGTCTGCAGAGCTACATTCTCCTGAGTCTTGATATCTGCATAACCGTTGTTTATCGCATTCTGGGCATTGGCAAGAGCTGCGTCGATAACTGCCTTATTGGCAACCAGCGTCGTCGGATATGTCTTTGTATACAGTTCCTCGAAGTATGCCACCAGACCCTCTATGGCTCCGAAGTTATATCCGGCGCCACCGGCAACGGATGCCGCGAATGCCTTCAGGGCTTCCAGATCGCTGTTGAGATCGTCAAATGCAATAGCATACTTATCAGCAGCATCCTTGTTGGCCTGGTCCTTGTCGAAGGCTGCCTGTTTCTCGTCTACAAGAGCCTGAGCTGCAGCAAGTATACGGTTAAGCTCTGTCGTATCCTCAACCAGATTACTGATCAGCTCCGTATCGGATGTTGCCGTCGTATTGAGGGCATCAGCCTCGGCAACATATCCTGCAAGTGTCTCAATGGAGGGATCGCCGGCGTCTACTATCTTCTTGATCTGTTCAGTCAGGTCATCCAGAGTCTTTTCAGCGGCTTTGTATGTTTGATCCCACTGGTCATGAGCGGCCTTCTCTACGTTGATGCTCTGCATCAAGTGATCGTAGGTATTGGCTACATTGTCCATCGGGAGCAGGCAGAAGGTCGAAGTAGCCATTGCTTCGGCATCACTGGCATCGGGTGCACCCTTGTAGAGTTCCTCCATAGTGGCCTGGTCATTTCGAGCCACTGTAAGCGCATTAGTTCTGATTTCCTCTGAAATCTCAGCGCCTATCATTGCATCGTCAGCATCAGTAATCGCTGTTTTGGCCTTCGGATAGATGCCAGTCGTTGCCTCGCCGTAATACTGCTGGGCAGCTTCGTTAGCATCCGTCATCATGGCTTTCACCTTGTCGCCGATCTCAGCTATCAATGCGTTGGCCGGTGTTGTTGCTATAGCATTGAAGTCATCCTCGGTGAATACCACCTTATTCTTGTTGTTATCAGCAACCCAGCTCTTGACGTCAGACAACAGCTGCGCGATCTTCTCGCTGTACTGATAGATGATCTCGTGAGTTTTAACAACCTTGAGGATATACTCACGATAATCCTTATTGGACAGTGCGAAGAAGTCATTATACTGACGGATAGCCTGGTTGTAGGCGCCATTCAGCTTGTTCTGCGTATCAGCCCAATCGGCACCCGTAATGGTGGCATTATTGGTATCTTCAACCACATTGTCGAATCCGGCCTTATACTGGTCAGCCTTTGCCATGATCTCCTCATAGCGCTTGATGAGTCCTGCATTCTCCTTGGCCGACTGACCTACGCCGTAGAACTTGTTGACGTCAAGATCCACATTGGCCAGATCATCGTTCATCAGTTTCTCGAGATCTTCCTTCCAGGTCGGAACCAAACCACCCTTATCGTTATTCTCGATATACTCGATTACACCCTGGATATGCTTACGGACTTCATCGCTCTTGACCAGCTGAGCGTCGTGGTTGGAGTTGTTGGCCTGGATCGCAAGCTTCATGTCGGAGATGGCCTTCGACAGGTTGTTGATCTTACCCGTCAGCTTGGCCTGCAATTCCTTGACATTGCGGTCCTCCTTAAGGGCCTTGTCAATCTCGGCCTTAAGCGCGTCGTGCTGTTTCTGGAGCGACGGTGTTTCCTCCGTACCCTCGCCGTTGATCAGGTTTGCATAATATTCCTTGGCGGGAGTCAGCGAATAGTCTTGGTTATACTGAATCAGTGCATCGAGGGCATCCTGCAGTGAGGGTGCGAAGAGATTCATCAGCTCATCGTATGCCTTCTGGTTGTCCTTCAGTTTGTTTACTTCCTGATTCTTGGCGTCAACCTTACCTAACAGCTCATTCAGGGCCCTGTCGATCTCGCTCCATGCCTTGGTGTCGACATCCTCGTCACCGGTATAGCCGCTTACGAGGGCGTCGATGGCATCCTTGGCAGCCTTCAGTTCTGTATCGAGAGCATCAAGTCCCAGGGTATCCTTACCGTCATATACGACTTCGTCGTTGCCTATGCCGGCATTTACCTTGAGGGCCTTGATGGCATTGTCTACAGCATTATAGTTGCCTACCTGAGTTGATGCTACCTCGAATGCCTCTGTAACCTCGCGTACGTTAACCTGCCAGCCATATTCCTGTATTGCAGTCTGCAGTTCCGTTGCCTTGGCATAGGCATCCTGGGCATTTGCTGCGGCAGCCTCCGACAGACTGGCCTGGAAACCTGACTGTGTCTGTACAAGGGCGGTATAGACCGGTCCGTTCTTGAACGCATCTGCCGTCCAGGTACTTCCCTTGACTATCAGCTTGCCCTTGATATCCTTGTCGAGAGTATCTATAGCACCCTTGAAGTCCTTGACTGCTTTGGAAGCTTCCTTGTATGCAGTCATCAGGTTCTTGGCATTTTCCTTGGATTTCTCTATATCAATCTTGACATCGGCAATACCCTTGTCGAATACCTGCTGGTTGAAGTCTTCTGCGCCTATCATTGTGCCTAAGGCATTGATGGCATCCATGATCGTAGTGTAGGTGCCGGCGAACTTGCCGCTCAGATCGAATTCGTCAACCTTAATTTCCGACTCCTGCTGCTGTTGCTTGACATAGCCCTGCAGTCCGTTGTACATCGACCACAGTTCGGCAATGGGCGCCCAGTTTACATTGAAGTCCTTGACAGCCTGGATAGCTTCGTTGATAGCTGTGACATCTTCCGTATAATCGGGAATTGCAGGAACATCTGCGGCATAGCCAGCCTCGATCTTAGTCTTCAGGGCATTGATCAGATCCTGAGCAGCCTTGACGAGTTTCTGGAACTCCTTCTGCTGATCCTCGGGTAGAGTATACAGCACACGTACCTTATTGAGCTCATCCTGCAATGCCTTTACATCAGCCATCGCATCCTTGTATGCCTGGTCAGTCTCCTGTATCTTCTGCTTGGACTGTGTCAGTACATTCTGGATTGCAGCGATGGCATCATTGATGATAGTAGTGTCTCCTTCCTTGGCTGCAGCCGCACCGACAGGATTGCCGTTCTTGATTGTCACAGCGTTCAAGGCATCGTTATAAATCTTGTTGACTTCGATCTTCTGAGCAGCGATATACTTATTATATACATCGTTCGATTCTGCATCAAGCTGGTCCAGTGCTGTATTCACATCCGTAGCGGCGGTGCTGAGCTGAGCCTGCAGATTCATCAGATCCTTATATGCAGTCCAGTCATCAGCGGCTTTCTGCATGGCTGATACTATCTCTGCGATCTTTGCCTCGACGGCCGGTTTCTGGCTCTCGAACTCTATTACAACCTGATCCAGATTATACTGCGGAGCGGGGAACGCTTCGTCTACCGCATTCTTGAATGCATCAAATGTTGCGACAGCAGCCGCATATGCCTCGTTCGAAGCCTTCATATTGACTGCATAGGCATCCTTCCATGCACCCTCGGTTACTGCACCGTTAGCCTCGTCCAGAGCCGTCTTCTGAGTCCTCAGGCTTGCCTCCAGTTCAGTCAGATCTGCCTGCAGCGCGGCGTATTTGTCAAGATTGGGCTTTACAATCTGAGTCCAGGTATTGGTCTCTGCTTTTGCCGCCTCGTTGTATGTCTCTACAGTGGGCTTCAATGCATCTATTGCTGCCTGAATGGCATTGGGTGTTTTCCAAAGCTGGAATTCATTGTAAACCTTCAGGTCTGTAGCAGCATCATTATAAGTCACTTTTGCTACATTCGCAGCCAGTGCATCCCATTGTGCCTTCAGTCCATCTTCGCCGTTATACTGGCTCCAAAGGCTCTTTGCAGCGGCACGCTCTGTGTCAAGTTCAGGAAGCGCAATAGGATTGATTGCATTCAGATTGCCCTCCAGAGAGGTACGGATCTCATCGAAGTTAACCACAACTACCAGTTCTGCCTTTTCGAAGCTGAAGCCGTTGATCTTATCGGCGGATTCAACCTTCAATGCCACTGTAGTGTTGGCCTCTGTTACTTCAAATTCAACATTTCCTTCTGCCTCTACCGTCTTTCCGTTCACAGTCACGGAAACCTTGATATTTGCAGGATTAGTGAACGCAATCTTATATGTACCGGGGTTCTGAACCGTCAGAGATGTGTTCAGTACTCCTCCCATCATAGGACAGTTCACGCCAGTGCCGTTGAAGATATTCACTCCACTGACTCCGGACTGATCCCATCCTTCTCCTCCATTGACAAGGTCACCGTTTACGGTGATATCTGCTAACGCGTTGAGCGCCAGCGGACTTGCCAATAAACAAGCAAGTACTCTTTTCTGCATGTGAGTAAGTAGTTAAAGTTAATATTATTGTTTTTTGTTTTTCACTTTCTGTATTGATCTTGTGTCGACATACATTTATATCGGGGTATGGGACGATCGTCTTACTGCTATTGCGCCACAAAGTTAAACATAATTTTACAAATTACCCCCCAACTGTTAATTATTGTTAATTATTCATCCAAGTGTTAATTTAGCACTTTTTATGTAAAAAAGCAGGGCCCAATAATAGACAAAAAACCCGCCAGCGGTCGCTGACGGGTCTCTTCATATCGTTACAAGTATTATCTTAACTTTCTAAACTTTTTCAACTCTTTAAACTACTGCAAACTGCCACTATTCCCCTTCCTTCTCGCGCGAGAAGATGTGGCGGAGCTTGGAGAAGATGCGGTCTGAAGTCGACTTGGTGGGCACGATGTTGGGTGCGTCCTTCAGGCTTTCGATGGCTGCCTTCTCGGTATCGGTCAGATTTTCGGGCACGTACACCATCACGTTGACCAGCAGGTCGCCCACATGGCTGGAGTTCATCTTAGGCAGTCCCTTGCCGCGGAGTCTCAGCACCTTGCCGGGCTGCGTGCCGGGTGCTATCTTCAGGCGTGCGCGTCCGTCGATGGTCGGCACCTCGGCCTGACCGCCCAACGCTGCCGTCGGGAAGTCCAGCATCAGGTTATAGATCAGGTCGCTCTCATCGCGTATCAGTTCGGGGTCCTTCTCCTCCTGTATCTTGATCAGCAGGTCGCCGTTCACGCCGCCGCCACGCGGGGCGTTGCCCTTGCCGCGCAACGTCAGCACCATGCCGTCCTCCACGCCGGCGGGGATGTGGAAGCTGACTATCTCCTCCTTCTTCTCCACGCCCGTGCCGTTGCAGTACTGGCACTTCTCGGTTATGATCTTCCCCTCGCCGTTACATTCGGGACATACCGCCTGGCTCTGCATCGCGCCCATGAAAGTCTGCTGCACGGTGGTGACATAACCCGAGCCGTTGCATCGCGGACACGTATGGAACGCCGTTCCGTCCTTGGCGCCGGTGCCTTTGCAGTGGGGACATGCCACCTGCATGGGAATCTTCAGTTTCTTGTCTACGCCCTCCTTGATGTCCTTCAGCGTCACCTTGACGGTGATACGCAGGTCGGTGCCTTTGTTGACGTGACGACGCGGACGTGCGCCCGCAGCACCGCCGAAGCCGCCGAAGTCAGCGCCGCCGAAATGTCCGCCGAAAATATCGCCGAAGTGGGCGAAGATATCCTCCATCGACATTCCACCGCCGAAACCGCCGTAGCCGCCTCCGCCACCGAAGCCCTGCGGACCCATCGAGTGGCCGAACTTGTCGTACTTGGCGCGCTTCTCCGTATCGCTCAATACGTCGTAGGCTTCCGCGGCCTCCTTGAATTTCTCCTCGGCGGCCTTGTCGCCCGGATTGCGGTCAGGATGGTACTTGACCGCCATCTTGCGATACGCTTTCTTTATTTCTTCCGGGGTCGCGTCCTTGCTGACGCCAAGCACCTCGTAATAATCTCTTTTCTCGTCTGCCATAATTCCGGCTCCTTGTTATTTATCCGACTGTAGGAATCTCCAGCCGGGATTTTACTGGCCGACGGCTACCTTAGCGTGGCGCAGCACTTTATCGTTTATAGTATATCCCTTTTCCACGGTGTCTATCACCTTGCCCTTCTGATCCTCGGACTGTGCGGGCACCATGGCTATGGCCTCGGCCTTGTCGGCGTCGAACGGATTGCCGGTGGTTTCCATCTCCTTCACTCCGTTCTGCTCCATGTATTTCTTCAGCTTCTTGTATATCAGCTCCATCCCCTCGCGCAGTGTCTTGGGGTCGGTAGTGTCGTCGCTGTGAGCCAATGCGCGCTCCATGTCGTCAACCACGGGCAGCAGCCCCTTGAAGGCCGATTCGGCGGCGTTCTTGATCAGTTCGGACTTCTCCTTAAGTGTGCGCTTGCGGAAATTGTCGAACTCGGCACGAAGATATAGTTCGTCGTTTTTGGCCTTGTCCAGTTTTCCCTTAAGTTCGTCTACTTCCTTCTGAAGCTTAGCTTCTTCGCTCAGCTCTTCGTCGGCACCCTCGGCCACCACGTGCCCGGCCTCCTGTTCCTCTGCCGGCGTGCTGTTCACTTCGTCTACAACTACGTCGTTTTCAGGCGCTTCCTGTGCATTCTTATTTGTAGTGTTTTCTTCCATATTCCTTTGACCCGTTCCGGGATGTTGCGTGCCGTTATCATAATGACGGCGCTTCTTATTATGTCTCATACCTTACAAATTTTATGCCAATAAATGTTAATCACGGACTCTTCGCAACAATTTATCGGCTTTTTGTAACCCGGCTGTGAGATTTCTATCCCTGCGGTTGGAATATGAATGACTTCACAATCAGGTCCCTCACATTTTTAACAAGTATGAAGCCTCGATAGTTCCGTCATTCATAAATTCACGTCTTGCCGTCGCGGCAAGTTCGCGGTCGGTGAATATGCCGTATATTGACGAGCCGCTTCCGCTCATCGACGCATATTTCGCTCCCATATCATACAGTCTGCGCTTGATGGCCGGCAGTTCGGGATGCGCGGGAAACACACTCGCCTCGAAGTCGTTGACGGCCACCGATCTGTAATCCTCCAACGGCCTGCCCGCTAACACTCGCAGGTCCGTTTCCGACGGTCGGCAATGTATTCCGGCAAACGCCTCCTTGGTCGATATGTAAATTCTCGGCTTTATTATCGTAATCCAGCATCCGCTCAGGTCAACGCCCGGCGCCGGCTCCAGCAGTTCGCCGATACCTTCGGCATACATCGGACGGTTGTAAATGAAAAAGGGACAGTCGGCACCCAACCGCGGAGCCAGTCGTGCCAACGTCTTGTCGTCGGCACGGATGTCGAGTTCCGACAGTCCCTTAAGAGTAAAAGCGGCGTCAGCACTGCCTCCGCCTAATCCGGCGCCGTCCGGCAGATGCTTCTCCAGCACTATCCGCGCTCCGAATCCGGGCGTGGCCAGTTCGTCGAAATATAGCTTGGCAGCCTTGTAAACAAGATTCTTTTCAAGCGGACAGTCTATGGTTCTGCCCCGCATTTCGACACTGAATCCCGGCATGTCTACAGGAGTTATCTCCAATACATCGCCGAACGATTCGGGATTCTCCGCGCTCCCGGCATAAACGCCTACCGGATAGAACAGTGTCTCCAGATTGTGGTAACCGTCCGGGCGCTTGCCGACCACACGGAGTCCGATATTGATCTTTGCGTTTACGAACCAGATCATTTCGTCTCGTCCTCAATCAATTCGAATCCGAATTCCTGACCTTTTCTGATCATTGGCACGCCCTCCTTCATCCACTTGGGCATCGGGTCGTCCTTCAGATAGTGGTCGAAGAATTGCTGCAGTCTCTTTGTGATGTCCTTGCGGTTCTTGCGCGCCTTAATGTTGTGGCTCTCGCCGTTATACTGCAGCATCCACACGGGTTTCTGCAGACGTCGCAGGGCCATGAACATCTCTATGCCCTGGTACCATGGCACCGCGCCGTCGTTGTCGTTGTGCATTATCAGCAGCGGTGTGTTGACGCGGTTGGCGTAGAACACCGGCGAGTTGGCTATATACTGCTGTGTCTTGTCCCACAGATTGCCGCCGATACGGCTCTGACCCTGCTCGTACTGCGCCTGGCGTGAGTCGCCCGACTCCCATCGGATGCCTCCGTAAGCCGACGTCATGTTCGACACCGGAGCGCCCGACCCGGCACAGGCAAACATATTGGTGCGTGTAACTAAGAACGCTGTCTGATAACCGCCCCAGCTCTGGCCGTCGATGCCGACCTTGTCCTTGTTGATCCAGGGATAGCGGCGGCACATCTCCTCCACACCGCTGCACACGTAATTGTAGGCGTCCTCGCCGGGGCGTCCGGAGGTGTAATGGATGTCGGGCACGAATACCACATATCCACGGCTGACATAGAAGCCATAGTTCACCCAGCTCCACGAGGGCTGCATGGTGTAATGGCTGTACAGATCTTCCGTTCCCGTCTCGTAGAACACGCACAGCATCGGATATTGCTTAGATGTGTCGAGGTCATCGGGAACATAGAGCACTCCTTCGGTCGGTTTGCCGTCGTAGGCGTACCATTTCACCAGCTGCGCCGTACCCCATCTTACGTCCTTCAGCTGGTCGCTGACCTGCGTCAGTTTCTGCGCTTTCTCGAAGGCCGTTCCTTTGCTCAGCCACACTTCGGGAATCTCGGAGAAATTGCCGCGCGTCCAGGTATACACCGGTGCGTCTTTGGCCTTGCGCACATAGCTGTATTCGTGGCCGTCCAGCACCTCGAAGTGAGGCGTGTCGTTTTTGCCGTAGCGCATCCAGCCCAGGCCGTAGTAATGGTCCTTGTAATCGTACAGCGACAGTGTCATAACGTCGCCGTCGCTGAGATAGCGGTGTTCGGGATCCAATTCCTTGTAACGAATCCGCACTCCGTCGGCCTCTCCCTTGCCTTTGGTCAGGTTCACGGGCTTGGCCTCCCCTTTCGGGTCGAGGCTCCAGATGTCGCATTTGCCATAAACCAAGAATCGGTCGTCATCCTTGCTCCAGCCGGCACTGCCCCAGGCCATCGAGGGCGATGGATGTTCGTCCAGCGTGTCCCACAGCGGCTCGGGCACATCCTTGCCTGCATCGACCGTGCGGTTGTTCTTTATATCGTACACGTTCCAGGTGCGGTTGTCGAACCATGCCACGTAATTGCCACAGGGCGACAGCTGAGGCTGCTGGTCTAACATGAACTTGCCCACCTCGCGCTTCTCGCCGGTGTTCACGTTCATCACGCACATCCGCGTGGGCGCGAAGTAGTTCCATTGCTCGCTTACCACGGATTCATTGCGGTCCACCACCAACACCCAGTCGCTGTCCCAGCGGTCGCCGGGTTCGACTGTTTCCAGCAGGTTGTCGGTCAGCAGAGTCTGCTTGCCGTTGTCGAGGTCAACCACTACCGGATACGACACCTTTTTGATATCATCAAGGTTATGTTTCTCCTGAGGCGGAGTCATGGGTGCGTCCCAGCGCCAGATGTCGAGTTTGCCGGTCTCGAAGTCGTAGATGGTTGTGTCGTCCGGGGCGATGACAGGGGCGACGCCACCTATCAGCCGTTTGCCGTTGTGCGAGAACTTAGGTTCAGTGTATTCGTTAGGCCGAAGCGCATTGCCCTGGCGGTCCTTATAATTCAATATGATTTCTCGGGGGCTGCGCATCTCGTGGCGAAGGTCGCTCACGAATATCTTCACGTCCTTGGTGCCGCTTTTCACGGTATCGTCGCTGCAGGTATAGGCAAGTTTCTCGCCGTCATAGTCCAATACGGGCGTGCCGTAAAATTTCTTGTCGCGGTCTATCAGCACATAGCTCGTGTCCGGAAAGAAAACCATCCCGACGCTATTGGTGGCCAGAGTGTCCTTCTCCGGTTTCTCTATGCTCAGCGCCAATTTACCTCCATCGCGCGAGAACACATAGTCCTTCACATATTTTATGGCGCGTTTCTGACCCGTCTCCATGTCGTACATCACGACGGGCCGGTTTATATCCTTGTCTTTAAGCTCCTTGGGTTTGATGTAGGCGGTATCGGCCGACACCCAGGCTACCCAGTCGCCGCCGTCGCGCCCTAACTTATAGCTCTTGACGTCGGCAACCTTCTCGACCATCAGCGTCTCTAAGTCAACCATTGCAAGGGAGTCGGTCGGCATCTCATGGTCTTTCTTCTTGGCTATCTTGGCTTTGCGGGTCTTGGCATACTGAGGCTTGATCAACGCCACGCCATATTTGCCGTCGGCGGTAAACTGCGGTTTGTAGCCACGCGGTATCATCACGCTTTTGCCGGTCTTCACGTTGCGGAAAAACAGTTCGCCGTCACCCTCCTGCGGATTGACTGCGTATGTCACCCATGCGCCGTCACGGCTCACGCCGTAGTTGGTCACACCCTTCCAGTTGTCGAAATCATCGTGGCCCAATGCCCTCTTTTCGGCACCGGCTCCGAAAGCCATAGCTGCCACTGCCGCCATCGCCGCTACCACTCCTACTGTTATTGTCCGCCTCATATATTCCCCAATTTACACTATTCTCTTGATTTTCTTAATTTTCTTTATGGTCCTTAAGGTCCTTAAAGTCCTTAGTGTCCTTAAGGTCCTTAAGGTCCTTAGAGTCCTTAGAGTCTTTAAGGTCCTTAGGGTCCTTACACTTTGTTTAGCCGATGTCCCATCCTTTCCTTCTTCGTCCTCATATAGAACCGGTTGTACTCGTTGGGCTCTATCTCTAACGGAATTATCTCCGTTATCTCCAGGCCGTAGCCGTCCAGTCCGATGCGCTTCATCGGGTTGTTGGTCATCAGCTTCATTTTCCGTATGCCCAACGAATGCAGGATGTTGGCACCCACACCATAGTCGCGCTCGTCGGCCTTGTGACCTAAGTGCAGGTTGGCGTCGACGGTGTCCATGCCGTTTTCCTGCAGCTTGTATGCCCGGATCTTTTCCATAAGGCCGATGCCGCGGCCCTCCTGGTTGAGGTATATCACGGCGCCACGGCCCTCACGGTCGATGGCCTGCATGGCCTTGTGCAGCTGCTCGCCGCATTCGCAGCGCATCGAGCCGAATATATCACCCGTGGCGCAGCTGGAATGCACACGCACTAATACGGGGTCGTCGCCCGTCACATCGCCTTTAATCAGGGCTACATGCTCCAGCCCGTTGTCTTTCTGACGGAAGGGTATCAGGTGGAAATGTCCGTATGCCGTGGGAAGATCCACTTCCTCGCCGCGCTCTACCAACGAGTCGTTCTTCAGACGGTATGCTATCAGATCGGCGATGCTGACCAACTTCAGTCCCCACTCGTCGGCGTGCTTGCGCAGTTCGGGAAGGCGGGCCATGGTGCCGTCCTCGTTCATTATCTCCATCAGCACGCCGGCGGGTTCGAGTCCGGCGAGGCGGCACAGGTCCACTGCGGCCTCGGTGTGTCCGGCACGCTGCAGCACGCCGCGATCCTGGGCATACAGGGGATTGATGTGTCCGGGGCGCCCGAAAGTCTCTGGTACCGACGCGGGATCGGCCAGGGCTCGCAGCGTGGCGCTGCGGTCGGCTGCGCTGACTCCTGTGCTACACCCTTCCAGCTTGTCGACGGTCACCGTAAACGGAGTGCCGAGCATCGAGGTGTTGTCCTCCACCTGCTTATCCAGTTTCAACTCGCGGCAACGCTCCTGCGTGATCGGAGCACACAACACTCCACGGGCGTTCTTCAGCATGAAGTTCACGTCCTCGGGCGTGATCTTCTCGGCGGCCATGATCAGGTCGCCTTCGTTCTCGCGGTCCTCGTCGTCAACCACTATCACCATCTTGCCGTTGCGGAAATCCTCAATGGCATCCTCTATTCTGTCCAGTCTTATCTTATTGTCCATCTTGAGTCTTCTTTCTGATTATACCTTAATCTTCTGTCTTACTTTTCCTGCTGTTTCTTTCTGAAGAAACTGAAGTTCACGCTGCCGTATTCGCGTTTCTCGGTAAATTCGGGCATATCGCTGAAATCGAACTTCGAGGAATGCTCTACTATCACCAATGCCCCTGGCTTTGCGGTGGCGGAGTTGAGTATCAGGCCGGGAATCTCGCCGAAACGCGGATGGTCATACGGAGGGTCTGCAAACACTACGTCGTATTCGCCGCGAGGCCGTTCCAGATAGCGGAACACGTCACCGCGAAACAGTCTGAGCGTCTTGTCGCCCAATTTCTCCTGCACAGACAGAATGAACCGCGCCTGCACGGGTGCCTCCTCCACAGCTGTAACCTCGCGCGCTCCTCGCGACACGAATTCCCACGATATCGCTCCGGTGCCGGCAAACAGGTCCAGCACCGCCATATCCTCAATCTCGCCGCGGTTTTCCAGCACGTTGAACAGATTCTCACGCGCAAAGTCCGTAGTAGGACGCGCGGTGATGTTCTTCGGCACATCAAAACGCCTGCGGCCATATTTCCCTCTTATTATCCTCATCCCGTCTCTCTAATTCTATCTTATTACCTCGTCCCCAATCACTTCTGACTCCGGCACTCTGACTTCTGACTTACGCTTTCTCGCTTCTCATCAGCAGCGACGCCACAAGCGACATGCCGGTCTTTGAAGCGATGCCGGGCACTAACGTCTTCATAACATACGCCACATCGCCGCACAACGCCTGCATCAGCTCATTCTTTTCGTCGCGCATTCCGGACAGGCTGACATGCACACCCTTCGGGTCGATATCGTACACGTCCAATAGATTAAACAAATGATAACGTATATCTTCCTGCGCGCGCCATTCGTGACTCACGGCCATCAGTAGCTTCGAGCCATCGAACACTACAAAATCGGTCCAACCCTTGCGTATGTCAATGTACACGCGCGGCATGTCCACCACCCTGTCGCACAGGCGCTTCACCAGTACCGACTGGTGGCAGCGTATCCGCGCGCCGGGGAACGTGCGCTGCAGGAATGCCTGCAGACCCGGCACGAGGGTGTAGGCACACACCTTGCCGTCCACGTAGTCCTGCATTATGTCCTCCTCGGTGGCTTCGTACACGGCGTTATATATCTTCTCCACGGTCGGCGTCTCGTCGTCGGAATCAGATTCTTCACCCTTTTCCACTATTTTCTCGGGAATCCACAACGCCTTGGGTGTCTCTATCGCGATGTCGGCGGCAAAGTCGTCGAGCAGCTGAGGATGGTCGTACACCGCACTCTCCACGCGCTCCAGCAAGGTCGACGTGTCGCCGTCCCATTCCTCGCGAAACAGTATTTCGACCTCGTCCATCGGATTTTCCACATTGCGCAGATATGTCTCGATGCCTCCTGCACCGATCACCATCACCAATCGCCAGTCCGACGGGTCTCCTATGCGTATCGCCCTATAGCCGCTATTCGTTTCTTCCATTTATGCTTTATCCCGGGTATTTTGCACCCGTTGTGCAAATTTACGAAATTTTCGCCATTTTTTTGCCATCCACAGCGTAAAAGGTTGCCAGCCATGCACCGCGAAGCACTAAGTAGGCCTCAAAAGCCAGCCAAAGCAGGGCCGTTCCGTCCAGCTTCAGTCCGCTCACGCCTGTTATGACATAAAACAATGCCATGCCGGCAAGCGCCGACCACATCATGACTCCGGTGCGCCCCAACCCGATGTATATGCCGTCGAATATGAAGGCCAATACTGTCAGCGGCGGCAACAGCATCACGAACACCTTCAGATGCTCCACATGCTCCACCACCACGCTTTTATCCGTCAGCAATCCCGTGATTTGCGGAGTGAACAGCGCATATACCGTGAAGAAAATCACGGCCATCCAGGCTCCCCATTTCAGCAACGCGCGCACGCTGCGCCCTATCATACCAGTATCTCCCGCGCCATGATATTTCCCCACCAGCCCCTCGCCGGCAAAGGCGAATCCGTCCATAAAATAGCTGAACAGCAGAAAGAACTGCATCATCACGGCATTGGCGGCTAAAGAAACAGCTCCCATCCTGGCGCTATATGCCGTCATGGACAGCGACACGGCCATGATGCACGCCGACCGTACGAAAAGATAGCCGTTCATCCCGAACAGCTCCTGCCAGGCCACACGCCCGTCCGCATGTTCCGTTATAGTACTGAGAACTCCGCACCGACCACGCACCCAGCTGACACATACCCCCACGGCAACGGCACATCCAATCCAGTTGGAAACGGTCGTACCCATGGCAACGCCGCGAACGCCGTAGCCCATCACGAGTCCCAACAGCACGTTTAGCGTCACGTTCACCACGTTCACGCCAATGGCTATCCACATCGGCACGCGGGTGTTCTGCAGTCCGATAAACCACCCGGTCAACGTCATTATCACCAATTGGGGCGCCACGCCCCATACGCATATCCTGTAATATTGCCGCGTCAGTTCCTGCACGTCTCCGTCAGGCTTCATCAACGCCATCAGGGCATCCCATAGCGGCCCCTGCGCCACCAATACCAGAACGCCGACTACGCACGCGGCCACAAGACTCTTGCGAAGGATGCCGAGACAGCGTCCACGGTTGCGCGCGCCGTATGCCTGCGCCACGAGCCCCGTAGTGCCCATGCGCAGAAAACCGAACAGCCAGCAGAATACATTGATCATCATGGAGCCGACGGATATGGCTCCGATTGCCGCCACCTCGGGCAGATGTCCCGCCACGGCCGTGTCGCACAGCCCCAGCAGCGGTACGGTGATGTTGCTTATTATCGCAGGTAAGGCCAGGGCGAGTATCTGGCGGTTCAGACCCGGCTCCCGCTTAGCATCCGCCTTTGTCATTTCCTGACCTTGAGATGTTGCGTTTTCTTTTACGCGTGCATCTCGCCCACAAGCGGTATCTCCATCAGCCGCTTCACTTCCTCACGCTCATAGCCCTGGCCGAACAGGAACATCAGCTTCGTTATCGCGGCCTCGCTCGTAAGGTCCTTGCCCGAGATAACGCCGGCGCGGCGCAGTCCCTCGCCGGTCTCGTAACGGTACGGATCCACCATGCCGTTGTGGCATTGCGTCACGTTCACTATCACAAGGCCGCGGTCCACGGCTTCCTTCAGAGTGTTGATGAACCAATCGTCGGTCGGAGCGTTGCCGGCGCCGAAGGTCTTCAGCACCACGCCGCGCAGGTCCGGAGCCTCAAGCATATAACGCATTATCGACTCGTTCAGTCCGGGGAACAGGCTGAGGTAAATCACATGTGGATCGATGCCGTAGTGCACCGTCAGCGGCTTGTCCTCACGTGGACGCCACAGCACATCCCTGCGGAAACTGATGCCTAAGCCTATCTTGGCCAGACGCGGAAAATTATTGCTCTTGAAGGCGTTGAAGTTGTCGGCTGAGTATTTGGTGCTACGGTTGCCGCGCCACAGATAGTTTTCAAACAGAATGCACACCTCCTGTATCATCGGCTCTCCCTCGGGCGTCCGCTCGGCCGCCACCTGCAGCGACGTGATCAGGTTTTCCTCCCCATCGGTACGGACCTCACCGATGGGGAGCTGGCTGCCTGTGATCACCACAGGCTTGCGCAGATTTTCCAGCATGAAGCTCATCATCGATGCGGTATAGGCCATTGTGTCGGTGCCGTGAAGCACCACATAGCCGTCATACTGGTCGTACGTGTCCTCGATTATGTGCGCCATCGTCACCCAATGGTTCGGATTGATGGCCGAAGAATCCACCGGAACGTCAAACTGATAATAATCGATATTGAAATCCAGACGCCGCAGTTTGGGAACGTTTTCAATTAGATTCGCGAAATTGTAAGGCTCGAGACGACCGGTCTCGGGGTTCTCGGTCATGCCGATGGTTCCTCCGGTGTAGATTATGAGGATGCGCGGCTTTTTATCACCATCGTTTCCTTCAACACATGTCAAAGCACCAATAGTTCCCGTCAAATCACTGCTTCGCTCCATATCCCTGACGTTGATTATCCGTTTAAAATGCAAAGCTAATAAATTCCCGCCATAAATGCAAATCTAACTGGAGGGGCGGTGGGATGGCGACGTCCACGTCGCCAATTATAAGAATCTCCACGTCGCCAAATAAAAAAGGGTACCTTTCGGCACCCTTTCTATATTTCATCCTGAAGGAGCGTATCAGAGCATAACCTTCTGGCTCTTGCCGCCCTTAACAACGATGTACAGGCCCTTTACGGGGTTCTCTACGCGAACGCCCTGCAGGTTGTAGTAAACAGCCTCGCCGTTATTCTCGACTGCGATGTTGGCAACACCGCTACCGGCCTGCTTAACATACAGCATGGGGAGTGTTGAGTCTTCACGGTCTGTCGGACACATCTCATAGTTGCTCTGATATGTCTTACCGCAAAGATACACTTCCTTGCCGTCACTTGATTTGGCTGTGTTTGCAATCTTAACTTTGCCGTCTACCATTGTAGCGGTCCAGTAGCAATTACCCTCATCCGATGTGGTGTAGGCGTTGAACGACCAGTGCTGGCCATCCCAGCCCATGAAGCGACCGTTGCAGTCTTTGATGGTATATCCCTTGTCTGTAGATGCGAGTGTAAAGATAGCCTCTTTCGACACCTTCATCTCATCAGCCGGAGTAGCTGCTACTGCCATCCAGTAACCGAAAGCCTTATCAGCGGCAAAGGTCTCTACATAACCCTCGTTGAATACGAAAGCCACCTCACCGGCTGCAACCTCTGTAGCCTTCTTTACAGTGATATCACCACCTGCGGGGGGAGGAGTTACGCCACCCTCTTCGTCGCTGATGGTAATCGCTGTGAAACGGGTCTGAACATGAATTGTCAATGTTACTTCAGAGACAGCCTCGGTGTTTGTCCATACTACCTTCTTGCTTGCAGTTGTAGCCGTACCGACACTTGCATTCACCTCTGCACCATCCTCAGCCTGTGAGCAATCCAGAGTGAAAGACTTCATTGTCTTTCCGGCGGGACATTTTACTGTCATCTTGTTACCGGCAGCCTTGCTCTTCCCGCCGTAAAGACGGATTGTAGTGGCGCCGTTAGAATTAGTCGACATAGGATAGTAGTATGCCGGCTCACTCTCGCTGTCTGTATTGGCAAATGTAAAAGAGTAGTCACCCAGCTTCAGGCTCTGGAGAGGCTTATAGTTTTTTGCCGAGCCGTACTGGCTTCCTTCACCGGCAGGAACCTCCTCGTTCAGAGTTCCCTTGATGTCAGTTGCATCCTTTACCTGAAGTGTAACGTCGGCGGCATACGATGCGAAACCGCACATTGCCACCGTTGCAATTGTGAGTAAAAGTTTCTTCATAATTTTGTATTTAGGTTTGTATTAGTATTTCCGTGGTTTCTATTATATCATAGTATTGTTCAGATTGTTGAATAATGCCTGACACTATAGACTCATTTCAGTCCACAAAATTAAGAAAAAAAAGCCTAAGCCCCAACTAAATTGTGTTAAAATAATGCTAACTCCTAATTAATTGAAATATTTGGGAATATATTAATGCAGGCTGTCCCCGTCCGCGCATAAGTCCAGACCAAATGCCTATTGAGATTTTCATAAGGACTTCGGTCATTTTTTATGCGCGGC
>UQMZ01000054.1 GCA_900542185.1 uncultured Bacteroidales bacterium
ACGAGATGAGCGCTAGTCTCGTGGGCTCGGAGATGTGTATAAGAGACAGCCCTCCCCCTCTCCTAATTAGCAATTAGCAATTAGCAATGCCTTCCCTCCTCCCTTCTCCGTCGCGAAGCGGTTTCCGTCAGGAGCTCTGCTACTCCGGCGTCAGCCGCCCCCTCCGTCGCGGAGCCGTTCTGTTCCGGCGCTTAGCGCCGGCCCCTCCGGCGTCAGCCGGCCCCCATTTTAATTCAAAAAAACCAAATTAACATGAAGCCTCTCATACTTGTTAC
Source organism: uncultured Bacteroidales bacterium (assembly GCA_900542185.1). GTDB lineage: Bacteria > Bacteroidota > Bacteroidia > Bacteroidales > Muribaculaceae > Lepagella. The sequence continues at coordinate 276 of UQMZ01000054.1, forward strand.
CAACGACGACAGCTACCGCGCCAACGGCGTACACGAGCTGATAGACCGCATGCTTGCTTTCGGCGACGTGGTGGCCGTCTGCCCCGACGAGCCCCGTTCCGGGCAGTCCATGGCCATAACCGTCAACGCGCCTCTCCACGTCAGGCAGAAGCCCGACTATAACGGCGCGAAGATATACACCGTGTCCGGCACCCCCGTAGACTGCGTCAAGCTGGCCATGCACCATATATTGGACCGCACACCCGACTTAGTTGTGGCCGGCATCAACCACGGCTCCAACTCGGCCGTCAACGTGCTTTATTCCGGCACCATGGGCGCCACTATGGAAGGGTGCGCCTTCGGCATCCCCTCCATCGGGTTCTCACTTACGGACCATGCCATGGACGCCAATTTCACGCCCTGCTACAGGGCCATCGACATTTTAACCGAAGCCACGCTGAAACACGGTCTGCCCGAGGGCGTATGCCTTAACGTCAACGTACCCAATATCGACCGCACTCCGGAACGTATGCAGCTCTGCGTGCCTTGCAAAGGGCGATGGAACGACGAATATCAGGAATACTTCGATCCGCACGGACATCCATTCTATTGGCTTACGGGCAAATACGAGAATCTGGAACCCGACAACGACCGGACGGACGAATGGGCCCTGGACCATGGATATGTATCCGTGGTGCCCGTCGCCATAGAACGTGCCGCCAACACTCCATGCGGAATAGACATTCCCTGGCTTCAGAAGGCGGTAGAGAACTACAATCAAATGAGTGTGTAATTTACCCTTTTTAGCAACTTATGTCCCATTTAGGACAATTTTTGCAGATTTTAACACATTTGAAGATTAAAAATATCCAAAAGTGTTAAATTCTGCCCCAAAGTTTTTTGTTCATATCGGATTTGTTGTTTAACTTTGCATTCGTAAACGAGAAGGCCATGAAAGAGCCGGCTCCACTACGAATCCTCGGATTCGGGGAGGTTGCCGTTTTTGTTAACGTTTCCTCCGCCATCATACTTTTAAAGCGTTAGTGTTGGACGAAAGTCCAGTGAAAGATATCGTTTCATTGACAATTTATTGTTGCATTAGTAAAGTTATGGATTAATAGTTATTTTAGAATTAGGACCCACGGCGAAATTACAAAGTGATTTGTGATTAGTCGGAAATCAGATGCATAGTGATATGCGTCTGTTTTTTGTTTTATACCCCCTGCTTTTTTTAGCAACTGTTGCTTAACCATAAAACAATCGGACCCGTTAGATATATCCAACGAGTCCGGTCCACATTTATCTTAACTTTCTTAACTATCTTAACTTTTTAAACTTAAGATATCCTTATTCGCGGTAGTAGACGCGCTTGACGCGGGGGGAGACGGAGGTCAGGATCTCGTAGGGGATGGTGTCGAGCACGTCGGCCAGGCGTTCTACGGGCGCCTGACGGCCGAAGATCTCGACGGCGTCGCCTACCTTGCAGTCTATGTCCGTCACGTCGATCATGCAGGCGTCCATACAGATGTTGCCTACCGTCGGCGCCTCCTTGCCGTTGACTATCACGTTCACGGCTCCGCGCCCGAAGTGGCGGTTCATGCCGTCGGCATATCCGATGGCGATGGTGGCTATCCTGGAGTCGCGCTTCAACACGCCCCAGCGGCCATAACCCACCGTCTCGCCGGCTTTCCATTCGTGGATGGCGCATATCACGGTGCGCAACGTCGACACAACTGCCAACGGCTTCTCCTCGGGCATCTCCAGCGGCATCACGCCGTACAGACCGATTCCCAGGCGCGCCATGTCGTAATGATGCTCCGGATACCGCAGTATGCCGGCCGTGTTCAGCACATGACGCAGCACCCGGCCGTCGGTATGGTCCACGATATACTGCGACCATTCGGCATACCGCTTCAGCTGAAGCTGCGTGTACTCCTCCTGCTCCGGGCAGTCGGCCACGCACAGATGCGTGAACACGCTGCGGACCTTCACTTCCTCCACGCCCTCGAGGCGTTGCATCAATTCCGGCAGTTCCTCGCCGATGAAACCCATGCGGTGCATACCGGTGTCGAGTTTGATATGGATGGGATAGCCGCTCACGCCGTTCTTGCGGGCCTCGCGTATCACGTCCTCCAGCATCCCGAACGAATATATCTCCGGCTCCAGACAGTTGGCGAACATCGACTTATAGTTGGCCACCCTCGGGTTCATCACCATCACCGGCATGGTGATCCCCTTGTCGCGCAGTTCCACGCCTTCGTCCAGCACCGCCACGGCCAGGTATGCCGCTCCGGCATCCTGCAGCGTCTTGGCTATCTCATAACTGCCGGCGCCATATCCCGACGCCTTGACCATGCACACTATACCCGTGCCTTTCTGCAGATGACGACGGAACTGATTGAAATTGCTGACGATGGCATCAAGATTAACCTCCAGCACGGTCTCGTGACGGCGCGCCTCAAGCATTTCCTCTATTTCCTCAAATCCGGCTTCGGGGCTGCCCTTCAGCAGGATGGTCTCGTTGTTGAAGTCGGAACCGGACCGTGAGGCAGTGAACTGCCCCAGGCTTTCGTAGCACTCGGCGTTTTCGCCGAACAGCTCGCGGTGAGCCGCCAATTTCGGCCCGATACCCACAAACCGCGATACGCCCGCGCTCTTAACAAGCCGGCTTACCTGACGGTATAGCGTATCGGTGTCCGATGTCTCGTGATGCAGGTCGCTCAGTATCAGGGTCAGCCCGCTGCCGGGAGTCTGACGACGGCGCGCGAAGTGCAGCGCAGGCCGCAGCGACGAGAAATCGGAAGTGTACTGATCGTGTATCAGTATGCAGCCGTTCACGCCGTCGCTCACGTTCAGGCGCGTGCCGAGCTTGTGCAGGTCCTTGAAATTGCGCGCTATCTCCTGCGCGTCCACGCCGCTGTACAGCATGAACGTCAGCGCGTTGGCTGCGTTCTCGAAGTCGGCGTCCGACGTCAGCGGCGCCTTCAGCTCGTGCTCCTCTCCTTTATATCGGTATGTAAGGTGTATCAGTCCGTCCTTGGTCTCTCCCTTCACGATATATACATCGGCCTCGGAATCGGAGTATGACCATGTGATTCTCCGCTTGCCGGGCGCGACTTGCTGCAACGCATCGGATATCAGCTTATAGTCACGGCAATAAATCACGGTTTTGGTCTCGGGGCGCGACGCAAGCAGGCATTTCTCGCGCGCCTTCTCGGCATCGTCCGCAAATCCTTCGCTGTGAGGGTCCGACACATTGGTGATGATCACCACATCGGGGCGTATCACGTCGGCCAACGCCTGCATCTCGCCCGTACGCGAGATGCCGGCCTCCACTATGCCGAGGGCGGCCGATTCCGACAGTCCCCACATCGACAGCGGGACGCCTATCTGCGAATTGAAGCTGCGCGGGCTGCGCGACACGTCGGCCAACGGCTCCATCAGCTGGAATATCCATTCCTTCAGCGTGGTCTTGCCGCGCGATCCGGTTATGGCCAACAGCGTACCCTGAAACGATACGTCACGCGCTGTGAGTTTCTGCAACGCCCCGACAACATCGTCCACAACTATGAAATTCACGTCCGTGGCGTCGCGAAACTCCTCCGGCACACGTTCCACCACGAAACTACGCACACCGCGGCGGTACAGGTCGCCTATGTAACGGTGGCCGTCGTTTCCTTTGGTGCGTATCGCGAAAAACAGTGTCCCTTCCGGATCCTCAAGCTCGCGCGAGTCCGTAAGCAGTGTCCTGATTTCCCCATGACGCGCCACATTTGCGGCGCCAAGCCTTTCCCCTACCTCATCTATCGTTCTGACCATCACTCGGAATCGTTCTGACCATCACTCGGCCTCCATTGTATCTTTAAGGGCGGACAGACATTTCTCAACTTCCTTGTCTACCTTGAACAGACGCTCCTTGCAGAAGCTCAGCAGCTGCAGGGCACGTGTGGCATAACCCGACAGACTGTCGATGTCACACTGGTTGGATTCCATCTTCGCCACTATCGCCTCCAGCTCGCTTATGGCCGAGGCGTATGTCATTTCCTTATTGTTTTCTTCCATCTTTTCTCTCTTTATTGTGCATTCCGGGTTTCGGCGTCAACCGAACGCACCTCCGAGGTCAACGTGCCGTCGGTCAGCGTTGTCTCCACTATGTCGCCCGGATTCAGGGCCGTAACGCTGCTGACGGCATGGCCGTTGACACGCGTTATGCTGTAACCCCTCTTTAATGTGTTTATGGGGCTGAGAACCCTCTGCAGTCCCTCTAAGCGCTCCAGTCCGTATTTGTTCTGCTGCAGGGTCCTGCGCGCCGACTCGGTGACGCGGGACGCTATCTGCTGCAGCGACATCCGCGCGCGCAGCGTCCTTGTGGACACCACGGACGGCAGCATGGCCTCATATTGATGCAGCCGTATATGCTCACCCTTCATGGCCTCCGATATGTAACGTCCTATGCGGCGGCACCCCTCGTAAGCGGCCATGTAGGTGTTGTCCAATTGCTGCAATATCCATGCGGCCACGGCCGTGGGCGTCTTGCAGCGCACGCACGCCAGCTCGTCGAGCACCGTGCGGTCACGCTCGTGTCCGATGCCCACCACTACAGGCAGCGGGAACCTGCACACGCGCGCCGCCAGTTCGTAATTGTCGAATGCGTTCAGGTCGGTGGTGGCGCCGCCGCCGCGGATTATGACCACGCAGTCGAACATGTCGCGGAACCGTTCCACCCAGTCCAACGCGGCCATCACGGTGGGCACCGTGCGCTCTCCCTGCATCACCGCCGGGAACAGCATCGGATACACCACATATCCCTGTGGATTGGCCGACAGCTGGTTGACGAAGTCGCCGTAACCGGCGGCGCCCGCGGCCGAGATCACCGCCACGCGCTGCGGCGTCGCAGGCACGGGCAGGCTGCGGTTCAGCCCTATCAGTCCCTCGCGCTCCAGACGCGACAGTATCTCGCGGCGAAGGCGCTCCATGTCGCCGAGGGTGTACGACGGATCGATGTCGCTGATCACGAAACTCAGGCCGTACACCTCATGGTGGTTGGCCGATCCGCGCACCAACACCTTCAGCCCGCTCTGTATGTCACGCTGGGTGGCGCTCCAGAACTTGCGGCGCAGCGCCTCGAAGGTGTTGCGCCATATCATGGCGCGCATCTTGGCGCGCATGCCGCCGCGCTCGTCCTTCTCCACCAGCTCCATGTAGCAGTGACCACCGGCCACGCGCACGTCGCTCAGCTCGGCCATCACCCACGCCCCCTGCAGGTCGGGGTTGGACCGCAACGTGTTGCCTACCAGCTGCTGGTAGCGCCATAATGTCAGATATGTCTCAGGCATCTTGTCAGGTTATTCCGTCACTTCGCCTATCTCTTTCAGCGCACCCGTGGCCGTATCGAATATGGCGTACGACCTGGCGCGGCGGTCGGAGAACAGCGTAGGCTGCAGGCCGAAGTCAACGCCATACTGCGCGTACTCGCCCTCCCGGCTCCACAGGCGCTTTCCGTTCAGGCTCAGCGTCACCTTGGCTGTGCCGGGGATGCGGTACATCACGGCGTCCTTGGGCAGTTTCTTGGTCTCGCCCTTGTCGTCTGTCGGCAGTTCGGCGAATTTCCTGTCGGTGACGGCGATGGTCAACGGGTCGCCGGCATAGTCGTCCGGTTCCACGAATCCGGCAAAGTCACTGAAGCGGCACAGCGTGGCCTTGTCCGCCTCGCCGGGAATATATGTAAATACACGTGTCACTGTGTCCGTACGCACCAGGCCCGCGAATGCGGCCGTGAATGCCTTCTCCTGTTTGGCCAGCGAGCCTAACATCAGCTCCAGCTGACGGCCGTCGGTGGGCATGGTCTCGGCGGTGCCGCGGCTCAGCGCCACCTTGGCCTCGCGCACCTCCATCAGGTTCGATGCGAGCATCTGCGCCTGTTTGGCGGTGGACTGCGACGAAATGAAGTCTTCGTCCACGTATCCCAAGTACTCGCGCATGTCGTGGTTCTCGCCGAAACGGTCATCTTCCTCCGCCGGAGCGAGTTTCGGACCGGCCACCTCCTTATTGATGGCCAGCAGCATGTTGTCGTCGCCCACGCTGATGTAGGTCATGGCGCCGGGCTTGAGCTGCATCAGATACTGCGTCTCAGTGTCCGACACGCCGTACTGTTCCACCTTAACGCCGGTCAGCTGCCACTGCTCGGCGTCGTTGCGCACCACATTGTCGGTGCCTATATATTTCTTGGCATACTGCCAGTATGGTCCGGCCTGCCTTACGGTGCGCGTGGCCGTCATTGTGATTCTGAGCGCGGTGTTGGGCAATGTGTACACCAGCCCGTACTCGTTGTGCTTGTCGGCCGTCAGTATCTTGGTCTGCTGTGCCGTGGCGGCCGTTACCGTCAGAGCCGTCAGCAGTATGGCTGCTATCTTTTTCATAGTTATACAGTTTAGCTATTTTTGAGAATATCCTGTATGGCCGGTCCGACCTTGTCGATTATGTCGGACGCAGTCATTCCGTATTGTCCCAGTTCCGTCTCGGCCATGTCGCCGGCACGGCCGTGAACATACACGCCTAAGGTCGCGGCATAACCGGGTTCGTATCCCTGGCTCAGGAACGACGTGATGATTCCGGTCAGGACATCGCCGGCTCCGGCCGTGGCCATTCCCGGATTGCCGGTTGTATTGATGTACACACGCCCCGTCGGACGCACCACCGCCGTGTAATGGCCCTTGAGCACGATTATTATGTTGTACTGGCGCGCCATCTCGATAGCCGTGCGCAGTCGCGATTCATCGTTATGATGCTCGCCGAACATGCGGTCGAATTCTCCCACATGGGGTGTCAGTATCGTCTTGGCCGGAACGTATGTCAGCAACGCCGGCCTGATCGAGATGCAGTTCAGCGCGTCGGCATCCAGCACCATCGGCATGGTGGCGTGCTGCAGCAGGTTCTGCAACGCCTCGATCGTCGCGTCGTGCGTACCGATGCCCGGGCCTACGGCCACAGCCTGATGGTTGTGATGTATCGTCATGTCGGTGATGATGTGCTCGTTGCGGTCCGGCTCGAACATAGCCTCGGGGAAAGCCGTCTGCACTATCGGCATCCCGCAATGGGCGGAATGCACCGTAACAAGGCCTCCGCCGCTTTTCAGCACGGCCTTTGCACACATCACGGCGGCGCCCATCATGCCATAGCTGCCCGCAAAAAGCAACGCCGAACCGTAGTCGCGCTTGCCGCTGAACGGATCTCGCGGCTTGAACAGCGGCTTCACGTTCTGTGCGTCGATCACTCGATAGTCCGTCTTCTGCTCGCGCACGGCCTTCATGTCAAGGCCTATATCCAGCAGTTTCCATTCTCCAAGCACAGCCGCGTTCTCCCGGAAAAAGAACGATAGCCTTGGCAGCTGGAAGGAAAGCGTCAGGTCGGCGTGCACCACGTCGCGCTGGCTCACCTGTGAATTCCACTCGCCGAACAGGCCGGAGGGAAGGTCGATCGACACAACCATCGCATGCGACTCGTTTATATACCGCGCCACGGATACGAATCCTCCCTGCAGAGGCTGTTTCAGGCCAGACCCGAACAGTCCGTCGACCACCACGTCCTCGCTGCTCAGATACGGGGGCGTAAACTCACGGGTCACTTCGGTGTAATCCACACCGTCCACCATGATGAGCCGCTTGCGCTCCTCGTCGCAGTCATGGCTCAGCTTGCCCGTCACATTGAACAGAAACACCTCGACGCGCTTGTAGCCCTGCTCCATCAGCAATCTCGCGACCGCCAGCGCATCGCCCCCGTTATTGCCCGGTCCCGCAAATATCACAAAGCGCTGGCTCGGCAGAAACCTCGATATCAGCTCCACGCTGACCTGCATCGCCGCACGTTCCATCAGATCTATCGAGCTGATTTTCTGGGACTCGCATGTCGCCACGTCTACCTCATGTATGCTTTGTGAATCCAGTATCTTCATCTATCCTTGTTTTTCAGCCTGCAAATTAGGCTACAAATTTAACACTCCCCTGTCACAATTACAAATCGACGTACTTATTATATACATCTTTATGTAATTTCCGTTACAAAGATAACTAAAGTAAAACAAATGGCCAAGAATGACGCGTCAATAACCGTTGTGGTCCCGGTTTACAACCGGGAACATCTTGTGACGCGCGCCCTCGATTCGATAGCGGCACAGGATTTACGGCCATTGTCGCTGATAGTCGTTGACAACAATTCCACCGACCATAGCCTCGAGACCGTGCGCCGTTGGGCAGAAAACCATGCCGCAGATCCAGAACTCGACATTCGCATCTTATCGGAAACGCGTCCGGGAGCGGCCCGCGCACGTCAGACCGGCCTGGAACATGTGGACTCGGAATGGGTACAGTTCTTCGATTCCGACGACGTGATGGCACCCGGAATCCTATCCGATGCCCTGCGGCACTCCGCAAATACCGACATGGTATGCTGGAAACGTGATCAGATATCTTTGTCGGGTCGCCATTCCTGTAATCCTTACCGACCTGAAGATATCCTCAGATGTCACCTGTACAACGGGATGCTTTTCACAGAGGCGTATATGGTGCGTACAGACTTCATAAAATCAGTCGGCGGCTGGAATTCCGGCATAAGAGTGTGGGATGACTGGGAATTGGGACTCAGACTCTTACTCGCCTCCCCACGTTATGTGGCCCTTGACAGAACGGGGACAACCGTCTATTCACAGGAGGAATCCATCACGGGCACTTCGTTCAGTGCCAAGGAAGGCCTGTGGGAACGCGTCATAAACCTGATGGAATCGTATGCGCCGCATCGTCCGGACATACGCGCCATGCTCGATTACCGGCGCGTCAATCTGGCTGCCCTTTATACACGCGAAGGCAATCGCTCATCGGGGCGCCGACTCCTGAAGCAAGCCCTTGACAAGGCTTCATGCCCGGCCATGGCTAAACTTTGGCTTAGGATTCTATACGCATATACCGCCTTAGGAGGGAGAGGGGCATATCTTCTGTGGCACTGACACTCAACAAGATCTTCAATGGTTAATTCACTCAACGCAGACTCTCTTAAAATTCTGCTGCTCGGAGACTACAGCAATTGCCATCGCACACTGGCCACAGGCTTGCGCAGACTTGGCTGCGACGTCACCATCGCCTCCGACGGCTCGCGCTGGATGGACTGCGAACGTGACATCGACATCTCACGCCGTCCCGGACGCGTCAACGGATTACTGCATGCCATACGCATGCGCAGACTGCTGCGAGGGACTCTCGGCGGTTACGACATCGTGGCGGTACACGACCCGGTGTTCACCTCCTTGCGCCCCGAACGTCTCCGGCCGTTGCTCCGCATACTTAAAGACAATAACCACAGCCTTTTCTATACGGCCATGAGCACGGACATGGCGTTCCTGGACATGCTGGCAGCGCCGGATTCCCCTTTGCGTTACAGCGAATGGTTTGTCGACGGCAAGCCGTCGCGCATGTATCTTGATAACCCCAAGGAATGGGACGAATGGCACGCAGAACCGCTCAGAAGCTATGAGGAGAATTTCTTCGACATCATCGACGGTGCAGTCTCGGTGCTGTACGAGTATCAGCTTGGGATGGAGCGCCGCCTGGGCACCGAACGCGCGGCATACGGCGGCATTCCGGTAGACCTGGAACTGTTCGAGCCTGTCGAACTACCCGACAACATCTCCAAGGTAAAATTCTTCTTAGGGCGCGACCGCAACCGCAAGCTGATGAAAGGTAGCGACCTGCTGGAAACGGCGGCGCAGGAGGTGGTGCGTCGTCATCCTGACAAGGCCGAACTCGTGATAGTCGAAAACCGGCCCTTCAATGAGTTCATCGAACTTCTGAAAGACAGCCACGTAGTGCTTGACCAGATATACAGCTACACGCCGGCCACCACCGCCCTGATGGCCATGGCATACGGCCTCAACGTCGTATCAGGCGCCGAGCCTGAATATTACGACTTTATCGGAGAGTTCGATAACCGGCCCATCGTCAACGCCCCGATTGAACTTGAACCCCTGACCCATACTCTCGAAGACATAGCGTTGCATCCCGAACGGATACGCGAACGCGGACTGCGCTCGCGTGAATTTGTCGAAAAGCATAACGGATGCGAGACCGTGGCCGGATGGTATCTCGATTTCTGGCTTGAACGCCTCGATGCCAAGACCCGGGCGCGGCAACAGGAACAGTTCCGCGATTGATGCGCGCTGTTGCTATAAAATTTGGTCTATTCCTTAAATTTTTCTATATTTGCAGTCTGAAAAGGAACATTGACCCAAACGCCCCTTTCATTTGTTAAGACAATACTTTACCCATAATAACAAACTATCATGGTAGACTATAAAAAATTAGGATTGGTGAACACCCGCGAGATGTTCGCCAAGGCCGTTCACGGCGGTTATGCCATTCCGGCATTCAACTTCAACAACATGGAGCAGCTTCAGGCCATCATCAAGGCCGCTGCCGACACAAAATCACCCGTGATCCTTCAGGTTTCGAAGGGTGCCCGTAACTACGCAAACCCGATTCTGCTGCGTTATATGGCTCAGGGTGCCGTTGAGTACGCCAAGTCTCTGGGCTGGGAGCATCCCCAGATCGTTCTGCACCTGGACCACGGTGACAGCTTCGAACTCTGCAAGGACTGCATCGAGAACGGATTCTCCTCCGTCATGATCGACGGCAGCCACCTCCCCTACGAGGAGAATGTGGCTCTGACCAAGAAAGTATGCGACTTCGCTCACCAGTACGACGTAACCGTAGAGGGCGAGCTGGGCGTGCTGGCCGGCGTTGAGGACGAGGTTTCGTCCGACCACCACACCTATACCGACCCCGAGGAGGTTATCGACTTCGTGACACGCACAGGCGTTGACTCGCTGGCCATCTCCATCGGTACAAGCCACGGTGCCTACAAGTTCACTCCCGATCAGTGCACACGTGACCCGAAGACCGGACGTCTCGTTCCCCCGCCGCTGGCATTCAACGTACTGGAGGCCGTCGAGGCCAAGCTGCCCGACTTCCCCATCGTGCTCCACGGTTCGTCAAGCGTTCCCCAGGAGTATGTGGACATGATCAACGAGTACGGCGGCAAGCTGCCCGACGCCATCGGTATCCCCGAGGAGGAGCTGCGCAAGGCTGCCAAGATGGATGTATGCAAGATCAACATCGACTCCGACTCCCGTCTGGCCATGACTGCCGCCGTTCGCAAGGTATTCCACGACAAGCCCGCCGAGTTCGACCCCCGCAAGTATCTAGGTCCGGCTCGCGACGAGATGGAGAAGCTCTACAAGCACAAGATCCTCAACGTGCTGGGTAGCGACGGCAAGGCCGAGTAATCCATTCTGACAACTCATAATTACGGGATGCCCCTTGGGCGTCCCGTTTTTTTTGACTACTTTTGCAACATGACTCAAACAGCGGATTGCGATAAAACCCTCAGAATGGACGTGGCCATAGCCACATGGCAGCCCGAAGGAATTCGCCACGTCGAGGCCATGAATCTCCCGAAGGTGCCCGGCGTGCGCTATGTCGTGTCATGGCAACTCCCGGGCCCCCACCCCGTCATCCCCGATTCTCTGGCCTGCCGGGACGACATATCGATCTGTTTCACCGACAATCCCGGTCTTGGAGCCAATCGTGTCAACGCTTGCGCCAACTGCGACGCGGATATCATTCTTATTGCAGACGATGATTTGATATATACCCCCTCCCAGCTACAAGCCGTAATTGACACGTTCGATCGATATCCGGATGTGGATTTCGCCACGTTTCAATTCATCGGCTCTCCTAAAAGCTATCCGGAAAAAGAATGTGACCTGACGCTACCCTTCCCCAAAGGATACTATGTCACGACATTCGAAATGGCGTGCCGCCTACAGGTAATCCGTAAGGTTAACTTCGACAGTCGTTTCGGCCTCGGAGCACCTCTGCTTCAATCAGGCGAAGACACCAAATTCCTGTATGACGCAATCAAGGCCGGTTTCCATTGCCGGTTCTTTCCTATCACCATCTGCACCCACGACCATCCCTCTACCGGCGACAAGCCCATGTCAAAAGGCGTTGCCATGGCTGAAGGAAAACTGATCAGGCTGCAATATCCCGGTTCCTGGATACTTCGGATACCGCTCAAGGCATGGCGTAACAAGAAAAAGGGAGGCTCATTCTTCCCCGCACTTTATAATCTGTTCCGGGGAGCCCTTATCAAAATCTAAAACTGTCATAACTTAAGGCTGTATCTGTCGTAGGTAACGCCCGTGCCCCCGTACGAGAATTTCTGACGCAACAGGCCTGTATTGAGATAATTGCCGTTATCCTCGGTCGATATTCCGAAATCAAAATATCTGCGGTCAGCAAATACCTCACTTATAAGATGATGGAACAACGGAGTGAGCAGATTCAGCTCGCGTGCCTGCGGTGTCGTGGCAATATACTGCGCATGGGCCACTATACCGGTGTCGTACATGCACACTCCGGCCTGCGGCGCATCCCCGCCGCCAAGTCTCAACACCAACACCCTGATATTCTGAGGAAACCGGTCGCGAAGCATCTGCATTTCCCCGTACGTATGCACGGGATTAACGCCGTGTCGTTCCTGCAGACAGGCCGTCAACAGCTCCATAAACGGAGCCACATTCGTTTCCTCGCTGATTGTAAACGACAGAGTCTGACTTTTCCTTAGATGCCGACGCTGCATCTGATTGAATGTAACGCCTTCTCTCAAATTGATGGCACTGCTGAGTCCGCACCCGGTCCGCACCGCCCCGAGTCTGAACAGCGCATACAGATCCTCGTCAGCCGGCGTCTTGCTGTAAATGTAGGGTATCCGCTTATAATCCAACTCCTTGATTCCCTCTTTATACCACACCTCGATTGCCTGTCCGAATATCTCCAACAGGTCCTCGCCGTCCAGATGTCCCACAGGCGTGATCCAGCCGCCATACGTCAGTCCCTGATGGCTGTGCAACACCCCCGAGTCGTCGATGTTGGCCGGAAGCAGGGCACGGAGTCTACCGTTCTGATAAGCCATCCACGAACAGTCGCGGAACCGGTCGCTGTGATAGTCCAGGTAGCCGCGTTGCAGCAGAAACGTTCCGTTGCGGCTTCGGGCCACGAAGTCATCCCATTCCGCCTTGTGCCTGGAACTATAACGTTCTATGCTTATCGTATCCATGCCAATGGATCCTGTTTATCGCGGTTTTTCCACACCTCGAAGTGAATCTGACCGTGACCGGGCGAATCCTCGGAATCGGCCACACGACCCACCGCGCTGCCCTGCTTCACCACATCGCCCACTTTCACCGAGGCCGAAGCGAGGTTGCCGTACACGGTGTAGTACCCGCCGTGGTTCACAATCACCACAGTGGAGAAACCGGGTATCATGTACACGCCCGAGACTTTGCCCGCGTACACTGCCTGCGCCGTGGCGCCACGCGACACCTCGGCGTCGATGCCGGGATTGTCGTACACCACATCAGGCAGATCGGGTAATGAATGCGGTCCGAACCGGCTTGTGATATTGAATGCGCCGCCCACAGGTCGGGGCAACGAGCCGCGCATGGAGGCGAAGTTCGAACCGCCTGCCGGCTTCGAACCGGATGCAGACGCAGACGATGTCCCGGACGACACGGAAGCGTCGGCACGGTCGGAACGCGGACGGCGGTTGCGCGCGTCGGCATATTCCCTGCCGCTGTTGCCGGCATTCTTCTGCGGTTCCGTCTTTTCCTGCTTAGGCTGCTGCTTATCCTGCTTCGGCTGTTTGGGTCTGCGCTTGCGCTGCTCCTTGGTCTTGGAGTCTTTCTGTGTCTGTTTAGGCTTTGCAGTCTCCTTTGCCTCCTCGGTTTTACCCGGTTTCGGAGTCATGGCAAGCTCGCGGTCGCGGGCCGCCTTTTCTTCTGCGGCGCGTTGCTCGGCTGCTCTTTGTTCAGCCGCTCTTTTCTCAGCGGCGAGGCGTTCGGCCTCACGCTGCTCGGCGGCGCGCTGTTCGGCGGCTATCAGCGCCGCCACGCGTCCCTTCAGGGCGTTCGCCTCCTGCTGCTTCTGAGCCAGATGGGTCTTCAACGCGCTGCCGTTGGCCCTGAGCTGAACCACTATCGCATCCTGCTTGCCATATTGCGTCTCAAGCTGCTTCTGTGCCGTCACGTTCCTGGCCAACGCCTTGCCGTACATGTCACGGCTATGCGCCAATGCTGTACGCTCCTGGTTCAGCACGTTCAGTTCCTTCTGTATCTCGTCGGTCTGTTTCTTGCGCCACTCCGAGAATTCGCGCAGGTAGCGCATACGGCGCCGGGCCTCGCCGAAGCTCTTGGACGAGAATATGTATGCTAATGTCGAATTGCTTCCCTTGCGCTTGCGCACCGCCTTCACGGCCTTAAGGTATTCGCCGCGCATACGGGCCACCTCCTTGTCGCCCTGCGCAATCTTGCCTTCCAGCGTTCCGATGCGGTTCTGAAGCGTGGTCACCTGGTTGCGTGTGGCGGCCACCTGCTTCTTTGTCGTCTCTATGTCGCCCTGCAGTTTACCGAGTTCCGCGAGATTCTGACGCACCTGACGGTCGTTTTCCTGTATCTTCCTGCGCGTCTCGGCTATCTCGGCCTGGGCTGCCTGCTGTCTGCGCTGCAACTCGGCTTTACTTTCGGGCGCCTTTTTGCCGCTCTGTATCCCTGACTTGCGGACCTGGCGCTTCTTTGTAGTGGCCTTAGTGGACTTTTGGGTCTTTGTGTTCTTATTTTTTGTAGTCTGTCGCTCTGTCTTGACGGATGCCTTACTGCTTTGTCTGGCCGATACCTCGGACACACCGAATACCGTGCCTACGGTCGTCACGGCCAAAATTATGGATATTACTCTGTTACAAACGCCCATCGTCCGGTGTCTTACTTGTAGTTGGTCACGAATTCGGAGAATGTGACTTTCTGATATCTGTCCAGATTGATGGAACTCATCCTGTTGCCGCCCCACTTCACACTGCTGAAATCCAGCTGTCCCTCTATTCTCTTTTTAGGCAGCTGCAGGTCCAGTCCCAGTTCCATGCCGCCCCCTGAAAAGTCGTACGTCAGCGTGGCGGTCTCGGTGCGACCCTGCATCATGCCGTACAATACCTGCGTGCGCCCGTTGGCGTTCACCACATATCCGTACTGCAGGCCCGATTCCTCGCCCTCGCGGTTGGGCACCACTACCCATTCGCCGTTGTTCTCGCGCTCGAACAGCACGTCCTTCAGCAGTCCCATGCTTAACTCCCCTTTGCCTAATATCACGATACGGCCCAACAGCAGGCTCTGCACCTCGTCCAATAGTCCGCGGTCGTGGCTCATAGCTGCCTCGGCGCTTTCGCGCACGTATGTCTTCTTGTATTTGTTCACCACCAGCACCTCGTTCGGAGTGATTTCGGCCCGTCCCACTTCGCCTATGAACGGCGCGCTGACCGACAGCTGTATCAGTTCCCCCTTCTCCATGTATATCTTGACCGTGGGCGACACGGGCAGCTTCAGCATCGAGGTGCGTAGTTTGCCTGTAAAGCTGGCGCTTTGCCACTCCGTATAGCCGTTCAGAATCTTGTTCACTATCTCCAGGGCTTCCTCGTCAAGCTCCAGGGCGCTCTGGCCCGGCGTGTTACCGGTCTGCTCCTGACTCGCTTTTTCTCCGGATGTCTTGCGGGCCTTCTTGGCTCCGTAAGCCGGCGCCAGGGCTATGACTGCAGCCATTATGGCTATGATTATTCCTCTTTTCATCGTTCTTGTCATCGGGCCGATTATTTCAGGGCCTTCTCTATTTTGGCACGAAGCTCCTCCGAATTGTCCGGTTTCTGCTCCAGCGCCTTTTGATAATATTTAATTGCTTCTTCCTTGTTCCCTTTCTGAACCAGCATGTCGGCGTAATGCGACATCGCCTCCGGATCCAGTATGCCGGCCTTCTCCATCAGCTCAATGGTTTTCTTCTGCGTTTCCAGCGCCTCATCGGTGCGCCCCATCAGATAGAGTATCCAGGCGTAAGTGTCCATATATACGGGATTCTCGGCGTTGTCGCCTTTCAGCGACTTCTCGCTCAGCTTCAGCGCCTCCTCCCTGTCGCCGCCGTTGGTCACGCTGAAATATGCGTAGTTGTTGGCGGCCATCGCATTGTCGGGATTTAACGTCAGGGCGTTGCGGTAGTCGCGGTATGCGCTCACCGTGTCCTTCATCATATATGCGGCGTCGCCCATCGACGTGATGATGTCGCTCAGGAAGTTCAGGTCCTCCATCGTGATGTCGCGGCGCACATCCTTCGACAGGTCTATTTCCTTACCTACATTCAGTCCCGAGTCTATGGCGTTCACCATCTTGCGGTACAGATCAAGCGCCTCGGCATACCGTTTGTCGTTCTGCAGCAGCATGGCGCAGTAACGCTCCAGGTTCTTGTCGCCGGCACCATGTTTCTCGGCTTCGGCATACACCGCCAATGCATCGTCGGTTCGTTTCCCTGAACCGAGGTAATATATCTTCTGTCTGTAATAGTCCGGATTGCCGGGATCCATGTCTATGGCGTAGCCTATCTGCTCGGCGGCTTCGTCAAACTTCCCCTTGGCGGCATTGTAGCGTGCCGACAGGTTCAGCACGTCGGCCTCGTGAGGGTACTGCGTCTGCAACACCGAAAAGAGGTAATCGCCACGTTCGGTGTTCTGTTTGTCCTCCATCAGCTTCTGAAGGTACTGCGACAGCAGCCCCACTTTCTGCGTAAGGTCCAGGTCCTCGGTCAGCAGCACCTCGTACACCTTCGTGTCGTAGGCTGCTGAATCGCCGAGCTGACGGTACATCTCCATCAGCGCCATCTTCGGGCCGCTCGATTCGGGCGTGAGTTCCTCGGCCTTCCGGTACATCACCATGGCCGAATCCCTCTTGTCCAGTACTTCGTACAGGTTCCCTTTCAATATCAGATAACTGTATTCCCTCGGGTCGCTGGCTATCAGGCGATCCACTTCGCGCACCGCCCCCAACGAGTCCTTGTTCTCCATGTAGAGGGTCATCTTGTTCAGCGTCAGCGGCGCGCTCTTGCCCTCCAGTTTCTCGTAGCGGTCCATGGCCTCGATGGCTTTCTTGCCCTGGCCGTGATTGCTGTATGCGTCCGACAGATATATCAGCACGTTGCTGTTGTCGGGATAGCGTTCCGCCAGGCGTTCCAGCACACGTATGCCCTCGCGGGTGGTGTCCATGTTCTGCGCCATATAGCCGTAGAAGATTCCCTCCTCGATGTCGTCGGGATACGCATCGACATACCGGCGTAGCATCGACATGGTGGACTTCATCCCCGCGCTGTCGTTAAACGCCACGCGCGACATCAGCCTTTCCTGAGCCGCCATATATTGCGCCGCCTTATTGTCCGGATCCAGCTGGCACGCCCGCTTGAAGCATTCGTAGCCGGCATCGTCATGGTCCGCCGCCATCTGCCGCAGACCCTCGTAATAATAGTATCGCGACTTCTCGCGGTCCGTCTTGCTGACAGACGCACTGCGGCCTGCCATGGCGAACACCACGGCCAGAACCGCAATTACAGATATTATAGTCCTGTTGCTTTTCACTCTGTTTCGTCCCTCACTCTCCTGTATGGCCGTAGCCTCCCTCTCCGCGCACCGTATTGTCAAGTATCAGCACCTCGTTCCATTTCACCTGTGCGAAGGGTGCCACCACCATCTGCGCTATGCGGTCGCCGTTCTTCACCTCAAAGTCCTCCTGACCGAGATTGATCAGCACCACGCCTATCTCACCGCGATAGTCCGAGTCGATGGTGCCGGGAGTGTTCAGCACCGTCACGCCATGTTTCAATGCCAGCCCCGAACGCGGACGCACCTGGGCCTCGTACCCTTCGGGCAGCTCTATCTTCAGCCCCGTGGGTATCAGCCTGCGCTCGCCCGGATGCAAGGTCACCGCCTCGGCCAGCATCGCGTGTATGTCCATTCCCGCCGAGCCGCTCGTGGCATATTCCGGCAACGAAACTCCCTGTTCTCTTACTACACTTAATGTGATTTCCATATCGCTGTGTTTTATCGGCACCGGGATAATTCCCCGCCGGTAGCTGTCTGTTTAAATATGCAACTGCAAATTTAACAAAAAAATAGCCGTCTCTGCTTAGAAACGGCTATAATTTTTTCGTATTTAACGATTTTGTCCTTATCCCTCCTCGATTGCGTCGTTAGGACATACGGATGCACAGCTGCCACAGCTGATGCAGGTATCGGGATCGATGTGGTAGATCTCGCCCTCGGAGATTGCCTCTACAGGACATACGGAAATACATGTACCGCAGGCTACGCAGCGGTCGGTGATTACATAAGCCATTGTTTATTCTTTTTAATGATTTATTTCCCTGTTTGTTATTGCCGCGCGCATTTATTAATTTTGCAACGACATTTACTTTTGCAATTGCAAATTTAATTGTTTTTTTAAAATTCACAAAAAATACTCTATTATAATTACCGTATTTTTGCAATTCTTTTACCAAAACCGCACTCACGACATGAATAACCGCGACAATACACAATCCGATACCATAAACAAGGTACAGAATACAAACTACGTGACTTCTTCTGTCCCTGACGCCGCTGTAGACTCTGAGGATTCTTTATGCCCAAACGCTTCTTCGGCCTCTGATGCTTCTGAAGATTCTTCTGTCTCTGAAGCCGGACCATTGATTTCGATTATCACGATAACCTACAATGCCGCTCCGGTGATCAGGCCCACGCTCGAATCCCTGAACGCCCAGACCTTTCGCGATTTCGAACATCTTGTTATTGACGGAGCCTCCAAAGATGACACGGTCTCCATAGTCAGCGAGATGTGTCCTGACTCCATCATACGCAGCGAGTCGGACCGCGGACTATACGACGCCATGAACAAGGGACTCCGTGCCGCCAAGGGCAAATACCTGCTTTTCCTTAACGCCGGCGACGCGCTCCACACACCCGATACACTGCAGCGATACGCCGAAGCAACTGGCTTAAATGGCAATAGAATTCCAAACAGAATGGATAATTCTGATTCTATACAATCTTGTGCCGATATTATTTACGGAGATACCGTTGTTGTCGACTCAGACCGCAATTTCGTGAAGCCCCGCCATCTCTCCGTACCCGAGAGATTGACATTCCAATCGTTTGCAAACGGAATGCTGGTGTGTCACCAGGCATTCATGGTGCGTCGCGACCTCGCGCACGAATATGATCTGCAATATCGTTTCAGTGCCGATTACGAATGGACCCTACGCTGTCTCAAATCCGCAGATCCCGACCATAACGTAAACCTACACACAGTCACAATCGACTATCTCAGCGACGGCATGACCGACAAGAATCATAGCGCCAGCCTCAAAGAGCGTTTCCGCATCATGTGCCATTACTACGGCACCATCCCCACCCTTCTCCGCCACATCCGCTTCCTCCTCCGACATCTTAAGAACAAATAATAAGGCGGATAGCAGCGCTACCAGTTCGAGCCACCCGTATAGTAGCGCGGGCTGTCCCCAGCCGCGCTACTATACGGAAAAAGGGACTCATTTCTGAGTCCCTTCATTCAAAGTGGCGATTACCTACTCTTCCGCTTTCGCAGTACCATCGGCGTGATAAG
>UQMZ01000055.1 GCA_900542185.1 uncultured Bacteroidales bacterium
CGAGATGAGCGCTAGTCTCGTGGGCTCGGAGATGTGTATAAGAGACAGGCCCGAATCAGGCCGTGACCTATCACCCCATCTGGGGAGTCAGCACCACGGATGCTGCCGGCTACACTTCTCTTGGCGAATTGATTCCCTGCGGAGCGGCCAACGAACTCGATGCCGCTCTCGGCACAGGCTCGACCATATACCACGACGGCACTTATTATACATTCTATACCGCCCATTCTCCCAACCCCGCCTCGACTTCCGGAATCAACGAGGCCGTGATGCTCGCCACATCAACCGATTTCAAGTCGTGGACCAAGAACCGCACCGTTCTTGTCACGGGCGGCGATAAATACAGCAACGCCGACTTCCGCGACCCGTTCGTGTTCCGGGGAGACGACAATATGTTCCACATGCTGGTGTCCACACGCCTGAACGGAAAGGGAGTATTGGCCGAATACACATCGCCTGACCTGCTTGAATGGAACGAGGCCGGTGTATTCATGACCATGATGTGGGACCGATTCTACGAGTGCCCCGACGTGTTCAGGATGGGCGACTGGTGGTATCTGGTTTATTCCGAACAGCACGACGCCATACGCCGCGTGCAGTATTTCAAGGGCAAGACTCTTGACGAGCTTAAAGCGTGCACCGCCAACGACGCCGGTCTGTGGCCCGACGCTCACGAAGGATACCTTGACTCACGTGGTTTCTACGCCGGCAAGACGGCATCCAATGGAACCGACCGCTACATCTGGGGCTGGAACGCAACCAAAGCCGGAAACGTAATCACCGGCAACGCCGACTGGGCAGGCAACCTGGTGGCCCACAAGCTAATCCAGCATCCGGACGGCACCCTTACTGTCGGTGAGGTTCCCGCAATAGCCTCAATACTTGGCAACGCCAAGACTTTGGACGGCTTTTCGCTGAATGCGGACGAATCTAAACTCATGCCGAGACTCGGCACCGAGAACCGACTGACTTTCACCATAACGGCCAATCCGGGCGACCGTTTCGGACTCTCTTTCGGTCGCGGCAGCGATTCCGTGTCATACGGCACCCTGGTATTCAATCCCGAGGGTGACGGCAACATGAAGATCAATCTGGAACAGGAAGGCCCGGAAGGAGCCGGATTCATCCAGTTTGCCGACAGCTATGTGTTCAAGGCCCCCGCAGACGGTGTCTATAATGTTACCGTAGTGACCGACAATTCCGTACTGACACTTTACATAAACGACTATCTCGGTTATACCACGCGTCTTTACGGCACCGCACGCAATTGCTGGTCGGTCAACTGCTATACCGGCAATCTGGCTGTCAGCGAAATCAAAGTTCAATCAAAATAACATCAAGCACAACTACTTAATAACCTATATCTTATGAAATCATTTTTACTCGCCGCAGTTGCTGCGGCCGCACTCTCCACGCCCGTATGGGCCGACGTGACCACCGTCAAGACCATCTACACCAGTCCTGAAGAAACCGGAACTGAAGTGACATGGGATAACACCCTTACCATTCCTGCCGATCAGTTCGCTGAAGATGTCAACGTAGGCGACTACATCAACGTTACCTTCGCATCCACTACCGATGTCATCGAAATGAAAGCCAACGGCACTTGGCTCCCCGGCACCATCAAGACAGTTCTGGGCGACAACATGCCGGATACCAAGGCATATATCACAACCGATATGCTGACCGCATTACGGACATACGGTCTGGAATTGTGCGGAGCTAAGTTCGCTGTCAAGAACGTGAAAATCTGCAACGACGGATTCCAGATGCCCGAAGGCGCAATCTGGGGCGGATATTTCTGGATTGACAATTGGAACACCATGGACCTGTTCAAGACAGCGTTCGACTCATACGACGGAGAGCGTTACATGGATATCTACCTGTCGGCCGATAATGGCGACAATACCAATTACGTCATGAACGTCATGACTGCATTCGACAATCCTGATGCTGTATGGGCAAATGCCGATTCCGGCAATATGGAACGTACGGCCACCAAGGCGATAATCGACCTGAAAAACATCAACGTCAAGGAACGGCTCGCTGACGTTTCGGCCCTGCTGATACAGTCCAACCCCGAAGGCGGCAATCCGTTCAACATCACAGCCATTGCATTACGCAATGACAACAATCAGTCCACGATTGTAAGCTCACTGACATCTGACGACAACGCTCCCGTCACCGTCTACAACCTCCAGGGCATCGCCGTCAAGACCAACGCCGCCATGGCCACCGCCCTTGACGAACTCCCCGCCGGCGTCTACATCGTCAACGGCAAGAAATACGCAGTCCGTTAAATCAAACCATCTTCCTCGACTTCAGTCGAGGTCTGTACAGACTCAGGGCTGATTCCGCAACAGGAATCAGCCCTGATTATTCCTAAAACCATAATTCCTTTTGCCAAAAAACTACAGTTCCCTGCCGATTTTCAGTTTGTCGCCGCTGAGATCCACCTCGAACAGCTGCGGTATGCGGATGTAATGCCCGTTTTCTTCCCGGTGACTGTGTACCGACATCAGCCATCGTCCTGTCAGGTCCTTGAAAAGCATACCGTGGCCATGGTCGGGCGGCGTGACGGGCTCCTGCTCCTGAACCCACGGCCCGTCGAGAGTGCCGCTCTGAGAATATGCCACTCCCTGGGTATAGACATTATAGATCCAGCTGGTCCAAATCATGCCGAGCCGCCCAGAACCCGTACGGAACAGCCATGGACCGTCGGTCACCCTGTTGGGCTGCACCTGGCCGTCGATCCTTTCACGGCTCCAAGGCGATGCGCTGGCCTTAAACATCAGGCTGCCGTCGCCGATACTGCCGCTTAAATCATCCTTCAGCCGTATCTTCTCCATCGTGCCATCCCAGTTGGAAATCCATTCTCCGCAATATATCATATATGGCTTCCCGTCAGCATCAACCCAGAATGTGCCGTCAAGCGTGGGACGGTCGGCCGGAAGATAATCTTCGTTCGAAACCGGCCTGTAAGGTCCCCAGGGAACATCGCTTACCATTACGTGGCTTGCGCGGCGCGGCATATCCATCTCCTTGAACCTGCCGGTTATGATGTCGTTATTGGTGAACGTCGCGAAGCAGTAATATTTCCCTTTGTATTCATGAAGTTCCGCCGCCCATATCTCGGGGTGTGATCCCATCCATGACGTAGTATCGGGCTGAATCAGACTGTAAGGTCCCGTCCACGTGTCAAGGTTGTCGCTTACCCAGAGACGTCCGCGGGTTCCGGTCATATAATACATCTGCGTATTCTCGTCGGCCAGTATGCACGGGTCGCTGAGTCGGATGGAATCACGCGGATAATCTACATGAAAATCGGCCATCCTACGCCCCTCCAGACTTTCATACGGTTCCTTGGCCTCCGCCACACAGCCCAACGACATCAGGCCTGCCAGCATTACTCCTAATACCTTATACATAACAAACGAAGTCAACTGTTTATAGTGGATTTTCCTTATAAACGTTGCCTCGCCTGTATTTATTTTCAGCAATAGCTGGTTGGAATTTCCGATTGTTCAATCGTCGCGGTGATGGCGCTTGCCGTGCTTCTTGTAGTATTTGTCGTGATGCTTGTAATACTTCTTCTGTTCCTTGTAGTATTTCTTCTGCTCCTTGCGCCAGCGCTTGTATTGCTTCTTGTGGTGCTTGTCGTA
The DNA here is from genome assembly GCA_900542185.1 of uncultured Bacteroidales bacterium. Classification (GTDB taxonomy): domain Bacteria; phylum Bacteroidota; class Bacteroidia; order Bacteroidales; family Muribaculaceae; genus Lepagella. The sequence continues at coordinate 3,663 of UQMZ01000055.1, forward strand.
ATGCTTGTAATACTTGGGATAGACATACCTGCAACTGTGATGACGGTGGTGTCGTCCGCAGTAGCCGTATGTAGGCACGTCGTACAGCCTGAACCCGTCGCTGGTCAGGACATAATGGATGTCTCCGTCGGAATCAAGGCCGAAATATCCGTTCTCGCCCACTACATACACTGCCGGACGCCCGGCATCGGCCAATGGGGCTATTATGGCGACAGACGCAATCATGAGGCAGATCAGCGTCGTTTGGATGGTATGTCTTCTCATGGTCTTACTGTATTGATTTACAATAAAACGCGCCACACCCTCCCTCGGTTCAGGCCTCGCTATCCAAATAATTCGGAATGTGAACCCAGACGCAAAACGCCTATTGTGTCTGTTGTCTCGTCAATCCATATTAGAAGAAAATCTCCTTCCACATGGCATTCCATACATCCCTTATAATTACCAGTCAGTAAATGGGGTCTGTTAATTTCAGGTATAGGTTCTTCGTCTCGGAGTTTCCGCAATATTTCCGCCACCTTCTCCATCTTTTGAGGTTGGTTACGGAACCTCTTGGCATCTTTCTTATACTGATTAGAGAATCGTAGTTTTTTCATAAGCCCATAGACTTATACATGGCTTCGACACTTGAGACATCAAGCGGTCCCTGAAGCTTTCCGGCTCTTGCTTCTTCTATCGCGGCTTTTGTTTCTGCATTTGGCTCGGAATAGGCTATGTCAAGCAAAGCGCATTCCACAAAATTATTAAGACTGCGATTTTCCCGCCTGGCCATCTTTTTCAGACGTTCAATCAATTCTACCGGAAGGCGAAAACTCTGAGCTTTCTTTTGTACTGCTATATCCATAATAAATTCTTTTGTGTGCAAATTTAATACATTTGTATTACATAAACAATATCCGGATATAATTTGCTTTGGCATATTGACTGATACCTGCCACATACCACCTGATACGTTTGGCCATGCCGTATTTATTTTGTACATTTGTAGTCAGAACACGAGACAATGAATCTATGGAATTGATTTTGTAAATGCCGACACTTCATGAAATTGTATACGTCCATCGTTCTATCAGTACTGTTTGTCTGTTCCTTGTGCGTGTCAGGAGCTAAATCTTCATTGGATTTCTATTATCTTAATACTAAAACCGGACTTGAAAGCAATGCCGTTGCTGCAATAAAGAAGGATTCCGCAGGGTTTATCTGGATTGGCACGAAAAAGGGACTTGCCCGCTATGACGGAGTCGAGACATGTAATTATCCTCTTATTCCCGGACACGACAATGTATGGGCTATTGAAGAGGCTGATAATGACACATTGTTGATCGGCACATTGTCGGACGTGATATTTTACAGCCGTAAATCCCGAACCTGTGTCCCATTGGGATTGCCCGAAGCCGTGGTCAAGGTCATATACAAAATCTCTCCTTCCAGATTCTGGGTCGGAACCGAGAATGGTCTTTATCTTGTTGAGAATCACAAGTATCGCCGCATACATCTCGGATCCGGACTGTCGACGGCAAACCACATCACCGGATTACTACGCCAGGACAAGGACATCTTCTGGTTTTCAACTGCCGACGGTCTGCTGCGGATAGACCTCCGGAATAAGAAACCGGTATTGTACCGAATGCCCGGCAACAGTAATTTTTTCACATGTCTGACCGGCGATGGCAAAACCATCTTTGTCGGCACATTCAACAAGGGGATTTTCAAATTCAATATTGAATCCGGGACATTTGACAAAGTGAACGGCTTTGACTACAATCTTATTATGGATATTGATTATGACGACCATAAGCTTTATATCGGCACTAATGGACAGGGACTCAAATCGCTTGACCTAAACAACGGCTCCATCGAGGCAATTCCCCTGGACCGGGACAGGCATAACAATTACGATACCAACACTGTAACATGTATTGATCGGGACAATGGCATAATGTGGGTCGGAACCCAGTTCAGAGGGCTGGCCTATACGCCGCGCAATGACTATCTGTTCAAACATTACAGTATTCCCGGCTTCAATTCATCGGATTATCATATCCGCTCTCTGATGACCTTGGATGACGGCAGCAGATTGGTCGGCACCCGGGAAGGTCTGTTTTACATAGACCGGAAATCCGGCTATGTCAAATCCTTTAAGGCGCACGATCCATCTTCCGGGTTAAGGTCCGACATAATCGTTTCTATTGACCGAATCAAGGGAAAGATCATGATAAGCACTTTCGGAGGGGGTGCCAAGGTTTTTGATCCCGTCTCACACTCATTACATGACTTCTCTGCAGAAGATGTGTATATATACGGGTGCATATTCGGCATCACCGAGGACCGGAGAGGCAATATCTGGGTTGCCACCCAGAACGGATTATATGAATGTTCGCCGGAAGGGAAAGTGCTGCGGGAATTCAACCTGATGAATTCCGTTCTGACCACAAACGTGATCTTTGTCGCCCACCCTGACAAGTCCGACCGTATATGGATCGGGACCAATTTCGGGCTGTACCTCCTCGACACATTGAACGGACACATGACGAACGATTGCTTCAGCGAGCCTATAAAGGGAGAAATCAAATATATCACCGAGGATTCCCGGGAAGATATCTGGGTAGGCACCACACAAGACGGTCTCTATCGGATCGGGATGAATCTTGAAGTGAAGAACCATTACACCACAAACGATTTTCTCCCGGAAAACGATATCCTGAGCATAGCCGAGGACAACCGCGGGCAGCTATGGATCTCGACCCGTTCACGAATCACACGGTTCAATCCTGCCGACAGCACCTCCTATGTCTTCAAACGGCGCGACGGGCTGAACGACCTGGATTTCAACAACTCCGTGGAGATAACCGGCGACAGCATAATAGCGTGGCCGAGCGAAGGCGGGTTAATCTACACTTCCCTGAATCAGTCCGGCGACAGGCCGGCCATCTCCACAACCCCGAGAATAACCGCCGTTGTCATCGGAGACCGGGTGTACGACCCTCTGTATCTGGATCCGCACGAATACATAGCAGTCCCAACGTCGGATCATTCCGTGACGTTTAAATTCTCAAACATGTGCTTCACGCTTCCTTATGCCACCGCCTATGAATATAGGCTTGAAGGACACGACAAGGAATGGATACCCATAACAGGAGTAAATGAAATCACATATTCCAATCTCAAGGCCGGAGACTATGTCTTCAACCTGCGTATTCCCGGACAGGATTCCATTGCGGCAGTGCCGGTAAGGATTCATGTGGCAAGATCATATTCATTCATTATCGCGATGACGGCAATAATCCTGGCAGTCCTGATGGTGACCGTCTATTACTGTTATCGTATCTGGAGGCTGAAAATAAAGATTACGAACGAACGGTCTCTATTCTCGAAAGTGTCGGAAAATATGGAATCAGACGATTCCGCCGCCACTGTCCGCGATCAGAACAATCCGCTCATGGAATCCCTGCTGGAATACATGGACTCCGAAAAACCTTATAAAAACCCGAAACTGAGCATCAGCGACGTGGCCGCCCACATTGGATGTCAGGAAAAAGATCTGTCCCTGCTCCTCAACTCCGAAATGAAAGTGAATTTCTCTAATTTTATAAATATCTACCGTGTCAACGATGTTAAGAGGAAACTTACCAAAGAGAGCCTTTCACGTTACACTCTGATGACTATTGCCGAGCAAAGCGGATTCTCCAGCAAGACCACATTCTATCGGGTTTTCAAGGATGTCACAGGCCATACTCCACTGCAGTATTGTCAACAGGAAGGCCTCACCGACGGACAAGGCTCCGATAAGTAAGGCTCCGTCAATAAAAAACAGAGGGAAGGCATTCACCTCCCTCTGCAACTTAACTAATACCATATTTAACATTTAACCTTCACAGGCACAAATATCTTTCCTGACATGCAATCTCAGGGTCCGTTACTTAATCTATCCGTGAATCAATAATCTATCCGTGAATCAATCAATCCGTGAACTGGAACAAGTCATAGTCCATGCCGATGCCGGTATATATGGCTTTCCAACCGTTACGCTCCAGAATCTCCAATGTATTAGGCATCGGGATATGCTTACGGTTCGCATAATGATTGTACACGCAGCCATAAAGCGACCAGTAATCTCCTCGGTTCTTAGGACTGATTACTTCCCAGTCACAGTATTTTCCTGTCACGTCAGTCCATTTCCTGAACGGCACGTCATCGTGCCCGGCATTGTATCGCGCCGTATATTCAGTGGCCCTATGTATGAGATTGTCGAACAGGCCATACAGGTCGTTCCCCTGCTTCCAGGCCATTTCGCAGCAGCCTATCGCAAAACACAGTCCTAACTGCACATGCCCCTGGTCGCGGCCGCTTTCCTGACACTGTCCGGTCTGCATATCGAAATACCTTGCGAACGTACCGTTATCATATCCGTTGAGCAGGAAATCCACAGTGCGCTGATACTCCTTGAGATCATCCCACAGAATTGCGAGCGCCATCTTGGAATGCGCAACGCTAAGACCCCAGTTGCCGTTGGTATACGGAGCTGACACCATAAATTCGTCAAGAACCGGAAGAAACACATTGCGCAGCATCCTGTTGACGCTTTCAATCTCTTGCCGGGTCATGATGTCCGACGTACGGGTTATCATCTCAAGCGCAAAGGCGAGCTTGAAAGTCTCCAGGCCGGCCAGAAGCGCCTTGTCGTTATGTGCCGGTATACCTTCCAGCTTATCCGCATACGCCGTTAAAATTTCAATGACCTTACGGGCATGAGCCTCCTTGCCTGTGACAACCCACATCAGGGCGTTCATGTACGCTGCGTTGAAGTCGGCTTCATATCCCTTCTTGGTATAGGCATATTCGTCCTGGCGCGCTATAAGACTATAGGGGCCGCGAAGTTTATAGTCGCTTTGTGCGCGAAAATCGGATTTCAGCGACTCCCATGCGCGATACGCCACTCCGGCCGTGTCCGCTTCGCTCACTATCTCCTTCATCCTCGCTATGCTGGCCGGATTATGCATTATGCCCGGATGCTCGAACGTCGGAACGAAATCCTGAGCCGATATGTGCTGATCCTGATGCTTCTTATTCAGGTCCGGTGCCACGGACGCCCCGCCGGTCATGGCATTGGCTCCTATGGAACTTATGAGAAGCATTAATGACGTGAGCGTCTTTAGTTGCGTGATTGTCTTTATTATTTTCATGATGCCTGAGTTTTCTGCAAAATTATCAATGCAAAACGGCATTGACAAGAAAAAAGGGCCTTGAGTGATACTTATAAAAGCAGGACAGCGCTGTTTCCCCGTATTATTCTGCGTTTCAATTTGTTATCTTATCTACAAAATAGTACCGATTTTTTTGGAACTCGCATGAAACAGCCTCGATATGTCGTGTGGGACATATACGCGCATGGAAATCCACGTCTGGCGGTATGATTGCCGGACAATGCCCGAAAATGGCCGAAAACGTCAGTACCAATTTTTTTGGCACCGCAGAATTTCAACTTTAACTTGCTGACTATTTGAACATTACGCCATTTTACCCGATTTTCGATTTTATCGGTAGTAAACTTGCCATGAAACATGGTGTTGATGTACCCCACCCATTGTAATTTTGCACACGAGGATTCCGCTATTGACGTCCGGCTGTTGGGTTCCGTGATTGGCCGGACCGGTTAACCTGAAAACTCATCTTTCAAACTATCAACATACATGAAAAGACGTATTTCTAACTCATCCGTAAAAGTCGTGACGGCAGCGCTACTGTCCGTCATGGCAATTCCATCCGGAGGATACGCTTACGCAAGCGCATCGGATGTATCGCAGCTAAAGACCGCCACTACCGGCGGCAATATCCACGGAACGGTCCGGGATTCACAAGGCGAGCCACTGATCGGCGCGACCGTGGCGGTCAAGGGAACAAGCACCGGCACCACGACCGATATAGACGGCAACTTCACCCTGGCCAATGTGGGGAAAGGCACGCTGGTAGTCTCGTATGTGGGCTATACTCCCGCCGAAATCAAGATCGCTTCAGGCCAGACCTACGACATTACCCTTAAGGAGAGTTCGGAACTTCTGAACGAAGTAGTGGTGGTGGGATACGGCACACAGAAGAAAGAAACCCTGTCGGGAGCCGTTTCGGCCGTAAGCGGCGATGTCCTTGAAAGCAGGCCAGTGTCAAATACAGCGATAGGACTACAGGGGCAAGTGCCGGGACTGACTATCACCCGGACATCGGCACGTCCCGGAAATGAAGACCTCGGCATACAGATCCGAGGGGCGTCTTCGGTCAATACGGTGGAGCCTCTTATAATAATCGACGGCGTTCCGGCCATAAGCAAGACTGAGTTCAGTTCCCTTAACCCCGACGATATCGCAGGTATCTCGGTGCTTAAGGACGCCTCGGCCGCAATATACGGTTCGCGCGCGGCAGGCGGCGTGATACTGGTCACCACCAAGAAAGGAAAGAAGAACGACAAGATCAAGGTGTCGTACAACGGCATGGTGACACTGAACACTCCGGCCAACCAGCTGCCTCTTGCAGGCATGAAGGAATGGGCCAACGCATACATCGACGCGTCGTATCAGGATTTTGTCGTTGCCGATCCCACGGCTCCCAACGGCGAGAGATGCACCCAGCGGTCCGTCAACACCCAGATATGGCAGAACATTATGGTAGACGCCGACGGCAACCAGATCGTCAAGCCAAGTGTGGCGGGGCGCGACTTCACTGACTATAGACGCCTGATCGACGTCATGGCCGAGGGGAATGAATTCGATTATGTCGACGTCAACGGCGTGCTTCACCATTACGCATCCAACAACTGGCTGGACCATGTGTATGGCAACACGGTGTCGACCCAGCATAACCTCAGCGTGACCGGAGCAAGCGAAAAGGCCCGATGGTTCGCCGCCGTGGGTTATGCATACGACCGTTCGGTCATAAAGGCCGTGTATGATGGAGTCAGAAAATACAATGCGAGAATGAACGTGGACTTCGACCTTAAGAAATGGCTCACCTGGAATGTCAACATGTCATACAGCAACAACTACATGAAAGGTCCCCGCGACGGGCTTGACGGCAACAATTCGGGCATGTACGACGCTCCCTGCTCACCGGCATACACTCCCGACGGTCATTTCTACGACTTCTACATGTGCGGCCGTTCTCCACTCGCGGCCATGAAGGGGGCCGGTATCGCTTCAAGAGAATTCGCCACGTTCCGTTTCTCGACCGCATTATACTTCCAGATATTCAAGGACCTGAAAATCACCGCGCAGGCATCCCTGACCAAGAACGACAACATCCAGAAGGAAACCAAAACCCGATACACGGTGGGATATTGGGACACATCGTTGAACCGGGTCAACGAAATAAACGGAGGCACCAGCAATTACATCCAGGAGCGCAGCCAGCGCACTCTATATGAATATTATCTTGCACAGGCCGACTACAACCACTATTTCGGCAATCATTATGTAGCGGCCATGATCGGTGTAAATGCGGAACGCAATTCTTACAAGAATGTGACCGCCAAGCGTGACGGCATCCTGTACGAGGGATTGTTCGACCTCAATACCGCCTCGTCCGAGGCTGCGCATCAACATATTACCGGTGGTTCGAACCAGAACGGCTTCGTATCGTTCTTCACACGTCTTAACTATCAGTATGACGGACGTTATCTCCTGGAACTTCTGGGACGCCGTGACGGGACCTCTAAATTCCACAAGGACTACCGCTGGAGTAATTTCGGCGCGGCGAGCGCCGCCTGGCGCATATCGCAGGAAAAGTTCATCACCGACAACTGCAATTGGCTGACGGACCTGAAGATCCGCGCATCTTACGGAGTCACCGGAGGTGCGGTATCAAGTCTCGGAAACTATGACTATCTTTCCACCGTCAACACCACGGGCACACATTATTTCGATTCCGGTCTTGCCGGCACTGCATATCTCGGTTCGATGATCGACTATTCCCGCACATGGGAAAAACTGCACAACTTCAACGTCGGCATAGACTTCGGATTCCTGAACAACAGGCTGAAAGGCAGTTTCGACTGGTATCAGAAGATAAACAAGGGTATGCTCACTGCCATCACGTATCCCGACATCCTCGGCGGCAAGGCTCCGGCCACCAACAATGCCCGGCTGCGCGTGCGAGGCTGGGAAGCGGCTTTGAGCTGGAACGACCGTATCGGAGAAGTCTCTTACTGGGTCGGCGCACAACTCACCGACGCCAGATCCAAGGTGACAGACTACAAAGGCACCGACAACTGGGTGGCCGGATTCGTAAGCGTACGCGAGGGATACCCCCTCAACAGCCTGTTCCTCTATAAGACTGACGGTTATTTCACCTCATACGAGGAGATTGAAGAATATTACAGACAGTATGCCAACTGCACCGGCGGAAATGCCTTAGGCAAGGTGCCTCAGAACAATGAGAAAACTCATCTTCGCCCCGGTGACCGCCGCAAGATCCTGATTCTTGATCCCGAGAACGATACGACGGACGGCAAGGGAAACACAGGCTCCGGCGACGTCTACTATTACGGAGATACCGACCCTCACTATCAGTTCAGTTTCAATCTTGGCGCGACGTGGAAGGGAATCGACTTCTCTATGTTCATCCAGGGCGTAGGCAAGCGCAACGTGCTCCGTGGCACCAACGGCTCCCAGGCCACCAACGTCAACAAATGTGCATTTTACCGCAACTACAACAACATCCTTCTGTCTCACCTCGACACATGGACGTGGGACAACCAGGACGCACGCTATGCGCGTCTGTCGCTTGAAAACGCCAAGAACGACTGGAACTACAACAACAATGATTCCGAAGTGCAGAACGGATGGTATGCCCGGGTGAAAAACATCACTTTAGGCTACACTCTCCCTAAAAAAATAACCGACGGCTGGGGAATCAGCAAACTCCGCTTCTATCTGTCGGGCGACAACATCGGCGAGGTCACCGGCATTCACGACGGCTACGATCCCGAAAAAAGCGGACGTTCAAACACATCACTGCCTTTTGCCCGCAACTGGACCTTCGGCATCGACCTTCAGTTTTGAACAGTAATTTATTGAAATCATAAATCATGAAGAATATAATAATCATACCGGCCATTGTGCTTGGAGTCGCCATGACATCCTGCACCGACTATTTCCTGGATCTGAAGCCACTGGACTCTCAGACCGAGGCCAACTACTACAAGACCGCCCAGCAGTTCGAAGCCGCCGCCAACGGCACATACAGCTTCTACGGCTATAAGAAAATCAGCGAGAAGGTGAACGGCAAGGACTGCGCCCATGACTTCGGATGGGTATGGGACAGCAACACCGACCTGCTTGCGGGAGTCAGCAATACTGCCAACGGCACTCTGGCAGCTTCGGAGAACGACGGATACTGGGGCCTCTGCTATGCCAAGATCCGCAAATGCAACATCCTGCTTGAGAAGGCCGAACAATACCCCGGAACGGAGAGTATCGAGCCCTATGTGGCCACCGCAAAATTCTTCCGCGCCTATCAGTATTACTGGATGCTGATGCGTTTCGGCGGCGTGCCCATCGTGACAAGACCGCTGTCCTCCACTTCCGATGAGCTCTACATGGCCCGCAATTCCCGTTATGAAGTCGTGTCGCAGATCATCGCCGACCTGCGCGACGCCATAGCCGGGCTCCCCGACGAATCGGCCTACGATGGCCACGTAACCCGACAGGGAGCACAGGCCTTTATGGCAAGGGTCATGCTTTTTGAGGCCACATGGGAGAAATATGTCGGTGACTCCACCGATGGGGACGGCATCAACTACGGCGCCGGCTCGGCGAAACCGGAGGGATACCCGTCTGTAAGCGCAATGCTTACCGAAGCCGCGTCTCTTGCCGAAACAGTAATCAACTCAGGCTTCTACCAGCTGTGGGAGGCAAAGGGAACTCCATACGAATCGATTGCGTACAACTTCCTTTTCAATCTGGAAGACGAGAACACCAACCCTATGGGATTCCCCAAAGACCGCAATCACGAGTTTATCCTCAAGGACTGTTACGACCGCACCGGCAACAGGACAGGCTCCAACATAACCCACACTTTCGGCGGAGACAACAATGGTCTTGGAGCGGTTACGCTCAATTGGATCAACATGGTGCCGTGCGTCAGTGACGGACTTCCGTACTTCTATTCCGAAGACTATCGCGGTTTCGACAAGATGACCGACATTTATGAAAACCGCGATTACCGTTTCACGTCTACTGTAAAGAAACCGGGATGCAAGTATTTCATGATGGGAACGTTAGGCGGGAATAAAGACCGCTACGCAAAAGCCGATTACGCAACATGCTTTGATTTCCCTGACGGAGTCGTCGATTACTATCCGTCAGTCACATCTGCCGGTGTGACCGGTTTCCAGAACCGCAAGATGATATCGGAGTGCAGTCTTGCACAGAAAGACGGCGACGAGGCATACGACTACCCCATTCTCCGGCTGGCCGAGCTCTATCTGATATATGCCGAGGCCAAATGCGAACTGGGCAACGGACAGATATCCGACCAGGATCTTGACAAATCAATCAACGTGCTTCACGTCAGAGGCGGTTCCGCGCCTATCAGCAATGCTTCGGTGGCCAAGGCCAATCAGAACTATCTTAAAAACACCGGCAAGCCCGGCAATCTGACCATGATGGATTTGATACGTAACGAACGCGCGGTGGAGCTTCGCAACGAATACGCCCGCCAAACCGACCTGTTGCGCTGGGCTATTGCAGAGGAGACAATCAATACCAACCGTCTCGGCGTCGTCATTAAGAATCCTGATGGAACCGATACTGAAATTGTGAATTTCCAGTATTATTCAGGCGACACGCCGCAACCCACTTATACCTCTGCGTCGAACATTTATGGTGAGGAAATTCTTCCGGATGGATCCGCGGCACTCATAGTCAACGCAAAATCCCAATTCAATATGAAGCGCCACAACTATCTCTATCCGCTGCCTATAAGCCAGCTTCAGTTGAACGAGAATTTACTTCAGAATCCCGGTTACTGACCTATCACTGAATAAGTCATGAACAATCGTATTAAATTCATTCTCACGGCATTGACCGCGCTCTGCGCGGCCAATGCCGATGCCGGAAACATCCTCATATCCACACCCAACACCTCATTGGGACTGGTGGCAGACCAAGGTCAGGAACTGAAATTCGCCTACTACGGGGCAAAGATAGACGACAGTGACCTGGACGCCCTTATAGCTTCCGGCTCATTGTCGACAGCGGCATATCCGGTGTACGGCATGAAGACACCGTCGGAAGACGCCCTTGCCGTCCGGCACTCGGACGGCAACATGTCCACCGCTCTGGTGGTGACCGGATATACCACGCAACAGGACGCCGGCCGAACCGTTACCAGAATCTCAATGAAAGATCCGGTATACCCTCTGTTTGTGGACCTGTGTTACCGTACTTACGACGGCTCGGATGTGTTGGAAACATGGTCTGAAATCAGGCATCGGGAGAAAAAGCCGGTGGAGTTATCAAGATTCGCTTCGGCATACCTCCCCGTACACAGGGGGAACGTCTGGCTGTCAAGCTTTAGCGGCGCATGGGCCAATGAGGCGAGGCTGACGGAAGAACCCCTTACGCCCGGCATGAAGATAATCAAGAACAAGGATGGCGTTCGCAATTCCCACACATCGCACGCAGAAATAATGCTCTCCCTCGACGGCAAGCCTTGCGAGACTTCGGGGAGAGTGATCGGGGCGGCTTTATGCTATACGGGCAATTATTTATTGCGTATAGACACGGACGAAAGCGATTACCATCATTTCTTCGCCGGAATCAATCCGGATAATTCATTATGGCATCTGGCTCCCGGAGAGACTTTCAGGACTCCGGAACTCGCATTGACGTTCAGTTGCCGGGGCGTGGGACAGGTAAGCCGTAACTTTCACTCCTGGGCAAGAGATCATAAGCTCGTCAACGGACACAAGACCCGGAAAGTGCTGCTCAACAGTTGGGAAGGCGTCTATTTCAAAATCAACGAGGACGGCATGAACCGCATGATTAAAGACATCGCCGATCTGGGTGGCGAATTGTTCGTCATGGACGACGGATGGTTCGGCGACCGCTATCCTCGTAATTCGGACAAGACTTCCCTGGGAGATTGGACCATAGACCGCAGGAAACTGCCAAACGGAATAAAGATCCTGATTGATTCAGCCAGGAATAACGGCGTTGATTTCGGTATATGGATCGAACCTGAAATGACAAATACCAGGAGCGAACTATATGAGAAGCATCCGGAATGGGTACTTAAAGCCCCGCAACGCGATCCCGTCACAGGCAGAGGAGGCACTCAGCTTGTGCTTGACCTCTCCAATCCGGAAGTACAGGATTTCGTATTCAATGTCGTTGACAATCTGATGACGGCCTATCCGGAAATAGATTATATCAAATGGGATGCGAATATGTCGATTCTTAATCATGGTTCGGATTTTCTCGGTAAAGACAACCAGAGCCACCTTTATATAGCATACCATAAAGGTCTGGAAAATATATGCCGGCGTATACGCAATAAATACCCCGACATTACCATGCAGGCATGTGCAAGCGGAGGCGGACGCGTAAACTTCGGTTTCTTCCCCTATTTCGACGAATTCTGGACTTCCGACAATACAGACGCCCTGCAGAGGATATACATGCAGTGGGGCACATCGTACTTTTTCCCTGCCATTGCAATGGGGTCGCATATCAGCGCGTCACCGAACCATCAGACATTCCGACATGTCCCCCTCAAGTTCAGGATAGATGTGGCAATGAGCGGTCGTCTGGGAGTGGAACTTCAGCCATCGTCGATGTCTGAAGATGAATTATCGATGTGCAGGAACGCTATTGCCGGCTACAAACAGATCCGGCCCACGGTGCAGCAGGGAGATCTGTACCGGCTTATGTCTCCTTACGACAACAATGGCGTGGCATCCCTGATGTATGTCGCACAGGATAAGAAACAAGCGGTGCTTTATTGGTACAAGACGGAACATTTCCATAATCAGCATCTTCCATCGGTCTGTCTCGATGGACTGGAGCCTGATTCATACTATCGGCTGACCGAACTCAACAGAATAGATACTCAACCACTTAAAATAGAAGGTAAGGTTTTCTCCGGTTCGTTCCTGATGTCAAACGGACTTGATATGCCGGCCAATCATGTCCTCGACAAGAAAGACAGAAATGAATATGCAAGCCGGGTAATCCTGCTTGAAAAAATCTGACGGCAAAACCATCTGACAAGAATTCACCCTGTCTTTCCGTTTATAGGGAAACAGGGTGAATGCTATTTTATCCTACGCTAATATAAGCAACTGACATAAGAATGATGAATATGATTTACAGACGATGCGGAAGGAGCGGCATTGAATTGCCGGTGATTTCATTGGGATTGTGGCATAATTTCGGCGATGTGGACGATTTCGATACGGCGCGAGATATGCTGTTAACGGCCTTTGACCGTGGAATCTGTCATTTCGACCTTGCCAACAACTACGGCCCGTCGCCCGGCAGCGCGGAAAAGACTTTCGGCAAGGTTCTGAAGGATGACTTAGCCTCCCACCGCGACGAGCTGTTCATTTCGTCCAAGGCCGGTCATGACATGTGGCCTGGCGTGTACGGAGGCAATTCATCGCGCAAGAACCTCATCGCATCCTGCGACGTCAGCCTTAAACGGACCGGGCTGGAATATTTCGACGTGTTCTATAGCCATCGCTATGACGGCGTTACTCCCATCGAGGAAACGATGCAGGCCCTGATAGACATAGTGCGCAGCGGAAAGGCCCTCTATGCCGGCATCTCCAAATATCCGCCCCGGGAACAGGAATATGCCTACCGTCTGCTTGCCGAGGCAAAGGTGCCCTGTCTTGTAAGCCAATACCGTTATTCCATGTTCGACACGGCTGCAGCCGGCGAGAATTTCGGGTTAGCCGCAGCCAACGGAAGCGGCATTACGGTCTTTTCACCCCTGGCACAAGGGCTGCTGACCGACCGCTATCTTCATGGCATCCCCGCCGGAAGCCGCGCTGCCAGAAGCACCGGTTTCCTCCAGATGTCGCAGGTCACCGACGACAAGATAGCCAAGGCCCGCCGATTAAACGAACTCGCCACCCGTCGCGGACAGACTCTGGCACAGATGGCATTGGCCTGGATACTGACTGACGAGCGGGTCACTTCCGTAATCATCGGAGCGTCATCGGTAAAGCAGCTTTCTGATAACCTCGGCGCAATCGACAGTCTATCCTTCTCCCCCGAAGAATTCTCGGAAATCCGTACTGTTTTATCCGAATGAAATTTAAGTAATTTAAGTAAAGGGCACCCGTCAGAGGTCGCCCTTTACAATCCATTCGCCGGTCTTGTTGGAGCCCCGGCGGAAGAGGATGCCTTCCTGCTTCAGCCGCCCTACAATCTTCTGCACGCCGATTCGCGACATGCCGATAACCTCGGCCACTTCCTCCAGCGTCATTCTGGAGTCTCTGGACAAGACATACACCACCTTGTCCCTGTTCGATTTAATTCTCCTAAGAATGCCCTGAAGGCCTTCATAAGAGTCGGTATTTATGCTTTCCGTCTGTCGGGAGTGCATCACCGGTGTTCCATACGGGATTGCGCTATCCATTTCATGCGCCATGTTGTATTCATGCACCCGGGGCGATTCGTATTCTTCGTCATAAACTCCATACAGGCGTCTCATGGCGGGGATGTCGGGCTCCCGTCCGCCGAAGTCGAGGGTCAGCGTGGTGCGGTCCACACCCCCTGTGGTGGTTACCTCAAGCTTAGGCGCGCAGTGATACACGCTATGCCACGTCTTGAAGATACCCTGCAGGCCACTGCCGGCACGCTCGCCATATTCCACCATAGCCAGCATCTTCATCATCACGCCGTTGCGCGGGTCGGACGCGCTGTCCTGCAATGCCTCGTTCAGAGACACACGCATACTTCCGGGGTTGGCGAACCTGAACCCTTCGGCACTTTTCTGCACCACCACACCGCGCCGGCCGTAGAAATCCGCGTTGGCCAGCATGTTGACCGTGGCCTCGCGCACAGTCTTGTGCAAGGGCGTGTCATCGTCACGGAAGTTGCCCTTGAACATGAACGGCACCTTCAGGTCGGACTGCAGTTTCGGGATGACTTTGAGGATAAAGTCGAACACGTTACCGCTCCAGTCGCCCGACTGCGAGGTGATGCGGTCGGTCCACCGGGCATACATCCCGTTGCTGCGGTTCTCCTGATAATCCAGAAAGTAGTTGGGGAACACCGGTGTGATCTCGTACTCATAGCCGAACATGAGCAGGCCCGCCACCGTAGGATGGAACCGGCCGGTATCCTTGTCCTCGCGCACGGCTCCGATCCTGCGCAGAAACATGGTGTCGTCCTCATGGTTCCACAGGTGCTGCGAACGGATCAGCTTGAAGATGTTGCGGTATGCCTTTATGGTCTCCGGGCAGAACACCGACACGTCCAGCCCGGTCAGCAGTCGGTTGTCGTCTGTCACCAGCGATGAGTCGCGCATCATCAGTGCCACCTCTTCGAGCGAGCAGTGATAGTCGCCTTCGAAGTTACGGCGGTAGGTCCCGGTGCGTGGATCGGCGCCTACATATACCGGGCGCGATGTGCGTTCGGCTCTGGGCACATGGATCACGATCACGTCCTTTCCTTCGACTTGGTCCACATACGCCATACTGTCGGTCAGAATGTTGCTGCTGACTTTCTGGCGGTTGTTGACCATGTTCCAGAAATCCTTTATTGTCTTGTAGGCGTCGGGCAGGCCTTCCACCACGAGGCGTCCGTGCTCTTTTTCGTTGACTCCGAGCACGATTACTCCGCCATCGGTATTGGCGAAAGCGGAATAAGTCTCCCACAGTGAGCTGGGAAGGCCGCCGCGGCCGGACTTTACTTCCAGTCCGCCGTTTTCCTTATATGTCGTCAGTCTTTCAAGACTGACGGATTCCGCAGTCTTCATATCTTGTTATAATATCTGTCTCTTATACACATCTGACGCTGCCGACG
>UQMZ01000056.1 GCA_900542185.1 uncultured Bacteroidales bacterium
CTACACTCTCTCCGTCGTCGGCAGCGTCAGATGTGTATAAGAGACAGGTCTATAAAAAAAGATTATCCAGCATAGAAGACGTTGATTCATCCTAATTGTAATTAAAAGAGGCAAGTCGTTGAGACCCGCCTCTTTTTACTCTGTGAAGTTCCTTACAACTACCTTACAAATTTGTATAAAGTTAAAAGATTGTGTTAAAATCAGTCATAATAAAAATATAGATAAATTTTTAATTATCTTTGAGGCGTCTAATACCTAATGCTAATACCGCGGCTTATGAAACATCGACCGCCTTATACAGCTATTTTCGCAGTCCTGATGGCTGCGCTATATATATTATTGATGACCGGTTGCGATTCAATTTCCACCGAACCGCAATCCGATCGGGAGCCGAAAGAGATTCCGGCCCCCGCAGAAGTTCGCGCAATCGTTTATTTTGACTCCCTTTTGCACCGTGGATTATCCCACATACCGTTCCTACCCGGTGACTCCATACTGTGCGACTCGCTCCAGTCGCTGCTATGGGCGCTTCCGGATATGCGCGATGTCGCAACCGACGACATTCACCACCGCCAGGCGGCCAGACATCTTCTGGCCAAAGCTTATCTCGCCTCCCAGTGCTGGCATAAGGCCGAAGTACAGGCCACGCTCCTTATTTCATATTCGAATCTGTCATTAATAACCCATTCACGTTTCAAACATCCCGAGCCCGAAAATGGATACGCATCCAATCCCGTATGGGACCTTTTCGATGCCAAAAGCATGATAATGAACGAAAACATTGAACGGATAGGCTTGATCCATACTGAACAATGGCCTGAACTGAACATGGACGGATATGACAGCAACACCTTTGTCAATCTTCGGAAGGTGAAAGGAGTAAATGACGATTCCGATATCAGATATAAGCTCGGATCGGACACCGACCCACTGTATTACAAACGCCGAGCAGGGTCCGACACCGATCTGACATATATGTTCCGTCTGGCGGAAACCTACCTTATACGCGCCGAGGCCCGCTATATGTCAGGTCGGATACACGAGGCGGAAAACGACTTGAACCTGATCCGTATCCGCGCCAACTGCTCCGTAATGATACGCGATGTCACCCTCCGCGACATCCGGGAGGAACGCATACGCGAACTTGCCGGCGAGCCTACACTTCTAATTTTCTGATCATCGAATATATGGCTATCGAAGCGCTCGACGCCACGTTCAGCGAGTGCTTGGTGCCGTACTGGGGTATCTCCAGCACTATGTCGGCCATGTCCACTATGCGCTGGTCCACGCCGTTCACCTCGTTGCCCACTACAAGAAGATACTTTTTGCCCGGTTCGGCGGTGAAGTCGTCCAGGTCGATGCTGTTGTGCGTCTGCTCCAACACGCATACGGTCCAGCCCTCCTGATGCATGCGCCTCACGCATTCCACCGAATCCTCCTCCCACCGCCAGGACACCGTCTCCTCGGCACCGAGGGCCGTCTTGCTGATCTCGGGATGCGGCGGCCGGCCGCTTATGCCGGTCAGTATTATCTCGCTGACCTTGAAGGCGTCCGACACCCTGAACAGCGAACCGATGTTGTACATTGACCGCACGTTGTCGGCCAGCACCGCCAGGGGATATTTCTCCATGGCACGGTACTGGTCGCATCCCATGCGCGTCAGTTCCACTATGTTTTTCTTCCTGCGGTCCATCCTGCTTACTTGCTGAGTTCCAGCATTCTTTCAATTGGACGTATGGCCTTGCGCGCCACTTCGGCGTCAACCTCGATGGCCGGCTGTTCCGTGCGCAGGCATTCCAGCACCTTCTCCAGCGTGTTGAGTTTCATATAGTCGCAGTTGTTGCAGTTGCAGCCTGCTTCCTCGGCAGGGGCGGGGAGGAAGGTCTTGTCCGGACACTTGCGTTGCATCTCGAACAGAATGCCGCTTTCCGTAACCACGATGAACTCCTGCGCCTCGCTGTCGCGTGCGTAGTCAAGCAACGCCGCCGTGGATCCAACTTTGTCGGCTATCAGCTGAAGCGGGCGCTTGCACTCGGGATGTACCAACACCTTGGCACCGGGATGCTCCTTCTTCATGTCGATGATGCCCTGCAGCGAGAAGCGGTCGTGTACGTGACATGCGCCGTTCCACAGCACCATCTCGCGACCCGTCACCGAATTTATATATTCGCCCAGGTTGCGGTCGGGGCCGAATATTATCTTTTCATCCTTCGGCAGCAACTCCACCACCTTGCGGGCGTTGCCGCTGGTCACCACTATGTCGGTCAGGGCCTTCACATCGGCCGATGTGTTGACATACGATATCACGGTGTGCCCCGGGTGCTCCTTTATAAATGCTTCCAGTTCCGGAGCGGGACAGCTGTCGGCCAGCGAGCAGCCAGCCGCCTCGTCGGGCACCAGCACCAGCTTGTCGGGACACAGTATCTTTACGGTCTCCCCCATGAAGTGCACGCCACACATTACTATTACGCGCGCGTCCGTCTCAGCCGCCTTGCGGGCCAGCGCCAGCGAGTCGCCTATGAAATCCGCTATCTCCTGGATCTCCGGACGCGTATAATAATGCGCCATTATCAGCGCCTGCTTCTCCCGGCACAGTTTCTTTATCTCGTCGATTATCTCCTTACGTCCGCCTTCTTCCATTATCTCTTTAAAAAATTAAAATATAAAAAATAAAAATAGAGGTAGTAGTATGTGTCAGTAACTATCAATAACTTTCGGGCGAAAAATTTGGAAATATGAGTTATGAAATATTTCGTCCATGTTATCGACAGGCTGTGAAATCACTCCTCTTTGTGTATAAGCGAGATGCAGATTTTATCTACAGGCTGTCTACAACTGCAAAGTTAATAACTTTTCTGTTGAAAACGCGCAAAACCTGTCCAAAAGTATGTATAAAACTGTCAATAATTCATTCGATAAGTCCCGCTCATTTTTATTTGGATATTTCATAACAATCTGCATATAAACGTATTGTCCTAAAATCCAAATAAATCCACACCGACTTATCTAAAACCTATCCACACGTTATGAACACCTTTATCCCCACTTGTCGACAACTTATGAACAGACACAGAGCGGTTATAAAAAGCCTTGTTTTGTGTAAGGTGTATCCTTTATTGTGATTGTATCCTTTATTGTGTCAGAAATACTCTCCAGCTTCCCTCTTTTTCGCCGCGTTCCACGTATTTCTTCGAAATCAGCTGATCCAATAGTTTCTGGATGGCGGTAATGCTGATTCCGGTTTCTTCTTTCATGTCCGCGAGAGTCAGTGTGGGCTGAGTGCGCATGGCGTTCAGTATCTTTGTATAGTTAGGTGTACGGAAAGAGATCCGTTCTCCGTCATACCACCAGACGTTCTCATTTTTCTCACTTATGAACAATACATTGTTATATACTTCGGTTGCCACCAGTTCATTAAAATATTTCAGAAAAGGGCGTATATTCTTGATGTCTGCATGGGCACCGTCGCTCGGCACAGAACCCACTTCGAGATCAGTCTGATGGAGAGCTTCAAGATATTCACTTTTCTTTCGGCTGCGGACTACAATCATAGGATAGTTATGCCGCATAAGAATATAATTCACCATAAGTCGCGCGATACGTCCGTTACCATCCTCAAAGGGATGAATGCGTATATAACGGTAATGAAACAATGCAGCCAATTCAACGGGAGATAACTTACCCTCCTGTTCAGCGAGGTTATACCAGTCGACTAAGTCTGCCATAAGTCCGGGTGTTTCTTCAGGAGAAGCATATTCGAATCTGTCACCGTAACGTGTGATAACACTGTTGGGTCGAGTCTTATATTGTCCCGCGTGTATCACATAGCTTGTCTGCACACCTCCCGGTAGATTTCGATAGACAGTGTAATCCTCGCGTAATAGAGTACGATGCAATGTACGTATGAAATTCTGTGTCAAGGGTATTTCCTTGATTGCAGCTTCTTCTGTCATCATTCGCAGACCTACATTGCTTGCTGTCATTTCCTGAACGTCTCGTACGTCGGCCTCTCCGATTACTTTGCCGAATAGAAGAAGAATTTCGGTCTGGCCGTATGTAAGAGTGTTCCCTTCTATATGATTACTGTTATAATTGAAGTCAACGGTAAAACGACGGCTCAGCCTGTCCCTGTCTTTATCGGACAAGGGCTGTATGTCCTGCCATACGGCAAGTGCCTTCTTTATATTGAGATACTTCATACAAAATATTTTTTATGTTTGCAAAGTTAGTAATAAATCTTGAAAAAAAGGTTATAACACTACAACCTTTTTACATACATTATTATACATAAAGTGTTTGCAATATGAAAATTTCTATATTCTGCGTCAGAGATGCTATTCAAATATATAAGATTGAATTAATAAACATGTAAAGATCATAACTTGAGTTATATATTGTAGATTGAAAAAAAATCATTAATTTTACAGTCAAAGAATATACCTTATGATATTAGGTAACTGGAGTATTAGTTTTTTTAAGTAATACTTAACTCATAATTCTAAATAGTCATATAGTATATTATTTCAAAGTACTTTATGAAATTTAGGCTTGAAAATCCTCAACATCAGATGACTGCCATACAAAGTGTGGTTGACATATTTCGTGGCATGGAGCGTAACACATACGATAATGCCCATAATGAGGATATTCACATGAATGTATGTTCCTTATCAAATCAGCAATTACATAACAACATACAAAATATTGTTCTTAAAAACAAAGTACCTGAAACGCAGGCTTTTCTTGTCAACGAAAATGAAGCTTGTATAGAAATGGAGACAGGCACCGGTAAGACTCTTACATATATTCAAACTGCCTATGAATTGTTCAAGCAGTATGGCCTAAGTAAATTTATTGTACTCGTTCCGTCTGTTCCTATTCGTCAGGGCGTTATTGATACTTTTGAGAATTTTAAAGAGCAGCTGTCTGATAAGTATGATGTAACTCCTAATGTATTTGTTTATGACAGTTCAAAAATAAGCCTGCTTAATGATTTTATAAAATCTGATAATCTTCAGATCATGGTGCTGACGATGGCATCTTTCAACTCTGAGAATAATATATTGAATCAAGTTGATCGTGAAGATTTGTTTAATAATCTGCCGCATCTTGAATCTCTTGCTCAGACACATCCTATAATATTAATGGATGAGCCTCAGGAAGGAATGGATACTGATAACTCTAAACAATGGATAGCCAAACTACAGCCCCTGTTTAAATTTCGTTATTCAGCCACTCATGCCGTTAAAAAGAATGTGCTGTACCAACTGACGCCGGCTGAAAGTTATCGCCTCGGATTGGTAAAGAAATTAGAAGTCTTAACCGTATCTGAAAGTAATGACGAAGCGACATTGAAATTGGAGATTAGCGAAGTCCAATCAACTTCTGCCCAGGTCAAGGTTAAGTTAAAACTATGGAAGTTGAATAAAACTAAAGGTCGTTTTGAATTTAAAGAATCCGGTCTGTTGAAAAAGGATGATAACCTTGCCGACAAATCCGGCAATGAGTCATATCGTGATTATACGATCAGTAGAATCTACAAATCAATGACTGACCGTAAATGGCACGTTGTATTTACAAATGGATCTGATATTATTGAGGGTTCATCATCTGCAAATAAAGAACAAGTTTGGACTTTGCAACTTGAATGGCTCATTAGGCGTCATTTTGAAAACAAGAAAAGGCTTAAACCGCAAGGTATAAAAAATCTTTCACTGATATTTATTGACAGAGTTGCGAATTATATGAGTCCTGAGCGGCCGATAATCAAGCAAATTTTTGAGAAGAAATATCGTGAAGTTTATGCTGAATTCAATGACGGGAAACAGCCGGCTGATTCAGATATTCAGGCTGCACAAGGGTTTTATTTTGCCAAGACTAAACAGGGTGAATACTCTGATAAAGAAGATGTGTGTAGAAAAAATAAAGAGATTTTCGATGAAATTCTGCACAACAAACAGAGACTTCTATCTTTTGAAAGTCCGATTGAATTTATCTTTTCCCATTCCGCGTTAGGCGTCGGTTGGGACAATCCCAATGTGTTCGGTATTGCAACTCTGAACGAAAGCTATTCTGAAAACAAAAAACGCCAGGAGATTGGCCGAGGACTCCGTATATGTGTCAACCAGAATGGAGAGCGTGTTTACGATAACGATGAGACCCCGGAAGAAGAACAGATAAATCAACTCACTATTGTTCCGAATGAGACATACGAGACGTTTGCTCGTTGCTATCAACAGGAATATGAGGAGCAATACGGAAGTGGAGCCAGTATACCAAAGCCGAGACATAATCATAAGGGGAAACACCCTAAACGCGTAACTTTCAAATTAAAGAAAGATGAAACATTTATGAGTGTATTCCGTCGTTTCTGGAATGTGGTGGCTCGGAAAACATCTTACCGCATTCACATGGACGAAGATGTGCTGATCAGAAAGAGTATAGAATCACTGAACGAACTAAGAATCAATGACTATACTCTTGAAGTCAAGAGCATGATGATAACAGATATTAGTAATCTGAATGATGCAGAGTATTATGGCTCTGAATCTTATGTTGGTAAAGCAAAGTTCAATCCACATGATCTTGTAGAGGAAATCAGCGAAAAGACGGGACTTTGTTATACATCAGTCCTTAAGATTGTAGCCGGCATCAGTAATAAGGATCAATATATCAAAAATCCACCCGTCTTCATGGAACAGGCTGTCTTTAAGATTCGACAGGTTCAGCTTGATGAATTGGTGCGTTGTATAGAATACACTCCTACCGGAAACATTTATGAATTTAAATTTGATGATTTTTCCAAAGACGGATGTGAAAATTGGGTTGCCACTCCCAATCATGGAGTATGGGATAAGTCTCTTTATGACAGTTTATACGAGAAAGAATTTGCAAAAGAGGCAGACAAAATAACAAATACTGAGGTTCTGTGTTTTCTCAAATTCCCGTCATGGTATAAAATACCGACCCCGATAGGGAACTATGAACCGGACTTTGGAGTTGTTTTGCACAAAAGACAATTAAGCACACCTCATGAAGACAAAGAGTATTATTTCGTTGTCGAGATAAAAGGAACAGATGATATTAATGACACACGAGCTTTGACTCCCCATGAAATAGGACGTATAAAGTGTGCAGTAAAACATTTTAAATCTCTCGGAATTGAAGCTTATTATAAAGCTCCCATTAAGGAATACGAAACTTTCAAGGCGCAAGCCAATCAGACAATAAACAATAATGGAAACATATAGAGACCACATCATACAGTCGCCAGACCTGAATGCAGAACGCCTTGAGACATTACGTAAAATGTTTCCAGACTGGTTTACGCAAGAAGGTACACTTGACATCAATGAAGTAAAAAAGGCTGTAAATCCTGATAGCGTTGAAGAAACTGAACGTTATGAGTTCCGTTGGTTTGGCAAATCGAAGGCCAAACGAAACGCTTTTATGCCGACTCGTGCCACATTGCATTATGATGAAGAACGCAGTGTAAATGCCGATACAACCCAAAATGTGGTAATTGAGGGAGATAATCTTGAAGTCTTAAAGATACTCACACCATCTTATCGTAATAAAATAAAAATCATCTATATAGATCCTCCGTATAACGCAGATGCACTCACGGCATATAATGACAATTATTCAGAAAGTCGTACGCATTATTGGGAAGATGCAAATATTACTGAAGATGGCGTTCTCATTGACTCAATGTCTGTCCCGGAAGGAAGAAAACATAGTGTTTGGATGAGTGATATTTACTCGCGTCTACTAAAAGCGCGGGATTTACTTTCAGAAGATGGCATAATACTTATTTCGATTAATGATAAAGAGGTAGCGCATCTAAAAAAGATATGCGAAGAAGTCTTTATGCCACAGAATTTTATTGCTCAATTCGTATGGATTACAGACGGGAACTTTGATAATCAAGCAAAAATCAAGAGTTGCCACGAGTATGTGTTGTTATACGCCAAGGATGCGAATAAATTTGACTTCCCAAACCTTGTGGATCCAAATGTCGGAGATGGGAGTAAATTAAATAACCAATTTATACGTAATACGATTGTAAAAAATGGTCCCAAAAATCCGATTCAGACTTTGACACTTAGAGCCGGTTTCCCTGCAGAAGTGGAAAATATGGTGTTTAAAGCTCAATCTAATCATTGGCCCCACCACGATGTAGATATAGTAATAGAAAACTATAAGGTCAAAAATGATGTCGAAATCACTAGTGGTTGGGCAGCCCGTGCGCAGCTTGACCAATTCATGAGTGAAGACAATAATTGGGAACCGGTTAAAGATACTAAAAATCAAAATACAAGATTCGTGCTGACCAATGCAGGAGGAATTGACTGTATTAAAGATAGAGGAATCAAGAGTCATGTCATTTCGGTCCTTCAAAACTTAGGAGGGACTCAGACTGCTACATCTGAACTCGAGAGTCTTGGTATTTATGGATTTCGATATCCCAAACCTACACAACTTTTAGAATATATACTAAAACTTGACAACAACAAAGATAGTATTATACTCGATTTTTATGCGGGTACTGGAACGACTGGTCATGCTGTAACTAATCTTAATCTTAGAGATGGTGGGTCAAGAAAGTTTATTCTTGTTCAGTTCCCAGTTGCCTTATCTCCTGAAAACAAAGAAGCAATTAATCGAGGATTCAAGAAAATCAGTGATATTACGATTGCACGAAATAAGGCTGTCGTAGAAAAGGTTAAAGCAGATTCTAATGGAAGGATTCTCACCCCTGACGATCAGCAACAGTTGAATCAACTCGGTTTCAAGGTATTCACTCTTGCAAAATCTTCTTTCCCCCGCACTGATTTTGCCCCCGATCCGGAGAAGTCAGAGGAAGATAATCTCGAACTTTTCCGCAAATATGTTGCGAAAAAGGAGCAACAGCTCTCTATGGGTTTTGATGACCAAGAGCTAATCACAGAAATACTCATTTCCAGTGGATTTATGCTTACATACAAACTGGAATTGCAACCATCATTTACAGATAACACAATATATCTCGCTACTGATGGCGCAAAAGAGGCATATATCTGTGTTGACAACTTACTAAGTGATTCTACAGTTGACTACTTTATGCAGAATACCGATACCAAGTTTATCTGCATTGAGCGCGCCCTCAACTCTACCCAAAAGTTCAACCTCAAAAACCGAATGCAGGACAAGTTCTTCGCATTCTAACAATTATGAGTAGAGATGAAATTAACCCTATTCAGCTTATCCATAAATATCTTTATGAGTTGGAGCTATTACGGGATAAAGCATTAACTGCAAGAAAAAAACTTGTAGAACAGTATAATTATGATGTAATTCACGACTATAGAATAACAATATTTGAACAGATTGACAGGCTTTTGATTTATCACAATACAAATGTTGTGCTATTCATAAGGTATATCATGCATCCCCAATATGTGAGTGATATTTTTAATACATCAGAACAAGATTCAAAACGTATTGCCATAGACTATCTAAAGCGGACCAAGCACGCGTTGATTATATTTGTTCAAAGTGTTGTTGAAAGTTATTATAGAGCCTTTTGCACTGTCCTTGAACTTAAAACTCCACACAATTTCAGCAAGGTATATGAGTCTTTGTTTAAACATTTTAATATTTCAACTGATAGTGAATGGTGCAAAGCTAATAAGATACTTGCAAAAATAAGGAATACACTACATAACAACGGCATACACACCATGTCAGATGAAACCATTAATTATCATGAGACAGAATATATATTTTCTTATAATAGGCTCCATCACGCGGCCGGTTACGAGACTATTATATATATGATATCTGATTTGATTGACTTTTTGCATCATATAGGTTCAGCAAGCTCAAGCATCAAACTTATAAAGAACAACGGTTGCGTAGACTATTTCAATCTGCCAAATTAACAAAGCAATCATGAAACAGCTAAATATTTGTATTCAAGAATCATATAAATCTATTCCAAGTGGATTTGTTTGGAATCATATTCCTCAGTTTGCTATATTAACAGGAGTAAACGGAGTTGGCAAGACGCAATTATTGAACATTCTCAGACAAAAAGAAGAAAATGGTAAGCAAATCAATATACCAATTATGGCAATAGATGATGCCAAAAACAAGATAGCTCTTGTTTTGCCATCTCCTCTAACAAAATCGCAAAATATATCAGGATTACTGTCATATTATAATGATACGGACAATAGATTAAACAATATTTCAAATTGGGAAGATTACATAAAGACTTGGATTAATCGGATATCATCGATTAATACAAGACTAGAAGATGATTCATTGAATGAATCCGAAAGGCGTCGGTTAAGCCACGAGATTAAGGATTTATCAAACAATATTAAGTCTCATAAGCAGATGATTATGAATGCTACCATTTTCGCGTATGAGGAAGAACTAAAAAATATATCTATAAAGACACATAAAACAATCTCTAATATTACTGAAGAAGACATACGTCGATATGCTAATCCATATTTCAATGATTTCTCTGAAATAGGAGACTTTGAAAAATACATTAAACAAGAACACGAAGAATATAAAGAGAATCTTGCCATAGCAGCTCGTAAAACGAATGTGGAGGAATTTAAAACTTTGGCAAGTCAAGAGAAACCTTTTGAAATAATTAATAGATTATTTCTCAAATATGGTTTTGAATATTTCGAAATGTTAGATCCATTTCCGGAGTTAAAGGATCGAAATGGGGAAATTAGGTTTTTAGGAAAACAAAATGAGATAGTAGAATATTCTGCATTATCATCTGGCGAGCAAATGATTGTTAAATTTATAATTATGTCCCTTGGTCGAGATATTGCAGGTAGACGAATTAACACGTTAGTATTAGATGAACCTGATGCGCATCTTCACCCCACAATGAGTAAAATGATGGTTGATATTCTCTATGAACTTTCTCAACCTAAAGAAAACGGAGGAGGAAATATACGTGTAATTATTACTACACATTCTCCATCCACTGTCGCATTTGCTCCTGAAGGGTCTTTATTCGTTCTTGAAAAAGATATTCAAAACAATAAGCATATAAGAGAAACATCTGCATCAGAAGCTATTGAGATTCTTAGCGATGGAATACTCACATATGACAAAGCTATCAAACAATTCTCATTGGCTATCAATTCGGATAAAAATACCATCATATTCGTTGAAGGCAAAACTGATATTCTTCACTTAAAACGAGCCAATGAAATCTTATGCTATAATTTACCTATAGAAATTATAGATATGCATGATGCTGGAGCTTTGGCTAATTTTATAAAATCCACTCCTGCTAAACTTTTCCCTGGGAAAAAGTTCATTGCGCTTTTCGATGCTGATAGTGAGGGCTATACTGCCTTTAACAGTGTAAAGGGAGATTCAAATACCATTAGTAACGCGAAAATAATAACTGCAATTCAAAGTGAAAACCAATCTTTTGCTATGACTTTGATAGCACCCAATCACCTTAATAAATACTGTCCAATTGAATTCCTATATGATTATGATTATCTAAAAAATCACGACATGTTGGAGAAAAGAAATTTTAAAGAATATCAAATTTTATATAAAGCATCTACACCCGAAGAATCAATTCAATTAGCGGAAGAATATAACAAAGGAACAGGATTAAGACCATTTAAAACCAAGGATTCTAATAAGAATTTATTTTCTAATGACTGCTTATTAGAAAACGATCCAAATGTATTTATCCATTTTAAACCCACATTAGATGTAATAAAACATATAATTGAGTTTAAATAATTTCACCATGTTAACATGAATGGATTATATGTATATTGTAGTATTTTAGAACATGGTGGAGATACCCAAAATGAGGTTCGGTTATCCAATGAGACTGTGAGACTCACTGCTGCCAAAGGACAGAACTATTCAGTTCAATAAATCGACCATGTCAAGACATATATTAATTGATTTTAGTGTTGAAATTACGACTAGAAAACCGGGCAGTAGTCGTAATTTCGACTAATAAATCGTGTAGTAGGCGAGTAGTTGATGCGAAACCGAGTAGTAGGTGAGCGGTTTGGAAAATATAGGGTATAAAAAAGATTGAAATTTGCTATATAATTTGGGAGGCATTTCTTAATTTTGCAATTGAAATTAACCTTACTGTCCCTACACATGAAACTGAAATATATCGCGGTCGTTGCCGGCGCTATGTTGCTTGCTGGTAGTACAACGGCACAGTCCGCTGGAAAAATTACCTCACAGTCCGCTGAAAAAACTGCATCACGGTCTACTAAAAAAAGTACTTCTCAATCCGCTGAAAAAGCCGCGTCTCAATCCGCTGGAAAAGTAAGGATTGAGAGTCCGACGGAGGGCAGGATTACGCATGAGTTCGTGGCTGAGCAGCAGATGAAGGACCAGCTGCTGCAGATGCTGGCCGACTTCACGCCGTATATGCGCGATAATTGGCAGGAGATAAATGACAAAAACTCGGCCGGTTCGCCGTTAGGCGTGTTCAAGGGGGAGAACACCATGGGCAATAACGAGCAGGGCGTTCGTCACAATGCCGACTTCTCGATTATATGCGCCTTCTTGGTGAAATATGCCCAGGGCAAGGTCACGCTTCCCGACGGCATCACATGGGATAATCTGAAGGATTGGGCGGCGCGTTCGCTGAATTATGCCTACTCCACACACAAGGCCAACAGGCTTTATGCCTGCAAAAACAATTCATATTGGGGTTCAACCGCTAAAAATGATTCGCAGTGGGAATCTTCGCTATGGGCCATGTCGGTGGCTTATTCGGCATTCTTCCAGTGGGACACGCTGACCGCCGACCAAAAGAAAGCCATCGAAAAGCTACTTGAAGCTGAATGTAACTATGAGCTGGAGCGCGACATTCCCACCGGCTACAACGGCGACACCAAGGCCGAGGAGAACGGCTGGGAAGCCGATGTGCTGGCCGTGGCCTTGGGTCTGTTTCCTGACAATGCCAAGGCGCCGCAGTGGTTCGAGCGTATGCGCGAATTCGCCATCAACAGCTATTCGCATCCCGACGACGCTTCGGACAATACGGTAATAGATCCCGAATATGACAACAAGACCGTGGCCGACCTCTATCGCGGACAGAACCTGTTTGACGACTGGACTCTGCAGAACCACAGCCTGTTCCATACCAGCTATCAGAACGTGGTGATGCAGGAACTCGGTGAGGCAGCCTTAGGTCTGAAGCTGTTCCAGAAGGAACTGAAGGGTGCAGAGAAGTGGAAGTCGAACGCCCTGATGCATAACAATCAGAATGTGATGGACCGGGTGCTGAACCGCCTGGCGCTGGCCGATGGCGAACTGGCCATGCCCAACGGCAACGACTGGAGCCTGTTCCTGTTCGACCAGATCACGTCATATTCCACCATGGCCTGTTTCCTGCAGGATCCGGTGGCGTTGTTCCTGGAGAACATGGCTTACAAATACATCCGGGCGCGTCAGACTACCACGGCCGACGGCTCGTGGCTGCTTCGTGCCGATGTAGGCTCGCGCCGCATGGGTGTGGAGGCGCATCGCGTCATGATGACATGGCTGATGCATGAGGTGATGCCTACGGCTTCCGTCACTCCGGCCACATGGCAGGAAATTCAGGATAAATATGGTGACACATACATCTTCCCTGCACAGAACGTGATACGCAGTTCGTCGCCGTCACGATTCGTATGCTTCTCATGGAGCGCGGGTCTGAAGAACTACAGCGGCTACATCGCCTCGCACAATCCCGACAACAACAAGATAATAGTGCCGTTCCGATCCGGCAACAACGGCAATTTCCTCGGCTGGTACGACGTGAACGGCAAGAACGCCGATGCCGTGCCTGTCGTGAGCGGCATATACGAGACCGGTAAGAACCACTTCGTGATGAACGGCGAGCTGAACACCAACGGCGGCGCGCTCAATAACCGCTTCGTGATATACGCCACACCCGGCAACGCCGTGATCTATCTGGACTATGTCACGGCCAACAACAACGCCACCATATCTAAGGAAAAGGGTGGACTGATGGCCATATCCACCGACCCCTTCACCAAGGAGAAGCGCACCCTTTATTATGAAGGCAACGACGAAGGCAATATATCGGACGGCAAGACATTCGTCGACATTCCTTCCGAATGGGTCAACATCGACGGTAAGCTTGGTTTCACCGCTCCCGGCAACAAGGGTATGGGTTTCGGCGACCAGGCCAACAACAATTCAATCCTGACTTCCAGGCTCTACACCCTTTATTCCGACAGACAGCGCGATGTCAGGGCCGGTGATGTGGTTGACCGCCGCAATGTCAACTATTATACCAATGTGGACGTGGCCATGACGCGCACGATGAAGCGGAAGACCATGTCGCTTACCGACAAGTTGCCGCAGGGCTGGAACGGAACAATCGTACCCGATCCCGATGGCGTGTACTATCTGTTGGCGTCCAACTTCATGAGCATGGGTCCCGCCGAACTGACCGGAATCAGCATCGACAGCATGGCGCCGGTATTCTCGGTCGATACAAAAATCACCGACAACGCTTCGTCAGCCACGGTGGTGGAGCAGCTGAACAATTCATTGGCCGACGAACTCCGCGTATTCGTCAAGGGCACGAAACTGACTGCCGTTCAGGATCCGAAGGATTCCTCGGTGGCTTATATCACCAATGACGCCAATACAGCCGCAAGTCCTGAAGTAATGATTATTTCCGATGGCAAGCCTGTCGGCGAAACGGTGAAAATCCCGGCCCGAAAGACCGTGAAAGTCTATTTGCAGGATGGTCAGATAATGAGTACTGTACTCTAATCGGAGCAGGCGAGGCTGAATTCAAACAGCAGGCCCTTGGTGCTGACGGCCCGGATTGAGCCGCCATGAACGGCCACGGCATTCTTCACGATAGAGAGGCCGAGGCCGGTGCCACCCGCCGAGCGGGTACGGCCGTCGTCAACGCGGTAAAAACGCTCGAATATATGGGATAGATGCCTGGCGTCTATCCCTTTTCCATTGTCCCACACCTTGAAGTTTCCGGCTTTGTCGGCCGTGATGTGTAGCTCGGTGGCGCCGCTGTAGGCTATGGCGTTGTTTATCAGATTGTGGAATATGGATTCCAACAGCATCCGGTCGCCGTTAATCCATAGCCGGGGTATATTGACATTAATTCGCATTTCGGTGCGAGGTTGCGCTTCGTCTGCTATTTCATTTATAAGTGCCGAGAGGTCGATGCGTTTTTTGTCTATCATGCTCTGTCCGTCCTCCATGCGCGTTATGGTGGACACATCCTTCAGCAACGCGCTGAGACGGTCGGCGTTGCTGCGGATCCGTGCCAGCAGTTCACGTCTCTTGGCCTCCGGCAGATCAGGATGGTCGTCAAGCAGGTCGAGACTTACCAGGATGGAGGCCACGGGTGTCTTCAGCTCGTGGTTGATGTTGTTGGTCAGCTGTTTCTTGAGCCGCGACTTGTCCTGTTCCAGCCGGATGGTCTCGCGGTGCTGCTGATCGCGTTGCACATATATCTTCACTATGTTGGCGGCTATGTTGCCCAGCTCGTCGTGGGGAAACGAATACCCTTCATATATCCTGTCACCGTTACCGGCCCGTTCGGCAAACTGGTTCAGGCGGCGGATGCTGACGGTAATCTTATGTGTGGCCAGCAGTCCGACGATGCTGATAAGTAATGTCAGTCCGCACATGATGAACAGGATGGTGCGGTCTATGGCCAGAAACTCCACGAGGGTGTGGGTATATGGCGCTGCCGAGCGGATCACCACTCCATCGTCGCCTAACAACGCGGAATAGAAATAAGTGGTGTTGTCTTCCTCCGACACACGTTCCAAGGCGTAGCCTTCGCCCTTGGCTCGGGCCGCGCGCACCTCCGGCCTGGTGTTGTGGTCGGAGGTCGGTGTGCCGCCGCTGCTGTCGTATATCACCTTGCCGTCGCGTCCTATCAGGGTGACGCGCAGGTTTTCGGTCGGACTGCTGATGCGTCCCACTATGTCCCCGATCGGTTCCCCTTTGCGCAGGTCGTCCAGCAGGCGGGCGTTGTGCATCTGGAGGCGAGTGTTCATCATCCCTGTTTTATACTCCTTCTCACGGTGATACTGGAACACCATGAAAGTGCCCGCCAGGAGCCAGCATGATCCTAACAGCAACAGCAATATGCGCAGCTGAAAAGAAAACCGGGTATCAGTCCTGCCAGCCATAGCCATATCCCGAGCGGGACACTATATGTTTGCCGTAAGGCGCGATTTTCGACCTGATGCGCGTGATGTGTACGTCGACCGACCGGTCCACCACCACCACGTTTTCGGGCCATATACGCTTCATCAGTTCCTCGCGCGTGAAGATACGCCCCGGGTTGTCGAGCAGCAGCGCCAGGATCTCGAATTCCTTGCGCGGAAGCTTCACGACGTTGCCGTCTACACGACAGGACAACGTGACGCGGTCGCACAGCACATTCTCAGAGACCTTGCAATTGCGTAAACTCCTGCGTGTCACCGCCTCGATGCGCGCTATGACGTTCTTCATCGAGAACGGTTTGGGAATATAGTCGTCGGCACCGAGCCTCAGACCCGCCACCATATCGTCGTCGGTATCTTTTGCGGTTAAGAAGATGATGGGAATGTCGGCGGTGTCAGGCGACTGTTTGAGGCGGCGCGCCAGCTCGAAGCCATCCATTCCCCCCATCATTACGTCAAGAAGAAGCAGCCCGTAGTCTCCGATCCCTTTGGTCAGTGCATCCTCGGCGCTTGCCGCGCCGTCCGCCTCATAACCCTCCAGACGTAGATACTCGCACAGACCCTCGCGGATCCCGTCCTCGTCGTCTACAACCAATATTTTGACATTACGTGTTTCCATGTCGCAAAATTAGCAAAATTAATTTTCCGACACTTCCCCCACTCGTAATTTAACAAAAACTTAATGAATCGAGGCCACATCATTAATACACAATGATGTGGCCTCTATGTGAAAAGGAATGTATGTCAGCCTCGTAAATAAACCCTAATGTAAAACTAAACAACTATATTCCTTTTCTAAATTAACCTTAACCTAACCATTATTTTTTTGGCACCAACTGTCCATTCTTGAGTTGGAACGAGAGAATATCAAGACTATTGACGTGTAATGATGCTGTCTTGTTAGCGTTTGACCCGGATTCAAGTAGCAGTGTGTATCCGAATTCAGGCAGATATTCTATTTCAGCCGAGTAAATATTGTCCTTTTCCATTACCGGAATCATGGGCTGACGATTAACGACATATACGTCGCCGGCCTTTCCCAGAGGATCGGGCGTAAATACACTGAGTAACGGATTTGCAGGTTTGCAATTTTTATCAGACATGGCAATCGTAACAATATGATTGCTTACCTTAAGGTTTTCATCACCTTTAGTGAATACTGCATAACCTTTGCCGGGCAGGTGCATTGCTGAACGCGATATAACAGACTGCTTGCCGTTCTCCGTATTATAATATGTATTTTCAGGAATAATCTTGGACGTGATGCGGAATTCCTGAGGATTATAGGAGAAATTAATCATGGCAACCACAGAATGTTTTCCATTACGGCGTTCAAACACATAAATCGAATCATTATCTGTGGTATGGTTCAATAGTTTCCCATTAAGGGTCTGCAAGGCGGGTTCCGAATGCCGCAGGTGTATCAATTTAGTTATCAAAGCCTGATAATTTTTATCCACCTTATTCCAGTCAATGGCCTCGGTATCGGTCATTATGCTTATGCCGCCGGGTTTTGAGTAATTGATATCCTGTCCCATATATACCATCGGGATTCCCGGAGCGAGCATGGTCATGACCGTAAAGGGAATCAGATTGTCGCCGTAAATCATGTCCTGAGTGTTTGGCGACACTTGTGGTTTCATTCCCTGGAAAATGTCGTGCGAGCCAATGTAGGTCAGGAATGTAGCGCGGTCCGTAGGATAGCCCAGATGGAACATCGCCTTGTTGAAATCCCCTCTGTCGGTTGCATTTTTGCGGTCATATTCGTCTTTGTACAGAAATTCGGAATACGACCATCCGTATCGCGAGTCGAACGGGCCACCTTGGCTGCGGATCCAATCGCTGGCGATACCGCCCTCGTCACCTTCGGCAAGCCAATACAATCTATGGTCGGGGTCCACCATATTGATGATGTCAACCCAGAATTCGCGACCCGGAGCATGTGCGAAATCACAGCGGAATCCGTCTATGCCGAGTTCATCTACCCAGAAACGCATTTCTTCGGCCATGGCTTTCCTTAATTCCTTGTTGCTGCTGTTTACCGATCGGACATCGTCAAAATCCTGCCGCTCGGTGTACCAGTCAGGATGTTGCCTCACCCATGGGTGATCGTATGCCGTGTGATTGCCCACCCAGTCCTGCCATATCTGCATTCCGTTGACGTGAAGCTCGTTGACAAGGGCCCTTAAATCGTCCATAGTGCCGTAACGGCTGTCTACCGCACGGTAGTTGCGAATGCAATACGGAGATCCTTTGGAATGTTCCACCCCCATTTCATAGAAAGGAAGCAGATGAATCACGTCAATGCCCAGTCCCTTGATTCGGGGAAGATCCCGGCGCAGGTCGTTGAAGGTTGCGGAGGATTCCGGGTTGGTATAGTTGCGCAGATATACACTATACACAACTTTATTGTCAGGCGTCCTTACATCCGGCCGCTCTATCGTTTCTGACCTGGCGGACAGCGATAATGTTGATGCAAGAGCAATGGAGGCCATTATGATAAATATTTTCATGATATGAGGTTCTGTCGGTTTTAGTTACAAAATTATGGAAAGATGTATCCTCATGCAACCGTCCTAAAGAGGTTCTAACTAAAATCTAAATAAATATGACAAAATGTTACTGTATGTCAACGTTATAGCAATGAATTTATCTAAATTATAATGTAAGGCGCAAGGTTCGGATCCTGTCAAAAATAAGGTTGTCGATGTCCTTTGTTTTTCAGTTACCGAATAAAATATTAACTTTGTGAATCATCATGAAGCTCGTTAATGGTTGTGAATCGTATATTTTATATTATTGTTGTCGAATTGTTCCTATTATGTGTTGTGGGATGTTCGTCAAGAAATGAAGAGGATTCCGACGACTTGAATACGCTCTATGAGCGGCTTGACCTGGAACTTGCCGAAAGTCAGATCTATCAGGATGCGAAGGAAAAGAAGATAAAGGCGTTACGCCATTCTCTGTCCAAGAATCGAGACAATCAGCGAACACGGGAAATAACTGACCGCCTTATAGATGAATACGAATCATACGTAAGCGATTCCGCATTATATTATATCTGTCTCTTATACACATCTGACGCTGCCGACGACGGAGAGAGTGTA
>UQMZ01000057.1 GCA_900542185.1 uncultured Bacteroidales bacterium
GAGATGAGCGCTAGTCTCGTGGGCTCGGAGATGTGTATAAGAGACAGATATTGTCTGTCAATACTTTAGATTTCTTGAAAATCATGGATGTTC
Source organism: uncultured Bacteroidales bacterium (assembly GCA_900542185.1). Lineage (GTDB taxonomy): Bacteria > Bacteroidota > Bacteroidia > Bacteroidales > Muribaculaceae > Lepagella. The sequence goes on from UQMZ01000057.1 coordinate 94, forward strand.
CCTTTTTGCACACCCGGACATTTGCGGTGATTTTCTTTGCTTCGCAACATGCACCGGCTTTAAGCCGACATGCATTAAGAAATCACACGCGAATTACATTTCAATGTTCTTCGTATATCTACAATGCAAAAGTAGCTATAAAAGTCTGATTTCAGGCTGTTTTCAGCGTTAAAAATTCCATATGCAGTGGCCGTTTACAGACTGAAATAGCCTCCTGTCTTATTTGAGCCTCGGTACTCGACAAAGCCCATCTCTCCCAAGGCTTTCAAAGCTCTTTTCACTGTCGCCTCACTTTTCCCAATAATCGGAACAATGTTTTTACGACTTATACCCGGATGCTCTTTAACAATGACAAGTATATTATTTTCAACTTCCGAAAGCAATTTTATCGGGTCATTTATCGGGTCATTTATCGGGTCATGATTTTGACCCGGTAAATCCGGGCGCATAAATATCACTTTGACCATGCCTCTCTCATCGGTTACTCTCGGCTGTGGTAGCCCTACACGCTTACACTCCTCGAATATCATTGACAGACCTCTGCCCCAATGCTCGATTACTCCACTGTAATACATAACGCGGGCAATGGTTTCGTTTGGCGGTTCCGATGTATGTGAGGCGAGTATCTGGGAGCCATATATAAGTTGATCCGCCGGTATTTCTTCGGGAAGCATACCTGCATTTTCAATCTCTATTCGGTCATCATATATTGCAACGCCTACGGACGCAGGCTTTCTCCAGTCCATATGTGCCAATGCGTTGGCACAGCACTCTCGTAAAGCGATTATCGGCACTTCCAATTCGTCCTTTCGATACATACCCTCCATTCGGCTTGTTACCGAAAGATGCTTCAGGAAGAAAGGAGTGACTTCGTTGAGCAAATCAAAGATATTTCCCTCAATCTGCTGGTTGTCGATAAACTCACGTTTGTCCCTACCTCGGAAACGGGCAAGACGGATGATACAGTTGTGATAGTAAAAGAAGTCCTTGCCGAAAAGAACGGCGGCGGCATTGTTATAGACACCGTTCTTAAGCACCTTGAATTTTTCAAGAATGGCAATCGGATCGCGGGTATATGCCCCATCCTTCAACCTTCCTAATTCAAGAGCCTGCCGAATAGCCCAATGAATACGGCTCTCGTCAAGATCATCAAATTTCAAATTCTCGTTAGGTAACGCATCCCATTTATATTTAAGACCGCCGCGGTTCATAATCATACGCGAATATTTATCGTGCGGCATGACAGATGTAACACTGTCGTGTCGTTGATAAGGTCTGCCATCGTATGAATATGGTCTGTCGGGATTATTTCCATCTGCTTCAAATACAATCAGTCGTTTCTCCGAATCTTTCAGCTTGATATATTTCTGTCGGATTTCAACGGAAGGCTCGAAGCGGCGCAGTGCCTCTCCAATCATGCGGGTTGTCTTGTCTCCGATTTCCTGTCCGATGATCTTGCCTGAATTTTTAATACCAAAGATTACAATACCTCCGGTGCCGTTGAGCATACCGCACAATGTTTCCATGCCTCGGTCAAGTTGCCCTGTGGTTTCCTTGAACTCAACGTCAACGCCTTCATGGTTTTCAGCCAAATGCTGTATGTAGCCTAAATCAATTGCCATATATTCAGTGGTATTGTATATGCAAAGTTACAAAAATATATTGAGATTCAGGCAACTTATAGTTCACGCACTGAGTAAATGAGCATTTAAGAATGATTGAAATATATGATTGTCCGTTTTCCATTCCGAATTTACTGCAAATTTACAGTATTTATGGAATACAAACGTAAATCAGATTAGAGAACAAAACTCACATCCTCAATAGGGAAGTACTGCCAAAACTGCGAGAGGCGTGGCGGCTCACGGTGTTGCCGTAGGCTATGCCGTCAGAGGGTGACGGCGAAGCAGGCTTCACTGGCACCCTCCGACCGCACGCCGACTATGGGAGCCCGCTGAACACCGACTGCCCTTTGATAAGGAATTTGAGCCGCCGCGCCACTCTCCGTTTGTTACGGCCCACGGCGGCAAAGAACGTGTCGCTTACGATCACTCCATAAATTCCGGGGTCGTCCACGACACATACATTGCCTTATACCGGGGCTGTCATAGCGATTTCTAACGAAATTATAGACACAGTCATCGGTGAGAAATTATAACATACATTAGTTTTCGGAAATGATTGTGGGGCATTGCTATTTTTTATGGATAGCATTTTCTGTATGTCTGTCCTTCAGTGTCCCCCACCGGGGCGATGCCAGCTCCATGTTTCGTGCGGATTATAATCATAGTTCAAAGTCTGTTCGCTCGGAGTTGATGAACACGCCGGGACGGGGTATTCTTTTGCATTCGCCTGAAAAAATCTCCACAGCTCCCGTTGGTCGGTAGTATTTTTTCCGGCGAGTGCAGAACACCCCTTTTCTCCCGTCGTGCAAGTGTGTCAACGAGCGAACAAACTTCAAACAGCGATTATACGCATTAAAAAAATATCGCTTTATGACACTGAACGACAGACATATCAAAAATACGAACAAGCGGTAATAGCACAGAGTGGGCATCTTCGTCCACTCCCGACCGCCCCACGTCGTTGGGCGTTCACCAACACCATCAACCACCCATGCCGCTTTCTCCGAATATTATCACATTGGCGTCAGTCGAGGCTATGCGCGTGATTTCACTCTCTATGCGTTGAAACTCCTTGCTTGGGCGATGAATCAGTAATTCATCTGCGGATGCGGTGTCAAGATTACTGATGTATTTTTGCACCGTTTCCACAAGCTGCTTGTCAATGGCAGCTCGTTGTATTACATCTACGGCACATCCGCTTCGTACCAACTTCAGCAAATCGCTCGGATTCAGATTATTCACAACGGCAATAACGGGGAAATTGTATCCCTCGCATTTCTGCCAGTTGATTAACTCCTGCGCTGTCCCGTGGGCGAATTTCATCGCCGCGACCACTACAGCGCCAGGTGGCAGCTTTGCCACCGCTTCCTTTGCTGCCTCCATATTATCGACGACAATCGGCTCATAACCATGCTTGACGAGCAAGCCAGACATAAGCCGACGTCCGGATTCGGAGGCATCAACAATTAGTACCTTATTCATTGTTTATATTTATGTTATAAACAGAGGAGTCCTCTTTTACGGGAACTCCTCTGCAATAGCCAATCATTTTTTACCTTAAATATCGTGCCCTGTTATTAGATTAGATTTCTTGTATAAGTATATATGAAGGCTCCTTGAATTATTATATCTGTTTAATTGATATAGCATAACCACCTCCGGGCGCTGCTTTCATTCTTAATTTTGTCTTTGCATTAACTTTTTTTGAGGTAATGGTATATGCCTGTGGATTGGTCAAGTAGTTGGCATCCGACGCATCAGCATAAATTGTCGCCTCATATTTCTTATTGGGGTCAAGAAAATCAAGCGAAAGAGTGGATTCATATCCATCCTCATTTGCAGTACAGCCAACATACCAGTCGTTTCCTCTTTTTGCTTTGCGGGCTACCACAATGTAGCGTCCCGGTTCAGCCGCAATATATCGACTTTCATCCCAATCTACGGGCACATCCTTTATGAATTGGAATGCGTCCATGAAGCGATTATATACTTCAGGAACATCTGCTGCCATCTGGAGAGGACTATACATAGTTACATAAAGGGCCAGTTGACGCGCAAGCGTACTGTTAACGTGACCCTGACTGTTCGGGTTAACCTTTTTCATGTCCATTTCGAATATACCGGGAGTATAATCCATCGGACCACCCTGAAGTCTGGTAAAAGGAAGAACCGTAGTGTGAGAGGGCTTATTTCCTGCGAAAGATTCATATTCAGTACCGCGTGCGCTTTCATTACCGATGAGATTAGGATATGTACGGCAAAGACCGGTGGGACGGACCGCTTCGTGGGCATTGACCATAATGTGATGCTTTGCGGCCTCTGTCACAGCATACAGATAATGGTTGTTCAGCCACTGGCCGTAGTGATGTTCGCCACGGGGAATCATGTTGCCCACATAGCCGCTTTTAACAGCATTATAGCCATATTTATTCATTAGATTGTATGCCTGCTCCATGTGGCGTTCATAGTTGCGTACAGAACCGGATGTCTCATGATGCATCATTAACTTCACGCCTTTTGAATGTGCATATTCATTAAGCATCTTGATGTCAAAATCAGGATAAGGAGTCACGAAGTCGAAAACGTAATCTTTAGAGTGTCCGAACCAATCTTCCCATCCAACATTCCAGCCTTCCACCAGGACTTGGTCAAATCCATGCTCGGCCGCAAAGTCAATGTATTTCTTCACGTTATCATTATTCGCCGGATGTTGTCCGTGAGGTTTGGTTTTGGTGTAGTCAATCTGGTCCAGCTTGACAGATGGAAGATCATTGGTATATGACCATTGTTTGCCGCCGCCGATCATTTCCCACCATACGCCCACATACTTAACTGGCTTGATCCATGATGTGTCATCGTAGGCACATGGATCGTTCAGATTTAGAATCAGATTGGAAGAAAGCATGTCACGGGCATCGTCACTTACCATTACAGTGCGCCAAGGTGAATGGCACGGAGACTGAAGATGACCTTTGTTGCCCTGAGCGTCAGGAGTGAGCCATGATGAGAACACGAAATTCCTGTCATCAAGGTCAAGATGCATACAGGAGTAATCAACGAGCGCCGCTTCATGAATGTTTATATAGAGACCGTCGTCTGTTTTCAGCTGAAGAGAGGTTTGCACTCCTGTGGGAGAAAATTGAGTCTGCGACGCATTGCTGCAAATTGCATCCTTCATCTTTCCTCGTATTTCGGAAAGTCGGCTCTCCGTATAATCATATTCCTGTGTGTCATAATCGCCGGCGATCCACCAAGCGATATGGTCTCCGGTCATGGCAAACTCGCTGTGTTCCTCCTTTATGACAAAATATACCAGATTAGGCTGTGTCGGGAACTCATACCTGAACCCGACGCCATCATCGTAAACCCTGAACCTGATGTCCATCAGCCTATCCGTATCACGTTGGCGCAGATGCGCCAGCAGTTCCCTGTAGTTGTTGCGTATATGACTGTTCTCGCCCCATACCGGCTGCCAAGTCTCGTCGTACGACAGGGTATCCGTACCGATAATCTCAAAGTCAGACATTAATGAGGGACCATCCGCGAGTTCAAGTCCGAGGCCTGAAGCGAGTACCACTGGACGAGTCTTGTAATTGACCTTGTATTCCGGTCTCCCGCCCTCCCTGAGGCCGAAGTCAACGGTAATGTCACCCGATGGGGACATTACCGAAGTGACATATGCCTCGGCTGTAAGCGGAACCATGAACAAGGAGGCAATGAGAATACTTTGTTTCAGTTTATTCATAAGTTGATTATTCTATTACAATCATGTCCCAGTACTTGAGCGAAGGGACGGTAAAACTAAGCACCCCTTTGCTCAACGAAAAGGGAAGTTGTACCGATGCTCCTCCGTGGATATCAGGAGATGCCATCCAGACATTCTTGACATTCCCGTCCACTTTCATCGATACGGGCACATGGGTCTTGAGCAAAGGCTCGACCCTGCTGGCATTGAGGTCCCGCCACGACAGGTCATCGGTATTTATGAAATTGAGCAGATGCACGATAGTCCTGCCGTCAACCTTGCGAGCGTATGTGGTTACGGTGCGGGCTTTGGGAGGCCATGCCTGGAATTTAACACGTTTCGACGCGTCATCACAACTAAGCGACACCTCTGTCTCCGAGGCGGTTCCTGTGCCACGGAGCAGATTCTGGTAGGCCGTCATGAAGTCGTAATAACGAATCATGGCTGTCCGCAGATTCTCGTCCATGGCCAACGGCGAAGCCGGAAAATATTCACGCGACAGCATGTGGTCACCAAGCTCAAGATGCGAGCCGCCAAGCGCCATCATGACCGCATCGGCCATAATCACTCCGGGATTGTTAAAATATCCCTGATGCCTGTCGGCATAGTCGTAGTTCATATAGGCTGCGAAAACGGTAGAAAGTGTTCCGTTGCTATAGGCATCATTAGCCTTAATTACCTTATGCAGATCCTCGAACATATCTTCATCGTTCCAAAGCTCGTTATAACAGAAATCCACCTTACCCGAACCAGCTATCTGCGATGCTCCATAACTGCTGACACTGTTCATTACAAGGCTTTTGTCCGGATGACGTGCTTTCATTGCATTGATGAACGAGCGGTAACCGTTAGGCAGATTAACGGTTTTGCCGTTATAGTCATAAAGTGTGCCCCGGTTGCCCAGCTGGTCAATCTGATAGCCGTCGAAATCAAACGAGGCATATACATCGTCATTGCGTTTGCCTATATATTCCTGCCATCCGGCATTGGCGGGATCCACAAGATAAATGTCACTTTTCCACGACGCGGGAAGCTGGTGGAAGTCGCGAGACCCGCGAGACGCATCCTTATAAAGGTTCCATGTCTCATCCACTCCGTCCTCCTTGGCGTCATCAAGAACACCGAAACAGAGGTTATAGAATATCGACTTCATGCCATACGAATGCTGTACGTCGATATATCTGCGTACGACATCGGTCGATACCTCGCGGTTGGCTATATCGGTGTATGTATCCAGCAACGCGCCGGGAGTCCCGCCAAGAGGCCAATGGTGCTTGTAGTGCCAGTCCTGAAACTGCACTCCGTTGATGTGGCAGCGGTTCAGGTACTCCATCTCCGCCTCGATCAATCCCGGGGTGAGTTTCGAACGGTCGAAAGTGGCCACGAATCCATAGCGGGGATAGCGTTTCCAATCGCTGGAGACATCGACTGCTATGGTACCGTGAATTTCCTCCGTGCCGTCGCCCGGGCGATAGACATCCACCATGTATCCGGTATAGTCCACGGTCGGGGGTGTCCATGTCCAGGATGTGCCGTGTCCATCGTCCTCGGCCACTGTCTCCATTCCACGCCGATAACGTATGCGGTAACCATCCACAGGTGAGGAAGATGTAAATTTCACAGGCTGTCCGGGAGAATACAAGGCACGGTCGGTCCTGAGGTCTATGTCGAGACGGGAAGTGACGGAGACAACTTTGTCCACGCCATTGTCAGGATCGGGACCATCCGGGTTATCCGGAGAGTCAGGTGCGGTGCTGCCGCAGGCCATGAAGGCCAACGACAGCACGAACGCAATGTTTGAGATCTTTAAATTCATCAGTCTTTGGTTATGGTTATTTCCTCAAGAAGTTGATTGAGGGTTATGGTATAGGTTCCCGGTTCGGAGATTACCCATTTGAGATCGACATCACCGATGGCAATGTCGGGATATTGCTCCGCGAGTCCATTGTCGCTTTTGTCTATGAATATTGTTTTCTCGATAGTCCCTGTGGGAGCCGCGTTGGCCGACGCCGCCATGAACCAGGCTCCATTCCAATCGCTTTGCAGGTCAGCGGATATCTTCATCTCTCCCTCTGTGAGCCGACCTGTCCAGGTAAACACATCGGGATTGGATGGATCCACCGTCATCGGCGTACCACTGCCAAGATCCCAGCCACCCGGCGTTGCGCTACCCACAAGATACATCTCGGTATATGGCGTGAACGGACGCATGATCATACGCTCCTTGCCCGGACGTATGTCGAGGCAGACCTTATAGGCCATATTCGTCTCCGAATCATTGAGATACCACTTGTTGTCCGGATCGTAGCCCTTTACGAACTCTACACCCTGCGATGTATATGGAGCCTTTTCGGAAGTCGCTTTGTACATGTTCTCCCAACTGCCCTGCGAGGTTCCGAACTTGAACTCTCCCGCGCTTGGGAAAAAGATTCCGTAGCGGAACAGGAACGGATCCAGCGGATCCTGCTGCATGAGCAGGAAGTCCCAGCCCGTCACGTCGCCGACGAAGAAGATAGTGTCATAGGGAGGCGTTATGCCTTCGACCGGTGTTACCGATACAGACAGATTGAGCAGATTCACGTCAACCTTATAGGTGTGAGGCTCGGTTATCTCGAATTTGAGGTCGGGCTGATCATCTGCGTCGCGGTAGACCAGACCACCCTGGCCATTGCTGCCATAGGACGGCAAGAAGCTTCCCTTCTCGGTTATGAACTTGAATTCGCCCGCTACAAGATTGCCTGTCCAGGAGAATATGCCGTTTTCAAGACGCGCCATCTCCGTGGCGTTGTCTGCATTCCAGCCGTTGGGCGTGGCATCACCTATAAGGTACAGCGTTTCCGAGACCGGCTTATAGGGAGTGGCTGTGAACTTCACCGAAGAAATCTGGGGGTCTCCCTCAAGTCCGGCAACAGTGGCGGTCACAGTGGCGTCGATATTGAGCGGAATACCCGGCACGGCGTGAAACTGCTCGAGCAGAATCTTGTTAAGATCCTGGTTCGACGGTTTCCAGTCATATTTCTGCACGGCATCCTGCAGGATGAAGAATGAGTCATCCGAGGCCGCGTCCTCCTGCCGGAGGGACAGAGCGTATGTGATGCGGCCTCCTGTTCCCTGATTGGTACCAGTGGTCCAGCTGAGCGCCAGGGCCTCGGAAGCGTGCGCCTTCTCAGTCAGAGTCACCGCATCGGCCGATACGGAGAGTACGAGTGGTTCCTCCCCTGTATTGAGCTCCATATAGTCGTTGTCTGTGCATCCTTGCAGCCCTGTGAGAACTGCCATCATGGACATCGACATAATGATATTCTTTATATTCAGTTCCATTTTTATTTCTGTGAGTTAATGATTCAATTTGCTATATCAATATCCAGGGTTCTGCGTCATAAGGGGATTGGAGTCCATCTCTGTCTGCGGAATCGGGAAAAGCAGTCTTTCATGTGTGGCATTGGTCTTTCCGATTGAATGCAGGAAACGTAAAGCATAGTCCCCGTTCTGGATACGAATCATGTCGAACCAACGGTGTCCCTCGAAAGCGAGTTCCATGCGTCGTTCGTGAATGATTTTATCGCGCATCTCGTCCTTGCTTATAGTGGCAGGTACACCTGGCAGACCGGCACGGGCACGCACGATATTGAGCGGAGCGGCGGCCTGCGAAGTCTGTCCCAGTTCATTAAGGGCCTCCGCCTGCATCAGAAGCACACCTGCGTAACGGTAGATCACGAAGTTGGCGGGCGATGTATTGTAATCGGGCGAAATACTTTTCGGTACCAGGAACTTGCGTACATTATAGCCTGTGTTTGACCATGAGCTACGGTATTCAGTACCGTCAAAAGGCGGGCAGCCATTGTAGAATACGGTTACATCCTTGCGGAGGTCACCCTCCTCATACTGCGACATGAATTCTTCGGTAGGGAGATTCCAGCCATATCCTCCGGCCACCAGATTGGAGTTGCGCGGACCCATGAACGTAGAAAGCCACGATGCCTGGGGAGTGTTGCCCCAGAAGTCATACTCTGTGCTGCCGGAATACCCCACCTCGAAAATCGACTCCGGACCATTGTCGATAAGGGCGTTGAAGTTGTCGGCATACGAACAGGCGTTCAGATTGTAACCAAGCGAAGTAATCTCGTTACATATATTCACAACATCGCTGTAAAGCCCCGGATTGGAAGGAGCCAGTGTCAGATAAATGTCTGCAAGCATGTACAGTGCGGCGTCCTTGCTGGCGCGGCCTACGTTCATTGCATCATATTCTGTTTTAGCCGGGAGCAACTCGATGGCACGCGTCACATCCGAGATGATGAACTTGTAGGTATCCTCCAGAGAGGCTCGTGCTATTGCCGACTTGTCACCAGGATTGAACGGCTTGTCACGCAACGGAAGACCTCCATAGAGACGTGCCAGCACATAGTAGTAATGGGCCCGAAGGAACAAAGCTTCGCCGAGCGAGCGGTCATGGATCTCCTGAGAGAGGTCGCCATTGTCCTCTATAGCCTTGATGGCATCGTTGCAATGGCCGATGCCGACCCAGGGAGAACGCCACATATACAAGGCCATTCCGTTATCGGACATAGTCGTGAAATTGGAAGCCTGCACGGTCTCCAGACCATCGTCACCGCCACCTGCGCCTACCACAGAGTTTCCCGCCACTATGTCCAGAGTCCAGATGCGCTGATTATACATGTTGGAGGACTGTAGCGTCAGATAGCAGGCATTAGTCATAGCTACTGCCACCTCGTCGGTAACCGTCTCTTGTGGATCCACCTTGTCATACGGATTTCTGTCGAGGAAGTCTTCGCATGAAGTTAATGTCAGCGACATGGCTCCAAGAAGTATGATTGATTTTATCTTGTCCATTTGGGAATGTGATTTAGAAGTTAATGTTCAGACCTATGTTGAATGTACGTGATGACGGGAACGAGGAGTAATCGATGCCGTTGACTCCGACTTCGGGGTCAAGTCCCTTGTATTTTGTGGCGGTGGCCACATTCTCACAAGAGAATGTGAGCTTCAACGCGTTAAGTCGCATCGCACGGATCCATCTGTCGGGGAACGTGTAGCTCAATGAAATGTTCTTCAGACGCAAATACGAGCCGTCCTCCACCCAGCGGTCAGAGACCCGGGCATTTTGATTGGGATCTGCCCAGACAGCGCGGGGCATACTGTTGGAAGTGCCTTCCCCTGTCCACCGGTGCGCTGTGCCGGCAAGTTGGTTATATGCAGCACTCATGTTCTCAAGTCCGATACGGGTATAGTTGTATATCTTGTTGCCCGCCACGCCCTGCAAATATATCTGCAGCTCGAAGCCTTTGTAGGACAATATGTTATTCATCGAGAACAGCCATGTCGGATTGGGGTTGCCGATTATTGTACGGTCTTGATCGTTGATCACACCATCGTTGTTAAGGTCACGGAAACGAATGTCTCCGGGTTCTGCACCCGGCTGGACGGCATGAGACATCACCTCCTCGCCGGTCTGGAAAATACCATCGGTCACATAACCGTAGAACACGTTTATTGGATATCCGGCCGAAAGCATCGTCACATAAGAGTTGTTGAGCTGGTTGGTATAGAAAGGCACTTCGCTGTTCAGGTCCTTGATCTTATTCTTGTTGTAGGTGACTACAAGATTGGTCTGCCAGCCGAACTCGCCTGTGAGATTGTAGGAAGTCGCAGAAAGTTCCCATCCGATATTGCGGACACGTCCCGCGTTGGTATATGTCGTGCTCGTGTCTTCGAAACCGGAGGTGATCGGGATTGCTGCCTTTACAAGCATATCGCTGGTGTTCTTGATATATCCGTCAAGACTCAGTGTGATGCGGTTATTGAGAAAACCAAGATCGATACCGGCATTGAACTGCTCGATCGTCTCCCAGTGCAGATACGGATTGGCAAGAGATTGCGCGGAAAGCGCCGACTGATTCTCCTTGGGATTGCCGAATGGGTAGACCAACGTCTCGAGAGAGGGCAGGTAGCCATAGTTGCTTACGGAAGCCTGAGAGCCAGTCTGGCCATATCCCAGACGCAGTTTCAGATCCGAGACCTTATCCTTGTTGAAGAATTTTTCTTCTGATATGCGCCATGCAGCCGACACAGAGGGGAATGTGCCCCAACGGTGCTTTTTACCGAAGCGCGAGGATCCGTCGCGTCGTAATGTGACGGTGAGCAGGTAGCGATTGTCGAAAGTATAGTTGGCTCTACCCATAAACGACATCAATGACCATTGCGAGCGGCTGCCTCCGATGTTTTTCATTGTCTCACCATTGTCCATCTGATGGACATTGTCAAAAAGGAAGCCGTTCATTGTGGCATTGAGCCATGAATAGTCGTTCCATTGTGCCGATACACCGGCCATTACATTGACAGCGTGCTTGCCGAAGGTATGGTCGAAGGTGAAATAATTGTCCCAAAGATAGGTGAAGGACTTATCGGAGCTTTCGTAATAGGAGCTTTCTTCAACAGGACTGGGTTTCCAGTCATATTTTGGGGAGAAAGAGCTGTTGAACCAGAACTTCGCGTCGTAACCGAATAGACTGCGGAACTGCAGCCAGTCGGGAACAATTATGAAATCTCCAGCTATGTTGGCAAGAATGTTGTAACCTTTGGTGTTGCCTCGATACATGTCGTTGTTTCCGACCGGATTACGTACCGAGCCATACCACTCCGAGTTTCCGCTGGGACCTGACCATTGACCGTCATCATCCCTGACAGGAAAAATCGGCAACGCATGCATTGCGTCAATCATGCTGTATGATCCCGAACGTTTCATGTCGGTCGAGAAGAGCAGGTTGTTCGACAGTTTAAACCAGGGTTTTAGCCGTGCGTCGTTGTTTGACTGGAATGTGAAGCGACGGTAAGCCACGCCATCAACAATACCGGTCTGGTCAAGGAAACCCGCCGACAGGTAATAATGAGCATTATCGGAACCTCCGGAGAAGTTGACATTATAGTTCTGCATGATGCCTGTGCGAAGCAGTTCATCGACCCATCGTGTGGTTTGCGTCAGCGATGAGGGGTCAATCCAGTCAGGGTTTGTGTTATGGCCTGCCGCCGTCATCATATCGTTGTTAAGGGAAGCGTAACCGGGGGAATCGAGCAGATCAAGTGTCCTGGAAGCGTTTTGGAACGCCACATTCGCGTTGACCGCGATTTTGCCCGAGCCGGTCGATCCACGGCGTGTGGTGATAAGCACAACGCCATTGGCGCCGCGCGAACCATATATGGCTGTGGCCGAAGCGTCCTTGAGGACGTCAAGCCGTTCCACATCCTGCATGTTGATTGCGTTCAATCCGAGGTCTGTCGGCACCCCGTCAATCACCACCAGAGGATCGCAGTTGTTGATTGACCCGAGGCCACGGATTTTAATATTTACGTTGTCGCCCGGTTTTGCGGCGTCGATGATCTGGACACCGGCAATCTTTCCCTGGATGGCTGATCCAAGATTGTTGACCGGAGAATCCTTGATGTCGCCGCCGGCAAGCGAACCTACGGCTCCTGTGAGGTCTGACTTCTTCATCTGGCCGTAGCCAACCACTACAAGTTCGTCAAGCAGACCGGAGTCATCCTGCATGACGACATTGATTGTGTTGCGGCCGTTTATCTGGATGCTCTGCGTTTTACATCCGACATAGGAGAATTGCAAGGAACCCTGAGCCGGGGCATTGAGTGAATAATTGCCGTCTACATCGGTAGCCGTTCCGTTGGCCGTCCCCGATACGATCACAGTCACTCCAATCAGTGGTTCTCCGGATTGGTCGGTTACTGTTCCTTTGACGCTTATCTGTTGCGCTGACATCAGCTGACATCCAATAAGCATGAAGAGCAAAAAGAACAGGCATTGGAATTTGCGGTTGCTTTTTCTCATGGTTTATATGGTTTTGTTATAAATTGATTTCAAGGTATGGTTGAACAAACTGGCGTTTCGATGTGTTAACGTATGCAAAGTTATAAGTAGATTCAGGCAACTGCAAGCATACATATCCAAAATGTAGTGTGCTTTAAGATAATGGCATCTGATATTAAGCGCATTAGCGCAATAATAGCTCCGTTTTTTGTAGTCGGAATTGAACTGTCCTGTCATCTCTGACAGGAACTATAGTATGAGAAGGTAACTGAATTGGACGCTTGTCTTTGACAGTGAGCAATGCACGAAGTCATTGCCCGACTCTGCCAATATTGAAAATCTCCGACTCTAATGCATTCCGATTGCCCTTCGCTTTATTACGCACCTTGGTTCGATAATTATAGATGGTAGTAAGGGAATAGCGCAAGAATTTAGCTATCTTCTCGCTGTCTGTAATGCCGAGCCTTATCAGAGCATATATGCGGAGCTCGGTATTCAATGTGCCTTCTTTCTTTGGTATTATAGCTTCTTCCGGAAGCAAGAGGTTATTAAAATCTTCAACAAACGACGGAAACAGGCTCAAAAAAGTCTTATCAAACTGATGATAGAATGCCTTTAACTCTTCGTCTATTACTGAAGAAGATTTCAAGAGCTGTTTTAACTCATCTGATTTACCGGACTTTACAAGGCTGTTCAGAGACTTCCTATAGGCGTCAAGTTTTTCTATATAGACAAGGCATTGATCCATGTATCTGCCAATATATACCTCTTTGAGTTCCGAATTTTCCGCAATGGCATAATTAGCTTCCGACAGTTTCTTGTTTGATTGTCTGAGTTCTTCAGTCAATTTGTTTTGCCTTTCATAAGCGGCAGCCAACTCCTTATGGTTATTCTTTATTCTAATCATCTGCTTCCTCATGTAGAATAGCATGACAATCAGCACTAAAGCCAACACCGCAATAATAATTATATACCGTTCCAGAGTTTTCTTTTGCTTCTGGACAGTCTCAACATATATCCCGTTAATCATGGGATATGTATCGTTGAGCTCTATAATGCGCTGACGGGCATTGCATTTCGCCGCATCATCGACAGCGATTGTCATGAAGCGGTATGCTCTGTCTAAATCACCTTCCTCATATAACATCAGCGCCAGTTGTCGCAATGAAATATACTCCCTTACGGAAGATTTCAAGTCTGAGATGGCTGATATAATAAGATTTGTTTTTTCCAGCTCCTTTTCCCCGGTCTTGGCATAAGCCTCCGACAGCGTCCATGCACATATTGCTTTTTCATGCTCCGACAATTCATTGTCACGCATAAAATCCTGCATCAACTTTATAGCTTCGGAGGGAGAGCCATTGACATTCAGGTAATCAGCCCTTGTTATTACATATGGCAACGTGCCGGGGGCATTGGCTTTAATTATGGAATCACGATAGGAATTAGTGATATTGAAATATCTTGATTTATCAGCGGGGAATGCCGCATAATCGGCCATCCTGCCATAAATAGTACGTTTGATATGGTAATAATACGGACGCAGGTAATCAGGCAAAGATTCAAATTGCACTGAGTCCATAAGTACCAGACATTCGTGATACATACCTGTGGCCCCAAGAATGTTGGCTCTGTTCATACGGGCATTAAGCAATAACGAATTATCACCAATGCGCCTTGCTATCGCTTCCTGACGGATACTTATATTGTAGGCAGAATCGGTATTGAAGGGATGGTATTCATCGTAAAGATGATTTAGAATGTCGAAACGCTCTCTGTCATTGTCCTTTGTAAGCAACTGACTGTGCAATTCAGACAATCGGGCATCCTTCTGCCTCAGATATACATCCCTGTTGGCAATGACATCATCCAACTGCTTCATAAGAGAATCAGTTGCCGTCATTCCCAAAGCTGTCTGCCAGCATATACAGAGAAGACCTATCAGCGTCCATATCTTTGAGGGTGTAATCATTCTAATTACAAAGTTAGGCATTTTTTGTGAAGCTAAAAAATGTTTAATAGTTAAATCGATTCCTAAACATTTGCTAAAGACCGGATTTCCCCTCTGTTTATCGTCAAATCATTGTATTTAACTCAATGAAGATTTAATAAATAATCGGGGAGATCCATATTTCAGGACTCCCCGACATAAGAGTTATAACGGTATCCGCCTAATCCAATCGACGCATCAATACTTAACTTTAACCTCAGTCATAACTGAACAGTCAGTTTCCGGTATATTTATCGTCAGCGTTTTATTATCGGCATCATACTTCCATTCAGATGATTTAAGCGATTTACCATTTATCTTCACTGATTTCGGCTTAGCGGCATTCAATACGTTGAGTGCCCAAGAGCGTCTTTCGACAAGACCGGAAGAATCCCCCTCACGAGGAGCAATAGTATAAGTTTCAGTCTTACCTTTGACTCCATGAGTGAAAGCGGTTGTAGCATATACATTGGCATAATCCGTGTTGTCTCCGGAATCCTCATAAAGAGAGCCTACGCCTTCTTTCCCTGCCACAGCATTTATAATCAGCGATGTTGCCGGTGCTGTAACATTCCTGACCGTTGGCAGATTCATCGGAATCATTGCGCCTTCTTTGAAAAAGTAAGGAATTTGATCCTGCGAAAAATCAAGCGTTTTCACACATGGACCATTTATCAGTTCTCCGGTAGATACGCTCCACCAGTTGCCTTCGGGGAACCATATCTCTTTTCGACTGATACCGTCTTCGGAAGCCGGTTCTGTTATCGGAGCCACTAAAATGTCGTTCCCGAAGAAATATTCACCTTCATATTTATATGCTTCTTCGTTCTCCGGGTATTCATAATAAAGCGGACGGCACATGCCTATACCTGTATCGTATGTCTCACGAGCCATTGTATAGATGTAAGGAAAGAGTGCGTAACGAAGTTTTACAGCATCACGCAATTTGGAGAAATTGGGAAATTTCCATATGCGACGTTCTATCCTGCTGTCATCTGTAGCATGGCTGCGGAATATCGGGGTGAAAACTCCAAACTGAATCCACCTGAGCATCAGTTCCGGGTCGTTTACAATTTTCTCATCTGTAAATGCATGGCCTCCAAGGTCATGCCCCCAAAATGCATATCCTACATTTGAGGCAGTGGAGGTAAAGTAGGGTTCAAATGCGAGTGTAGGAAAATTGATAAGCGCATCCCCGGAAAAACCAATTTGATAACGGTGGCTGCCTAATCCGCCCCAACGATGGAATATTACCGGACGACGGTCTTTCCGGTTTTTTACCATATCATTGTAAAAAACATGGTTGCACCAGAATGTCTGTCCAAGACCGGAGGTATATGGACTTGTAAGATGCTGCTGCCAGTCAAGCCACCAGAAATCCACACCTTCAGATTCATGGTCGCGGATTATGTTCTTAAAGAACGATTTCGTAAAATCGGGATAATCAAGATACCAGGCAATTTTGCCATTACTATCATATTTACCGTTAAGCTCCTTACTCATTGCATTGTAATACGAGGGCGATTCGATACTGTCAATGCCATCAGCCGGATGGAGATTTAATGCAATCTTGTAACCGTTGTCATGTATTTCCTTAAGAAGTTTGGTAGGTTTCGGTATGAGATTGGTATTCCAAGACCAGCCCGTCCAACCTCCGATATTCTCCGACGCGCTTGATGCCTTACCATTCCAATGCCAATCCATATCAAGAATCATTACATCAGCGGGGATATCATTCTTATCAATTTCTCTCATAATCTCCCGATAGTCATCGGCGGAATATGAATAGTAACGGCTATACCAATAACCGAAAACGTATGCAGGTGGTAAAGGAATTTTACCGGCAATTTTGGTAAAATCTCCGATAGCTTTCTTGTAGTCATGGCCATAGCCCATAAAATACAAGTCAAGAGCTTGAGGATCCTTGCGTTCAGACCACCAGTCATAACCTACCACCGAGTTTGGTTCGAGTGCAAACGAATGACTGCCGTCAGCCCTTGAAACTTTCCAAGAATCGTCTATTACGGCCCAACCGGAACGGGATATTAAGCCATCTTCCATTTCTGCGCGCTTATTGTCTCCATTACATCCGTCAAGAGTACGGCAAGTCCCTTTCAGATTTTGGTTATCTGTTTTGCCGGGATACCAAATCACAGGAGTACCATTGTGATTCATTGTGATGGTAAGATTCTGGTCCGATGCCGGCTGTGTCTGGGGATTTGTCCCCTTTCGGTATTTTAGATTTAGCTTATCCGTCGTGATATACAGATAGTCGTTATCCTCGCCAGTTGAAAATGCAGGAACCACATCCATCTGGCGGTTTTGGATAGCGAATGTTGCGCGATCCTCAAATATACCTTTATCGCTATACTCTATGCGGATCATTTCAGGTGTCAACACGGTAAAACGTGTATTGCCAGAAATCACCATTGCCTCCTTGCTGGCGCATGGATTCTGTGCTATGGCATTGAACGCCATCGACAAGCACAGGATGGGCAATAGTCTTAATATGCCCCTTTTCCAAAAGTTTTCTGTCATTGGTTGATTGGTATTTTGATTTATAGTTCTTGATTTTCTATGTTGCATCCACGCTTTGAACGCGAATCAGCTTGTGCCGACATTGCCTAATGCAAAGTTAAACCATATTCGTATACAAAACAATGACAAATATTGGAAATGTAGTGGAATGTAGAGGGCAAATACCAAATATATAGAGCCTTAACCATTTTGGATTAAGCTGTTTTTATAGCGGTAATATAGCAATCAGTCCACGTTAAATGCCCATCAAATAATTAGTAATATTATCTGACGGGCATTATAAACATTATAATTGGGGGCAATACCCTTTATTCTTTCAAGTTTTAACAAGATGCAATCAAGTAATACGAAATATGCTTTTTGCAAGCTCTCTTTGGTAGCCCATGCTTGGAGGTTCTGCTACCATTGACTCCCTTAAACTATTAGATTGGGACTGTCGATCACTAATTTCAGTGCATGCAGGTTCAGACTGCTGTATGTTCTCTTCGCCGTCCTTTTCATCATGCTTGAGAGCGAGGGCGGCGGTAATCTTGCGGTCGAGGGCGGCAAGTTTGGATTTATGTTGCTTCAGTTCGGCCTCCTTGCCCCACGGCTTAGAGATAATGGCTTCGAGCTGGGGAATATCGGCCTTTAGTTTAGCGGTGCGTTCCTCATACTGGGCTATGATGCTGGGTATATTTTGGCACAAGCCGAAATCCCGGTGCATGGATTTAGGGAAAAGTGTTAAATTTGCGTC
>UQMZ01000058.1 GCA_900542185.1 uncultured Bacteroidales bacterium
TAGAGCGTCTGCCTTACAAGCAGAGGGTCTGCGGTTCGAATCCGTAATCGCCCACCGATTCAGACGTGAGTCTGTAATTCTTTTCATACTTAGTTTTTTCGGGCGATTAGCTCAGCTGGTTTAGAGCGTCTGCCTTACAAGCAGAGGGTCTGCGGTTCGAATCCGTAATCGCCCACTCCCCACAAACCCCCCGTCCGTCTTTCCTCTCCGGAGGAAAGGCGGACACCTCTTTTATATATCCGGGTTTTATACCCGGTACTCTAAGTCGAGCTTTTTTAATAAGAGATATAACGCACCATGGAAGAACTCAATAGAATTGGACATGACATCATAGGATGTGCCTTTGAAGTAAGGCGGATGTGTGGGAAATATCTGCTTGAATCATTTTATGAAGCGGCATTGGCATACGAATTAAGACAGCTTGGACATCAGGTGGTGCAGCAACAGCGTCTGCCGGCCATCTATAAGGGTGTGGAAATCAAGGATTCATTTGTAATGGATATCGTAGTTGACGACAAAGTTGTGGTTGAATGCAAGGCTGTGTCGCATCTTTCCGGTGTTGAGGTCAAGCAATTATATACCTACATGTATCTGTCAAGATTCAAGTTGGGATATTTGATAAATTTCGATGCAGACGATTTCTCACCATGCGTTTGGAAAAACAATTTGAACAATGATAAAGGAATAATACGAATCATTCGATGATACTTAAGAGTTTTTATATTAATTCGGCTTTCGCAGGATGGAATTATAAAAAACTTGCTCTCACAGAACTGACGGCAAAAGCAAGTTTTACCTTGCACTGAACGTACAGAACGGACACAGAACTTTTATACTCCGTTCCGGGCCGGAATCAGCTATGGCACAGAGCCGTCAATGACGGCAAAGGGAATTATCACGGAATTATTCCGGGTGTGTTCCTGCACCTGCGTCAGCAGAATCTGTGACAAAGGCAAAAGAACCATTCACAAGCATCCGTTCACAAGCATTCGTTCACAAGCATTCGTTTAATAGTTAGTTCTGTGTCAGTTCTGTCAGTTCCGGTGTCGGGCCGCAGGCCGGTTCTGTGAGAGGAAATTCTTATAAATTCGGACCTGATTTAAATCGTGGATAGTATGCCTGCGGATTACATCTTTTTATACATCAACTTTTTTTTGTAATTTTGCGTATAGATTATGTAGACCTTGTGCGAAGGCGCGCAGGGTCGGGGAAATTGCATAATAATCACGAATATACCCATGAGCACAGACATGCACGACGAGTCGGGGCGCGTTCTTGACGAAGCCACCAACTCGGAATATAAATATGGATTTACGTCCGACATCGACACAGAGATGGTGCCGCCGGGCCTTGACGAGGATGTGATACGCCGCATATCGGCCATCAAAGGCGAGCCCGAATGGCTGCTGGAATTTCGTCTCAAGGCGTTCCGCTACTGGCAGACCCTGACACCGCCCACATGGGCGCATCTGGACATTCCTCCCATTGATTTCCAGGCCATCAGCTACTACGCCGCTCCGAAACAGAAGGAACTGAAAAAGTCGATGGACGAGGTGGATCCCGAACTGATCAAGACTTTCAACAAGTTGGGCATCAGCCTGGAGGAACAGAAGCGACTGGCCGGCGTGGCCGTCGACGCCGTGATGGACTCCGTATCGGTCAAGACCACGCACCGCGCTGCATTGGCCGAGTTGGGCGTGATATTCTGTTCGTTCTCCGAGGCAGTGCGTGAGTACCCTGACCTGGTGCGGAAATACCTCGGCACTGTGGTGCCTTATCGCGACAACTACTATGCCGCGCTTAATTCGGCGGTATTCTCCGACGGCAGTTTCGTGTATATCCCCAAGGGAGTGCGTTGCCCGATGGAGCTCAGCACCTATTTCCGCATCAACGCCTCCGGTACGGGCCAGTTCGAACGCACACTGATAGTGGCCGACGACGACGCATACGTGTCGTACCTGGAGGGCTGCACGGCTCCGATGCGCGACGAGAACCAGCTTCATGCCGCCATCGTGGAGATAATAGTGGAGGAACGTGCCGAAGTGAAGTATTCGACGGTACAGAACTGGTATGCCGGCGACGCCGAGGGACGCGGCGGCGTCTACAACTTCGTGACCAAGCGTGGACTGTGCCGCGGATTCCGGTCCAAACTGTCGTGGACGCAGGTGGAGACAGGTTCGGCCATCACATGGAAATATCCATCGACCATCCTGAAGGGCGACGAATCGCAGAGCGAGTTCTATTCCGTGGCGCTGACCAACCATTACCAGCAGGCCGACACCGGAACGAAGATGATACACATCGGAAGGAACAGCCGGTCGACGATAGTAAGCAAAGGTATCTCATGCGGCCGGTCGCAGAACTCCTACCGCGGAATGGTGCGTATCGCGCCCGAGGCCGACAACTGCCGCAACTTCACGCAGTGCGACTCGCTGCTGATGGGCGACCGATGCGGCGCGCACACATTTCCCAAGATTGACGTGCGCAACCAGACTTCGACCGTGGAGCATGAGGCCACCACGTCAAAGATCAACGAGGAGCAGCTGTTCTATTGCCGTCAGCGCGGCATCGACACCGAGGAGGCGATAGCCTTGATAGTGGGCGGTTACGCCCGCGACGTGATGCAGAAACTTCCTATGGAATTCGCCGTCGAGGCCCAGAAGTTGCTGCAGATCAGCCTCGCCGATTCAGTGGGATAAAATGAAGGCGCGGTTAAAATACTAAGGGAAACAGATGATAGAAAGAATTATAATAATAGACACGGTCGACCCGCAGACGTTCTACGGACCCAACAACGCGAACATGTCGCTGATACGCAACCTGTACCCTAAGTTGCGCGTATCGGCGCGCGGCAACGTCATCAAGGTGTTGGGCGAAGAGGGCGAGACGCAGCAGTTCGAGAAGAAGATACGCGAGCTGGAGGCCTGGGCGGCCAAATACAATAAGCTGACCGAGGAGAACATCATCGACATGGTGCGCGGCGAGGCCGTGAGACGCCCCGATGCCGACGGCGTTATCATATACGGCCAGACGGGACGCCCCATATCGCCGCGTAACGCCAACCAGTCGCGTATGGTCAGGTCGTTTCAGGAAAACGATCTGACGTTCGCGCTCGGTCCCGCCGGTACGGGAAAGACATACATAGCCATAGCATTGGCCGTACGCGCGCTGAAAAACAAGGAATGCCGGCGCCTGATACTGAGCCGCCCCGCCGTGGAGGCAGGCGAGAAGCTCGGTTTTCTGCCCGGCGACATGAAGGACAAGATAGACCCTTACCTACAGCCGCTGTACGATGCGCTGGAGGACATGCTTCCGCCGCTGAAGCTGAAGGAATACATGGACTCGGGCACGATACAGATAGCGCCCTTAGCATTCATGCGCGGCCGCACACTGAACGATGCCGTCATCATACTGGACGAGGCGCAGAACACCACCACCCATCAGATGAAGATGTTCCTGACCCGATTGGGCATGAACTCGAAGATGGTGGTGACGGGCGACGTGACGCAGATAGACCTGCCGCACTCGGTGCGCAGCGGTCTGCTGAATGCCCTTCGCATCCTGAAGGGCGTCAAGGGTATAGGCGTGATTGAATACGAGAAGAAAGACATAGTGCGTCACCCGCTGGTGCAGCGCATAGTGGATGCCTACGAGCATCGTGAAAAGGAAGTGGCCGCCGAGGAACGCCACGAAATGGAAACGGAGGAGAAAGAAGAGGGAAATGACTAAACCTGGAGATACGGTAAGATACCTGAACGAGGTGGGAGGAGGCGTGGTGACACGTGTGGAAGGGAAGCTTGCGTACGTGAACGACGACGGCTTCGAGCGTCCCGTGGCCCTGAACGAACTGGTGGTGGTGATACCCGCCGGCCACGCGCAGACGGGCGCGAAGCTGATGTTCGACCAACAGGCATACGACATAGGGCGCACCAACAAGCGCAACAAGACCGAGGAGTCGAAACAGCCCGCAGGCGCCCAGTCCCAGAAGCCGGTATCCGCGCCCGAACCGGAACCGGAAGATTTTCCGATAGAGGAAACCGACTACGGCGATGCCATGAACGTGGTGATGGCCTTTGAGCCGAAGGATGCCCGCAAGCTGGATACAACCATATTCAACGTAGCGCTGGTGAACGATTCAAATTATTTTCTGAGCTATCAGCTCCTGGTCACGGGCGATAAGCCCGGCGAATGGAGCACGATGGCACGCGGCGAGGTTGCTCCCAACGAGATAGCCGACCTCAGGACGCTGGAGCATGAAGATATCCCCGGGATGTCCAAAATCGTGTTCCAGGCCATAGCATACAAGAAAGACAAGGACTTTACGGTCAAGGAGCCGCTGAACGCCCTGCGCAAGCTGGACCTGACCAAATTCTTCAAGTTCCATTGTTTCAGGCCCGGCCTATACTTCGAGACGCCGGTGCTGGAGGTGCCACTCTTCTCCGAGGCTATCCCCAAGAAAAAGAAATAACCTCAACCCTTACGGACAATACCATGATTATTTAACAACCCGATTACATAACGATCCCAATTACCAACAACCATGAGAAAACTGTTAATGATGCTGTGCGTCGTGCTGACGGCGATGCTGTCGCAGGCACAGGTCACCACGAGTCCGAATCCGCTGCAGGAGGATTCGCAGAATGTCGAGATTTATTTCCATGCCGATCAGGGCAACAAGGGAATGATCAATCTGCCGGCCGGTACCGGCGTATATGCCCATACCGGCGTGAATGTGGTCGATGCCGCCGGTAAGACCACAAACTGGAAATATGCGCCCACTTGGGGCGACAACGCCGAGAAGTATCGTCTGACGTATGTGTCGCCCAACCTGTGGAAGCTGAGCATCGGCAATATCCGTACATATTACGGAGTCGGCGCCGGAGAGACAATCAAGCAGCTCTGCTTCGTGTTCCGTACCGCAGACTGCAAGAAAGAGGGCAAGGGAACCGGCAACACCGACATATTCGTCGATGTGCTTGACTCTGGTTTCCAGCTGAGCCTGAGCAATGGCCTGACATCTCCGGTGGCTGCGGTGAACAGCAGCATTATCTTTACCGCCGCCACAACACAGGCCGCCTCCATCACCCTGACCATAAACGGCACTCAGGTCGCCTCGCAGCAGAATGTGACCGAAGTGAAGGCTCCTTACACATTAGCCGCAGCCGGCGAGTATAAGGTGGAATGCAAGGCAGTGGCCGGAGGTGTCACGCTGACCGAGTCCATGACGGTGCTGGCCGTCGCGCCTGCTACAGCCGACGCAGACAAGACCATCCCGCCGCTGGGACTGACTAAGAACGCCGACGGTAGCTATACATTCTGTATGGCCGCCCCGCAGAAGCAGAGCTGCGTTGTAATCGGCTCGTGGAACGACTATCAGGCATCGGCAGCAGGAGTGTGCCGGTATGTGGACCGCATCATCGACGGTCAGCCTTTCCGTTACTTCAAGACCACCATCCCGGCCGGTGTCATCAAGGGAGCGTTCGCCTACTATTATTGCATCGATCTGACATATAATGTGGGCGATCCCTACGCGCGCCTGGTGCTTGACCCGTATAACGACAAATATATCTCGGCTTCGGTATATCCCGGCCTCCCGGAATATCCGCAGGGCAAAGTGCCGAACAATACTTTCCTGGCCTATCACTCCGATACGATGCTGGACTATGACTGGCAGTGCAAGGATTTCAAGGCTCCGGACAAGGAGAACCTGGTGATCTACGAGCTGCTGTTCCGCGACTTCACCGGCACCGAGGGGAAGGCCGACGGCAACGGTACGGTCAACAAGGCGTACGACAAACTCGGTTATCTGAAGGATCTCGGCATCAACGCCATCGAACTGCTGCCGATCAATGAGTTCAACGGCAACATATCGTGGGGTTACAATCCCAACTTCTATATGGCGGTGGACAAGGCCTACGGCACTCCGGCCGACTACAAGCGTTTCATCGACCGCTGTCATGAGCTTGGCATCGCCGTGATTCTGGACGTGGTGTTCAACCAGGCCGACGGCTGCCATCCCTGGTACCAGCTGTACGAACCGGGCAAGAATCCCTTCTTCAACCTGAACGCGCCCCATGCCTACAGCGTGCTGAACGACTGGAACCAGGGCTATCCGTTGGTGGGCGAGCAATGGCGTGATATGCTCCAGTTCTGGTTGCGGGAATATAAGGTGGACGGTTTTCGCTTCGACCTGGTGAAAGGTCTGGGCGATAACGATTCGTATTCCAATTCGGGCGACGCAGCCACTAATGCCTTCAACCAGAGCCGCATCGACCGCATGAAGCAGCTGCACGGATACGTCAGGGAGGTGAACCCCGATGCATATTTCATCAACGAGAACCTGGCCGGCGCCCAGGAGGAAAACGAAATGGCCAGGGACGGCGAGCTTAACTGGATGAACCTGAACAACGCCGGCTGTCAGTTCGCCATGGGATACCAGACCGATTCGAACCTGAACTCCATGAACGCCAAGGACGCGGGGCGCACGCCCGGCTCGACGGTGGCTTACCTCGAGAGTCATGACGAGGAGCGACTGGCCTACAAACAGAACCAGTGGGGCGTGGCCGGCGTGAAGGGCAATCATGCGGTATCGATGCAACGTCTCGGTTCCGCCGCCGCGCAGATGATTCTGATGCCCGGCTCGCACATGATATGGCAGTTCTCGGAAATGGGCAACGCGCAGACCACAAAGTCGTCGGGAGGCAACAATACCGATCCCAAGATAGTGAACTGGAATCTGCTGAAGGATGCCGACAACAATGGTCTGATGGAAAATTACAGACAGCTGATCAAGATCCGTCTTGCGCCGGAGAACAGAGAATTGTTCTCCACTGCGATTCAGCCATTCGGCAACTCGCTGGGTGGATGGGCCCAGGGGCGTACCATCAAGACCACGACGGCCGACCGCGAGCTTTATTGCGTGATAAATCCCAACGTAACGGGCTCCATCACGGTGCCCGTATCGTTCCAGCGCACCGGCAACGACGACTATTGGATTGTATCCAAGAGCTACGGCACCGAGCCTGCGTTCAATGTGACGTCAGGTGTGGTAGTCGTGCCGGCCAACTCGTACGTAGTGGTCACCACACGCAATATCTCGGGAGTGAAGGACGTGATCGAAGACAATGCTGCCGACTGGAGCGTCTCGACGGGACAAGGCGTCGTACGCGTAAACGGTCTTACGGCGCCCGCGTACATATATTCCATGTCGGGATCGCAGGCCGGCGTCCTTAAGGTTGACGGCGAGCTGAACGTGCCGCAGGGAATTTATGTGGTACGATCGGCAGGCAAGAGTGTAAAAGTAATAGTTAAATAGTCCGTTTTTTAACTTAAAAACGGTTAAAAACGCGTATTTTTGAGAAAAAAACAAAAAAAATCGAAAAAAATGCGTGTGACAATAAAATTTATATTAACTTTGCAACGTTTTTGAAAACGAAAGGCGCGGGAGTCGCTTCCCAACCTTTCCTCAACCGAAGCTTCGGCAGAGGTTGATGCAAAAATAACATTGTTTTATTATTTAAATTTTAGAGAGAAATGAAGAAAGTAGTTTTGTCGCTTGCTGTTCTGTTCAGCGTAGCAATGGTTGCTTGCAATGGCAACAAGAAGGCTGAGGCTGTTGATTCCGATTCTATCATCGCAGCAGAAGAGGTAGTAGCTGTTGATTCCGACACAGCTGTAGCAGCTGAGGCTGTTGAGGCTACAACTCCCGCCGGTGACACTGTAGTAGCAGTTGAGGCTGCTGCTGAGACCGCTGCAAAATAAGTAGCATCCACACAGGACAGCAAGACGATTTAATCGTCAACATAGGAGAATGTATCGAAAGATATATTCTCCTAACTTTTTATCTGCATCTTGCTTAATTCGCTCTTATTTGTTAAATTTGCGGTATGAATAAGAATGTCAAGATAATAGTATACACGGCAGCCGGCGTCTTAGTGGCACTGATTGCTCTTATTATAGTGCTGATTGTCAAGGATAACAGCAACACCGTGGCGCGTAACGAGGCGCAGGCGCGCGCCGATTCGCTGGCCATAGCCAACGACCAGTTGATACTGACCAACGAGTTCAATCAGCTAAACGCCGACTTCAACCAGTATGAGGGTCAGCAGATTTATCTGAAAAACGACTCGCTGGTGCAGAAGTACAACGCCGCGCGCATGAAGGTGGAAGGGCTGCTGCGCGAGCTGAACGCCGAGAAGCAGAGCCACAACAAGGATATGGCCGCCTCACGCGCCAAGATCAAGAAACTGGAGGGCGAGATCTCGACACTGAAAGGCATCGTCCGCCATTATCTGGAAGAGATCAAGCGCCTCGGTGAGGAGAACGCCGGTCTGAAGCAGGAGATCGCTCAGGTGCAGGAGAAGAACCAGCAGCTCTCAACACAGGTGACACAGGCTACGGCCAGCAACGAGCAACTGACACAGACCGTCAAGCTTGCCAAGAAGCTTAACATCACCGGCCTGTCGCTGAACGCCTACAATAAGAAAGGCAAGAAGGAAAAGAACATCACCAAGGCCCGCCAGTTAGGTGTGCATTTCACGGTCAGCCCCAACAGCACGGCCGCTCCCGGCATGAAGACATTCTATCTGCGCATCATCTCGCCCGAGGGTAGCTTGCTCAGCGGCGGAGGCAGCTTCAAGATCGACGGCCAAAGCGTACAGGCCACGGCCTCGCGCAACCTGGAATACGCCAACGAGGAGATGAGCGCCAGCATCTATTGGGATGTCAATACCACGCTGACCCCCGGCGACTACACTGTCGAGGTGTTCTGCGACGGCTACCGCCTCGCCAGCCGCCACTTCACCATGAAGAAGTAAGGTTTTGGTTTTGGTGGTTTAAGGCATTTTTATTAACTTTGCATCGTCTTTAGGGCCGCAAGGCCTTGGGACCTAAGGATTGTCTTATGGTGTAATGGTAGCACTGCAGTTTTTGGTTCTGCCTGTCCAAGTTCGAATCTTGGTAAGACAACAGCAAAAAGAAGGGTTGAGTCTCGCGGCTCAACCCTGATTTTTTTATTCATTAATCTTGATTTATCCCGACTAATCTTGATTTATCCCGACTAATCTTGATTTAACTCGATTAATCTCGATTAATCTCGATTAATCTTGATGGTTATTTCAGTTTCTCGGTTACGGCTTTGATGCGGGTCATGGCCTCGCGGATGTTGTCGTCGCTGGTGGCGTAGCTGAGGCGGATGTAACCGGGGGCGCAGAAGGCGTCGCCGTCTACGGTCGATACGTTGGCCTTCTCCAGCAGATAGAACACGTAGTCGCCACTGGTGTTGATCCTGACGCCGTCGGCTTCCTTACCGATCAGCGCCGATACGTCGGGGAACAGATAGAACGCTCCGGCGGGCTTCGCAACCTTCCAGCCGGGAATCTCCTGTGCCAGCCCGTAAATCAGGTCGCGGCGTCGTTCAAATGCCTGACGCATTTCCTCCACGCATTCCTGCGGGCCGGTGTAGGCGGCTTCCGCTGCCTTCTGGGCTATGGAGGACGCTCCGGAGGTCATCTGGCCCTGCAGCTTGGTCACGGCCTTGGCTATGGCGAGCGGTGCGGCTATGTAGCCGATGCGCCATCCGGTCATGGCGTATGCCTTGGAGACACCGTTGCAGATTATCACGCGGTCCTGCATTCCCTCGCAGTGGCTGATGGACGCCACGCCGCCGGTGAAGTTGATGTGCTCGTAGATTTCATCGCTGAGCACCGTCACGTCGGGATGCTTTACCAATACGGCTGCCAGTGCCTCCAGTTCCTCGGCGGTGTAGACGGCGCCGGTGGGATTGCTGGGCGTGCAGAGAATCATGAGGCGCGTGCGGGGCGTGATTGCGGCCTCCAGCTGTTCGGCTGTCAGCTTCAGACCGTTCTCGGGCAGCGCGGGCACGCATACCGGAACTCCCTCGGCGAGTTTGACCAGCTCGACGTAGCTAACCCATGCCGGGGTGGGGATAATCACCTCGTCGCCTGGATTGACCATGGTCAGGACCACGTTGGCCAGCTCATGCTTGGCGCCGTTGCCCACCACAATCTGGTCGGGCGTGAACGTAAGTCCGTTCTCGCGCTGCAGTTTGTCGCAGATGGCCTTGCGCAGCGACAGATAGCCCGACACGGGAGTGTAACGGGAATAATTTTCGTCGATGGCTTTCTT
Source organism: uncultured Bacteroidales bacterium (assembly GCA_900542185.1). Lineage (GTDB taxonomy): Bacteria > Bacteroidota > Bacteroidia > Bacteroidales > Muribaculaceae > Lepagella. The sequence goes on from UQMZ01000058.1 coordinate 10,147, forward strand.
GGCCGCGTCCTTGATATGGTCCGGGGTGTTGAAGTCGGGTTCGCCGGCGGTGAGGCCGATTACATCAACTCCTGCAGCCTTCAGCTCGTTGGTCTTCTGAAGCATGGCCAGCGTGGCCGACGGTGACAATGCACTTACGCGTTTTGATATCTGTAACATAGTGTATATGTATTGCGTGATTTATTTCTTTTTCCAGAGATACAGGCGGTCGGCGGGTCGCGTCTTGGCCGGGACGGGAAGCGAGAACAGCTGACCCTTTACCACCTTGTCCACGGGCTTGAGATCGAAGCGGAGCTCGCTGACCGTAAAGATGAGCGCACCCGTCGTTGGGCCTGTTATCACCACCTCGTCGCCTACGTGCAGTTCGCCGGCTTCCATCAGGAACTCACCGACGCCCAGCTTGGAGTAATATTTCCCTGCCTTGGCCACATACTGCTTCACACGCGTGGACGACGATCCGTATTTGGCGCTCCATTCGCCTAAGCGCTGACCGAGGTAATAGCCGTTCCAGAACCCACGGTTGAATACTTTGGCTAAGCGTTCCTCCCACTGCTTTACGCGCTCCTCGCTGAAGGTGCCGTCGCAGATGGCCTGCAGAGCCTCGGAGTAACAGCTGACGGTCTCGTAGACATATTCCGGACCTCGGGCGCGACCCTCGATCTTGAACACGCTGACACCCGCCTTCACCATTTCCGGCAGGAAATTGATGGTCTTCAGGTCCTTGGGACTCATTATGTACTGGTTCTCGATGTCCAGCTCGTCGCCGGTCTCCTTGTCGCGCACAGTGTACGAGCGACGGCATATCTGGTTGCAGGCGCCGCGGTTGGCCGATGAGTTCATCTGATGCAGCGAGAGGTAGCACTTGCCGCTGACGGCCATGCAGAGGGCGCCGTGGCAGAACATCTCCAGACGCACCGGTTTGCCGTCGGGACCAAGTATGGGTTCCTCGACGATGTGACGGTGTATGTCGGCTACCTGCTCCATGTTGAGCTCGCGCGCCAGCACCATAACGTCGGCCCACTGCGCGTAGAAGCGCACCGCCTCCGTGTTGCTGATGTTGGCCTGGGTGGAGATATGCACCGGTATGCCGACCTTCCGGCAATACTGTATGGTGGCTATGTCGGTGGCTATGATGGCCGTTATTCCGGCCGCATGGGCGCGTTCAACGATGGCGTGCATCTTCTCGATGTCCGAGTCGTAGATGATGGTGTTGACCGTCAGGTAAGTCCTGACACCGGCCCCGGCGCACTGACGGGCGATGCGCTCCATGTCGTCGAGGGTGAAATTGGAGCTGCTGCGGCTGCGCATGTTCAGCCCTTCGATGCCGAAATACACTGCATCGGCACCGGCGCTGATGGCGGCGGCAAGCGATTCCTCCGACCCTACCGGGGCCATTATTTCAAAGTCTTTTCTTTCCAAGATAAATTGTGGCTGCTCCGAAGGTAAGGCTTTTCCACAGGCAGTCGCCGAAACCGGCATCGGTCATGAGCCGGGTCATGTCGTAGCGCTGCGGACAGGCTGCCACGGACTGCGGCAGATAGCTGTAGGCGCTCCTGTCGCCGCTGACCATGCGGCCCACCATCGGAATTATGTTATGGGAATAGAATCGGTACAGAGCCTTAAGCACCGGGTTGGCCGGCTCGGACAGCTCGAGTATGCACAGCGTTCCGTCGGGACGGAGCACACGTGCCATTTCCGCGAGACCGCGACTGATGTCGGCGAAGTTGCGTATGCCGTAGGCCACGGTGATGAGGTCGAAACTGTTGTCGGCGTACGGCAGCTTCAGCGAGTCGCCCTGAGTGAATGTGCATCTGTCGGCCACGCCGAGTTTCTGCGCCTTTTCGCGCGCTATCTTCAGCATCCCTTCCGACAGATCCAGTCCGGATATGGCGGCGTCGGGGTATAGCTTCAGCAGATGCAGGGCCACGTCGCCCGTGCCGGTGGCTATGTCCAGAATGTCTTTGGCTCCGGGCGCGAACTTGTGCGCACGGGCCAGAGCCTTGTTGCGCCAGCTCTTGAACAGGCCGAAAGTCATGGCCGCGTTCATGAAGTCGTAGGCAGGGGCGATGGAGTCGAACATTTCCTCGACCTGCTCCGTCTTGTCGCCCTGACGATAGGGGTTTACATGCTCCACTTCCTGATTCATGCCGATAATTGCGTTACGGTATGCACCCGGTTAAATATCTTTGGCGTACGACCTGCGGCGGCGGTGCTGGCGCGGATTGAACACTTCCCACTGCGACTGCACCTTGGCGTTGGTCTCCATCTCCGGGTTGGTCTCGGCATACTTGAAGCCAAGTCTGATGAAGTGCGGCAGCAGGTCCTGGAACATCAGGGCGTTCACGCCACGGTTCTGGTAGTCGGGATGTACGGCCACCAGCAGCAGGTCCACGCGGTCGTTCTTGCCTTTCAGCGCCTTAAGCAGATGGTACCATCCGAAGGGGAGCAATCTGCCTTGCGCCTTCTGCAGTCCGCGGCTCAGCGAGGGGAGGGCTATGCCCAGGCCCACCAGGTTGTCGTCCTTGTCCATCACGAACGTGAGCAGGTCAAGGTTCACCAGTCCGAGGTAATAGTCCACGTAATAGTCTATCTGGCGGTCGGTGAGTTGCGAATACTGGTACAGGTCCTTGTACGCCTCGTTGATGAGGCGGAACAGCTTGTGGCCTATCTCCGCCTTGGCCTTCTTGCGGCTTGTGTATTTCTGTATGCGCAGGTTCAGCTTCTCCTTCACTAATGTGGCGATGCGGTCGTAGCGCTCGGGTACCTTGTCGGGTACCTGAAGAAGAAACTCCACCCAGTCTGATTCCTTGGCGTAGCCGGCTGCCTCAACATGCCCGGCGTAGTAGGGATAGTTGTAATTGGTGGCCATGGTGGACAGTTCCTCGAACCCTTCCACCAGCAGTCCCTCTCGGTCCATGTCGGTGAAGCCGAGGGGGCCTACCATCTTGTTCATTCCCTTCCGGCGCCCCCAGTCCTCGGCGGCGTCAAATAGCGCGCGCGACACCTCCATGTCGTCCACGAAGTCCATGAACCCGAAGCGGCATATCTTAGAGTCGCAGCTCCGGTTCACCTGGCTGTTTATGATGGCGGCGATGCGTCCCACGGGCTTGCCGTCGCGGTATGCCATGAAGTATGCAGCCTCGCAGAAGTCGAACGCCGGGTTCTTGTCCGGCGACAACGCCTCGATGTCGTCGCTGACCAACGGCGGAACGTAATAGTCGTTCCCACGGTACAGGTCTATCTGGAATTGCGTGAAGTCACGTAAAGCGGAACGTGTGGGCTGTATTTGCTTTATCTCTAACATTCTGATTCGTAGGGGTGTGAGGTCGTCATCTGTTGGTGAGCCAGATCAGCAAGGCGGCCATGAACACGATGAACACGCAGATGAACACGTACATCTGGCCCGAGTTGCGTCGCTCCAGGGCCAGCTGCAGGTCGGGGACGCTGCGGTATGGGTGATCGGGGTTCTCGCAGCGGTTGGCTATGCGGCGCAGACGCGGCAGGGTGGTGGGCAGGTGGTCCAGCACCTCGTTCAGCACGCGGCCGTAGTCGCGGATGTCGGCCTGTGTGTCCTGTTGGGTCAGGCTCGACTTCTGCGCGTAGCCCACGTTGATCAGCTTCAGGTTCTCGTTGTACTCGGTGAAGATGATGGTGTCGGGGGTGATGGGGTCGTGTACTATGTGGTTCTCCTGAATGTACTCCAGGGCGTCCACAAGCTGGGTCTGCAGGCGGTACACTATCTTGGGCGTCAGGCGCTTCTCGTCGATGAGGCGGCGAAGCGAATAGCCGTAGATGTCGTCGGTGATGATGGCCGGACCTACGCCCGGCACGTTCTCGAAGTCGTTAACCATCACGATGTTGGGGTGCGCCAGGTTGTAGCGTGTGTCGAATTCCTGCTCCAGCATGCGCACGCGTTCCGGGTCGTCGCGATATTCGGGCTTCACGCCCTTCAGCATCACCCATTTGCCGTGCTTGCGCACAGTGTACACGTCGTAGAACTTCTCGCCCCATTCCGGCAGAAGTGTCAGGTCGCTCCATTTCCCCGTCGGGTCGTCGATGGGAATTTGTTTTTCACCCTTGCTGACATATCCTTTGTCCTGCGGCGACATGTCGGGGTGCGAAAAGTCGTGCTGTGTCATCTGTGTATCGTTTAAATGTGGAATGTGCTCTTAATATTGTCAATCTTTGCCGGCTGACAGCCTGAAACGGCCGTCAGCCCGGTGTGATTGTCAGTCTATCATATCGAATCCGGTGTACTTCACCAGGCACTCGGGCACCTTGATGCCCTGCGGCGTCTGGTTGTTCTCCAGCAGTGCGGCCACGATGCGGGGCAGAGCCAGAGCCGAACCGTTCAGCGTGTGGCACAGCTTGGTCTTCTTGTCGTCGCCACGGTAGCGGCACTTCAGACGGTTGGCCTGATATGTCTCGAAGTTGGATACCGAGCTTACCTCAAGCCAGCGCTTCTGGGCCGCGCTCCAAACCTCGAAGTCGAAGGTGATGGCCGAAGTGAACGACATGTCGCCGCCGCACAGGCGCAGTATGTGCCAGGGGAGGCCCAGCTTCTCGAGCAGACCCTGCACATGGTCCTTCATCTCCTCCAGAGCCGCGTACGAATCCTCCGGACGCTCGATGCGGACTATCTCTACCTTGTCGAACTGATGCAGACGGTTCAAGCCGCGCACGTCCTTGCCGTAGCTGCCGGCCTCGCGGCGCCAGCAGGGCGAGTAGGCGCAGTTCTTCTTGGGCAGCTCGTTCTCGGGGATGATCACGTCGCGGTATATGTTGGTAACGGGCACTTCGGCGGTGGGAATCAGATAGAGGTCGTCGAGGTTGACGTGATACATCTGGCCCTCCTTGTCGGGAAGCTGGCCTGTGCCGTAACCGGAAGCCTCGTTCACCACGAAGGGAGGCTCCACCTCAACGTAACCGGCCTTCCAGGCCTCGTCGAGGAAGAACTGTATCAGCGCGCGCTGCAGACGGGCGCCCTTGCCTACGTAGAAGGGGAAACCGGCGCCGGTGACCTTAACGCCTAATTCAAAGTCGATGATGTTGTATTTCTTGGCGAGTTCCCAGTGGGGGAGAGCGTCTTCGGGCAGCTCGGGCATCGGACCGCCGGTCTTTTCTACCACATTGTCTTCTGCCGATGTGCCGAGGGGCACGGTCTCGTTGGGGAGGTTGGGCACGGTCAGCAGGAGCTGCAGCTGCTTGTGTTCGCACTCCTCCAGGCGGTCCTGCAGACCTTTGGTCTCGCCCTTGATGCGGGCCACCTCGGCCTTGGCATCTTCAGCTTCCTCCTTCTTGCCCTGCTTCATCAGCGCGCCGATGCTCGCAGCTAATTTCTTCAGCTCCGACGCATCCGTGTCGCACTTGTGCTGAAGCTTGCGGCGCTCCTCGTCTATCTCCAGTATTTCCGTTATAATACCGCGACCGTCAAATCCTTTGACAGCCAGTCTGCCGATCACATATTCCGGATCAGCCTTTATCTGTTGCAATGTCAGCATTGTTGTTGGGTCTTTGAATCCTATCCTTATCAGGGGTCCGGTTATGCGGGCTGTTTCTCCGGCCCGGTTATGAAAGCCGTTTCAGCCTTCCCGGTTCCTTGATAATGATATGATATCCTTTTAAACCGCGAAAATAATCAAAATTTCTGAGATAATGAAATTTAGGATACGTTAACTGACTTAATGGTTTGTGATTCCCGACGTTTTGTAGTATTTTTGCGGTAGATAAAACAGAATGACATGAAAAACCGGATAATAGCCGCGTGCGCGTTGGTCGCGATGGGCGGCGTTGCGGCTTGCGGAGCTAAGGCTTACGGAGCTAAGAAGAGTCAGATCAATCCCCACCGACAGAAGTATGAGGTGTTCGTTGACAGCGAGGGCGTGATGCGCCGCAGCGACAACAAACAGGAGGTCAGCTATTATGGCACGAACTATACCGTTCCGTTCGCATATTCCTACCGGGCGTTGGGTTATGAGGGTAAGGACCGCAAACACGCCATTGACCGGGATGTCTACCATCTGGCCCGCTTAGGTCTGAATGCGTTCCGTCTGCATCTGTGGGACGCCGAACTGGCCGATTCTGTCGGCAACTTGGTGCAGAGCGAGCACCTGGACCTGTTGGACTACCTTATCGCCCAGCTGGAGAAGCGCGGCATCGACATCGTGCTTACCGCGCAGACCAATTTCGGCAACGGTTACCCCGAAAAGGATGCCGACACAGGTTCGTTCACCTACGACTACGACAAGTGCAACATCCATTTCGATCCCACAGCGCGTGATGCCCAGGCGCGTTATCTGCAGCAACTGGTCAAGCACCGCAATCCGTATACAGGCCGCACTCTTGCCGACGACAAGGCCGTGGTGGCCATCGAGATCAATAACGAGCCATGCCACAAGGCATCTAAAAAGAGCGTGACGGAATACATCGACCAGATGTCGGCCGCGCTGCGCAAGGGCGGCTATAAGCGTCCTATATTATATAATGTGACGCACAATCCCGACGTGACCTCAGCCTACTACGATGCCAAGGACATTCAGGGCACAACGTATCAGTGGTATCCCACCGGGCTGGTGGCCGGCCATGAGCGCAAGGGGAATTTCCTGCCGGCGCTGGACAATTATACCATTCCATGGGAGGATACGATTCCTGCGTACAAGCACCTGGCCCGCGCCGTCTACGAGTTCGACCCGGCCGACGTGCTCTATTCGCATCTCTATCCGGCAATAGCGCGCACATTTCGCGGCAAAGGTTTCCAGTGGATTACCCAGTTTGCCTATGATCCCATCGACCTGGCGCAGTATAATACGGAATACCCCACTCATTATATGAACTTAGCCTACACGCCGGCCAAGGCCCTGAGCCTGATGATAGCAGCCGAGACGGCCCGCGAGACGCCCCGTGGCGCAGACTACGGCAAATATCCCGATAACACCAAGTTCGGCCATACCCGTGTGTCGCACGACCCCGACCTGTCGGTGTTCAACTCTCCGCAGAAATTCATATACAGCAATTCTACCGAAGATAATCCAGTCTGTCCCGACAGTCTGGAACTGGTGGCCGGTCACGGTTCGTCGCCCGTGGTGAAGTACGACGGCACCGGAGCGTATTTCCTTGACCGGACCGTGCAGCCTGGCGTCTGGCGCATGGAGATAATGCCCGACGCCGACATATTGGACGATCCGTTCGGCAACACGTCCCTCAACGATGCCAAGATCGTGGCCGTGGACCGTCCGCACCGGATAAAACTGAACCTGCCTGGACTGCGCCGCGACTATACATTATATAAGGTGACGGCCGACAACGAGGCCGAGAAAGTCGGCCGACGCGCCGACGTGCTGCCGGGCATCTATCTTGTGGTGGCCACCGGCATCGAGCCTGACATGGATCTGCTCATGGAAGGAAAGATTGCGGGCAACTTAGGTTTCACGGAATTCGTGAAGCCGGAACCGACGCGCGTTCCGTTGGCATTGCTCTCGCCGAAGCAAGGTGACGTGAACCTTGACGTCAACATGATTCCCGAAAGCTGGGATTTTTCGTTCAATTACGTCAACCCCAACTGGTACGACCCGGTGCATTATAAACTTGACATACGTAATGACAAGCCCGACAGTCGCACCGTAATACGCCGCCGTGTCGGTGACAAGATAGCGAAAGTGCCCGAAACGGTGAATCCGACGCAGCTCAAGGTGGCGTTCCTGACTATGAATCCGGCCGACAGTTACGGCGTTACCGATTTGCCCGGCGCGGACGCAAAGGTGTCCGTAGTGTCTCGCAACGGCTACACGTACTCGGCGCCGATGACGTTCGTGGCTGTGGAACCGACCGCAAATATCCCGGCGGCTTCGGCTGTGGCAACAATAAACATCAAGGATCTGACACCCGACACCGGCGTGATAATGCCCGCGCCGTATCCTGTGACAGTGACCCGCGAGATACCTAAGACCGACATTCCGCTCGGTTCGTTCCGCGACATCGAGTTCATCCAACTTAATCTTCCGACCCGTAAAGGCACCTATCTCATCAAGGATATCTGGCTGGAATAATCCTGTCGAAAATCAGTAAAATTTGCGTCGCTTCGGAAAATATTTCGGAGCGGCGCAACAATTTTCAGCGGAGAAGGTTCAATTCGGCTCTCTAAATTAACAGAAATATATAAATATTAACATTTATTGATTCATCGGATAATCAACGACTTAAACGGATAAGTAAAGGAATTTAGAAAAAATATCGTGCGGGGAC
>UQMZ01000059.1 GCA_900542185.1 uncultured Bacteroidales bacterium
CTCTCCGTCGTCGGCAGCGTCAGATGTGTATAAGAGACAGTCCCACCCGTCTGGAGCAGCTCGCCGACAACCTCTCCACCGCCGTGTCCTGGCTCATGAGCCCCCTCCTGATGCCCGTATACGGCATCGTCCTGGTGTTCATGCTCACCCTCTACAGCTACGTCCCTATGGGCGTGAAGCTCGGCTTCACCCTGATTGTGGCCGGTATCACCATCGTGGTGCCGGCGCTGATGGTGCTTTTGCTGAAACGCCTCGGCATGGTCGACGACCTCGGCCTTAACGGCCGGAAGGAACGCACCATACCCTACATCATCACCATCCTGTGCATGGGCGGCACCGCTGTGTTCTTAGCCATGAAGGGATTCCCGATGTGGGTTGTCATGTTCTATGCCGGCGGCGCGTTGGCCGGTCTTATAGAGGTGATAATCAACAACTGGTGGAAGATCTCGGCCCACGGCGCCGGCGTGGCGGGACTCGTGGCCCTGTTGGTACGTATGTCGCACACGCCGATGGTCAACCCCGATGTGCTGACATGGCTCATAGTGGCCGTGGCCTGCGCCGGCCTTACCGGCTCGGCCCGTCTCTGGCTCGGCCGCCACACGCTCGGACAGGTCCTGGCCGGTTATGCCGTCGGATTCTGCTCCGTTTACTTCCTGACTATGATTTAAGAGCCTAAGACTTAAGGCTCTGTCAAAAAAATATTACAATCCTGAATTATGTCTATCTATAACTATAACCGCCGCCGCACGCTTCCGGTGCGGGTAGGCCGCATCACGATCGGAGGCGACGCCCCGATTGCCATACAGTCCATGACCAACACCGACACCAACGACACCGATGCCTGTGTGGCCCAGATCAAGACCATAGCCGACGCCGGCGCCGACCTGGTGCGCCTCACCACTCAGGGCGTACGCGAGGCATCCAATCTCGAAAATATCAAGAAAGGCCTCGGCTCCGACATTCCCCTGTCGGCCGACGTGCATTTCAACCCCAAAGCCGCGTTCGAAGCCGCCCTCCATGCCGATAAGGTGCGAATCAATCCCGGCAACTTCGTCGACGCGGCACGCACGTTCAGGAAACTGACATTCACCGACGAGGAATATGCCGAGGAGATAGACCGCATACGCCGCACGCTCGTACCATTTCTGGAACTGTGCCGCGAGCATGACGTGGCCGTACGCTTAGGCGTGAACCACGGCTCGCTGTCCGACCGCATCATGAGCCGTTACGGGGACACTCCGGCCGGCATGGTGGAGTCCGTGATGGAATTCCTCAGGATAGCGCGCGAAATAAACTTCGACCGTATCGTCATCTCGGTCAAGGCATCTAATGTGGTTGTGATGTATCAGACCGTCCTTCTGTTAGTCAAGGAGATGGATAAGGAAGGAATGTCGTTCCCGCTTCACTTAGGCGTGACGGAAGCCGGCGACGCCGAGGACGGCCGCATCAAATCGGCGGCGGGCATCGGAGCGCTGATGGCCCTCGGCCTCGGCGACACCATCCGCGTGTCGCTCAGCGAACCGCCGGAAAACGAAGTGCCTGTGGCCCTGCTGCTGCGCGACTATATCACGGAACGCGACGGCCATGCCTCCATCGACGAGCCGCAGACCGTTATGCCCGGGCCGGCCCGTACATACTCAGCACCCTATGATGGCCAGCTGCCCGACGGCACATCCACCGTGGCATGGCACGCCGACAAGCCCTCGCCATCGTCAAACTTGATCGAGATCTCGGCCGCAGGGCCCAATCCGGTGGGAGCCATGGCCGCTGCCATCGACAATTACACCGCCACCGGCGGCAAACAGCCCGTGCTGATGCGCATGGCCTACGACGACGCCGACCTCGACGCCCTGCGCGTAAAGAGTGCCGCCGACTTCGGCACCCTCCTGCTCAACGGCTACGGCTCGGGCATACGCATCGACAATCCCAACTTCGACGACGAGACTTTAGCACAACTTGAGCTTGACATACTCCAGGCCGTGCGTCTGCGCACCTCCAAGACAGAATACATAGCCTGTCCCAGCTGCGGACGCACCCTGTTCGACCTGCAGGAGACCTTGAAAAAAGTGAAGGAAGCCACCAAGGACCTGAAGGGGCTGAAGATAGGCGTGATGGGCTGCATCGTAAACGGCCCCGGCGAGATGGCCGATGCCGACTACGGCTATGTCGGCGCCGGTCCCGGCCGCGTCTCCATCTACAAAGGCAAGGAATGCGTCGTCAAGAACATCCCCGCCGCCGAAGCCCTTCCCCGCCTCCTGGAAATAATAGCGCAAGGATGACGCCCTGTCATCCTTGCCGTTTATCTCTTAACCGTACCAGATTACGTTGTATCTATGAGAGTATTATTTTAACAGTTCCCTGTCATTTTCTCCGCTTTTGAGAACGCTCATCTGGTGTATGGCAATCTTATTCAGTCTTATCAATCGTTCGGATTGGGATATTCCCTGCTCAATAAAAACCGCATTAATGTTCTCCATATTGGAAAGACATATAAGTTCATTGATAGAGGCGTAATCGCGGATATTCCCTTTCAAGTCGGGGTTAGCATCGCGCCACTGCCTGGCCGTCAGGCCGAACATCGCCACATTCAACACATCCGCTTCGTTAGCATAAATAATGCTCGCCTGGGTCTTGGTAATTTCAGCAGGAATGAGATTATGTTTGATGGCATCTGTGTGGATACGGTAGTTTATTTTCGACAGCTCGCGCTTGGCAGACCAACCTACAATACGTTGTTCTTCCTCCTTGAGTCGCTGAAATTCCTTGACGATATAAACCTTGAATTCCGGACTTATCCACATTGCAAACTCAAATGCAATATCCTTATGGGCGTATGTCCCACCATATCGTCCCGCTTTTGCTTGCAAGGATATTGCATGAGTCTTGGATACAAATTCCTTTACGCTTATTTTGAAGCTATTAAGGCCCGATTGATTTCTAATTATGGCGAATTCGCCATAATTAAAATCGGGATTATACACTTTCTCCCAGATACCTATAAACTCCAATGTATTACGATTGCGAAGCCAGTCTGTAATGAAGAAGTCTCCATCTTTCGCACGCATCATGTCAGTAAGGCAGATATAATCCTCTCCGTTGACTTTTGCAATATTGACTTCCGTACCCTTGACTGTTATCTTTGTCATATTCCATTAATTCTAATATCTGCTAATTTATATAAAAATTCTGAGATTCCCATATTTAGGATAATAAAGAAAACATTTCCTTTTTGAAAAAATACGGAATACGTGATGAAAAACAGTCCGACCGACGAAGCCCTGCCCCGCCTCCCGGAAATAATAGCGCAAGGATGACTAAATCCGGCATCCTTGCGCTGACATATCGAATCCGCATGAGTTATGCGTACGAGTGCAGGCCCGGCAGGAGGTAGTTGGCGCCGAAGTATGTGAACAGCACCGACAGGACGGCCAGCAGCAGATACCAATGCAGCACACGCGGCTTACGGAAGCATTTCAGAGGCCGGGAAGCCCAGTGCATGGGAACGGAATAGATTAGGAACATCACCAGCGCGCAGGTCTCCTTGGGATCCCAGCCCCAATAACGTCCCCACGACTGATTGGCCCAGACGGCGCCGATGAACATTCCGGCTCCGAGCAGGAACACGGCCGGCACGAGAATGAGGCGGTTCATGCGCGACAATGCGGCCTCGTTCTCCTTATTACGACTGCACAGCGCCACGGTCGACAGCACAGCCATCAGCAGGAACAGCACATACGAAATCATGACTATGGCCACATGCACTGACAGCAACGGACTGCCCAGCACGGGCATCAGCATCCCGATACGTGGCGTCCGGCCCCCCATCACGGCCACGAACAACGTCATCGCTCCGATGCACGACAACGCTCCGCGCAGTATGTCCGACCTCAGACATACCGCCCCGCACAAGGCCGCCAACGCCATGAACATCATCATCTCCGGGCCGTTGGAAAGGGGCACATGTCCGCTGATCCACCACAACACTCCCAGGATGGCTCCTATATAAATAAGGAGAAGCCATGTCACCGTCATCATGGCCATACGGATGTTCCGGCCGATCCGGCGCCGCGAGATGCCGGCATACAGATAGAAGCCCCCGGCCAGAAGGACGATAATGGCCGCCAGCAAGGGGCGTCCCCACTTGTTGTACAGCCGCTCCGCCTCTATCCTTGTTTCGGAAGGGAGCGTGTCGGCGCCGGCATATTTACGCTGGCCGGCAATCAGACCGGACAGGAGTTCGTTGGCGCGGATGTTGTGGCCGGCCAGCAGGTTTTCCTTTATGTCGGGCATCGTGGTCTGCATGAACTTCCACTGCTCCAGCTCCATGCGCGACGGACGTTTGCCCGTCAGCGACAGCCATTCCAGATGCCCCTCCGCCGTCCGGTAGGGATAGATTTTGAACGCCTCGCCGGTACCCAGCCAGTTTATCAGACCCAGCTTCTCGGCTTCCGCCTTCCTCTGTTTGGGAGTCGCGTCGGCCACGCTTCCCGCATTGGCCTCGTAGTCCCGCAACCATTCTTCATAATAGAACAGCCATCCGGACAACACCTGTTCGGCAGTCATACCCTGATACGAGTCCGAGTCATACAGTCGTATCGTCACGTCGCGGGCCATAGTCTGCATCGGACAGACGCGGTCGTTCCAGTACACATATACCTTTCCGAGATTCGACGCAAGGGGACGCTGCATGGCCGGCAACTCCGCGGCATCGCACAGGGCCGGCATCATGGCTAAGCAGAGCAGCACGGCGCCCTTACGGCTCCTCAGAAGCGCACGCCAGGGTGTGCGCCGCTGAAAGAAGAATCCGATCATCCCTATTCCCAACAGGATGTAGCCCGTATATGTTATGCCCGTGCCCCAGGGGTCGTGGCTCACCGACAGGGTCGAGCCGTCGGGACTCATGCCCGACTGAAAGAACCGCCAGCCGTCGTATTCCCCAACCTTGTTCATCGACACGTTCACGTCGTGGCCGTCGATGCGGAGCACACTGCGGAAATCCATCGGCGTGGTAGTGCCGGGATAGAAGTCGATGTCGGCCTCGACAAGCGATATTTCGAACGGGAAGGTGCCGTCGCCGGGACCCGACGTCTTTACGAACGTGCGCACCGGGGCCGCGCCGTCACGCAGCATAAGCTCACCCTGAATGCCCGCGTAATGAGTGACAATTGCCCCGGCCACGATTATGGCCAGGGCAATGTGTATCAGTAATGTGAATGGTTGTCTTGACATCATATTATATACGTGTCCGGGAATTTTATATTGCATCCACGAATTTTATGATCGCGTCCCTGTCTTTTTTCGGGAGCTTCCGGAACTGCTCGATGCTGTAGCGCGCGTCGCTCCGGGGCGAATATCCATGCCACATGATGGCCTCCATTGCGTTGCGGGCGCGGCAGTCGTGCATCCGGTCGGCAGTGGGGCTACCGGTTATTTTCTGATGTAGCCCGCGGCCCCACAGGGGCGTAGTGCGGCACCATCCGCCACGGATATCATTAGCCATCAGCAGCTTGTGCTGCACCATGTCGGTATAGGGCCAGATGGTCTGATACGGGAACCGGGGTAGCTCGTTGCCCGTGAAGAATTTGGCGGGGTCAACGATATTGTCCGGGCCTGTGGTCCATGAGGGACGGTGACAGTAGTCGCAGCCAATCTGAGAGAAAAGCTCGCGACCCCTCCGCACGTCGGGATCGTCCACGTCACGCACGGCCGGCACGGCCAGACCGCGGTGCCACACCATCAGGTCGGTATATTCGTCGTCGCTCATCTCCACATCCAGGTTCTTGTCGTTCAGATACGCCTTGATGCGATCCTCCATCGTGCCCTGCCAGTATTCCGGATGATTGTGCTTGGGGTCGATACGCGCGATGTATGTATCGAAACCGGCCTGCACTTCGGGATCCGTAGCCGAATACTGTGCGTAAGTCCCGGCCGCGTCAAGGTAGTGGTAGCGTCGGTCGGAACGTGTCACGTTTGTGATGTTCCAGATGGCGTTGGCGCCGGCGGCATCCTGCAGCGGGCCGCGCGACAGGGCGTAAGTGAACCTGCGCGCATAGCCCGTACCGTCACCCTGCAACTTGTTGGCATACATCGAAGCCCAGTTTCCTCCGGCATAGAAAGCCGGATTGAGCCCGTTGGGCAGCAGACCGTCGCTTTCCTCCTTGCGGTACTGCGCCAGCAGATCCTCCTCCGTGATGGCGTCGAGGAGTCCGGTGCCGTATATGCCGATGGTCGACTCGAGCTTCACGGCATAATCGCCGGGAAGCTGATAACCGCGGTTCACCACATAGATGGCGTCCTTGGGCATTGTCACTTCGGGATACTGCAGCGAATAGGTCTCGCCGTCGTCAAAGCGGTTGCCCCACTCGTCGGTTGCCTCGGCCCAGTGTACCCTGATCTTGGATTCGTCCACCGGCGCCTTGAACGGAGCCACGGCGTGTCCCTGGGGCATGCCGGCCAGCCAGCGGACATAGCCTTCCGTCTTGGGGTCGTACACCACGAGCAGACAGCCGTTGCCTATCTCATTGGTGTTGAATTCGCCTTCAGGCACACGCTGTCCGTGACCGTAGTTCGGATGACAGTGCATGCACGAGGTCCGGATATATGCCGGACCCAGGCCCGAACGGACGCCCGTCCGGTTGGCCATGAACGGCTTCTCGAACAGTGCCTCGCCGTTCTTGAACGACTGGTACAGTCCCTGATTCTCCACCGCCGGCGCAGGTTGCTCGTATGCGTTGGTGGTGCTCAACAATGTGGTGCCCAGCTCGCCGCCGGCATAATACCACTCGGGTTTCTCCCGGCTCGGGGGTACCGGATCGTCTGTGATTTTCTCCTCCGAGCACGAAACTGCCGTCGCCCCCAACAGAGCGACGGACAGCATGTTTAATATGGAATAATATTTCATGATCTGAATAATAGACGCGACAGGCGCTGTTCCTTATCTTCCGGTTACGACGGCGGCGGCATCCTCAAGCGCCGCAACAAGATCGGTACCCGCTGCCTTCATCGCAGCCTCGGCTTCCGCTCCGGTGGCAGTCTTGGCGAACGGCTCCGGAATCCGTTCAATTGCCGCAATCGCGTTCTCTATGGCGGTACGCACGGCTGCGTCGGCGGTCGGGTTCTGCACCTTGACATAGTCGCTCACCGAGGGCTGACCCGAACGCGAACCGCAATAGGCGTTGCGTACCGAACGGATGTTGTCGGCGAAGTCCTCGATAGAGTTCAGCGAGTAGGGCGACTCAATATAGTTCTTGTCCTCGCTCGACGATCCGAGATGCGGACGCCCTATCTTCGTATTGCCCACCTCGTCGGCGATGTCGATGCATCCCTGGATTATCTCCTCGGCGGCCTCCTGATATGTCTTGAAACGCGAGCCTGCCTGTCCGGCGTTCATCATTTCCCAGCCATAGTTCTCGCCGTAGTCCAACTCGGCTTCCTCCAGTATGGCCTTCTTGGCCTCGCTCAGCGCGTCCGTACCGGCCCAGCATGCCTCAAGACATACGCACTGGGCGCACAGGTCGTCGGCCACGGCCACGAGATACTCCATTTCCTCGGGCGTATAGTCGGTGGAATGCACCAGAGCGGTGTTCTCGTCGGCGCTCAGCTCAAACAGCATGTACTCCACGGCGTGGAATCCGATGAGGCCGTAGCCGCCGTTGTTCTCCAGCGTCCAGGGATTGCCACTGCGTATCTGGGCCAGCAGGTTGTCCATAGCCGCCTTGTCGAGAGGCCAGGAGTCGATATGCGGGTCGATGTTATGGTTTGCGGCCGGGCCGAACAGGAACGCCTCGGAAAGCTCCCAGCTCTTGCGGGCCTTTTTCCAAGCCTCGCCGGCTGCCTTGATGTCAGACTCGGCCAGTGTTCCTGCCTCGTGCTTGCTCTGCATTGTGTGGCACAGCTCGCGCATCTCGATGGCGGCGTCGGCCATGTCCTTGTATGTGGGAAGCACCGTATTGGTCACATATTCCTGTGTGGCACTCTGCAGTGACTTCTCCTTCTCGCTCAGAGTCCCGGAATCCGGACCGTCGTTCGACTCCGAACAGGAGGAGACAGCCATGGCAAACGCTCCTAAGAGCATGAATTTAGTTAGATTCTTCATTGTTTATATTGTAGTTGTTTAATCCTTAATCCAATGCCGAGCCTCTATTTGAACCAGCCCACGTATGCCACTCCGACGTTCACGGCGGGCTCGTTGTTATACCGTTTATTCAGTAAGCCGATGGTGTAGTCGGCCTTGACCACTACCTGCGGGATCGGATACCAGTTGATGCCGGCCGAAATCTTCTGGCGGTGACACCATTCCAGCGGCGCGGAATTCTCCATCCTGGCCATCGAGTCGTAATAGTCATAGCGTGCGAATACGTAGAATTTCTGATTGGCCACGTGCCGGTTCTTGATGGTATGGAATATGTCGTATCCGGCTTCAACGCCTGTGGCTACGGCATCCGAGGCCACTTCCTGGCGCTTCGATGTGGAATTCTTCGACATGGCGATGTTGAACTTACTGATATGCTGCGAGTCCGACAGGTGTCCCCACAGGAAACTGCCTCGTGCCAGCAGGCCGTAGCCCTCGTATTTGAAATCGAACGATCCGATGGCCACCGTTCCCCGGATTCCCTTGTTCTTGTCCGATCCCGTGGGATAGAGGGTGTTCCGGAACGATTCGCCCACGTATCCGCTCACGCCGAGACGCAATCCGGGCACGCTGAAGTTCTCAACGCGCGTGGCGAACGCGAACCGGTTGGCTATCTTGAACTCGAACGGCGACGCCGATCCGTCGTGGATCCAGCCCTGATTGCCGAACCGTTCGGAATCAAGGCCCGGCAGGAACATGGCAATATAGTTCCATTTGCCGGTGCGGCCGGACACCGACAGCGAGATCTCGTGCCACGTGCAGGGAATTATGGTATTTTCACCCTCCGGCCGATACACTCCGAAGAACTGGTTCGGCTCGTGATGCGCGTTGGTGGCTCCTACCGGCACCACCTGCATTCCGGCCCGTACCTTCAACTGAGGGAAGAACTCCTTCTGTATATAGAATTGCTCGAGGGCCACTTCTCCGCCGCGTTCTATCTCCTTTTCATATTCGCCGGCCTCCTCGGTCTCTATCTCCACGGCCGATTCCGTGCCGCCGTGTTCGAATTCTATCTCCGACGAGAATGACCATCCCTTGCCGAAATCGTACCCCAGATAAATCACTACATGAGGCAGATCGAAACGACCGTGCTTCTCATTACGGTATTGTTCCGGATGAGAATACCGCAGATAGTTGTCGCTGAAGAAATTATAGGAATATGCGGCTTCTCCGTATCCTCCGACATGAAGACGGTCCCATAGAGACACTTTCTTCTTTACGTTATTCAAAGCCACGCTGTCTCCCTTGGTGAAAACCGCAGGCGCCGCATCATCGATTGCCCCTTTGTCGGCCCTGGCCCCGCACACACCGATGCATAAGGCGGCAATTATGAAAATTCTCCTCAAACTCATTTTGAATATAGTCGTTATTGAAATCGGTTGCAAAATTACTCCTGATCCCAAACTGCGGCAATACTCAAAATAGCTCATTTTAACATTTGGCGATATGTTGCAAATACTCAGAATTGCCTATCCCCGCAATCAGGTCGAACACATCATTTCCTCTCTGAAATGTGTAATGTCCTTCAATAATATTCAAATTATTATTAATATATTCCGGCATATTTTATTTGTTTGTTTTATTTATCAAATACAATTTTTTTGATTTTATACATAAATATACCTCTATCACGTTGCTATTTTACCCCGCAAGGGCCCAGGAAGCCGCTTAATCATACCAAATCATTGATTCTCATCGACAACATGGCTTATTTTGCACAAAATAAAAAGTCAACCCCTTTTCACAAAGAGGTTGACGGAAACCTTAATCTTAATTTAATACTATGAAAAACACATTGCAAAAATAATACTTTTTTACGTAATACTAAAATGATTTCCAAATCAAAGTGCAGTTTTAACGTTATTTAACACAATCTATTGCACTTTGTGTATTTGCGTACATTGGTTTTACCAACTACGTGTAAAATAGGTAATATTTACGTAATAATTTCTTTCGCCACCTCATCCGAATGTCTCGGCGAGTATGGCCGGCGACTTCAGGTCGCCCAGTCCGGGATAGTGTATGGAGTAATAACGTATAATCCCGGCCAGCGTGTCTCTTCTTTCCGTTTTCGTGAATCTGAAATATCTGCTGTTTGCCGCCGTGATGCGCGCCAGCAGGTCCAAATGCGTCAGGGCGTCACCGGTCACTACGTCATGATGCAGCGGTATGCTGTCGGTCATGACACCTTCCCGCATATCGAAGTATCTTCCCCGGCAATCCAGATTAGGCTGAATGCCGGCAAAAGGCAGTAATCCGACCAGAAACGCGATATGCCGGTTGGCAACCGATCCGCGTTCGGCGTCAAGACCGCCCAGCGTGGAGTATATGAAGTCCCACAGCGGCACGTCAGCCTCCGACTGTCGCAGGAAACAGTTGAGAAATTCCGACAGGAACATCACTATAGCGCTCTTGGCGGGATTGAAGTAAATGTCGCGCCACGGCACAAGGAGCGACATCTTGCCCAATGTCTGAAGATTCTTGTTCCCCTTGAAATTGATATCGGCCTCTACCACCGCCAACGGCTGCATACGTGCGTTACGAATCCTGGCGTTACGGCCCGTTCCCACAGGCATAAGAAAGGACATGCGCCCGCGCTCGCGCGTGTACAGCGTCACTACATTATGACGGTCCGTATGCCTTACCACATCTATTACTATGCCGCGTATCCGTTCTATTGCCATCTCTCAGTAGTTTAAACAGTTTAGAAAGTTAAAAAATTAAGATAACGGTATCGATGTGCCAACGGCCCCGGCATTCTCTTAACTTTATAAACTTTTTTAACTTTATAAACTCACATCCGCTTTATACTATTATACCTTTTTATGCACAATTTCTTATTGTTTCTTGTTTTTCGTTAAAAAATATCAAATTGACATCATTTTATTGCTATATATATTTTTTTGTCACGATTTTTATTATTAACTTTGCATTCGTGTTTTTCATGGTATTAGATTTAAGGTTAGAGGATTAGTTGTCGGGAGACAATTAATCTTTTTTTATGCACTTATTTTTCACTTTCCAGCACTTATTTTCCACTTTTATCGTTATCTTTGCAACAGGGTTCACCATAAATAAACCGAACCTTGTACAAATTCATCATGACACAGCCGGAAGAAAAGACATCCATCCTGTACCGCACCTGGCGGCTATACGCCGATGGATTCCGCAACATGACCATAGGACGCTACCTGTGGGCATTGATTCTTGTGAAATTAGCCATCTTCTTCCTGGTGTTCAAGCTGATATTCTTCCCCGACCTACTGAACACCCGCTATGACAACGACGACGACCGCGCGCAGGCTGTGCGCGAGAATCTGATAAACGGTCCCGAGAAATAACGCCTCTCCAAAAACAAAATATCCCGGCCCGCATGTCATGCAGGACGGGATTTTTCATCTCATAGACCGTTATTTCAATATCAGCATCGCGTCACCGTATGCGCCGAAGCGGTATTTCTCCTTCACCGCAGTGTCGTAAGCCTTCATCACAAGCTGATAGCCGCCGAAGGCCGCCACCATCATCAGCATGGTGCTGAGCGGCATGTGGAAGTTGCTCACCATAGCCGTGGCCACCGTGAAGTCGTAGGGCGGGAAGATGAACTTGTTGGTCCATCCCTCTATGGTCATCAGGTGTCCGTTCATGCACACGCTCGAAGCCATGGCGCGCATCACCGACGTACCGACGGCGCATATCCGGTTGCCGCGGTCGTGGGCGGCGTTCACCATTTCCACCAGTTCATCGTTGACACGCATCTGCTCGGAATCCATGCGGTGCTTGGTCAGGTCCTCCACGTCTATCTCCTTGAAGTTGCCCCAGCCGGAATGCAATGTCAGGAAACCTCGCTCCACACCCTTGATTTCCAGGCGTTTCATCAGCTCGCGGCTGAAGTGCAGCCCCGCGGCCGGAGCCATAACGGCTCCCTCCTCGCGTGCGAAAATACACTGATAGCTGTCGGCATCGGTCTCCTCTACCGGCCGCTTGATGTAATACGGCAGCGGCGTCTCGCCCAAAGCATAGAGGGCCTTCTTGAATTCGTCGTAATCGCCGTCGAACAGGAAACGCAACGTACGGCCGCGCGACGTCGTGTTGTCGATCACTTCGGCCACCATCGACTCGTCATCCCCGAAATACAGCTTGTTGCCAATACGTATCTTGCGCGCCGGGTCAACCAGCACGTCCCAGTATCGGTTCTCTGCATTCAGTTCCCGCAGCAGGAATACCTCGATGCGGGCCCCCGTCTTCTCCTTGTTGCCATACAGACGAGCGGGAAACACCTTCGTGTCGTTGAACACCATGACGTCTCCTTCGTCAAAGTAATTGATGATCTCCTTGAATATGTGATGGCTGATCTCGCCCGTACGGGCATCCACCACCATCATGCGGCACTCGTCGCGGTTTTCCGTCGGGTGCTGCGCTATCAGGGTCTCAGGAAGTTTGAATTTAAATTCAGATAGCTTCATGCTTATTAGTATGGTTTCGCCGCACACGTGCGGCATTTCATTTATTTTGTCTATGTTATTTGGCCGTCGGTTCGTCCGGGAATTCCACCGGGCCGTCCTTGATCAGTTCCAGTGCCTGGTCCAGACTCATGGCGTCGTTAATCGTATAGTCTCCTACCCTGGTCCGTCTCAGCGCAGTGAGATGGGCG
Source organism: uncultured Bacteroidales bacterium (assembly GCA_900542185.1). Taxonomy (GTDB): domain Bacteria; phylum Bacteroidota; class Bacteroidia; order Bacteroidales; family Muribaculaceae; genus Lepagella. The sequence continues at coordinate 12,783 of UQMZ01000059.1, forward strand.
CCTGAATTCATCGCTTCGCCAAGATCGCGCGCCAGTGCCCGGATATACGTACCCTTGCTGCACAACACCCTCAGAGTCAGCTTCGGCGCCTCCCAGCTCAGTACCTCAAGCTCCTTGATCTCCAAGGGCTTGGCCTTGATCTCCACCTCTTTGCCCTTGCGGGCGTAGTTGTAGGCGCGTTTACCGTCTACCTTCACCGCCGAGAACACCGGAGGCACCTGCATCACATGACCCTGGAACTTAGGCAATGTCTCGGCTATCAGCTCCGGAGTGATGTGCTCCCACGGATAGGTGGCGTCTATCTCCTTCTCCAGGTCGTAGCTCGGAGTGGTGGCGCCGAACGTGATTTCAGCCACATACTCCTTCATACCCTCCTGCAGCTCGGCGATACGCTTGGTGGCGCGACCGGTGCACACCAACAGTACGCCCGTAGCCAATGGATCGAGCGTGCCCGCGTGACCCACCTTGAAACGCTTGGCGTTCAACCTGCGCTGCACGGCTCCGCGAAGACGCTTCACCGCATCGAACGACGTCCACCGGTACGGCTTGTCTATAACCAGTATTTCCCCACTTATATAGTCCATTCAGTCTCTTTTCTTACCTTATCACTCGTCACTTATCACTCGTCACTCTGACCTATGACTTAGTTCCACAGTATGCATATCACGCCCATCACCACGCAATATACGGAAAACCACCACAACTTGCCTTTCTTCACTATGTTCAGCATCCAGCTGCATGCGGCGCAACCCACTATGAAAGCCGCCACGAAGCCGATGGCCATGCTCAGGGCATCGGTCTGCACCGTATAGTCCGCACTCATCATATCCTTCACGTCAAGCAGCGACTCGCCCAGTATGGGCAGTATCACCATCAGGAAGGAGAAGCTGGCCACCTTGTCGCGCTTATCGCCCAACATGATGCCGGTGGCGATGGTGGTGCCGCTGCGGCTCAGACCCGGCAGCACGGCCACTGCCTGCGCGCAGCCTATGATGATGGCGTCCCACCACGATATGTCGCGTCCTGCATTGGCACGCTGCAGTTTCCCCGCGCGCATGTCGCTCAGATGAGCGAACAGCAGCAGGCCGGCGGTGACGATCAGACAGATTCCCACTATCAGGAGTCCGCTGCCGAATATCCTTTCCACATAGTCCTTGAAGAACACCCCGACTATTCCCACAGGTATGCAGCTCACCAGTATCTTGCACACGTACCGGAAATTATCGTCCATCCGGAACGTAAAGAAACTCCGGCACAGATCGCGGAACATCGGCCACAGTATCACTATGGTCGACAGAACCGTAGCCGCATGGACCACGACGTTAAACTGCAGGTTCTCGTCATCCGGCAGGTCTATGCCGAGTATGTCCTTGAATATCTCGAGATGTCCGCTGGAACTCACAGGCAGATATTCCGTGAGTCCCTGCACTATGCCCAGTATCAGGGCCTGAAACCATTCCATTATTTGTCTGCGTCTTTAGTCCGGGTAGCGTCTGCCGTCAGGGTTGTGTTTTCGGTCTTGGCGTCCTTATGCCCGCGCGGCGTCCAGATTATGGCGAACGCCATGAACAGGAAGCCCAGGAAGGCCAGCGTCGGGCCCACCACGATGCGGCGTGTGCTGAACACGTCGGGATTGAACACGTTCGGGTCGGAACTGCCTCCGCCGCTCATCAGCAGGAAGCCTATTATGATCAGTGCCACGCAGCATCCCATCATCACGAAGTTGGTCTTGGTGAAGGGTCGCTCGGACGCCTTCTCCTTCTGCAGCGGCTCGGTGGACATTGTGCCCGTAAATATCTTTTTCTTTGCCATTATCTTCTTTTATCGAAACAGTTCGTCGTATTCCTTGTGCAGATAGTGTGTGGCCGACAGCCACGACGACACCACGCACATCAACACTCCTGCCAGCACCATGCCGACGCCGACGAATCCAAAATCCCTCCACGACAGGAACGTGGCCACGTCCACCACGCCGCTCTCTCGCGCTCCCCATATAGCCAGCGCGGTAACCCCCGACGCCAATGCGCCGGCTATTAGGCCGCAAAGCAGATTGTCAAGCACTATGGGCCTGCGGATAAAACCGTTGGTGGCTCCCACCAGCTGCATGGTGTGGATGGAGAACCGCCGCGAATATATCGACAGGTGAACCGTGTTGTTGATAAGCACGCACGTTATCAGCAGCATTATCACCGCTATGATTCCCAACAGCATCGTGACAAGAGCCAGGTTCTGGTTCATGGCGTCCACCATTTCGTCCTCCGGACTGGCCACATTCTCCACACCCTTTATGCTCTCGATGCTCTTCTTGATCCGGGCTATCTGAGCCTTTGAGCTGTAATCGGCCTTGAGGGTGAACGCCACTTCGGGACTGAGGGGATTCACGCCGAACAACGTCTCCAGGTCCTCGCCCGTGTCGCGGCTCCATTCCTTCATGGCCTCGGCCTTGCTGGTGAAGCGCACCACGCCTGAGTAGGGCTGACGCTTTATCTCGTTGGCCAGGCGCACTCCCTCGCTGTCGGGGATGCTGTCTGCCAGTATCACCGTCAGTTCCATACGCTCCTTGAGCCGGCGCGTCTCGTTGTTGGCGCTGAGCCACAGCATCGATATGATACCCCCCAACAGCAACACTAACGTCACCGTCACTATCGTGGTGAAATGGGAGGCCCAGAACGATATCTTCAGCTCCTTAGGCATCGTTCCTTAAAAAATATATACGCCAGGGTCGCAGAGGTGCACCAGATTCGGGCCTGACGGCGAAGGAGCATAGCCATCTATGTGACTGAGCCGAAGGCCCGAAGATGGCGTGCCTCTGCGAGAAAGAGGTAATTTTTCTTTCTGACGTTTTCATTGTTAATAAACTATATTCAATATTTCTCATTATTTATTTTACACCTTGACCGGTGTCTTTTCGGTTAAATTAGCCACTCTCTTCGGTCACAGCCGCGAGGCTGCTCCCTCACAGATTGGCCAAATTCCCTCGAAAATACACCGCCCTGGCATATATATTTTTTAAGGAACGATGCCTTATTTATGTGCTTCATCTTTTCGTGTCACAATTCAAACTGCAAAATTAATAAATTCCACCCCCCTTTGTCAAGTATTTATATACTTTTTTGTTAATTTTGCAAACGAAATGGCATTTTTAATGCGATAAACAGTATAAATGAGCACATATCCGCACAATATAACCGCTGAATATCACACATTAGGATGTAAGCTGAACTTTTCGGAGACGTCGGCCATAGGCCGGGCTCTGAACAGGCGCGGCGTGCGCCGTGCCGCCGACGGCGAGACGCCCGACATCGTGGTGGTCAACACCTGCTCTGTCACAGAGACGGCCGACAAGAAGGGGCGCAGCCTGATACGCCGCCTGGCCGCGCGCTATCCGCAGGCCGCCATAGTGGTGACAGGATGCTACGCCCAGCTGAAGCCCGGCGAGGTGGCCTCGCTCCCCGGCGTGGAGCTGGTGCTCGGCTCGGGCGAGAAACTGAAGGCAGCCGAGTATGTCGACCGTTTCCTGCAGTCGCGCCAGTCGGTGACCGAAGTCACTCCGGCGCGGCAGATATCCACATTCGAGCCGTCGTGCGAACGGGGCGACCGCACACGCTGGTTCCTCAAGGTGCAGGACGGCTGCGACTATTTCTGCACATACTGCACCATCCCTTACGCCCGCGGCCGTTCGCGCTCAGGCATCATAACCGACCTCGTGAACCGTGCCCGCATGGCTGCCGGCGAGGGAGCGAAGGAGATTGTGATAACGGGCGTCAACATCGGCGAGTTCGGTTCGGACAACGGCCAGTCGTTCTTCGACCTCATCCGCGAGCTGGACACCGTGCAGGGCATTGAGCGTTACCGCATATCGTCCATCGAGCCGAACCTGCTAACCGACGAAATAATCGACTGGGTTGCTCAGTCGCGCGCCTTCATGCCTCACTTCCACATTCCGCTGCAATCCGGATCCGACCGGGTGCTGAAGCTGATGAACCGCCGCTACGCCACGGCGCTGTTCCGTGAACGCGTGGAACACATACGCCGCGTCATGCCACACGCCTTCATAGGCGTGGACGTCATTGCCGGCGCGCGCGGTGAAACCGAGCGGGAATGGGCCGAGGCCTGCCGGTTCATCGAGTCGCTGCCTGTCTCGCGCCTGCATGTGTTCCCCTATTCCGAGCGTCCGGGCACCGCCGCCCTTCATCTCCCCGACCCAGTGCCCCAGGCAGAGAAGCATCGCCGCGTGGAGCAGCTGATAGCCATATCCGATGCAAAGTTGCGACTGTTCCTCGACTCGCAGCATGGCGCGGAGCGTCCCGTGCTCTGGGAACATACCGTGCACGACGGCATGATGCAGGGATTCACCGATAATTACGTGCGCGTTCAGGCGCCTTTCAACGCCGAAATGGTGAACCGTATCTCAAATCTGGTCCTCGATTCCGACAATATAGTAGCCGAACAATGAAGAAATTAGGTGTAATCATACTGAACTGGAACGGTCTGAAGCTTCTGCAGCAACTTCTGCCGGGTGTGGCACGCGACACGGTATGCGACGAGTGTGACCTCATTTTGGCCGACAACGGCTCGACCGACGGTTCCGTGCAATGGGTTCGCGAGAACTGCCCGGATGTCCGGATAATAGCCTTCGACACCAACTACGGCTTTGCCGAGGGCTACAACCGTGCCATAGCGGAAGTGGACTACGAATATGTCACTCTGCTTAACAGCGACGTCGAGACCACTCCGGCCTGGTGGAAGCCGATCCTCGACTTCATGGTCAGCAATCCCGACGTCGGAGCAGTCCAGCCTAAAATCAAGAGCTTCTATCGCCGCGACGAGTTCGAATATGCCGGTGCTGCAGGCGGTGCCCTCGACAATTTGGGCTATCCTTACTGTCGCGGTCGACTGTTCGATGTAGTGGAACAGGACAACGGGCAATACGACGGACCCGCAGTGGATGTGGCCTGGGCCTCGGGGGCATGCCTTACGGTGCCTCGCGAACTATACCTGAAGCTTGGCGGCCTCGACCCCCGCTTTTTCGCACACATGGAGGAGATAGACCTGTGCGCCCGAATCTGGGGAGCCGGCTTTCGTTGCTGCGCCATCTCCGATTCCGAGGTCTTTCATATAGGCGGCGCCAGCCTGAACCAAGGCAACCCCAGGAAGACCTACCTCAACTTCCGCAACAACCTGTTGCTGATACACAAGAACATGACGCGCCGATCCGGGCGCCGGATGCTGCTGACGCGCCGCCTGGCCGACACCTTAGCCTTCGGCATGTTCCTGCTCAAGCTGGATTTCCCCAACGCCCGAGCCATCCTCAAGGCCCACACCGACTTCCGCCGCATGCGCCGCGACTACACCGTCTTCCCCTCCCGCGACATCCTGACCACCCTCCCCGGC
>UQMZ01000060.1 GCA_900542185.1 uncultured Bacteroidales bacterium
GAGATGAGCGCTAGTCTCGTGGGCTCGGAGATGTGTATAAGAGACAGGGTCAGGACGGGTCGTTTCTGGCCGAGTTCCTGCTCGACAAGGGCTATGACGTGCATGGCACCATCCGCCGCTCGTCTGTGGACTTCCGCGAGCGTATCGCTCATCTGGAGGGCCACCCCAACTTCCATCTGCATTACGCCGACCTCGGCGACTCTATGTCTATAATACAGGTGCTTAACAAGGTGCGCCCTGACGAGGTGTACAACCTGGCGGCCCAGAGCCACGTGCAGGTCAGCTTCGACTCGCCGGAGTTTACGGCGGACGTCGACGCCACGGGCGTGCTCCGCATCCTGGAAGGCATCCGCCAGTGCGGACTCGCCGACACCTGCCGCTTCTATCAGGCGTCGACGTCGGAGCTGTACGGCAAGGTAGAGGAGGTGCCGCAGAACGAAAAGACGCCGTTCCATCCCTACAGTCCCTACGCGGTGGCCAAGCTCTACGGCTTCTGGATTGTGAAGGAGTACCGCGAGGCGTACAACATGTTCGCCTGCTCGGGCATTCTGTTCAACCATGAGTCGGAGCGTCGCGGCGAGACGTTCGTGACACGCAAGATAACCTTAGCGGCGGCCCGCATAGCGCAGGGCAAGCAGGAGAAACTGTACTTAGGCAACCTCTCGTCGTTGCGCGACTGGGGCTATGCTCGCGACTATGTGGAGTGCATGTGGCTGATCCTGCAGAACGACAAGCCGGAGGACTTCGTCATAGCTACGGGCGAGCAGCATTCGGTACGCGAGTTCTGTCTATTGGCGTTCCGCCGCGCCGGCATCGAGCTGATATTCGAGGGCGAGGGCGAGAACGAGAAGGGTATCGACGCCAAGACGGGCAAGGTGCTGATCGAGGTATCGCCCGACTTCTACCGTCCGACGGACGTGGTGAACCTGTGGGGCGACCCGACTAAAGCTAAAAAGGAACTGGGCTGGGATCCGAAGAAGCGCACCAGTTTCGAGCAGCTGGTGAACCTGATGGTGGACGCCGACATGGCCAAGGTGGCCGTGGAGCGCGCCGGCGAGCAGGTCAAGACCAATCTGGCTGAATACCTGGAGAAGGGCATAGTGAAGTAACACGCCTTATTTCAAATGCCCTGCGCTACTATCTTCGCGGCTGGGACAGCCTGCGCTACTACGCAATGAAACCGGTGAAGTCGCCGTTAATTAATTAATCATGAAACGCCTTCCGTTCATACTGGTTTCGTTGCTGTTCCTGCTTTGGGGAATGGCCAACAACATGAACGACACGCTATTGGCGGCGTTCAGGCGCATCATGTCCATGAGCGACCTGCAGACGTCGCTGGTGCAGTTCGCGTTCTATGGCGCCTACTTCTGTTTCGCGCTGCCGGCGGCCATATTCATCAGCCGGCGCTCGTACAAGGCTGGCATCCTGTTAGGTCTGGCTCTATACGCGGCAGGCACCATGCTGTTCTACCCTGCCGGTCAGACGGCGTCGTATGGGTTCTTCCTGTTCGCCATCTACGTGATGGCCGGTGGATGCGCCGTGCTGGAAACCACCGCCAATCCTTACATCCTGTCGATGGGGAGCCCCGAGACGGCCACGCGCCGCCTCAACATAGCCCAGACTCTCAACCCGGTCGGGGCTATATGCGGCATATTGCTGAGCCGGCATTTCATACTGTCGGAACTGAACGCGGCCGATGCCGCGGAACGGGCGGGCATGGACTCTCAGGCCCTGGCCGCCATCCAGCAGCATGAACTGAACGCTGTGTCGGGCACATACATGCTCATAGGCGCGGTGCTGCTCGCGCTGCTTGCGGTGATAGCGGCGGTAAGGATGCCGAAGGACCGCGACTCGGGTAAGTTCGACATCCGCAGGACGTTCGGCAGGCTATGGCACAACAAGCGCTGGCGCTACGGCGTGGTGGCGCAGTTCTTCTATGTGGGCGTGCAGACGGGCGTGTGGTCGTTCACCATCCGGCTGGCAATGGACCGGCTGGGCATAGCGGAAAAGGATGCGTCGCTGATATTCCTCTATTCCATCGTGGCGTTCACGCTGTTCCGCTTCCTGTTCACGTGGCTGATGGGCTACGTCAGGCCGGTTAAGCTGCTGCGTGTGGCGGCGGTGGCGGCCATCGGCTGCACGTTGGGCGTAATATACGGCACGGGCTGGGCGTCGGTTTGGGCATTGGTGGGCATTTCGGCGTGCATGTCGCTGATGTTCCCCACCATATACGGTATCGCGCTGGAGGGCGTGACTGGCGACGACGCGAAGCTTGCGGCGTCCGGACTGATCATGGCCATCCTTGGCGGAGCGCTCATCACGCCGCTGCAGGCTATGGTGTCGGACAGTGCCGGCATAGGCTCCTCGTTCTGGGTGCCCGCAGCTTGCTTCGTCTGCGTATTGGCATACGCCTCAATGCGATATTCACGTTAATACAAATATGAAGAAGAAAGTATTCGTCTCGGGATGCTACGACATGCTCCATTCGGGGCACGTGGCGTTCTTCAAGGAGGCGTCGCGTTACGGCGACCTGTATGTGGGCATCGGCTCGGACAAGACCATCGAGGAGCTGAAGCACCGCAAGACGGTTTATTCGGAAAAGGAACGCCTGTATATGGTCAAGGCCATCCGCTATGTGACGGATGCCTTCATCAATACGGGCAGCGGCATGCTTGACTTCGTGGAGACGATGGATGCCGTGCATCCCGACGTGTTCGTGGTGAACTCCGACGGCGGCAGCGACGAGAAGCGCCGGCTGTGCGCGGAGCGCGGCATAGAGTATGTCGAGCTGAACCGTGTGCCGGACGCGGGCCTGGAGGCGCGTTCCACCACCTCGCTGCGCAGCGAGGTGAAGTCCCATCTCCCCTACCGCATCGACATCGCGGGCACGTGGATCGACCAGCCGTACGTGTCGCAGCACGGCGCCGGATGGGCCATCACCGTATCCATCGAGCCGACGCACGAGTTCATGGAGCGCGGAGGCATGTCTACCTCCACGCGCAACGCGGCGAAAAGAATCTGGCCATACGAACTGCCGGACTATAACGAGGAGATGCTGGCGCGCCTGCTGTTCTGCTTCGAGAACGACCCGGAAAACAAGGGCCATGTCTCGGGAGCCCAGGATGCCATAGGCATCTGCATGTCGGGGCTGACGCGCCATCATTACGACGGCCGGTACTGGCCCGACCGCATCGAGTCGTGCCACGACGAGGAGACGCTGGCATGGCTGGAGCGACACATCGTATTGGTACCCATGTTCCCGCGCCGACCGGGCTGCTCGGTGGTGGAGGGCAAGGACATCACGCCCGACAAAGTGCGGGCGCTGACCGACGCGGCCGACCGCTGCTGGGACGCCATAATGCGCCGGGACCTCGGCGACTTCGCCGAGGCGTTCCGCGATTCGTTCAACGCGCAGACGGCCATGTTCCCGGCCATGATGCAGCCGGGGGTTGCGGAATGTATCGACGCCATTCGCGACAAGGCGCTGGCCTGGAAGATGCTCGGCGCCGGTGGCGGCGGTCATCTGGCGCTCGTATTGCCGGACAACGCAGAGCTCGCTCCCGACATGATTCCGGTCAAGATAAGGCGCAAGCTATAAACGGTCGACGGAGACGTCTCGCCTCAGGCCGACACGAACATGAATAGGAATTATTTAAGACATAATGGAAAAGAATTCTAAAATATATGTGGCGGGGCACCGTGGAATGGTGGGCTCGGCCATAGTCCGCGAGCTGAAACGCCAGGGTTACGACAACATCATTACCCGCACCCACAGCGAGCTGGACCTGATAAACCAGCAGGCCGTGAATGATTTCTTCGCGGCCGAAAAACCGGAATACGTCTTTCTGGCGGCGGCCAAGGTGGGCGGAATCATCGCCAACCGCAACCATCTGGCCGACTTCATGTACGACAACATGATGCTGGAGATGAACGTGATAAACGCGGCATGGCGCAACGGCTGCAAGAAACTGGAGTTTCTCGGCTCGTCGTGCATCTACCCGCGCATGGCGCCGCAGCCCATGCCGGAATCGTGTCTGCTGACCTCGCCTCTTGAACAGACCAACGAGGCATACGCACTGGCCAAGATAAGCGGCCTGAAATACTGCGAGTACCTGAACCGTCAGTACGGCACCGACTACATATCGGTGATGCCCACCAACCTGTATGGCCCCAACGACAACTATCACCCCGAGCACTCGCACGTGCTGCCGGCCCTGATACGCCGTTTCCACGAGGCAAAGGAACAGGGCCTCGACGAGGTGACATGCTGGGGCGACGGCAGCCCGTTGCGCGAATTCCTGTATGTAGACGACCTGGCCAACCTGTGCGTGTTCCTGATGAACAATTACTCAGGCAACGAGACCGTGAACGCCGGTACGGGCAAAGAGCTGACCATCAAGGAGCTGACGGAACTGGTGGCCGACATCGTGGGCTACAGGGGACGCATACTGTGGGACACCACGCGTCCGAACGGCACCCCGCGCAAACTGCTGGACGTGAGCAAGGCCACGGCCTTGGGCTGGACCTACAGCACGGAGCTGTCCGACGGCATCCGTCTGGCTTACGACGACTTCCTGCACAACCCCATGCGAGCTGAGAGATAAGGGATTCTATCTGCTGCCGACCAGCACGAAGCCCTCGCCTTTGGCAAGCTTGATCTTGATGGCTTTCTTGCCTTTGATCTCCTGGCTCTTGAGGCGGTCGCCCTTCTTGGCGTGACTGTCGGTGATGAGCGTGTACTTCATGGCGGGGTCGAGCTTGTCGAACGTGACGGTACGCGTCTCCTCCTCTGCATTTATGCCGGCGGTATAGGTCTGGTCGCCGGCAGTGCGCGTCAGCACCACATACTTGCCGGGATAGCCCTCGAAAAACTCGGTGTCGTCCCAGCGCGTGGGGACGCCGCGCATGAAGTCGAGGGCGGTCTTGTTCTCATCGGTCAGGTTGTCGGGGGAAAGAGCGAAGTTTTGCTGCGGACTCTGGAACAATACGGCCGTAGCGATCTGGAAGGCGTCGCTGGTGCGCCGCTCGTTGCCCTTGGCGTCGCTGCGGTGCATGCGCTTGTTAAGGAACGTTCCGCCATATTCCATTGATCCTGCGGCGTTGCGGATGAAGGGATGCAACGCGCTGGACACGGCCTCGCGGTCGCAGAATTCCTGAGAGAAAATCATATTCTCGGAGGCGAGCACTGCCTCGGAACCGATGTAGTTTGGGAACATCCGCTCCCAGCCGCGTGGCATGGTGCACCCGTGGAATATCACCATGATGCCGAAATCGTTGGCGTCGGTCAGTATGGCTTCGTACAGACGCATGGTCTCCTGCTTGTCGCCGCCGAAGAAGTCCACCTTGATGGCCTTCACTCCGTTGTCCTTGAGCCACTGCATCTCCTGACGCCGGATGCGAGGATTCTCCATCCTGTTGATGGGACCCTGCACTATATCGTTCCAGTAACCGCTGCTGCTGTACCATATTATGGGCTCCACGCCCTGCGTGCGGCTATACTCTATGAATTCTTCCATCCCTTTGCGGCCCAGGTTGTTGTCCCACCAGTTGTCGACCAAAGTATATTCGAAACCCATTTCCTTGGCCAGGCGCACGTATTCGCGCAGGTCGCGGTCGTTGATGCTGTCGTCCTGCCAGAGTATCCAGCTCCATGTGCCACGCGCGGGATCATACTGACGGTTGGCGCCGTATATCGGCGCCACCACATCCCAGGGGATGGTGGTCTCCACTATCGGCTTGAGGGTCTTGGCGGCAGTGACGGTGCGCCACGGCGTGGCACCTGGAAGGGCGAACGCCGGCTCGATTGTGCCGTTGCCGTTGTTTTCCTCGGCCATGGGGAACTCCAGACGGAACAGTCCGTTGTCGGAATCGGAAAGGCGGCTGCCACAATAATCGCGGTTTACGCCGGTCTCGGTGACTAATACCCACCCCTTGTCTCCGACACGGAACAGACCTGGGAAAGTGAACCCGTGTCCGTACTGCGACTTCGTGTCTATCGGCGCGTCGGTGATATAATATTCCTCATAACTGGGCTTGGTGCGCTTCCAGCCAATCATGGCGTCGCTCTGGGGCGTGAGGAAAAGGGAGGTCTGCTTCGGGAACGCGAAACCTGTAGCCTCGCGCATCACGCGCACAGACCCGCGGTCTTTCTGATGCGGCAGCGTGTAACGGAAAGCCATGTCGTTGTCGGTCAGCACTAATTCGATACCCATGCGCCATCCCTGCGGATTCACGAACGGTATCCGGGCCTTTACGGCCCGCTTGTTGACGGTCTTCTTCTTGATGCGGTCCAGCGAATAACTTATCACGGTGTCCTTGACCTGGACTGCACCGGCAGGACGGAGGTTTGTGGCCAGGTCGGCGTAATCGGTAACGAGACCGAGCGGAGACGGCGACACGAGTGTGTCTTTATCAACTATGACGCAATAGGTTAGAGCCGGGCCGACGGTGTCGATGGAAACCGAGAGGCTTCCCGGGCCGGCGATGTTGAGCGCCGCGGCTGCGGCGAGGATCATGATGTTCATATAGGGTTTATGGTTTAGGTTTAAGGCTTAGATAAGTGCGGAGAGTGTAATGCAAAATTAACAACAAAATCGCGGACTGCAAAATTTACATGAGATACAGGTCTATTTCAGGCGATGCTTAGGTTCGGATATAGGCTGCGGTACACAAAAATGAAAAAAAATTACGAATGTTTTGGTGGAATGACAAAGTTTTTGTAATTTTGCAGAGTCAAAACGGGAAGCCTACGGGCTGAACGTAATGCAAGCTTCAGTAGCTCAGTTGGTTAGAGCACCTGACTGTTAATCAGGGGGTCGTTGGTTCAAGCCCATCCTGAAGCGCGAAATGGCGGCGAAGTGATTCGCCGCCATTTTTCTTGCTTTTCTCGAAAAAAAGTTGTAATTTTGCAACGCTTTTTGAGCAAACGGCCCTGCGGCAATGGAGAAGCCACAATGAACGTTTCGAATAAAAGCCTATTTAACAACATTTTAAACATTATCTCCATTATGAGTTTCACAACAGAACAGAAGAAAGAGATCTTCAAGACGTATGGCAAGGGCGAAGGCGACACCGGTAGCCCCGAAGCACAGATCGCACTTTTCTCAAAGCGCATCCAGCACTTGACCGAGCACCTGAAGAGCAACAAGAAGGACTACGCTACCGCCCGTGCGCTTAAGACACTGGTAGGTCAGCGCCGCAGCCTGCTCGACTACTTGATCCGCAAGGACATCAACCGCTACCGCGCCATCATCGCCAAGAAGGAACTCGGTATCCGCAAGTAATAACAAAACCAGTACCCGGCCGGGCATGACAAGACCCAAGGGCGCCTGCCGGAAGGATAATTTAAATATCATAATCAACGATGTACGCAATCGTAGAAATCAAAGGACAGCAGTTCAAGGCCGAGGAAGGCAAGTTCCTGTATGTTCATCACCTTGGCGACGTAAAGCAGGGTGACGCCGTAAGCTTCGAGAAAGTTCTTCTCCTGGACGCAGACGGCAACGTGACTGTAGGCGCACCCGCAGTAGAAGGCGCCAAGATAGAGTGTGAAGTGCTCGAGCCCCTCGTAAAGGGTGACAAAGTGCTCGTGTTCAAGAAGAAGCGCCGCAAGGGCTATCGTCGTCTCAACGGACACCGCCAGCAGTTCACCAAAGTAATGATCAAGAAAATCGTAACCGCATAAACCAAAAAGAGAAATGGCACATAAAAAAGGTGTCGGTAGTTCTAAGAACGGCCGTGAGTCAGAAAGCAAACGACTCGGAGTGAAAATTTTTGGTGGTTCGAATTGCAAAGCCGGCAATATCATCAAGCGTCAGCGTGGCACCGTTCACCATCCCGGTCTCAACGTGGGTATGGGCAAGGACCACACTCTGTTCGCCCTCATTGACGGCGTAGTGGTATTCACCACCGGTAAGGAGGGACGTAAGTTCATCAACGTTCAGCCCCATCAGAACTGATAACAGATTCCAACCGATAAAAAAGGGATGCGCACACGCATCCCTTTTTTATTGCCAGTTTAAACACCGGCAGCAACCCGATCCGGCCGCTTTCACGCTGATTCGTGCAGGCTGGTTGGTTCCGGCGAGCGGCATAGCCGCGGTTTATTAATGCCAATTTTCATATTTTTATTAACACATTTTTACCATTCCCCATTTTAATTTGTTATATAATTGATTTTTGTTAATTTTGCTTATGGAAAGGCGAATTAGGATAAAACGGCAACTGCAGCAACTGCCGGCGTGGATACTGACCGTCATCACGCTGGCCGCGGTGCTCTGGCTCACCCTTGCTCCCCATCCGTTGGGCGATCAGGAGCCCCCTCCCCTCTTTCCCGGCGCCGACAAGGTGGTGCACGCCATAATGTTCGGTGGCCTGACCTTCGTCGCTCTCGTGGACTGGGCGCGCGGCCGCGATTTCCGCTCCGTTCGATGGCCCGTATGCATCCTTATGGCGACACTTTCCTCTCTCTTAGGCATCGCCATTGAATTCATACAGCGTTCCATGGGCATGGGACGCAGCTACGACCCTATGGACATGGTGGCCGACATCACGGGATCATTCCTGGTGGCCGTAGTCTGGATCTGCGCCGAAGCATGCCGCAAACCTGAATAAGCTTTTCATAAAAATTTCAAGTCGAACCCACACGATGAACGACACACACGACACACACACGCCGCAACAACCGGACCGGACCGCGCAGCCTGAGGCTCCGAAGCCCCGGAAACGGCATGCCATACGACCCAGGTGGCTGCGGATTACGCTCAAGACACTGATGTGGCTTGTAATCGTCGTGCTGTGTCTCCCCGTGCTTATATACATTCCGCCTGTGCAGGATCTGGCCATATCCGTCACCAAGAACATGGTGCACAAGTCCACCGGCATGGAGATAGGAATCGGCAAGTTCCGCCTCTCCTTCCCGCTCAAGGTGCATCTGAAGGACGTGTACGTACTTACCGCGCCACGCGACACGATGGTACGCGCCGGCGAAGCCATTGCCGACATAAAGCTGCTTCCGTTGCTGAACCTTGACGTCAAGGTGAACCGGCTGGACCTTGAAAACGGCTTTTACCGAATGGTCAACGCCGACTCATCCATGATTTTAGGCATCCGCGCGGGACACCTCACCGTGGATGACAAAAGTTCGGTCGACATCAGGAAATCACGCATACTGCTGAACAAGGTGCGCCTCAGCGACGGCGACCTCTCGCTATACATGGACGTGTGGAAAAAGAAGCCGACTCCCCCGGACACGGTACCTGCCACGCCATTCTATATCCAGGCCAACGATGTGACGCTCGACAACTTCCGCTTCGGAATGTCGATGCTGCCCACAATCGATACGCTCAGCCTCGACGTGAAGCGCGTGGCGTTGACGCACGGCATCGTGGACCTCGGCAAGAACGAGGTCAAATGGAAACGCGCGGCCATGTCCGATGGCTCGGTAACCTACCTGCAGCCCACGCCCGCATACATCAAGACTCATCCGGCACCGCCGAGCGAACCCTCGGAGGGGCCGCCGATGCGCATCATGGGCGACTCCATAGCCGTAGACAGCCTCAAGGCCCTGTACGCCACCAAGGGCGTGAAGCCGGCCGCAGGCTTCGACCCGTCGTACATAGCGGTTGACGGAGTGTCCATAGGAATGCGCAATTTCTACAACGAAGCGTCTACGGTCCGTCTGCCGCTGACACGTCTTCGCGCCAAAGAACGCTCCGGACTGCGGATAACGCAAGGCCGTGGCACCATCGGCGTGGATTCTGTCGGGTTGACATTGAAGCAGGTAAGCCTTCAGACCCTCTTTTCCCGCATCAACGCCGATGCAGACGTGCCTTTTGCCGTTATGGCGATGGAACCGGACGCCCCGATGAACGTCAAGGCCAACGGTTCGGTCGGGCTCCCCGACGTAGAGGCATTCATGCCCACCCTCAAGACTTTCACAGCCAAAATACCGTCGCGCAAGCCGCTGCGGTTTGACCTGGACGCCCGTGGATCGCTGTCTGAACTGAACGTCGGCACGCTCAAGGCGGCGATGGACGCCGTAGTCAGGATCGACGCCAGGGGACACGTGGCCAACGCACTGCAATACAAGAAACTGCGCGCCGACATCGAGTTTGACGGCGCCCTGATGGATCCGCGTCTGGCCGACCAATTCCTGGCGCAGAGCGACATGGAGATTCCGGCTTTTGACATCAAAGGCACGGCTCAGGCCAACGGGCTGCAGTATGGCGCGGACTTCACGCTGCGCTCCACGGCCGGAAACGTTGCCGCCAACGGCCATGTGGCCCTGACGCCGGAGACATATAATGTGGACGCCTCCATCCGCGAACTGAACGTGGCGAAGTTCATGCCCTCGCTCGGCATAGGGCACGTCACCGGCACCGTACAGGCCGTCGGCCGGGGTTTCAATCCCGTAAGCGGCCACGCGCTTACCGATGCCAAAGTGCGCATAGACGGTATCGAATATCAGAAACATCATTACCGCGACATACGTCTGGACGCCATGCTTGACCCGGACGGCACGCTTACGGTAGTCGGAGGTTCCGTCAATCCGGGCCTCAACTTCGACATCGACGGCTCGGGCATCATCCGCACCGACGACTACAACGTTGACCTGCGTGCCGACATACGCGACCTTGACCTGAGGCAGCTCGGTTTCACCGACAGTATGTGTCAGGGCAGCGGCACCATATACCTTGCGGGCAACGCCCAGCCGGGCAAATGGCTCTATGACGTGGATCTGAAGCTCGTTGACTTCGACTGGAACATGCCGGGCACCTACATACATCTGCCCGGCGGAGTACACGCCGTGCTCAAGGCCGACCAACTCGCCACGATGTTCGACATTAACTCCGACCGCACCGACCTGCATTTCGAGAGTCCAGCAGGGATGAAATATGTGATGGATTCGTTCATCGCCGCCGCCGACACCGTCACCGGTCAGATAAACCGCCGCAATATATCCGTCGAAGACATCAAGCAGGCACTGCCGCAGTTCAAGCTCGACGTCAACGCCTCGGGTAGCGGTCTTGTCAGCCAGTTCCTCTCGCCGTCGGGCATATCCGTGGACACTATATGGGGCCATATTGAACGTGACTCGATCATTTCGGGCAACTTCAACCTGCACCGGCTCACCACATCGGTAGCCAATGCCGACACCGTGACGCTAAACCTCAACGAACGCGGATCGCTGCTGGACTACCGCATCCACATGGGCAACCGCCCCGGTACGTTCGACGAGTTCGCCCAGGCCAACGTGAACGGATACCTCGGCCAGAACCGACTGGGTATGTTCTTCAACCAGCGCAACATCAAGAACCAGCAGGGATACCGCATCGGTCTCACCGCCTCCATGGTGGACTCGGTGGTGAATGTCCATTTCACCCCGTTGAAATCAACGATTGCCTACCTGCCCTGGACTCTGAACAACGACAACTACATAGCCTACAACCTGCACAACATGCATGTAGACGCCAACCTTCAGGCACAGAGCAAAGAGAGCTCCATCCTGGCACGCACCGAGACCAACGACCGGGGCAACGAGCAGTTCAGGCTTAAGGTCGAGAACCTGCATATCGAGGACTTCTTAGGCATGTCCATCACCGCGCCCCCCATCAAAGGGTCGGTCAATACGGACCTGACGGTGCTGTACGTCGACGAGCAGTTTCACGCGTCCGGAGGCCTGCAGCTAAACGACTTCATATACGAGCGCAAGCGCGTGGGCAGTTTCGACTTCGACATCAACGCCGCTTATGCCACTCAGACAGGGCGCATACTCGGCGACGCCAGCCTGAAGATAGACGGCCACAAAGCCATCCGCGCGTTTGCCCGCGTCGGCACTTCGGGAGCCAGCCGCGACAGCATCGGCGTGTTGCTCAACCGCTTCCCGCTCCGCATAGCCAATCCGTTCTTAGGACAGAACGCCCGCCTGTCAGGCTATCTCAACGGCGCCATGCGTCTTGATTCCACGTTGTCGTCGCCCATATTCAACGGTCGCCTGGCCATGGATTCGGCATCCGTCTACATCCCGATGGCCGCCGCATCACTCAAGATGGATACCGCGCGCATAACGGTTCGCGACAATGTATTGCGCTTCAACCAGTTCGACATCTGGGGAGCCAACAAGAACCCGCTCAGCATCGACGGCACCGTAGACGCCTCCAACTTCCGGAAGATATTGGTGGATCTCACCGCCGACGCGCGCAACATGCAGTTGATCAAGTCGGACAAGCGTTCCAAAGGGGATATCTTCGGCAAGATTTATCTCGATATGGGCGTCAAGGTTAAAGGTCCGTTACAGAACCTTGACGTATCGGCCAACCTGAACCTGCTGGGCAACACCGACGCCACTTACCGTCTGAACCTGCCCGAAAGCGAGTTCACGGCCACCAACGACGAGGGCGTGGTGAAGTTCGTGAACTTCAGCGACACCACACAGGTAGCACGGAAGGATTCCATCGAGCCGTCGCTGTTCAACATGAGGCTGGACGCCAACGTCGTGATCTCGCCGGGAACGCACCTGCAGGTTCTGCTCAGCACCAACGGCACCGACAAGCTGGAACTGCAGCCCTCGGCCAACCTGAACTTCCATCAGAGCTACATGGGCGACATGACCATGTACGGCACCGTGACGCTCGGCACCGGATTCGTGCGTTACGCCTTCCCCGTACTTGGCGAGAAGATGTTCGACTTCAACCCCGAGAGCACCATCACCTGGAACGGCACGCTGATGAACCCGACCCTGAACATCACGGCCACCGACAACATGAAGGCCAACATAACCCAGGGAGGCAACTCGCGTCTGGCCAACTTCCTGGTGACGGCCCGTGTGACCAACCCGCTGGACCAGATGAAAGTGAGCTTCGACCTGAGCACCAACGACGACCTGACCATACAGAACGAACTTCAGTCCATGTCGCCCGACCAGCGCCAGACACAGGCCATGAACCTGCTGATATACGGACAGTACACCGGCCAGGGTGGTACCAAGGGCAACGCCAACATAGGCGGCAACATGCTCTATTCCTTCCTGGAATCGCAGCTCAACTCGTGGGCCGCCAAGCATGTGCGCGGAGTGGAGCTGTCGTTCGGAATCGACCAGTACGAGAAGGCGTCCAACGGCGCCAAGACCACAGAGACCAACTATTCGTATCAGGTCAGCAAGAGCCTGTTCAACAACCGGTTCAAGATCCTGGTGGGCGGCAATTACTCAACCGACCAGAATCCCGAGGACAACCTGGCGCAGAACCTGATAAGCGACATATCGTTTGAATATATGATCAAGCAGACGCAGAGCATGAACATGTCCGTGCAGCTGTTCCGCCATCAGGGATTCGAGAGCATTCTGGAGGGCGAGATAACGGAGACGGGCGTGGCTTTCGTGATGCGCCGCAAGCTGGCCAACCTGCGCAATTTCTTCAGATTCGGGCGCCGCAAGAAACCAACCACTGCCACAGTTGTGCTCGATTCCACCGCCGAATCACACGGCGTGCCTACCCAGAACGCACTGATGCCGCCGAAGTTCGAGGCCGTCAAAAAAGACTCTACAGTCGGAAAGGATACGATAGATGAATAGGCTGACACACAATATGAGCAGACTGACACACATATTGACCCTGCTGGTCACGGCCGTGATGGCCGCGGCCTTCGTGTCGTGCTCCACCACCAAACGTCTGGGCGAGGACGAGGTGCTGTACAATGGCATGAAGATCAAGATCACGCCCGCCGGCGACGACAAGGTGCCCGCTGGCGTCAAAAGCGATCTGACCAAAGCCGTGGATGTCAGACCCAACAATCCCATACCATTCCTGAGGCCGTACATACGCAGCCCGTTCCCCTACGGTCTGTGGATCTACAATGCCTGGGGCGATTCCTGCCGCGGCCTGAAAAAGTGGATTTACGACAAGCTCGGCGAACGCCCCGTTCTGCTCTCGGACGTGCGTCCCGACGTACGTCTCCAGATGCTCAAGACCGTAATGAACAACAGCGGATACTTCAGCGGTCGCGCCGACTACGAGATACAGTACAAGAAGAAGAACGACAAGATTGCTGGCCTGCGCTACGACGTGCAGTTAGGCCGGCCGTATCTGATCGACTCGCTTATATACCTCACACAGGACACTGCGGGACGCATCCGCGAGGACCATGTGATGCGGACCCTGGGGCATTACATCGACTCCGTGGCCAGAAAAAGCGACTACCTTAAGGTCGGCGAGCAGTTCAACGTCGATTCGCTGGTATCCGAACGTGTGCGCATCACCAACATACTGCGCAACCGGGGCTGGTTCTACTTCCGGCCAGAATACATCGAATTCCTCGCCGACAGTCTGATCAATCCGGGCAGCATAGCGCTGAAACTGAGCCTTGTGGAGAATATGCCGCGCATGGCGGCCCTGCAGTATCGCGTAGGCTCAATCACCACCATGGTACAGCGGCGCTCCAACCGACGCACCAACAACGTGGATACGTTCCAGACAAGTCGTGGCGAAGTGATTGTGGAACGCCCCTCCCGCTTGCGCAAGGGGCTGTTGCCCGAATGCATCACGTTCCGGCACAACAAGCTGTTCTCGGTGCGCGACATGAACCGCACGCAGACCCGACTTTCGAGACTCGGCATTTTCGGCAACATCAACATCAGCGCGCTGCCGGTCGACACATCGGAATATGACCCGCGCCTCGACGTGCTCATAACCTGCCAGTTCGACCGTCCGATGGAGGCCACACTGCAGGCTAACATCACCTCGAAGTCCAACTCATACCTCGGTCCCGGACTGATATTCGGCATAACCCACAACAATCTGTTCGGCGGAGCTGA
The DNA here is from genome assembly GCA_900542185.1 of uncultured Bacteroidales bacterium. Classification (GTDB taxonomy): domain Bacteria; phylum Bacteroidota; class Bacteroidia; order Bacteroidales; family Muribaculaceae; genus Lepagella. The sequence goes on from UQMZ01000060.1 coordinate 14,813, forward strand.
GAAACTGAACATACAGCTGTCGGGCAGCTACGAATGGGAGACTGGCCGCAAGCGCAGCAACACCATGAACTCGTACGAGATCGGCTTGTCCGGCTCCCTGGCATTCCCGCGTCTGCTCGCCCCGAAGTTCGTGAAACGCTCGCGCCGCGACCTTAACTGGACCACCATCACCCTGAGCGGGGACCTGCTGAACCGTCCGCATTATTTCCGCATCGCGGAAGTCAAGTTAGGCATAACTTACGACTGGAACCATTCGCGCAACGTAGTGAATTCCTTCACCCCGTTCAAGCTGACATATTCCAAGCTGCTGAAGACCACCCACACGTTCGACTCCATTATGCAGGAGAATCCGGCCGTGGGGCTGTCGTTCGAAAGCCAGTTCATCCCCGTGATGCAGTACACCTACACCTTCGACAAGTGGCTGGAACGCGAACGCATCAACGGCATCAACTTCACCACGACCGTGATGGAGGGAGGCAACATATTCTGGGGTTTGTGGCGCGCCTGTGGCGTGAAGGGGCGCAAGGAACTGTTCGGAATGCCGTTCTCGCAGTTCGTCAAGGCACAGGCGCAGCTGGTATATTCGCGCCGGCTGTCGCGGTTCCACGACCTCTGGCTTGTCAGCCGCCTGCTGGTAGGCGCGGAACACGCATACGGCAATTCATCGGAGGTGCCGTATTCCGAGCAATTCTATATCGGAGGCGCCAACTCGCTGCGCGCATGGACCGTGCGTTCGCTCGGGCCCGGCAGCTATCGCGCTCCCAAGGAACTGCGCAACGGATACTTCGACCAGACGGGCGCATTCAAGTTCGAGGTCAACACCGAATTCCGTTTCCCCATCATCAGCATACTGCACGGTGCCCTGTTTGTCGATGCCGGCAACATCTGGCTGTTCAAGAACGATCCGGCGCGACCGGGCGGCATGCTTACGGCCAAAAACTTCGGCAAGGACATTGCGCTTGGCACGGGCGTCGGTCTGCGCGTGGACATAGGCATGATGGTGATTCGCGGCGACCTCGGCTACGGCCTCCACGCTCCGTATGACACAGGAATGTCGGGGTATTTCAACATCAAGCCCAAGAACGCATTCGCGTTCCACTTAGCTATCGGATACCCGTTCTGAATCAGAAGGGCTTGCGATACTTGGTCGGATCCTTTATCTCGTCCATTATCGAGAGATAGGACGCATAGCGCGATTCGGATATCAGATGATTCTCCACGGCGGGAATCACGGCGCAGCCCGGCTCGTCTATATGCTTGCAGTCGCTGTACCGGCAGTTCTTGCCGTGCTCGAAAATCTCCGGAAAATAATGTGACACCTCCGCCGGCTGGAAATCGATGGTGCCGAAACCACGTATGCCGGGAATGTCTATCAGTTCGCCCCCTCCGGGCAGGTCTATCATCTCTGAGAATGTGGTGGTGTGCATTCCCGTATGGTGCGCGTCCGAAATCCTGCCGGTCTTCAGGTCGGCGCCGGGCACGAGGGCGTTTATCAGCGACGACTTCCCCACTCCGGAATTACCGGCGAACAGCGACACCTTTCCCTGCAATCCCTCTTTGAGAGTATCCAGCCCTTCGCCGGTCTTGGCCGATACGATGTACACAGGATAACCTATCTGGAGGTAAAGTGCGGCCACGGCCTCGCCGTATTCGCGGTCATCCTCATCCCACAGGTCGCTTTTGTTCAGTATCAGGGCCGCAGGAACATCATACGCCTCAGCGGTAGCCAGGAAACGGTCGATGAAGGTTGTAGGCGTCAATGGGTCGCGCAACGACGCCACAAGATAGGAGGTATCAAGATTGGCTGCGAGGATGTGCGATTCCTTCGACAGGTTGGACGCACGGCGTATTATATAGTTGCGGCGCGGTTCGACGGCCACTATATAGTCGGCGTCGTCCGACGCGTGCTGTATCAGCACATGGTCTCCCACCGCAACGGGATTGGTGGTGCGGATTCCCTTGATGCGGAAATTCCCCTTCACGCGGCAGGCAGTCTCCGTGCCGTCCTCCTCCTTCACCATGTAGCTGCTGCCGGTGTTTCTCACCACCACCCCTTTGCGCAGGGGCGCGGTCTCCTTCTCTTTCTCTGTTCCTTTCTTCTTAGACATCTTTTTACTCAGGCTTCGTTCCTTAATCGCGTCAGTCTGCAATGGACGCGGTTCGGGCATCGTTCCTTTACAACTGTCTCTTATACACATCTGACGCTGCCGACGACGGAGAGAGTGTAGA
>UQMZ01000061.1 GCA_900542185.1 uncultured Bacteroidales bacterium
TTTTATGAAAAAATTTCACTGAAAATTTGGTTTTTAACGCAGTATCTCCGAGGCAACAAATTCCGATAGGAGAATAAGCATCACCATGATTATGTGAGCCTAATTTCTTATAATTTCATTATTCTGTACTTAGGAGAAACTTGTGTTTCTTATAGTACTAATCTGAGGTTTTGAGATTATTCCCGAGGAACGTCAGGCCCAACCATGTTCTGACCTGGGCGTCTGCCGGAATTTTCCGTACAAGTATCGCGAATCTTGTAAACCGGGAATCATCGCTGTCAGTATCCATATCAGATGCAGTGCCTACGTTGACCATCCAGTTGTAACTGTTTTCTTTCGTGTTACGGTAATACTTGTTGGAATATGTATCTATGATATAATCGTGCAACTCATACTTTATCAGCAAAGTGTAAGTATTGAAATCGATTTGCTGATATGCAGCGCTGAACCCCATCGGATCATCCGGCAAGTCAGAAGCATCGTTTACAATATGCTCATTGTTGACAAGATGGATAAGATTACGTTTCTGTTCCTCTCCTAAATCATTATAATTGATTTCCATTGTAGAGGGAACATACGTTTTGGAAATAGGCAAAGCTATTTCCAGGTCTGTCTCGTTGTTATTGTTGCATGAGCTTAACACAAGACTCAGAGTCAACAGCATCAGCAAACTTAGATATTTCATTATCTCACAATGTTTGTACTATTTGCCCTTTTTGTCCTTATTCCTTTTGTAATAGCGTCCACCGATTAAGCCTCCGATTATTCCTGCAACCACAGGCAGATATACGTACCATGGTAAATTCATTTCGCATCTATTTTTATTTGTCTATAAAACGCAGATATTCACATAAAATTGCGATTTTTCATAGTTTATTTATAAGTTATTCATAGATTAAACTCTTTTAATAAACTTTTATAGCGATTGATTTGTCAATTTATTACTAATTAGTTATCTTTGCATCTGGTAATTTCTATGGAACAGGAAAGCAAAGGAATACGAATTGTGTACAAAACACCTCAGTTTGAGGCGTTTTATAACTCATTGCCTACGAAGGTACAAACAAAATTTAAGTACGTCATCGATGTAGTCACTACGATATATGATGTCTCAACTAAGTTTGTCAAGCACTTGCAAGACTCTGATCTATATGAGATGCGAGTTTCAGTGGGAAGCAACGAGTATCGCACTATTCTTTTTGCCATTGACAAGGCCAACATTATAGAGGCTACACAAATCATCCTTCTCAACGGATTTCTAAAAAAGTCCAACAAAGATTACCGAAAACAAATAGACATAGCATTATCAATATTAAACGACTTGAAACAATGAGACAGATAAATCCTGAAAAGTTAACGAAATTATCTACGTTCAATCAACAGCTGGACGAAGAATACGGAAAGCCCGGAACTCCGGAACGAGAGGAATTTCATGAAGAAGCTCTCTCCTGGTATTACGGCCAGTTGCTTCGCGACCGTAGGCGAGAACTTAAAATGACACAAAAAGAAGTCGCCGACAAACTCGGGCGTGAACAAAGCTATATCGCGCGTGTAGAACGAGGTAAAGCAGATATTCAGTTGTCGAGTTTCTTTCGCATTGCATCAGTGCTCGGCATACAGTTCATCCCCACTTTTGCCACGGTGATGAAATAACTTAATCGGACTTACTGTTTAAACTGATTGTCTGCGCGTTCAATTGGTTGTATTAGTCGTATTAGTGGTATCGATCGTATCGATCCTATTGATCGTATCGACTGTATATTCCGGCATTTCGATTGGAATGCCTTTCTTATTATATTCTTCCTTGACGATATAATTGGTGTATTTCAGCTCCTGTTGCATTCGGTCATAATATCGTCCGGGAATTCCCAAGCGCATGGCGCTGTCTTTGGTTATCGTCAAATGATATGCCGAGTCTTTCAGTATTATATGATGCGCCATTTTGATGCAGGCATCGCGAAACGCCGGCACTTCATCATCAGGCAATCTTTCAGGCTGTCGAGGCTTACCGTCTCCACAACCCGCCATTAGACATATCAATCCTATATACAATAGCTTCTTCATATTGCAAAATTAATAATTTTTCGTATCCTATCACGTGATTATAAACATATTCCGAACGCAAAATTACCAAAAATCGGACAAATAAGCGTAACGAAGCCTGCCCCAAAAATGAGCAGGCTGAACGCGGGACCGGAATCTTCACAGATGCCATATTCTGTTCCGATAGGTTTTCAGTTCCTTTTCAGGGAACCGGGCTATCGCTTTGTCAAATTCACGGAGTATCGCGGCTTTATCATACGGCAATGATCCCGTAATCGGTACTGTATTGGAAATGTGGTGACCGAGCAGATTGACACGGATATTCAGTCTGTCGATAAGAGTCCGCATCTCCATCAGTCGCTCAATTTCCGGTTCCTCGATATATGTGCCGTCCTGCACCTCCTGATACAACTGCGATTCCGGAAATATTGTCAGCGATACTATGTTGATGATACAGGGGTGAAGTCGGTTCAGTACGTCTGCCGTTGCCATCGCGCTGGCCTCGCCATTGCCCTTGCCTCCCAGTCCGTTGAGGTAGAATACGTTGTATCGGATTCCCGCCTCGTCGAGTTTTGAAAGTTGTTCGATAATGTCAGAGGCATGATAGCCTTTATTCATCCTCTCCAGAGTCGGGTCGTGGCCTGTCTCGATACCGATGTTGATGCTGTCTAGTTTCAGATGACGTAGATTCTTCAGCTCCTCCACTGTTTTGGGAGTGATATCCGTGACACGGGCGAACATCCCGAACGATACCATGTGCGGAAGATACTTCCTTAACAGCAAAGCAACATCCATCAGTTTGTTGTAACTGAGCGCGAACGGATTTGCACCGGTTAGATAAACACGACGGGCACGCGGCTGCCATTGACGAATCACCTTCAGGTCATCCTCTACCTCCGATAGCGGCGACATACGGAAAGGTGTGCCGTGATAAAGGCTGCAAAACCTGCACTTGTGCCATGTACAACCTGAAGTGAGTTGCAGCAACTGCGAGTTGGCTTCGTAAGGCGGTCGCCATACCTGCCCTGTGAAATGTAGTTCCGGATATGTCATATCTCGATATTTTTTGTTAATTTTGTAACGCAAAATTAGGTGATAGTCAGAGCTAAAGCAACAACTTACCGAATGGTTTGACCCTTACCGAAAAGTTTGTGTTGCTCGTTATCAGCCTGTTTTGCGTGACCGGATATGGCAAAAAAACTGGACTACGAATATTGCAAGGCTGCCCCGATGCTCGAATGGCTCGGCAACAAGTGGGCACTGGTGGTTCTCGTGAAAATTTCCGAGAACGAGCCGGTGCGCTTCAACGAACTGTACCGCAACATCCCGTCCATATCGGAGAAAGTACTTTCGCAGGTACTCCGCCAAATGACCACCGACGGCATAATCCGCCGCGAACTGTTCCCTGACGTGCCGCCACGCACAGAATATTCAGTAACAGATCTCGGCTATACCCTTTTGCCCCATGTCAAAGCCCTCATAAACTGGGGACGCGAGAACTTCGATACCATAATGTCAAACCGCAAAAAACACAACGATGAGTAACGAAATTTTATATATCCTTCTGCCGGACTTCGCGGCACACGAGGTCGTATTTCTTTCGCAGGCAATAGCATCCGATGAATATGCCCTTAAAGATAATCCCAAATATGTCAACAGGATTGTAGCTCCGACAATGGATCCTGTCAAGTCCATAGGCGGTTTCCGGACATTGCCGGATTATTCATTCGATACGATGCCTGAAGATTATGCGGCGTTGGTGCTTATCGGCGGTTTCGGATGGAGCACGCCGATTGCGAAACGGGTTGAGCCGATTGTCAGAAAAGCCATTGAAAAAGGCAAAATTATAGGTGCAATCTGCAACGCGGCTTCCTTTATGGCAAAGCATGGTTTCCTCAATGCGGTCAAACACACCGGCAATGGACTGGAGCAGTTGAAATTATGGGGAGGTAAAAACTATACCAATGAGGAGGGATATATCCACGCGCAAGCCGTAAGCGACAATAACATCGTGACAGCAAACGGTTCGGCCACTCTTGAATTTGCAAAGGAGTTGCTCATATTGCTTGAAAATGATACTCCCGAGCGAATTGAAATGTATTATCAGTTTAACAAACAAGGTTTCTGCGCTCTGTTTCCTCCGAAATAAAAAATATGGCATGTTCAATTGAGTTCATAGAGTACGTTTGCGATGCGCTTGCTCCTTTGGGAGAAGTGCGCAGCCGTAAGATGATGGGTGATTACATCATCTATGTCAACGGCAAGTGCGTCATCACGGCTTGCGATAATATAGCCTACGTCAAGAAATTGCCCTGTATTGCCGAAATGATGGCTGACGCAGAGTGCGGCAGTCCTTACCAAGGCGCAAAAGAAGCTTATATTCTTGACTTCCGGGACAGGCAAAAGGTATTGAATGTGATAGAAACATTATGGGAAGTTCTGCCCTTCCCAAAAACGAAATTGAAATATGATGCAGGAAATAAATCCTAAGGAAACTACGCGGGCATACGCTTTCGAGATGTGGATGAAGGCACCGATGCCGATGGTGACGCTGCTAAAGACTCTGGATGTGTCTCGGCTGAGGCGTATCGGGCGCCGGCATGGCCTGAAATTCAATATGCTTATGTGCTGGAGCATCGGCAAAGCGGCCTCTCGGATTAAGGAATTCTATATGCTGCCGGTCGACGGCAAACTGATGCGCTACGACACTCTGGCTGTCAATACAATTGTGGCCAACCGCGATGGAGAGGTAAGCTCATGCGACATACCTTTCAGCGAGGATATTTCAAAATTCAATGCCGATTATCTGCGGTTGACGCGGCAGGTAGCCGAGACCTGCGAGAACCACGACATAATCGACAGCATGGTTATCGGCACATCGGCATTGGCACAATATGATATAGACGGAGCCGTCGGAATGTATAGCGGCATATTCAACAATCCCTTCATGATATGGGGCAGTTACCGCAGAAGCTGGTTCAAGACACTCCTCACCGTCTCATTCCAGTTCCATCACACACAGATGGACGGCGCACACGCAGCAAGATTTCTATATTTGTTACAGGAAGAAATTCATAGACTTTCCATTTGAAATAGATTCATCGATATCAAAGATTAGATTCAGTCCGTTGTCCCATAATTATATTCTGACAGAATCCATTTAATATTTGTTAATAAAAGTCAGTTGATATTTGGTACTATTGTAGTAAGAATTCCAATCTAGCTCAACATAATATGAAACATAAAGTGAAAGTAACGGTGCTCGATACCAAGCTGTACCCGGAATATCAGCAGCAGTATTGCGCCAATCCATGTTCGGGAAAATGCCCTGTATATAACAAGGGCGATGAGTTTATCTTTTATCGTGATGATGAACGTGACGACTATTGGGGTTGCGGTCTTAACACACTTGTTAAGACCGAGGGGAATCCCGACGAGATTGCCGGAGGACCAAAGAAACCGTTTTGCTCGGAGGCATGGGACGCCATCTCCCGTTATATCTATACCGGACTGCAAGGCGGTTCGATAATGAAAGGCTGGATGCGTGACGAGAACACCATGATAGCTTGCTGCAACGACGGAACTCGCCCCGTAATCTTCAAAATCGAACGCATCGACTACGATTGACTTAATGCCCTGAACTGCGAAGGGGACATACCATATTCCCGTTTAAAAACGCGATTGAAATGCGGCAGGTCATTGAATCCCACGGCATAACAGATTTCGGATACCTGTCTCTTGGTGTCGCGTAATAGTTCGCAGGATGTCGTGAGTCGGTAATTGGTAAGGAACTCCGAAAAGGTCATTCCTTTGCAGCGCTTGAAAAATACGCAGAATGCAGAACGGTTCATGCCAATATGTGCCGATATTTCATCGAGTGTTATTGTATGGGAGTAATGAGCCATTACGTATGTCGCCACTTGCTGGATACGCCTTATAGCACGCTCTATCTTGATCGGCTTACCGATGCATGTGCGGTCGGCAGTTGTGAATACAGTCGGCAGGAGTCGTAACATTTCGCATAACTGCCCGATGTCGTCAAGTCCAGGCATTTTGCCAAGCGTGCTTTTTATAATTTCGGCGCTTTCTTTACCATATTTAATAGCCTCGGAGGGTAATACACATCCCCAAAGAGCACGTTTGATTTCCGGGAAATCATTTATGCATTTTTCCACAAATTCCTGACTGAAAGCCACCATAAGATAGGTGATTTCACCGTCCATGTTTACAGATTCAGGCTTATATTCCCAGTAATGCTCCATCGACGGAGGAATGAGTGCCACATCTCCCTCAACAAAAGGCATAAGGGTGTCGCCGGTCATTCTCATGCCTCTGCCTTGTGTTACATAATACAGTTCCCACGCCTCATGACGGTGCATTTTAGCCTCAACATGCGGCATGACGTGTTGCGCAATGAAGAAAAAGGAATGGTCCTTTACTTCAGGGAGCGTATATGGAATCACAGCTTCTTTCATCCGACTGCAAATATACGACAAATATTTGAAACAATAAGACAAATAAGCAACAAACAGGATGTGTAACTTTGCAACGTAATCAAAATCACATACACAATGGATCTATACGAAGCTCTGGAGAAACGCCGCACATACCGCGACTACTCCGACACGGAAGTAAATGACGAAATGCTCCGCAGAATAATCGGAACGGCTTTCAAGGCTCCGACAAACGACCATCTCCGCCAGCTGGAGTTTGTCGTGATACGCGGAAAAAAGAATATCGCCAAGGTCATAGCGCCGTTGGCAAAAAACATGGCGGCTTTTAAGTCGCTGGTGTCGGAAGTAGATGAGTCGGGCGATGCAGATAAGATGGCCATGTTTGCCGATGCGCTGCCCAAACAACAGAAGATGCTCATGCAAAGCGGACTCCTGATAATCCCGTTTTTCCTACAGCTCACGACTCCGTTACTGAAACCTGCCGAACAGAGTTCGTTAAATTACTTCGCCTCGGCATGGTGTGCGGTCGAGAATATGCTACTCGCCGCTACTGCCGAAGGATTAGGATGCGTATTTCACATTCCGGTTGCAGAAGAAGCTGCTGAGATCAAGGCAATAGTCAATGCTCCGGAAGGCTACGAAATGACCTGCCTTCTGACAATAGGCCATCCCGCCAAGGAAGCCTTCCTCCCACTCCAGAAAGAGATTGACATCGACAGCCGTATCCATAGCGGAAGTTTCTGACTAAAACAGGGCGATGAAGCACGGTTCATTCTATATGCGACACCGCGACCTTGTCGATACGGGCCCGGTCCATGTCTACCACCTCTAATCGGAAACGATTCCATGTGATGACATCTCCTTCGGCCGGCACTTTCTTCATCGTCTCGAGTATGATGCCTCCAATGGTGGAGTACGTCGACGGTCTGTACAGGTCTTCACGCCCGAAGTATTCGAGGAAATCATAAACAGGACATTGCCCGTCCACAAGCCATTCCTCACTGTCGACACGTTTGGTTATTTTTGGTCCGTCGTCACCGTGCATGGCATTTCCTATCAGTCCGTCAAGAATATCACGCAGTGTCACGATACCCTGAAAACTGCCGTATTCGTCATACACCAGAGCCGAATGCTCCTTTGAACTCTGGAATGTTTCCAGTGCGTCATAAAACGTCATGGTATCGGGCAGACACAATCCGGCGGTCAGTTCGTCCTCGATGTTAAACTCCGGGGAGTCAAGCTTCAGAATAAGACTTTTCAACGATATTACGCCGCATATTTCTTTCTTATCACCGTCAAGCACCGGATAGGATGAATGTAAGTCTTCAGCCAGGATCTTACGGATGTTTTCCGAATCCATTCCTATATTGAGAACCACCACATCCTTGCGACTCGTCATGATTGCGTCTATGCGGCTGTCACCCATCACGAGAGCGCGTTCCATTATGTCCTGTTCCACTTCACGCACCTCGCCGGAATCGGCTCCCTCCTGAATCAGTGATTTTATTTCATCCTCCGTCACAGCGGGTGTATTGCCACGAATACGAAGGATTCTGACCAGCAGCGAAGTAGATGCCGACAATACCCATACTATCGGATAGGCTATTACGGAAAGGAGCCTCATAGGCGCCGCCATGATCTTGGCGATGGTATCCGCTTTACCCATACCGATGCGCTTGGGCACCAACTCGCCGACAACAATCGACAGATAGGTGACAAGTGTCACTATAATGATTCGTGACAGGTTCAACGCCGGCTTCGGCGATATACCCAACTTTACGAAATAATCACTTATCTCAGAGGCTATGGTTGCCCCTGAAAATAGACCGGTAAGAATCCCTATAAGGGTGATTCCGATCTGTATGGTCGACAGAAACCGGTCCGGATTGCCCTGCAGTTTCAAGGCGATGTCGGCATTGCGGTTCCCGTTCCTTGCATCCGCGGTCAGTTTTGATTTACGCGCCGAAATCAAGGCTACCTCCGACATGGAAAACACTCCGTTCAGGAGTATCAGTGCTATTATGATTATCAGATCGTTCATAGTGGTCCAACTGGCTACTATATACAACATTTATCCGATTATCATTGTTTGAAAAGCCATGGGACAAAGAAATAACGTTCACAGAACTAATAAGATACTCAACCATCCTATTAGTTCCGTGAACGTAAATTTTTAATAATTCCAACCTGCAAAAGTGGAATCAGTTATTTTCAGCGTTGTTCCTGAGCCACTGTGTGCGCCGGGCGTCAGGCAGATGTCTGACAACGAAATTCTCGAATCTCGCCTTGAATCCGTTGCCGTCGGGACAGGCGGCGAACATTCCTATTTTGACGGGATGGTTTGCCTCTACCCAAGCGTTGCGCATCATCTGATATTCCTTGTCATCGAACGAATAGAAGATCTCCACGGCGTCAAGGCGTCGCACAGCCTTGATCCATATATAATCCACCGGACGGTCAAGAGCTATGACGCTCCAGTCGGAAGTCTTGTGCGTAACTACGGTGCTGAGATTGTATTTGCCGTCCACAAACTCGATGCCGGTCTTGATATAGTTCTCGTGGTCGAGGCGTATCATCATTCCGGCCTGGTCGAACCTGACCTTATAATCGCCCGAGATTTTAACCTTGGCCTCAAACTCGCCGCCATATTCGGCATAATAGAACGGTGCATCATCGACCGTGAATCCGTAATGGGATATGCGCCAGTAGTCGCTGTTGGGCGTGACATCCATTGTCAGTGTGCCACCGTTGATCTGCCAATGGTCAGGCTCATTGAACCAGTTCATCTTTTCTAGTGTCTGTGCGGACAACGATAACCCCGACAGAATCGCAAATACGGGGATAAGTATATTCTTTTTCATATCAGTTATTAATTGTTTTTATTACTTTACAAGGATTCCCTACGGCTACGCAATTAGCCGGGATGTCCCCCACGACGACACTGCCGGCCCCGATGACGCAGTTATCTCCGATAGAGACTCCCGGCAGTACGGAAACTCCCGCTCCAATCCATACATTGTCGCCGACAGTGATGGGACGTGCATATTCCAGCCCTTTGTTACGCTCGGCCGCATCTATGGGATGTCCGGCCGTATAGAAGCCGCAGTTGGGAGCGATGAACACATTGTCGCCGAATGTCACCGGCGCCTCGTCTAAAATGACAAGATTGAAGTTGGCGTAGAAATTATCGCCTACTCTGATATTGTACCCATAATCGCAGTGAAACGGCTGCTCAATGAGCAATCCCGTTCCTGTGTCGCCGAGAATTTTGCGCAACAGCGCATCACGGGCCTCGATCTCGCGAGGTCGCAGGTCGTTGTAATCACGGCATAACTCCTTGCATTCCAGCCGCTCGGCAACAAGGACCGGATCGTTGTTGGCATCGTATATCATGCCCGCAAGCATTTTATCTTTTTCCGTCATACTTGTTTATAACCATTGGGTTGATTAACTTTGCAAAGTTAACAAGCTAAACAGTAACCGGCAATGGTCAGAAATAACCATTTTACAGAAAACAGGAAAACGCTCGACAGATTGCTCCGTGCCGACAACAAAGCGGACGGAGGCATTCCAATGACCGATATATTAGACAACTTGCGTTTATGGGCGCGTGTCGAGAATGCCCTGATTGTCGTCAGCGATATGGTCGAAGGCAAAAGTCATATCATTGCCGGCGGATTCGCCCGCAATCTTGACATCGGCGATTACCAGCAGGAAAACTCAATCTGGGAAAACAAGATATTGGCACTGATGTCGCCCGAGGAACAGGAGGAAAAATATATAGCGGAACTGCGTTTCTTTCACTATCTCAGGCATCTGCCCAAAAGCAAGAAGACGGATTATTATCTGATGTCAAAACTTCGGTTCCGTTTCACAGACGGCGACATTCACGATGTGTTGCACCGGATGTACTATATATTTGACAAAGACGGAGAAAATCTGAGGCTTGCAATCTGCATTTACGGCCCGTTGCCATTTGATTTCAAGGGAAAGAGCTTTGCCGTCAATTCTGTGACCGGATTAAAAGAGGAACTTACGGCATCAGGAAACGATACGATTCTGAGTCGCCGTGAGCGTCAGATTCTTGCGATGATAGATACCGGGATGAAAAGCGCGGAAATCGCCGCCCAACTGAACATCAGCATCCACACCGTCAGTCGGCACCGACAGGAAATAATCGGCAAGCTTCAGGTCAGGAACACCCACGAAGCCTGCCGCCTGGCCAAGTCAATGGGCCTGGTTTAGGCGTCGTGTCCGGCCCGCGTCAGTTCGATGGCTTCCTTGCCGGTGACGCTGTCGATTTCAATTCTGACAATGCACACCGTCTTGATGAACCGGGCTATTTCTGCTTCCGGGTCAATGCCGGGGCTGTATTTGCCGCCCAACAGTCGCAGTGCCGCAATCTTTTCATCTGTCGATTCCACGAAACAGGCTGTCCCGAACGCTATCACGCTACGGAAATACGAGGTGAATTCCTCAGGTATCACATCATCCTTGTCAACCACGCACAGCGAACATTTCGGATTGCGCTTCAGTGCATCTATCTTATGGCCCTGCCCTGCCGAGTGTATGTAAATCGATGTCCCGTCATAAACATAGTTTATAGGAACAGCGTATGGATAGCCGTCATCGCCTGAAACCGCCATTACACAATACTTGCCATTACGCAATATCCTTTCTACTTCTTCAGCAGGCAGCAGCTGCTTGAACCGTCGCATGGTCCGTAACATAATTCCATTATCTTTATTTCTTTATTATAACTATTTTACTCCGAGGATTTCCTTGAACTCGTCACGGTAACCGTCGCCCCACTTGCGCAGCATCTCGATGATAGGCAGGAGTGATTCTCCGGCAGAAGTCAGCGAATACTCGGAATGAGGTGGCAACGTAGGATATATCTTCTTATTGATAATCCGGTGATACTCCAGCTCTTTCAACTGTTGGTTAAGCACACGGGGCGTGGCGGAAGGGAATTCACGGTGAATCTCGCTCGGACGCATGGGACGTTCATGCAACCTGCTTATTATACAGCATTTCCATTTCCCGCTGATAATCTCCATCGTGATTTTTATATCGCAATTGAGGTCGAAGGGTATTTTCTTTTCGTACATACTATTCAAAACTTTTTTCACCGCAAAAGTAGTCAAAATAGTCCATACCAACAAATTTGGTATATATAGGGATAAATTTGTCCCTATATGAATAATTTGTCAGTAATTGTCTGTGTCGTATGAAACTACTAATTTTGCGCTTGGATAAAGGAAAGATAACAACGAAAACAGTAACTCTATGGAACTGATCGAAAAGAAAGAAATTGTAATCAAATTACTTGCAGAGGCACTCCCTTCAGGTGATATTGATTATGTCCGCAAGGTGGTTTCACCCCGATGCGTGACTAACCGTGCCGGATTCGCCGCCTTGTATGCGGCAACCGGAGATCCGATTCCCCAGCGAGGCAACTTCCTGCAATGGATGGAAACGGGCTGGGCACCCCTGTCATCCGCTCTCGGAGACCAGAAAGTCGAGATGCAGAATATCGTCGCCGAAGGAAACAAAGTCATGGCTCAATACCACTACTCTGTCCTGCACAAAGGAACATTCTGCGGTAAACCGGCTACCGGGAAACGTATCGAATGGGATGAAGTGGCAATCATACAGTTTGATGAAGACGGCATGATTACGGAAATGTGGTATATGTGCGAGGAATTGAAACTTGCGCTTGAACTTGGTTTCAAACTTGAATGAATCGCTCAAAAATGAAATATTTAAAAAGAATAATAACGGCCATATTACTGGTCATGACATTCAACATAACTATGGCACAGGACAATACTTTGCGGCTTATATATCCGCAGTGGCAAGGCGGAGACATCGCAAAATGGATTACCGAGGTAAAAGATCCGGAACAGGCCTCACGGGGTTACTATCTTGGGGCACATCTCCTTGATTTTCTTGCACCTTCCACGGGGCAGAAAACTATGACCGTCCCCGTATCAACCGAAATATGCAACCGTGTGGTGACCGACGGTGTGCTTGACCGGGATGCGATAGCACAGCAGACACGGGCTGCTCTTGATATTCTTGACATAGAAAAGCCCGACAGAATTGTAACACTCGGAGGTGAATGTTCTGTAAGTGTCGTGCCGTTTACATGGCTCGCCTCGAAATATCCAGACGATGTTGCGGTAATATGGATAGACGCACATCCCGACATAACACTTCCAGGTGATGTTTATCCCGCATATCATGCTATGGCCGTAACCGCCCTTATGGGAGACGGAGATAAAAAGATACTCGGTCAGCTCCCTGCGAAAATAGACCCGTCCAGAATCCTTTTTGTAGGACTGCGCGATTGGGAAAGGGATGAGATTAAGGTACGGCAGAACGAATATGGAATCAAGCATCTTACTCCGGAGGAAACCGTATCCGGCTCGGAGAAAGTAATCGAATGGCTCCATGATACCGGCGCATCCAATGTCGCCATACACTTTGACATGGATGTACTTGACCCGAATGAGATTATCGCCGCAGTCGGAGTAGTTCCTGGCGGAATGAAAATCGCTGAGGTTGTCCGTGTTATAAATGATGTGGCAAAAGAGAAGAATCTGGTCGGTCTGACAGTTGCGGAGCCAATGCCACGAACTGCCATAATCTTGAAAGAAATGCTCAATCAGTTACCTTTGCTGAAATAGCATCCTTAAATCCTCGTAATCGGGTGACAGTTACAGTCATATCCTATTTGAAGGCAAGAGAAGAATAATTTTCCCTTGCCTTCGATCATTTAAGTACCTACGATAAATTTTGGCCTGTCATTTACAGGATTCTGCCACCTATTTATTGTCTTTGATGTCCCTTCAAGAACTTTGAAGGTGCCATACCCTCGATTCTATTGAATAGCCGGGTGAGGTGTGCCGGATATCCGAAGCCAAGAGTATAGGCTGTTTCTGCAATGGAGTGTCCCTCCATCAGCATACTTTTGGCCCGATTGACAATGTGTTTCCCTATAAATCTTTTTGCAGATTCCCCGGTCTCCTGACGGATTAAGTCACCGAGATAGTTCGGGGCTATACAAAGTCTTTCGGCACACTCCCTGACTGTGGGCTGTCCCGATGTAAGCTGCTCCGGATTTGTGTAATAGTCATTCAGTATTTCTTCAAATCTGCTGACGATATGACTTGATTTGCTCGCCGGAAGTTTGAAATGGCGATTGAAAACCAATTGACAATAGGACAGTATCAACTCGATGAGCTTTCTTACGACAGTTTCAGCATTAGAGCCGGAGATTTCTTCCTTGAGCATGGAAAGCAGACATACGAATTTCTCTCTGTCATTCCCGTTCATAGGTAGGGCCTCGTTGACATGATAATGAAAAAACTCATATTTCAGCAGAGTCTTTTCAAAGTCCGTGCCGTGGAAAAAGGACGGGTGAAACAACAAGGCCCACCCTTTGCGTCTGAATGTCGTGCCGTCATCGCTTGCGCCTCCTATCTGCGAAGGAGCCACGCAAACCAGACTTCCGCAATGATAATCATATCCCCCACTGCCGTAACCGAGTGATTCGTCAGTGTCGTCAAGCAGGAATAATCCATATACTCCCCACAGTGTGCGGGAGTGTCTTATCTGTCCAATCTCGTCGTAATGCACCACACTGACTGAGAAATTGACCGTGGGAACACCGATGTATCGGTTATAGTCACCGACACATCTTACTTTCAAATCATATTGCCTGTTGTCCTCTTTCATGCGAACTGTATGTACTGCAAATTTAATCATTATTTTCGACAATCAGTAAAATTGGCAATTATTTCGGTAATAGCCGACGGTCGGAAAGATTATCCCTCTGTAATTTTGTATCAAAAAAGGACAGATGAAAAAATACTGGATGCAAGACAACGTGTAAGCATAACAAAGAATATGTCGGCGCATCAATAATTAAATGATTATAGTCAGAATTCATGAATTCAAGTTTCACAGGTTCTCATGATGGAATTAAAAGAAATCAGACTCACAGAACTATGCGGATGCTTGCGCATCCGCACAGAACTGACAGAACGGCACAGAACTTTTTCTTATACGCAGCTTCGGGCCAGACTCGGCCGTGGCACAGAGCCGTCATTGACGGCAACGGGGAATTTTCACAGAAGTATTCTGTGTATGTTCCTGCTCCCGCGCAAGCAGAATCTGTGATAAAGGCAAAAGTAAGTCTGAAGCCATAGTGATAAGTGACGAAGGATAAACCTCATAACTCATCATTAATACTTAAATATGGTTCTGTGTCTATTCTGTACGTTCCGTGCAAGGTAAAAGCTTGCTTTTGCCGCCAGTTCTGTGACTTGAAAATCTAATAATTCCTACATGAAAGTTAAATTATGAATTATAAAAACACAATGATCATTGCCGTAATCCTTTCATCGGTAACGGCAATCCATACATACGCGCAAGAGACCCATAAGACAATAGATGATATGGAAAAGAAACGCATGGAATACCGGAAACCGGACAGCACGCCGGGAATGTGTGCGAAACAGCCAATGGAGGCTGACGGGTTTGTACGGCTGTCTAAAATAGAGGTTTTCCCGCAATTTCTGGGGGAGTATATGAAATATGCAACCGAAGTGGGAGAAGTGTCACTCCGTACAGAGCCGAGGGTGTTGACCATGTATGCGGTTGGAGAAAAAGATAATCCATGCAAAATCACCATTCTTGAAACCTATGCGAGCAAGGCTGCTTACAATGCGCATATCGCTTCGGAGCATTTTCAAAAATATAAACAGGGAACGCTGCACATGGTCAAGTCGCTGGTCTTGTCAGACCAGATGCCGCTCAACCCGGCAAACCGGATTGAGAACTACATTCAGTAATATCAAGAGAAATAAGATGAACCAAATAATAAAAACGATGCTTGCCATAGCCCTCATATTAGGCATGGCAGGTCAACCAAAAGCACAGAATATGAGCAAAGTACCCACAATCAGACTGAACAACGGCACCGAGATGCCTCAGCTCGGTGTCGGGACATTCCTTGTTACCGGAAAAGACGCCGCTGACAAAATCTCTTATGCCCTCCGTCATGGCTATCGCCTTATCGACACCGCGCAGGCATACGGGAACGAGAAAGAGGTCGGAGAAGGAATCAAGGCAAGCGGAGTGGAAAGGGACAGCATCTTCGTCACCTCAAAAATTTCGCCCGACGCCATGCGTGGCGGCGCAGAGGCAGTCCGCGAGTCGATAGAAAGAAGTCTTGCAGACCTCGGCACAGGATACATCGACCTGATGCTCATCCACTGGCCCGTCGCCGGCAAAATCAGGGAGACTTGGCAGATTATGGAGGAATTTGTGGATAGCGGTAAGATCCGTTCCATCGGACTAAGCAATTTCAATCCGAGCCACATCGACGAGGTTCTTTCTTTCGCCCGCATACGCCCTGTTCTTAATCAGATAGAGATTCACCCTTACATGACGCAGTTCAATGTGTCGGGATATAACTTCCGAAACGGCATACAGACCGAGGCATGGGGTCCGCTTGGACAGGGAGTAACAGATGAACTTGAAGCTGTCTCTTATACACATCTCCGAGCCCACGAGACTAGCGCTCATCTCG
>UQMZ01000062.1 GCA_900542185.1 uncultured Bacteroidales bacterium
AGTAGCGCAGGCTGTCCCAGCCGCGAAAATAGTAGCGCAGGCTGTCCCAGCCGCGAAAATAGTAGCGCAGGCTGTCCCAGCCGCGCACAGAAAATGACTAAAGTCCTTATAATAAAAATTTCAATAGGCATTTTGTCCGTGTTTTATGCGCGGCTGGGGACAGCCTGCGCTACTAATCCATGCCGGCGGATGCCTAAGTGGTGATGGCTTTGTCAATACGGGCCTTTCATTTCAGACATTTCAAGTGCTTTCATAGTTACTCTCCGGATATTGAAGCCCAATTGGATTTTAAAATGAAAGAACCGTAAATAGTCGATTTTATGCATTTAAATTTCGGGTTATGTCTAAAAATAATTATATTTGCACCTGAAGACAACAGACCAAATGCCAAATCTCTATATAATAGCCGGATGTAATGGGGCTGGTAAAACAACAGCTTCGTTCAACGTATTGCCTCAGATTTTAAATTGCAGGGAGTTTGTAAATGCCGATGAGATCGCCAAGGGTATTTCTCCATTTGCTCCTGAGACTGTTGCCATTCAGGCTGGGAAACTTATGCTGGAACGAATTGATACATTGTTGTCAGAACACGTATCTTTTGCTATTGAGACCACTTTAGCCACACGAAGCTATCAATCGTTGGTACGAAAAGCCAAGAGTCTGAGTTATACGGTTCATCTATTGTTTTTTTGGCTTGAATCTCCTGAAGTTGCTTGCAGCCGTGTTGAGAAACGAGTATCGGAAGGAGGTCATAATATCTCGACAGATGTAATTTTTAGGAGGTATTATGCAGGTTTAAATAATCTATTTAAGATTTTTATGCCTATTGTTGATTATTGGGCGTTATATGATAATAATCTTCAACCCAAACTTGTTGCTGACAACTCTGGTATATTTGAAAAAAATTTGTATAATAGAATAAAGAATAGTTATGTCGGAGACTGATAAGATTAATATGCGGAACATTCTGAACGAGGCTCTTAAAGAATCGTTCAGGAAAATGTTGGATCAAAAAAAGAAATTAGGTCAATCTATTGTTACAGTTGATCAAAACGGCAATCCAATTGTATTGACTGCCGAAGAAGCTGAACGGATTGTAATCCAGTCCGGTCAAAAATAAGTCCAAAAGTAAGTCTATTGAGCCCACTTTTATGTAGATCCAATAGACTTTATTTCAGTACATTATCGTAATTCTTATTTTTCTTTTTTCGGCTTCATTTTTGCTACGGATTTCGCTTCGAATTCCTTCAGAAAGCGGGGGTAGGATTTGCAGTAGTCGGAGATGAGGCAGCCGTAGCAGTCGGGGGTGCGGGCCTTGCAGACGTAACGGCCATGCAGTATCAGCCAGTGATGCGCCTTGGGCAACAGCTCGGGCAATATGTGCCGGCACAGGGTCTTCTCCGTTGATAACGGTGTCTTGGAATTGTTGGTCAGTCCGATGCGGTTGCTGACGCGGAACACGTGCGTGTCCACCGGCATCGCGGCTTCGTTCCACAGCACCGCTAACATCACGTTGGCAGTCTTGCGCCCTACTCCCGGCAATGTCACTAATGTGTCTATGTCCTTGGGTATCTCGCCGCCGAATTCCTCCACCAGACGCTGCGCTACCTTGACCAGCGATTTACTTTTGGCGTTGGGATAGGTCACAGACCGAATAAAGGGATACACATCCTCGGGCGTAGCCGCGGCCAGGTCCTGAACCGTCGGGAACCGGTCGAACAATGCCGGCGTGACCATGTTGATACGCTTGTCGGTGCATTGCGCCGACAATATCACGGCTAACAGCAGCTGATACGGGTTGTCGTAATGCAGCTCCGTCTGCGGCTCCGGTATCGTGGCCGCAAACGTCTCCAGCACTTTGGTGTATCTATCCTTTATGGTCATGCGTTTAATTAGTTGAAAGAGTTTATAAAGTTAAAAAAGTTTATAAAGTTAAAAAAGTTAAGATAATAGTGCAGATTTTGAAACGTCTACACATTCATCTTAACTTTCTAAACTTTTTTAACTTTCTAAACTATACTTTAGTGTGCCGATTCAAATTCCTTGAGGAACCGGACGTCGTTTTCGGAGAACAGGCGCAGATCCTTCACCTTGTATTTCAGGTTGGCGATACGCTCCACGCCCATGCCGAATGCGTAGCCGCTGTAAACCTCCGGATCTATGCCGCAGTTCTTAAGCACATTGGGGTCGACCATGCCGCAGCCGA
Source organism: uncultured Bacteroidales bacterium (assembly GCA_900542185.1). Taxonomy (GTDB): domain Bacteria; phylum Bacteroidota; class Bacteroidia; order Bacteroidales; family Muribaculaceae; genus Lepagella. Next base: position 2,207 of record UQMZ01000062.1, read on the forward strand.
GAATCTCGACCCATCCCGTACCCTTGCAGAGGGCACAGCCCTTGCCGCCGCAGATGTGGCAGCTGATGTCCATCTCGGCGCTCGGCTCGGTGAAAGGGAAATAACTTGGACGCAGGCGTATACGCGTATCGGGGCCGAACATGCGTCGCGCGAAGCCCAACAGCACCTGCTCCAGATCGGCCATCGACACGTTCCTGTCGATATACAGGCCCTCCACCTGATGGAAGAAACAGTGGGCGCGCGCCGAGATTGCCTCGTTACGGTAAACGCGTCCGGGACATACTATGCGGATTGGAGGCTGGGTATGCTCCATGGTGCGCGTCTGTACCGACGAGGTGTGCGTGCGCAGCAGCACGTCGGCCTTCTCCCTGTCGATAAAGAATGTGTCCTGCATGTCGCGGGCAGGATGGTCGGGCGGGAAGTTCAGGCTCTCGAACACATGCCAGTCGTCCTCTATTTCCGGACCCTCGGCGATGGTGAATCCCATGGAGCCGAAAATGGATATTATCTCGTTGCGTACCAGCGTGAGCGGATGGCGTGTGCCGCACGACACCGGCGTTCCGGTGCGCGTCAGGTCCAGATCCACGTCTATGTCTCCGTCGCTGCTTTCGAAACTTTCCTTCAATGCGTTGATGCGTTCCTGAGCCTCGTTCTTCAGCTCGTTGATCTTCTGACCTATCTCACGCTTAAGTTCGGCGGGAACGGTGCGGAAGTCCGCCATCAGCGCAGGTATCAAACCTTTCTTGCTCAGGTACTTTATACGCAATTCCTCGACCGCTTCCTTTGTTGCGGCCGTCTCGTTGGCAAGCTGCTGACGCAGCGTTTCTATCCTCTCTAACATCTCTTTATCGTTTTGCACCGCAAATTTAATCATTTTTGGCCACAAACCGAAATGCGCGCGCAAAATTCGCCCATAAAATCATCTTTTGGTCGTGCCTTAGTAGCGCGGGCTGTCTGTTCTATTATTCTTTGGCTGTTAGTGCCGGTATTAAAGGAAAAGGATATGGCATAAAAACAGTTCCCCCTGCGCTGATTGAAAATCAACGCGGGGGAGACTTATTGAGAACATTCCTTTCCTTAGTTATTGCCCTGAGGGTTAGTCGGTGCGTCCTCGTTACTCATGTCCCAGAGCCAAGGCTGGGTTCCGGTGAAGTCCTTGACCGTTATATCATATTCCAGATAATTGCCGCCATCGGAATTCTTGAAGTATTTGTTGTAAACCCTGATTTTACCAGCATATCCGGCTGCCAGCGCTTTGATGGTCAGGAATCGCATACGCACACGATGATGACTCGTGCCGTCAGAATCCTTCACAATCGTTCCGGTAGGATTCTTGAGCGTAAGATCGCTCATATAGTCGGCGTACGTGACTGTCTTGACATACTGAATGGCATTCTTTGTTTCGTCAAACAATGATTTGTCCGAACGCACTACAAGAGTACCGATCTTATTGTTTTCGAAGTTCTGGCCTCTTGATTCGGCAACGAACTCGAGGGGGAACATGGCCTGAGGTATATTCTCTTCCAGATTGAACATCAGCGTGAATGCCGAACCTTGCTCCGTGCCTACGGCATTTTCCCACTCCGCTTCTTTTGGGTATTTCGTGTTCGAGAACTGAGCACGCGTGTTGTAAGTGCCGGCCCATTCCTGAGGATCTTCGTATATCCATGGATTACGTACTATCACGTTTATGGTGCGGCCAAGTCCGCTCGTCGGGTCGATGATGATGAACGATGCCTCCTGAGTCTCGCTCCCCGGTGCAGAGGTGGTCAGAGTCACGGAGGAATATCCCTCGGCATCCGGTGTCGTCTGGTGTGTGACCCCGGTTATCACCGTACCGGTCTTGATGCCTTCTTCAGTCGTGCCATCGGCAGTCTGCGTATAGAATTTCAATTGCGAATTGTTATAGACGCCCTGATTCGCGACATTCGGCATGAAACGGTATTTAAACGTGACGGTGCGGTCATTAGGGTCGTTCACCACGAATGTGGTCTGGTTCACCCACAGCATCTCCTTGCCGTTGCTGATGTTGAGCATCTGGGCAGTCGTGATGTCGAACGAGAAATTGTTCTGCACCACTCCCTTGATGGCGTCCTCAATCGAACCGTATCCATTGCCCTGCACTCCGGTGACGTTGATATGGTAATCGAAATTTCGCAGCACGTTGTAATAGCGGAAAATCATATCGTCGCCGGTCTTGCCAAGGTCGAGCTTATAATAGCGCGTACCCGTTACGCCGGTTTTTGTTCCGCTGAAAATTACAACGGTGTTATCGAGCGCACTTACCGGACGCTCGTAAAGGTATTTTGCAGTCGTTGTAAAATCGGCGGCGGTCGCCGTCGTGCCGATGATGCTTCCTTCCGCGCCAGGATTGACGGGACAATAGCCCGAATAGCCCGATTTATTGATATCCGTGTAAGTTAGAGGTGTCGCTCCATCGCTGAATGCCGGGAACTCCTGCTTCTCTGAATTCCAGGGAGCCACAGTACCTCTGCTGGCGCGGTTCAGTACCACGAAACCGGTTAATCTGAAGTTATCTGTAGTCGGTGCGCTTGATGTCATCGACACTTTAGCGAAATTGCGCAGCATCGGCACGTGTGTCAGAGATGACTGCACATCTTTCGCCGTCACCCAATTGCCGGCGGCATCCTCGCTGCCGTAACCATAAGACAACTTGACACGCGCCCAGTAAGCCGGTGTCTCGTTGCCCACAGTCAGGGTCGGAATCACCTGACCCTCGAGTCCGTAGGGAGTCGTCAGATCCGTTCCTCGCGGCACGGCGATAAGATGAAGTACCTTAGGCTGGTCACTTTTCACTACCGTCAGCTTGAAGTGCATGTCGCCGTCGGCGTTGACAGTCTCCTCCTCGGCTTCATACACGTTGGCGAGCACATTGCCGTCAAGCGGTCCTCCCTTCTCATCGAATTCCGCAATATATAGATGCAGATTCGCATAATCGGGCGCATCCTCGAACGCGCGGGTGTTGGCTATACCCATCTCGCCGATATTGACGGAAAGGTCGAGCGTCAGCAGGTCGCCATCCTCTACCGGTCCCTCCGGACCGTCAAGAGGACTGTTCGAGCAACCGGCCGCAATCGCCAGCACCCCTACCATGCTTATATATCTGAAAAGCCTCATAGCTGTTCCTTTATTTCTTTGTATTCTATTCTTAGTTTATCTCTGCTTGTCACCCCAGGTGAATTTGTAGTAAGGATCTATGGTGAATGTCGTATATTGATTCCAACCCGTCCGCATTTCACAACTACTTGTACCACTTGAAGGCATTTTCGGTTCTATTGATTCCCAATACCATTCGTCATAGACACATCTGACATTTGCGTCATTATTACCTGGGTTACTAAGTGCCCCATTGGTTATCGTGGCACGAGAACTACCACTTGCATTCCAATATCGGCTACTTGATGAAAATAGAACGGGGATTCTATTATTATTGGATAGAGTAATTATATACTCCATTTCGGCATAAGTTGGCAGTCTCCATCTTCCAGCTGGATAACCTTGTTCCTGATATGAGGCGCAACGTCTTTGAGCAGTCTCTTTATCCATCGTGGGTGATACACCGTAAGAAGAAGCTACCCTGAATTTAGGAGCGATTGTCATCTTCATCGCATCTGAGGTATCAGTAGGATAATAATACATCAATCTCCTTTGGGAAGTTCCAAATAATGCCGGAGCTTCGGTCCAGGATGTTTCACCCCAGTCACTACTATTATCAATAAGATTATCTACAGTTGTAACACGAGGATCACCAATGCGATAACGATTACTGGAAAGACGTGTTACATTAATTATATACATATTGGGGTTACGATTGCCACCTGACAGACCCGAAGGACGCATTGATCCGCTTCCATCAGCTCCATTATTGCCGTTAATATACACGTTGGCGTATGCTGCAACTCCATAAGGTTCACTATCATTGTAATGATTCGTTATAAATTTATTCTCATCAGCCTCAATATACATCGCCGGATACTGGGTAATCTTTATCGTCCTTTGGAAAGGAGTGCTTGCATTATTCTCAAGATCCTTATGAACGATTGTGATTTCAATGTCAAACCGTGAATACGCATCCACATCTGTCAACGCATATCTGGCAATTGCGGCGATATTTGAATTAATCGTACTCTCGGAAGGATATGTAGTACCGCTTCCACTCAATTGAAGTACCCTTCCCCCGCTATTATAAGCAGTCATTTCCTTCAATTCGTGAGTGAATGTCAGGGTTCTGGCGTTAGTCTGAGAGTTTATGGTATTATCGACATCTGTCTGATATATTCCTTTCCCATTCTCACTTGCTTCATTTTGTTCTTTAGACACCGACACTTCCTTAACAAGTCCGGCAGCACTTGTATTGTAAAGATAATATTTGAAGGAAACGGATTTCACCACCGTCTCGTGCGAGGAATAGAATGGGATGCTGATCTCGGAGAGGTTGTTGACGACATATTCCGTCTGGTCGAGCACAAGATACCGGTAGTCCTGAATGTTTACATTCATACTTTCCTGGCTCCAGTCAATAGCCTTGTAGCTGAGGTCTTCGAGAACAAGAGGCACATCGGGATTGAAGCTGCCGAGTATCTCGATGTTGATATTGACCATGTATGACACATTGCGGACTATGGCGTTGTCGCGCACCACAGGCACCGTGTAGTAACACGTACGGTACGTCTCCGCACCTACCTTCTTGAACGGCACGGTCAGTACCATGTATGTCATGGTTTCATCATTGCCGCTCCAGGAGTTGGGATATGAGTAGAAAGACTCGTCAAGCTGATAACGATATTCCACTCCTTCGCCTTTGTCCGTCAGTGTCCGGCCGCGATGGGTCTCATCTTCGGCGTTAGTGGCCGTCGAGTAATAGGGATCGGCTATGCCACTGCCGGGTTTAGCGTCCGGCGTAACTTTCGCCTTGCGCACGCCATTGGTGATGAGCACGTTCATTCCGTTCTCTATCTGAGGTTCCCATGTCTCACCATTCGCTGTCACTGACTCGGCCACCTTTACGCCGAGACGTATTTTGGAGGCAGCGCGCTGCAGGTCGACATTGCCGGTCACCTCACATTGCGAGGGAGTGGCTATGTCGCCGGTTAGCGTAAGTGTGTTGCCTCCGTCCATTACGAACGAGGGTTGCGGATCGTAGGTGGCGAAGTCGGCTTCGACGGCAATGTCCTTAAGATTGTTGATGGTCCTCTCACTTTCCGCCGGTATAGCGCTGCCTTCCGGCAGGTTTGCCACCACATACGCGCGGCAGGTATTACCGCCCGGAAACAGGGCTGTGAGAATCTCACGACTCAGACGGATCTCCACGGTGCCCGTCGTGTTCACATTGAGGTCGAATTCCCTGCTCAGGACCGGAGCGGCATTATCGTCGGAACCGGCCGTATAGAGACATACCAGAGCATTGGAGATGAGATTCTCGTTCAATGCATCCACATCGTCTTCAGTGGCACGGGTGCCGGGAGCCTTGTCGCGAAGACTGATGGTGATATATCCCGGCTTCGGCCCGGATTCCCCGTTGGACGGAGTATCCAGATCGGCGGAGCAGGATGCGAGCAGCATGGCCGGAACCATGAGTGCTCCCGCCAGCCGCATTATCTTTGATATCTTTTTCTTCAGAAAGAACATTGTAGGTCTTTATAGAATCGTTGTTGTTGTCATGTTGCTTGCAATGAAATCACTGCCTGTTCTGCACCACCGTGAAGTGCTTTATGCCCTCGTCCTCCACAAGGTCGCCGGTAAGTGTACGGCCGTCGGGCGTGCGCACTGTGAATATGAGCTGCGCCGAGCGCTGACCGGATGAAGGAGCGTAACGGGGTCTTATCTTTATCGAAGACTTCACGCCGTCGCTTATCGGGCCGCTGATGGTGTTGACGAGTGAACCGTCTTCGGCCACGAAGCAGAATGCATCGGCCTCTGTATTGCCCGACGGGGCGAACGATGCCGTCCATGTCCCCCCTATCGGTTGGGAGAACTGAAATGTACCGGTGGCAGCGTTGTTCTGGTTGTTGCCGAACACAAGTCTGGCTGTCGATGGTGTTGTCGCGCCGTTGAGATCGGTCCATTGCAGCCAGCCGCCGTCTGCCACGCCGGGGTTGTCGCTGTAATCCCATATCACGGTCTCGGCCTGCCAGTCAAGCACATTAAGCGTCAGTGTGAGCCTGGTACCGGAAACGGCCTGCACCAGATATTCGTATATATGATTGCGCACGAACGACTGCGTGCCGGTATATCCGTTGTTCGCCCCCGTACCCGCCTGGTCAAGCGAAAGCTCCCATGTTCGTGTGCGCGTCTCGTCTTCGTCGTAATTGGCGGTGACCACCAGTTTCGCGCCTTTACTGGTAAGTTCGGCCTCGGGCACATAGCAGTAGAAGGCGTTGTCGTAAGTCTTGTTGTACACCACGCTCGTCTGCGAGGCGGCCAGCATCGTGACTTCCGCGCCGGCGTTCCACCAGTCGGACTTCACGGTCGGCGTCTCCAGTACTTTCGTGCCGGAATACCAGGAACCGGTTCCTTCGGCCACCACCGGAATAAAGGCCCCTTTGCCGTTGGCTCCGATGAGCCGTACGGAAGTGATATCCTTGAATTCAGAGCCGCCGTCAAGACCGTCCAGATCACCCAATATACGCACCTTGCACAGATTGCGCTGCAGGTAGATGGTTCCCACGTCGAGGGGATTGTCGGCTGTGTTGGCCACGCTGAGATTCATACCCTTTGCGGCCATGATGCCCGACATCGGAATACGCTGAGTGCTTCCGTTCGGCATCCAGGCGACCGTGGTCTGACCGGGCATCGTAAACGAGGGATAACCTTGCGCGATCATCAGCGGAGTCTTGCTCAGCATGTCCGACCCGAAAGCCGATGTCTCGCCTCCGAGGCCGGTGCGGTTTGCCACGACCATAAGCGAGAAATCCACGCTGGTCATAGAGCCTGCGTAACTGAAATAATCGGCGTTGAGCTTGAATTTCAGATCGTAGAAAACATTGTTTCCTGACGTTGACGTACTCAGAGTGATTTCATCGGGCGTGAATATATGGCGCACCATCTGGCGGTTGTCGAGCAACATGATGGTCATGTCGCTGCCGTCGATGTAGTTTTCGGGATCGGTCGCAGCCTCGTCCGGATGACCTGCATCATCATTGGCGCGGGTGCGTCCCGTCTGACTGTCGGCGTTCACGACCCTCATCGAGAGCCACGTGCCGTTGCCGCCGCCGACGCCGTCGGGACATGCACCGTCCTCGGTGATGCATCCCGCAAGAAGCACCGGCGAGAGAGCCGCCGCAAGTAGAAGCTGCTTGCCGTTTTTGATACGTTTACGAATATCGAACATTTTATGATCTTTATCAGGTATGAGGTTACTACCGAATTTAAGTTATTGTTATCAGGATACCGGAGTCTCGTGACGTATGATGCGCCAGTCGTTGATGATGATCACCGTGGAGAACCAGCGTCCGCCGTCGTCGAGGAAGAACGTCATGTTGTATTCGTCCTGACGGTCCAGATACTCCTGATCGGACATGGCGCGGTTGTAATATCCCTTTACAAGCAGGGCGTAATCGCGGACGTTGATCTTCAGGACGGTCTCGCCCTTCTTGTTGGTGATATGCAGGATGGGGTCGGTATCCATCGTGAGGCGCGAGAGGGTGAACTCGGCGAGCGCGGCGCCGAGCGCGGCGCGTGTCGAGGGTGCCTGTTTGTCGGGCGAGCCTCCGGGAGTCGTCGGGTTGGTGTTGATGTCCACGGATCCGGTGTGCAGATACCATGGTTTATATGTGATTGGAGCGAAGCTCCTGATACTGTTGTCGTAATTAAGGAATCCGTTTCCGTCTGTTATTTCCCAGTTATACTGAGAGGCGTCCACTTCCTCGCCGGAAATCTGCTGGAGTATCACCCGAACCACGTTGGTGTCCTTCATCAGAGGCATTGTCACGCGGTTAGGTTTCGAGGGGGATGCGTATGGGAGGTCTACGTGTATGAGACCATGATATAGTGCCTTGACATCTTTGTCGACGGTAGCCTTACCGTCTGTTTCGGCACGTTTAAGGTATGCCGTGTACTCGGTCAGCGTCGATTCGCCGATTGTGCCCGCGGGGATGTCCCATGAGTCGGCATAGTCACCGCTCCACGACAGCAGGTCGTAGCTGCCAGGCTGCACGCGCAGCGACAGTTCGTTGCCGCCAATCAGTTCCGAGGAAGGCATTTGATAACGGTCCACCAATTTGCCGGTTGTGCTATCGAATACCATCAGCGTGATGCTCTTCACCTCCGGTGAGAAGGCGTCGGCAAACTTCATATTATAGTCATAGACAAACTTGACGAGGTTATAGCTATCCACGCAGTCTGACTCGTCCTTGACCCAGCTGCAGCTCGTGAACGACACGGCGGCGACGAGGCAAAGCGACAGAATTTGCAACTTCTTGAAAATATTAACTTTAAGCATTTTAAACCGGTGGTTTAGGTGTTTTAGTCGAGAAGTGAGGTGTTTCGCGGTTAATGTTGGGAAGATAGAGTCGGCCCGGGTCGTACCGGCCCGGGCCGGCTTCATCTATTCTAAGGCATTCGATTATTCAAGAACGAATTTGTTGGAGATTACATGCCAGTTCAGGATAGCCACCTTGGCTGCCAGGAATGTCTCGTCCTCGGGCTCCGGATTCTCGGGATCGTTGCCGGGAACGCCAAGACCTACAACACCTGTAAATTCGTAGTCGTAGATATGGTTACGTACCACGCCATACAGACCTCCCAGGTGCTCGATGTTCAGATAGTAGGAAGTAGCACCGTCGATCCAACGCATGATGTTGTTGTAGTTGGTGCTCCAGTCCGTCACAACTGTACCGTTTGTCACCTGTGCCTTCCATCTGTTGGGTTCTGTATCCTTAACGAAAGAAACGGCAGAAGCCGTAAGCGAAGATCCGGTCGTTACATTGTAGTTGGCGATGATCATATTTTTCAGTTCATCCTCGGTGTAATATGCACCGGCCCAGCGAACCAAATCAACGGGTGTGAACTCAGTCTCACCGGCCTTTTTCATCTTAACGGTAGCCTTTACAAGAATACCTGTGGCATTGCTCATACGGTCAGAAACAGATGAGGTATAAACGTCGGTAGCGTACTGAGTATTCTCGTATGCATAAGCGATATTTGTAGTAGGCTGATCTGCATTGAAATTACCGCGTTTCCACTGGTTTGCATCATAGATATCGCAATTTACGATTTTGTTGATCAAAGGATTGCTTACCTTAGACAAAGCCCAGTAGCAACGGTGAAGGTCTGCATTGTTCCAACCTGTGAAATAGTTGCCGTCAGCTACTATATTCTTGAATGCGAGAGACTGCGTCGAGATATTGACCAGTCTCCAGCCATCGAGAGTCACCTGCAGATCGACTTCCTCGTTGTTGACCTTATACTGGTAGTCTTCCACAATGTCGCCATCTGCGTTACGATATTCAGGAGTGAAATCGCCCAGACCATGAGCACGTACCTTGACTGCCAGACGCTCCAGATAGATGGTCGCAGGGTTCGCCTTGGCAGCCTCGGGAGTAGTGGCGAATTTTCCGGTTACATCGGTAGCGACAACCTTCTCACCACCGTCAACGTATGTCGAGCTGGTCATGACGAAGTTGGTAAGTGTGGGTAGACTGGCGTTAGAGCTTGCAATATCGAGGACCTCTTTGAGGGGCTTGTTTGCGTATGCATCAATATTAGTTGAGACGGGATTAGCCACGCAAAGCATCTGTGAAGGAGTAGTACCTACATAACCTTCGTTGGCGGCCTTACCAAGCACAAGCACACCCTGAATCGTTCCGGGCTCAGCGCCGTTTGTATTAGCCGAGCTGATCTCTACAGGTTTCACGACGTTGGTAGCTACAGCTCCGTTGACGTTGGCGGCTGCCAACTGGAAGGGATTGCCGTCGCCATCGAAGAAGTAGAAATAGATGTTGTCTTTTGTGACAGTGCCTTCGTTGCTGCCTGCGGCGGGATCCTCGAATTCGGGATCGCCGAGTTCAGCTGCGCGGGTACCGTTCATGCCGGCGGTGCGGATTGTCACGGCCATGTATTGCTCGCCTTTGGCGGCGCCGTTGTTCGAGCCGTTTCCGGGCTCATCGCTCGAGCAGGATGCAAGTCCGAAGGCTGCTATTGCTGCGAGACCGAGATAATTAATCTTGTTCACTTGTACAAAATTTAATTGTTAATACTTGGTTTATTGTTGTTTGTTTATTTCAGTATATATCGAAGCTGTTTAGGCTTCGTTACTTGATGTCTTCGGGCTGAATCGAATCCTGTAGCTTGACATACTCCTCATATCGGTCCAGCTGGTCGAGGAGCGTCTGCGCGTTGTCCACGCCCTGACGGGCGGCTTCGGTGAGCAGCGTACGGGCTGTGTCGAAGTCCCTCTGTCCTGCCGCCACAACACCCTTCGAGAACTTAACCTTAGGCGTGTCGCCGCACTTGCTCAGGTAGGCCGAAGCCTCGTCCCAGAGTCCGCGCGAGATGGCGGTGTTGGCGGCGTTGTAGTTGGCCACGGGCGAGTCGGGGTACATGCGGACTGCCGTCTCGAACACCTCGTTGTATTCCGGCGAACCGGGCTTGAGGCTCTTGGCGGCGATCAGGAATTCGTCAAGACTAAGATTGCCGGGACGTGTCTTCATCACTGCCAGTATCTCCTCCGGATTGGAGTAGGAACGCACTATGTATTTGATCAGATACTCCGAGTGACGCAACGAGGGATATACGGTGTTGAGAAGCATGGAGTATTCCTTGGGGAATGTTCTCTTTATCTTCTGGTCGCGTGCGTCGGGGCTGAGGTTTCCGTCGTCGATGATATCGAGGATTGCCTGGCGGTTGGCGATGTTGCTCAGCCGCACCCATGCGCGGAGGCCGTTCCAGTCCTCGGCTTCCCAGTCGGTCTTCATGATGCCGGGAGCGAAGGAGTAGAGACCCTGCACGTAGTCCTTCAGTTCCTCTGTACGACCCTTGGCCAGACGCTCGTTGTTGGCGTATGCTCCTTCGGGCGATGCGAAACCCTTGATAAGGATTGACTCGATGGTCACGTCCTTGTCGTCGCGCACGGAGTCGATACCGGCGGTGATTCGGGCAAGCTCGGCATGGTTGCCCCGGAAGTCCTCGATCAGCACGGTCTTGTTGACGGGGAACTCCACATTGGCGCGGCCGCTGATGTTGCGCTCCTTCACCGCCTCTACCTCGGCCTCCTCGAATGTCAGCATGGAGGCGAAGTCCAGGCGCGGCGCCTGCCAGAAGTCGATGTCGTCGATGGTGGCCAGACCCTTGTTGCACGAGGCGCAGCCGTAACGCTTCTCGCGCACGGAGAGCTTCATGCCGTCGAACCATTCGCGGTAGCGGGTCACGGCGTGATACTTATATGTAGGATTTTCCTTTGCCCGGATGGCCAGTGCCGGTTTCTCGGGAATGCGCGACACTCCGCGCTGGCGCTGTATCCAGCTGTTGCGGCCGTACACGCCCAGGGAGGGAAGAAACAGCGTGTCGCCCTCGTTTACAAGATAAGGGGTAAGGACCATAGTCTCGTTCGACTTCACTTTCAATTCGTCGATATTGAAATCGAGGTTGACGTTCACCATCCCCTCGATCATGGTGATGGAGTTGGAATTCTGCGCAGCGTAGGCCGGAGAGAATGCGGCTGTAGCGGCGAGCAAGGCCGTCAATATGTTTCGTGTCATGTGATAGCTTTTTTAGAAAATGTAAACGAGGTTAATCGCGGCCTTGGTGAGTCCGAAATAGTTGTGGTGGCCGTTGCCGGTCTTGCGGCCGCAGCCCGCGCATTCATATTGGTCGTATTTGCTGTATGTCCAGCCCACGCCTAACTCGGCCTCGAGGTTCCAGTGCTTGTGCAGCAGCCATGAATAACCGTATGCCACACCCACGCCGGCCATCCAGCCTTGATAGCGGTTGTCCTTCAGCTTCTTGAAGTTGGTGCCGAGAATGTTCATCGGCAGATCCAGATGACCGAAGTTGAACTCGCCGCCCAGCGCATGGAAGCCTAAGAAATGTCCTCCCATCGCTTCACAAAACCAGTAGCGGGCCTCGGGCTGCACGAGCCAGTGCTTCCATCTTTTGCCGTCGTTTAATGACCAGGCATTGAGGTTGCCCGAAACGTCGATCGACCATTTGGGTGCCACACGCAGTTCGGCCCCTATGTTGGCCGTCAGCGTGGCGTCGTACAGTAAGTTGGTCTTGATTCCAAACTGAGCTTGTGCCGGCAAGACTGTGAAAGCCATTGCTATGGCTGCAATCAGAGTGACTATGCGCCCCTTGTGATTGCCGTTAGTTGTTGTTCTGATGCTGTCAAGCATGCCTTATTGTTGTCTCAACCCTCCTGATTCCCCGACAGAGGTATGTTAATTGTAAGAGCAGGAACCGGACTTACGTTTCGGACCGTCTGAATCTGAGGCTAACGCGCCTTGCTTGTTTTATAAATGGATTGTTAGCGTATGTTCGGACAGTAATGTGATGTAACGTAAGCGCTCTTGATTGTTATTGCCAGACATTGTGACTCTCCCCTTGGTTCCGGGGCGAGCGGGTTTGTTTTCTTTGCGAAAACGGGTTGTAAGTATTACACTGATGTGTGTCTTTTCTACTGATCTTCGGTTATCATGGTCCCTTATGACAACCGTTACAAGTTGTTATGGTTAAATAAAGAAAGCGCAGGAACCTTACTATCGTCGTTCCCCTTTAAAGGCTCTCGCATTGCCCGAATTAGTAGAACGACAACTGTAGAGCCTACGCTTGTACATGCATCAATATTTACGTAGTTCCTTCTCGGAAACACATACGTACTATACATATCCCATGCGCATCTACCGTTGCTGATTCCTGACTAATTCTTTTTGGAATTTGCGAGATTCTTAAAGGTCAAGAACAAGGGCACAAGCCGAAATCCCGGTGCATGGATTTAGGGAAAAGTGTTAAATTTGCG
>UQMZ01000063.1 GCA_900542185.1 uncultured Bacteroidales bacterium
CTCTTATTTTGTCATTATCTGATTGGACTCTGCAAAGGTAAGAGAGGTTGTTTCTCATTAACCCCATGATGGACGGCGACAGAGACAGCTGGCACCGGCCTTCGTGGGGACAGACCGGTGCGACACAGCTTGGTCGGAGACCATGTCTCTGTACTTACCGACGCGATAGATGACTAAAGGCGCCACGGAACGAAGGTCCGTGACGCCTTGGGTTAATGCGTATTTCAATAGACTGTGGCTGAGACTCGAAGTCTCAGCTGAGGCTGTAAGTATTCGATAGCTTCAGCCGTCAGTCTTCGATGGCTTCTGTTCCGTTACTTAGTCTTCGATGGCTATCAGTGTGCCGTTCAGGTCGAAGATGTAGGTGTCGGGACCTTCGATGCCGATCTCGACTTCAACGGCCCGGCCTTTGCGGAACTCTACCGACTCCACTTTGTTCGCATATCCATCCTTCACCAGACGGTTGTATGCTCCGTGGTGCAGCAGATCCTTCACTACCGACTGTGCCAGATATGCGTTGTCGGGAGCGTCAATCTCCAGCACCTCACCCTTCCTGTTGAAGTCAATGTCAATGCCGTTGGCCAATTCGACTTCATACTGACCCTTGGCAAAGTATTGCTCGCATTTCGACACGGCCGTGCCTTTGAAATGCTTGTCCACGAACTTGCGTGCCTTTTCGGGAATCTTGTTATAGTTTTGCGATCCGGCCATTGCGATGCCCGGCATACCGTTGTTTATCTGAGGTTCCGCCTGGGCGGTAACAGTCACGCCGGCCAGCATGATCACAGCCGCCGATGCCAAGGAGAGGAATAAATTCTTTTTCATAACGAATCAAGTATTAAAAACCGGAGCCTACCCGACCCCGGTTACAATAACAACATTCCTATTCAACTAAAGTTCAAATCCAACTGTCCGACCCTGGCGTAAAATTGTATATGGGCAGAGTCTCAGTCGGTCAGTTCGGCGGGCAGTATGGGCATGGCGCCCTTCCTCGTGCAGACGTATGCGGATGTCTGTACGGCACGTGAATGCGCCTCCTGCACGCTCCTGCCCTTCAGTATCGAGGCTATGAACGCGGCGGTGAAGCTGTCGCCGGCGCCCACCGTATCGGCCACTTCCACCTTGGGCGTGGGCTGGAACGACACGTTGCCCGGCGTGAACACATAGCTACCGTTGATGCCGCACGTCAGTATCAGCATCTTCAGGTTGTACTTGCCAAGCAGAATCCAGCACTTGTCCTGCAGGTCAATGCCGGGATAGCCGAACATGCGACTCACGGTCACCAGTTCCTCGTCATTGATCTTCAATATATTGCAGCGCGACATGGAATTACACAGTATCTCCTTGTTGTAGAATCCCTGACGCAGGTTCACGTCAAACACCACCAGGCTGTCGTCACTCTGCGGCATCGCGTCCAGGAACCGGTTGATGGTGTCGCGCGACACCACGTTGCGCTGTGCCAGCGAGCCGAAGCATACGGCCTTCGTTCTTTTTGCAAGCGCTTCAAGGCTATCGGTATAAGGGATATTGTCCCACGCCACGTTCTCCTTGATGTCGTACTGGGGGATGCCGGCCTGGTCTATCTCCACCTGCACCGTACCGGTGGGATACGGCACCTCGGCTATCAGCTGGTTCAGACCCTTGGAGGTGAAGTTTTCCACAATCTCCTTGCCTAAGGCATCGTCGCCCACGGCGCTCACCACGTAGCCGGGTAGCCCGAACTGCGACACATGATATGCGAAATTGGCCGGTGCGCCTCCTATTTTCTTACCTTCGGGCAGAACGTCCCACAGGGCCTCCCCCATTCCTACTACTATATCATTCATAATGGCATTATATTTTCAAAGTTATTATATTTTTCTAATCTTCAACGTGTAATACATCAGGTAAATCACCCCTACGGTCATGACGGCCACTGCACCGGCCTGACCGAGAGCGTCGGCCGCATAACCCATCGCGAGCGGGAAAACGGTGCCACCGAACAGACCCATGATCATCAGGCCGGACACCTCGTTGCGCTCGTTGGGCGTGTACATCAACGCCTGCGAAAACACTACCGAGAATATATTGGAGTTGCCGAAGCCAATCAGGCCGATTCCCACATAAAGCGGAGCGAGCGTGTTGCATACAAACAGTATGACCATTCCGGCCAGCATCATCGCCACGCTGACGGCGAAGAACAGTTTTGGAGACATGGAACGCAGTATGAAGGCGCCGAGGAAACATCCCGCCGTACGGAATATGAAATATACGCTTGTGGCGAATCCGGCCTCCTCCAAGGGAAGTCCCAGACGCTCCATGATGATTTTCGGAGCCGTGGTGTTGGTGCCCACGTCGATGCCCACATGGCACATGATTCCGAGGAAGCAAAGGAATATGAACGGCTTGCCAAGCAGTCGCAGACATTCCACGATACCTGTGGCCTTGTCGGGCTTTTCCTCGTCGATGGGAGTGGCTGCCAACAGAGATATTGACAGGAAACTTATCACCGCGTAAATCACGAACAGCGCGCGCCAGCCCAGTCCGAACGTAGGCATCATCGTAGTCGCGCCCCACGCCGCGATGATGGGGGCAAGGAATGAGGCGATAGCCTTGACGAACTGACCGAACGTAAGAGTGGATGCCAGTTTGTCGCCGCTGATCAGATTGCTCACCAGCGGATTGAGCGACGTCTGCATTATGGCGTTGCCTATGCCTAACAGCGAGAACGAGATAAGCATCACTGCATAGCTGTCGCCGAACGCCGGAATGAACAGCGACACCGCCGTCACTATCAGGCTTATCAGCACCGTATTCTTACGCCCTATCTTATTCATCAGCATTCCCGTCGGCACGGAGAAAATCAGGAACCAGAAGAACACCAGCGAGGGGAACAGGTTGGCCTGCGAATCGGTAAGGCCCAGGTCCTTCTGCACATAGTTGGATGCCGTTCCCACCAGGTCCACGAAGCCCATGGCGAAAAAGCACAGCATCACCGGGACCATCCGGGCTATGTAGCTCTTTTTATTGGCCGTTATGGTTTGTGTTATATCCATAATTATGATTTATTCTTTTTATAATTAATTATTCTTGATTTCATACACTTTCAGGTTGCGCACCTTAGCCTTTCCGTCGCGCGCCTTCACCGTCAGCTGCGAATACGGGTCGTCGGGGAACACCAAGTTGGTCATCACCGAGCGGCCGTCGTCGGCAAACACCTCCATGCTGCAGCGGTCCACGAATATCCTGAGTTTCAACATACCGTTGTCAGAATAAAGCGGAGCCACAGTTACTGCTGGGAAATCCTGACTGAAGTCCGTTATGCCGCTCTCGCGACGGTCGAACGCGAGCCTGTTTCCGGCCACATCGTATGTCAGCAACACCTTCTGGCCTTTGGCATTGTTGAGACATATCTCGACCTCCCGGCAGCGTTCGGGCTGTATTTCCATGTCGATCTCGCACAGTTCCGGAATGCCGAAGGTCATTCCCTTTGCACCGACAGTCGCTTTGCCTGTAGATTTAACCAACTTGCCGCGCAACATGTCCACCTCGGGCGAAGGGGCAGATGCAAGATATATTTCACCGTCTTTGGCGCGGAACAGGCTCATATCGCGCGGCAGCGTGTTCGCGCTGCGATACTGCATGGTGGGCACATCCGCAGCGTACTGCCAGTTGCTCATCCAGCCCAATATCGTGCGTCGTCCGTCAGGCGCGTCACTGAAACTTACCGACGCATAATTGTCCTTGCCGTAGTCCATCCATTTGGTCGGAACCTTACCGCTCGCATCCGTATCGGCCTTGAATGTCTTGCCGTCGAAATCGCCGACAAAATACTGTGTCGCGCTACCGCCGAAAGGCCCTCCGGGATTTATGTTGCAGATAAGCACCCATTTCTGTTCGTCGGTGCCTTCCACCTTCAGCGGGAACAGGTCGGGACATTCCCATACGCCGTCCTGCGCGCCCAGTCCCTGGCCGAATTTGCTTTGCAATGTCCATGCCTTCATATCGGGCGACGTGAATATCAGCATTTCGTGATCCAGCGGATGCGCCAGTATCAAGGTCCATGTCTTCGTGTCAGGATTCCAGAACATATTAGGATCGCGGGCCTCACTCTCCAGCGCTAATGTCGGATTACCCGGGTATATGCTGAAAGTCTCGCCGTTGTCCGTGCTGTACGCCAGGCTTTGCACCTGACTCACGCCGGCCGAGGTGTACATGGCCAGCACGGCATCCTTGCCGAAGCCGGCACTGTCCTCCGTATCGACGGCACTGCTGCCGCTGAACACCGTTCCCAACCCGTTGGGCTCTATCGCCGCCGGATGGTGCTCCCAGTTCACCAGGTCCTTGGACGAGGAATGACCCCATGTCATGTTCTGCCATTTCGATCCGTACGGATTCCACTGGTAGTACAGATGCCACACGCCATCCTTGTAAAACATTCCGTTCGGATCGTTCATCCAGCCGTACAGCGGCGTGTGATGATACGCCGAACGGTATTTCTCGCGGTTGGCGGTATCGAACGTGTCCGAAACGGTGAAACTATTCCAGCACACATCCTCCTTGGCCTCGCGGACAGTGGAACGGTTCTGCGTAGTGACGATGTTCAGCACCACGTCATGGCCCTTGTACCTTGCTATGTCTAGAGGCACTGTGTAGTCCACCTTTGACTTGGCCAGCCTTACATATATGGTGCGGTCAAGTTTCCCGTCCACCAGGACGTTGACCGTCGCGTCATCGTTCGACTCCTGTACGGGCATCAGCAGATATTTCCCGTCGCCTGTGACACGCACCAGCGTATTGTTCGTTCCAAGATGATTCACTTCGACTCCGGCTGCATTCAGCACGAATGTCCCCATCATGCCGGCCGTCACCAACGATGTCTTTATTATCCCGATCAAGTTGTTCATGTTGTTGATTTTTTCAGTCATACACCCGGTGTAAATCCTGTCCGCCGGGTTTCCGTTGCAAAAATACATAAACACTCCATGATAGCAATATTAATTTTAGGTCAAAGAGTATCAAAAATGTTGCAGCGCTACATTTTTATAACCGAATGCACTAATATTTAAATTATTATGACTAAATTTGTGTGCGAATTAACCTAATGACCTGCATATAAATATGAGCCTGAAGAACCGGCACCTATTGATACCATTACTAACGATGGCATGTCTGCTCTGTGTTTCATGCCAAAGGGAAAAGACTTACCGCATCGGCGTCTCGCAATGCAGCGCCGACGACTGGCGCAATAAAATGAACGAGGAGATAATGCGCGAGATGATGTTCCATCCGGAGGCCACGGTGGAAATCCGCTCGGCCGACGACAGCAACGAGAAGCAGATAGCCGACATCAGATATTTCCGCGACAACGGCTTCGACATCATCCTTGCCGCTCCCAACGAAGCGAACGCCATTACACCTATTATAAAGGAGACGTACGAATCCGGCCTGCCGGTGGTGATATTCGACCGCGACATCAACGGCGATTCATATACGGCATATATCGGCGTGGACAACCGCGCCATAGGCCGTTCCGCCGCACAGTATGCCGGCAATCTGACAGGCGCCGGAGGCCGTGTGCTGGAGATACAGGGACTGAAAGGATCCTCTCCGACCATACAGAGACACGAAGGATTTGCCGAAGGTGCAAGACAGAACCGGCTTGACATCGTGGCATCGGCCCACGGCAACTGGAACGACAAGGATGCGACTCGGGTCGCCGACTCCCTGTTGGACATATATAAGGATATAGATCTGATTTACGCCCACAACGACCGTATGGCCATCGCCGCATCCAACGTAGCGCGCCGACGGGGCCTGCACATCCGTGTCATCGGCATCGACGCCGCCCCCAACATCGGCATGAAGGCCGTGGCCGACAGCGTGATAGACGCTACATTCCTGTATCCTACGGAGGGACACGAACTGGTGCGCACCGCACTGGCCATCCTGAAAGGCGAACGTTTCGACCGCATCCAGACGCTGCCCCTCGCTTCGGCCGTAGACAAGTCGAACGCCGACATCCTCGCGCTTCAGAACAAGTCGCTGAACGAGGAGACTTCCAAAATGAAGATCCTCAAAAGCCAGGTGGACCAATACTGGGAACGGCATTCCATACAGACCACCCTGCTGTATGTCACCATCGGGCTGGTGATACTTCTGTTGGCCTTTGTGTTCATGCTGTTGCGCACATACTGGATGAACCAGCGCCATCACCGCCAGATACTGGAGCAGAACCGTCTGCTGGAGCAACAGCGTGACGCCCAGGAGGAACTGAACCGCCAGCTGGAGGAGGCCACGCAGTCCAAGCTGATGTTCTTCACCAACATATCCCACGACCTGCGCACGCCCCTCACCCTGATAGCCGAGCCGGTGGCGCAACTCGCCCACGCCGACAACCTGACGCCTCAGCAGCATTCGCTGATGCGCATAGCCGACAAGAACGTGCGCATACTGAAACGTCTGATCAACGAGATTCTCGATTTCCGCAAATACGAGAACGGCAAGCTCGATGTCAACCTCACTGAAGCCCGTTTCGCCGACCTGGCCCGGGACTGGGCCGAGGCATTCATGGCCATCGCACGCAAACGCGACATAAAACTGACCGTCGACATCGACCTGCCCGACGATTTCACCATCGCCATAGACACCGAAAAACTGGAACGGGTGTGCTTCAACCTTCTGTCCAACGCATTCAAATATACTCCGGACAACGGCCGCATCAATTTCATTGTCAGGACGGAAAGCGACAACCTTGTAATAGCCGTTCACGACACCGGCCGCGGCATATCCGAGCGCGACTTAGGCAACATATTCGACCGGTTCTTCCAGGTGGACAAGGTGCATCCGCAAGGTTCCGGCATCGGACTCTCGCTGGCCAAGGCGTTCGTGGAACTGCATCATGGCGGGATTACCGTAACGAGCCGCGAGGGTAAGGGGTCGGAATTCACCGTCACCATTCCCGTCACGCATATAACTGAAAATAAACAGACTCCCGATGTTTCGACATCCGGCACACTGCGCGACGACACCATCACGGAACTGGAGCGGATAGAGAACGAAGCGCCCCTGCCCGACTCCGACCATCCGCTTCTATTGGTAATAGACGACAACGAAGACATCCGCAGACTCACCGCCGAACTTCTCGGCGACGAATATACGGTAATCGCCGCATCCGACGGCAAGGAGGGCGTGCGCATGGCCGCGCGACATGTTCCCGACCTGATAATCTGCGACGTGATGATGCCCGTCATGGACGGTCTGGAATGCACGCGCCGAATCAAGGACGAGGTGTCTACCTCGCACATCCCCGTCCTGATGCTCACGGCATGCAGTATGGACGAACAGCGCGCCCAGGGATATGACAGCGGCGCCGACGGCTATCTGTCCAAACCGTTCGACATCACTGTACTCAGGGCACGGTGCCGCAACCTGATTCAGAACCGCAGACGCATCAAGGAATTATGGGCCACGCCGCAACCCACCAACGTCAAGCCGTCGGACACCCCCGAGGCCAAGCGGCCACGACCCGACGTAGAGAACGAATTCTACGCACGGTTCGTGGAGATCGTCAACAAGGAAATGGAGAATCCCGAGCTTAGCGTGGACGGCATCGCCGCCCAACTCGGACTGGGCCGTTCGCAATTCTACCGCAAGATCAAAGCCCTTACCAATTACTCGCCCGTGGAATTAGTGCGCGAACTGCGGCTGAAACGCAGCCGCGACCTGCTTATCTCCACCGACAGGTCCATAAGCGAGATCGGCTATATGGTCGGGTTCTCCACTCCGGCATACTTCACACGCTGTTTCCGCGATTATTTCAACGAAACCCCTTCCGAACTCAGGGAACGCCTCGGTTCCAAATCATAAAAATGTTGCATAGGATGTCATAAATGGTGCGATGACCGTTTTTTGACAGCATACGCAACATATTTGAAATGTCAGCTGCAACATGGGTTCTAATTTTGCGGCATAAAACAACTGACAACGACATGAAAAATTCATTCCTGTTAACGCTCTTGTCGCTATTGGCGACACTCGGCGTTCAAGCACAGAACATCACGGTGCACGGGACGGTCATTTCCAAAACCGATTCCGAACCCCTGATCGGTGCGACGGTGATGACCGAAGTCAAGGGTTCGGGAACCGTCACTGACATCGACGGCAAGTTCGAAGTCTCCGTAGCCCCCGGTTCCAGTCTCACAGTTTCCTACATCGGTTATCAGACCGTCAAGGTCAAGGCCGCTCCGGACATGACTGTCGAGCTTTCCGAAGATTCCGAAGTCCTGAACGAAGTGGTGGTGGTAGGTTACTCCACCCAGCGCAAGGTCGATGTGACCGGTGCCATCACGGCCGTGGATGTTGACGAAATCAACAAACAGAACGAGAACAACCCCATCAAGGCATTGCAGGGCCGTGTGCCGGGCATGAACATCAGTGCCGACGGTGCTCCCAGCGGATCGGCCACGGTGCGTATCCGAGGCATCGGCACCCTGAACAACAACGACCCGCTGTACATTATCGACGGCGTACCCACCAAGGGAGGAATGCATGAGCTGAATCCCGGCGACATCGCGTCGATCCAGGTGCTGAAAGATGCCGCCTCGGCTTCCATCTACGGTTCGCGCGCAGCCAACGGCGTCATCATAATCACCACCAAGAAAGGCGCTGACCTCAAGATAAACCTGGACGCATCGGTAGCCGCCCAGTTCTATACCAATAAAATGAAGGTACTGGATACCGAGGGTTACGGGCGCGCCATGTGGCAGGCATACGTCAACGACGGACAGGACCCCAACACCAACGGCCTCGGTTACCGCTTCAACTGGGGATACGACCGGGCAGGATACCCGCAGCTGAACTCCATCAGCATGAACAAATATCTGGACGCCGCAGGCACCACTCCAGCCGCCGACACCGACTGGTACGACGTCACCACACGCACCGGTCTGATCCAGAACTACAACCTCAGCGTGAGCGGAAGCACCGACAAACTCAGCGCCTTCTTCTCCGTAGGTTATTACAAGAACCTCGGCGTAATAAAGTACTCGGACTTCGAGCGCTTCTCCGCACGTGTCAACACGGAATACAAACCGTTCGGAAACATACTCACCATCGGCGAGCATTTCACCCTGAACCATACCGACGAAGTGCAGGCTCCCGGCGGATTCCTGCAGAATGTGCTTCAGTTCAACCCCTCGCTGCCCGTTTACACTGAAAGCGGCGAGTTCGCCGGTCCCGTCGGCGGCTACCCCGACCGTGAGAACCCTCTGGCACGTCTGGTGCGCAACAAGGACAACCGTTATAAATACTGGCGTCTGTTCGGCGATGCTTACATCAACGTCAATCCCTTCAAAGGCTTCAACGTACGCACCACATTCGGCCTTGATTATTCCCAGAAACAGCAACGCATATTCACTTACCCCGTCACCGAGGGCAACGTGGCCAATTCCACCAACGCCGTCGAGGCGAAGCAGGAGCACTGGACCCGCTGGATGTGGAACCTCGTGGCCAGCTACAACATCGATTTCGGCAAGAACCATATCGACGCGCTGGCCGGCGTTGAGCTTATAAACGAATCGTCCGACTGGTTCTCGGGTTACAAAACCGATTTCTCGGTGCTGAATCCCGACTTCATGTGGCCGTCGGCTGGTGCGGGCAACGCCCAGTCATACGGATCGGGCGACGGTTTCTCGCTTGTGTCGTTCTTCGCCAAGGCCAATTATTCTTTCGATTCCCGTTATCTTCTCGGAGTGACCGTACGTCACGACGGCTCGTCGCGATTCGGCAAGAACAACCGTTTCGCCACATTCCCCTCCGTGTCATTGGGCTGGCGCATCAACAACGAGTCGTTCCTGCGCGACGTAGCTTGGCTCAACGACCTTAAGCTGCGACTCTCCTGGGGACAGACCGGCAACCAGGAAATCAGCAACCTTGCACGATACTTCGTTTACGTGCCCAATTACGGCGTGAACGAATCGGGTGGCCAGAGCTACGGAACATCCTACGACATCGCCGGCACAAACGGCGGAGCCATCCTGAGCTCAGGTTTCAAGCGCGACCAGATCGGAAATCCCGACATCAAATGGGAAACCACCACGCAGTATAACATCGGTCTCGACTGGTCGATGCTCAACTCCGGCCTGTTCGGTTCTCTTGACCTCTACTACAAGAAAACCTCCGACATTCTGGTACAGATGGCCGGCATCGGCGCCATGGGCGAAGGCTCGTCGCAATGGATCAACGCCGGCGAAATGGAGAACAAGGGCATCGAGCTTAACCTCGGCTTCCGCCACACCACCGACTATGACTTCACTTATGAGGTGACCGGCAACATCGCAGCCTACCGCAACAAGATTACGAAAATACCCGCGACAGTGGCCGCAAACGGCACATTCGGCGGCAACGGCGTGTACAGCGTCATCGGCCATACATTCGGAGCACAGGCCGGCTACGTGGCTGACGGCATCTTCAAGTCGCAGGCAGAAGTGGACAACCATGCCGTTCAGGAAGGCGCGGCCGTGGGACGCATACGCTGGCGCGACCTCGACAACGACGGTTACATCACCGAGAAGGACCAAAAGTGGATCTACGACCCCACTCCCGACTTTACGTACGGTCTGAACGTATATCTGCAGTACAAGGGATTCGACTTCTCGATGTTCTGGCAGGGCGCGCAGGGACAGGACGTGATTTCCGACCTGAAGAAAGAAACCGACCTCTGGAGCGGTCTTAACATCGGATTCCTGAACAAAGGCGAACGCCTGCTTGACGCATGGACCCCGCAGAACCCCGATTCCGACATCCCTGCCCTGACACGCTCCGACTCCAACAACGAAAAACGCGTCTCGACCTACTTCGTGGAGAACGGCTCGTACCTGAAGCTACGCAACATCCAGATAGGATACAACCTGCCGGAAAAGGTGGTACGCAAGATGCGCATGGAACGCCTGCGCTTCTACATCAGCGCGCAGAACCTGCTGACAATAAAGAGCAAGTCGTTTACCGGTGTGGATCCCGAAAATCCCAACTTCGGCTATCCCATCCCCACCAACCTTACTTTCGGTCTCAATCTCACCTTCTAATCACGCCAAATCATGAAAAAATATATAATCGCATCGCTCGCGGCTTTGTCACTGGCCACCACCGGCTGCGACAGCTTCCTCGATTCACACAAGCCGCAAGGCACTCTTGACGAGGAACAGGTGCTTAATCCCGAATATATCGACAATCTGGTCATCTCTGCATACGCCGTGTGGATCTCGGCCGAAGACATCAACTCCTCGTTCTCGATGTGGAACTTCGACGTCCGTTCGGACGACGCCTACAAGGGCGGCAACGGCACCGAGGACGGCGACGTGTTCCACGCGCTGGAAGTGTCGCAGGGCATCATGACCACCAACTGGAACATATCCGATATGTGGCAGCGTCTGTACAATGCCGTGTCACGTGCCAATTCCGCACTGCAGGTTCTTGACATGATGGATGCCTCCACATACCCGCAGCGGGATACCCGTATAGCCGAAATGCGATTCCTCCGCGCTCACGGACACTTCCTCCTCAAGCGTCTGTACAAGCAGATTCCCTTTGCCGTCAACGAGAATCTGACTCCCGAGCAGTACAATGACCTGGAAAACACGGAATACACCAACGACCAGGGCTGGCAGCTCATCATCGACGACTTCAAATACGCTTTCGACAATCTTCCGGCCGTGCAGGAAGAAGTTGGCCGCCCCAACCGCGCCGCGGCTGCCGCATACCTCGCCAAGACTTACCTTTACAAAGCATACCGCCAGGACAATCCCGAGTCGCACGAGGTAACGTCAATCGACCGCGAGGACCTGCAGAACGTCATCAAGTACACCGACCCGGCCATCATGACGGCCTCCGGCTGCGCCCTTGAACCCGACATGCACAACAACTTCCGTCCCGAGCCTCAGTACGAGAACGGTCCCGAATCGATCTGGGCCATGCAGTATTCGTTCAACGACGGGACAACCCACGGCAACTGCAACTGGTCGTACGGCCTGATCGTTCCGAACATCCCGGGCGTGACCGACGGCGGATGCGATTTCTACAAGCCGAGCCAGAACCTGGTCAATTCGTTCAAGACCGACGAGAACGGCCATCCCATGATTGACAATTTCAATGCCAAGGATTACGACATGACCTCCGACTATGCGGACCCCCGTCTGTTCCTCACGGTGGGGATGCCCGGCACCCCCTATATGTTCAACGCCAACTATATGATGGACCGCAGCGCCACTTGGAGCCGAAGCAACGGTCTGTACGGATACTATGTCTCGCTGAAGCACAATGTAGATCCCGACGGCGGATACCTGGTAAAAGGCTCCTGGTGGGGCTCGCCGATGAACCGTATCGTGCTGCGCTATGCCGATGTGCTTCTGATGCGTGCCGAGGCCCTGGTACAGCTGAACCGGAACATACCCGAGGCCATCGAGATCGTAAACTCCCTGCGCAACCGCGCCCGTCAGAGCACCGCATCAATCTCCGACTATGAGAGACAGTATGGCGTACGCCTCAACATCCGCCCATACAACGGGACTTACGCTCAGGCTGACGCCCTGAAGATAGTCAAGATGGAACGCCGTCTTGAGCTGGCCATGGAAAGCGAACGCTTCTTCGATCTGGTGCGCTGGGGAGAGGCTGCCGACGTAATCAACAGATACTACGCCGACGAGGCCGACAACTGCGCCATATATTCCAACGCCTCGTTCACGCGCAACAAGAATGAGTATCTTCCGATTCCTTTCTCTCAGATCAGCGCCTCCAACGGACATTACAAACAGAACATCGGTAACTGGTAATCGAACACAATGAAACTCACAGTCTCAACAATATATCTGTCGCTGCTGGCACTTACGGCCGGTATGCTGACATCGTGCGACGACAAGGAATCCAATATGGATCTTGACGGCAGCACCCGCATCGAATCAATCAGAGTAAGCGGCTTTGACGGCACAATAGACAACACCGCCAAGTCAGTGACCGTCAACCTGCCGACCACTACCGACCTGACGGACCTGACCGTGGACGAGATAATCCTCAGCCCCGGAGCCACATGCGACTATCCCCGGGGGTACAGGTTCGACGGCTCGGTGCCCCGCTCCATACACGTGGTGAACGGCGACGTATTCACCGACTATGCCCTCAACGTGAAGCATGACAACGTGGAATTCCTGTCATTCACGCTCGACAACAAATACAGCGGCACCATCGACAACGCAGCACATACCATTCTCGTATTCGTTCCCCTTGAAGCGGACGTGACCGCCATGCAGGCATCGTTCCTGGTCAACGACGGCACGACCGTTACCCCCGAATCGGGTTCAGTACTCGACTTCACGGAACCCGTCGAATTTACCTGCGTACACAATACGGCTACCATCGTATATACCGTTACGGTCATCAAGGACGAGATGTCGCAGGCTCCCAAGGCATTCATCGGCAACGCCGCATCGTTCGACGCACTGGGCGACGAAGCCAAGGCCGCTTGCGAATGGATGCTGAACAATGTGCCCAACTCCCGCTACGTATCCGTTCAGCAAATAATCGACGGCGATGTGAAGCTGTCCGACTTCACCATGATATGGTGTCATTTCGACTGGACAGACTGGCCCGGAACTATATGGGATTCGCGCGACATGTTCAACAGCTACTGGCTGCACGGCGGCGCCATACTGGCATCGCGCGACGGCGCACGATACATCAACGACGTATGGCGCATTGCCCGCGACCAGCAGAGTCCCAACAATATGTTCGGAGGCGACACATCCGAGACTCTCGAGAATGCGTTGGGCTTCACGATAACAGGCCATGAGTCACATCCTCTGTACGACGGCATAGAGACCGACGGCGACAACCGTATACTCCTTCTGGACAAAGGTTGCTCCAATACCAACCGTACGCTGCAATGGGGCGTGGACTGGGATCCTTACGGCTCGATGCAGGGCTGGGAGGAACGCACAGGCGCCAAAGCCCTGGCTTCCGGCCATGATTATGATATAAACCGTGTCACAATCGCCGAATTCGAGCCTTACGAGGCTCTGAAAGGATTCACTTCAGGCCGCGTCATCACAATCGGAACCCCTGCCTACGAATGGTATGACAGGAACGGTAAGGACAACCCCTACCGCGACAACATGATCCTGCTCACCAAGAACGCCATCAACTATCTGTGTCAGTAATTCACCCTTTTTAAATTTAAGACAATGAAATCCATCATATTCTATTCCATGCTGATTGCTTCCGCAACCGCCACATTGGCCGGTTGCAGCGACGACAAGCCTGTGCTGACCGACCGGAACCTGGAGAACAGCACGGAATTCCTGAAAAGCAACGATGCCGCCAAGCAGGACATATACTACCTGTCTCTTATACACATCTGACGCTGCCGACGACGG
>UQMZ01000064.1 GCA_900542185.1 uncultured Bacteroidales bacterium
GATGAGCGCTAGTCTCGTGGGCTCGGAGATGTGTATAAGAGACAGATATAATGCACCAAATATATTGTCGATACGGGGTCTCGGTATCGGCGGTTATTGCTGTGGGTCGATATGTTGCACCCTGATCAGCTCGATCTTGGTGGTGGACATCTTCAGGACGGTGAACAGCAGGTGTCCCACCGTCACCGCCTCGCCTTCGGTCGGGAGTGCTCCGAGATTATACATCACGCATCCGGCCAGGGTGTGGTAGTCTTCGCTCTCCTTGATGTCGAGTCCGAACATCTCGTTGGCCTGGCTGACCTCGACGCGTCCCGAGAACTCGTAGACACCCGGCTCCACTTCGCGGGCCTCGAGACGTTCCTTGTCGTGTTCGTCCTCTATTTCGCCGAATATTTCTTCCACTATGTCTTCGAGGGTGACGAGCCCGGCGGTGCCTCCGAACTCGTCCACAACGATTGCCATGGAGCGCTTCTGGTTCATCATGCGGCGCATCATCTTGTTGGCCAGCATGGTCTCGGGAGTGAACAGCACCGGCTTGAGACGGCGGCGCCAGTCGTTGTCGCCGTTGAACAGTTCAGATACGTGCAGATAGCCCACCACGTCGTCGATGTCGTCGCGATAGACTATAACCTTGCTGCGGCCCGTGGATATGAACACCTTGAGCAGGTGCTCGCGAGTGGTGCCCTCCAGCGGAACGGATATTATCTCGTTGCGTGGGCGCATGCAGTCGCTTATCTGTGTGTCTTTGAAATCTATGGCGTTACGGAATATCTTCACCTCGTTTTCGATAGTTTCCTTGCCCTCGCGGCTTTCGATGGAATCCTGGATATAATCGTCCAGCTGATCCATGGTGAGGCGGCTGCTGTCGTCGTTCCTGTCCTTGATGCCGAACATTTTCATCAGTCCGCGCGAAATGGCCGACACGAACCATGACAGAGGATAGAGCACCAGATAGATGATGTACAGCGGCAACGCCAGCAGACGTATGGTGAAGTTCGGGTTGATCCTGAAGGTGGTCTTGGGCAGAAACTCCCCG
Source organism: uncultured Bacteroidales bacterium (assembly GCA_900542185.1). GTDB lineage: Bacteria > Bacteroidota > Bacteroidia > Bacteroidales > Muribaculaceae > Lepagella. The sequence goes on from UQMZ01000064.1 coordinate 1,037, forward strand.
GTGATAAGGATGATGCCTGTGGATAGGATGGTGTTGGTGATGAGTTCGAGCGCCTCGTTGTCAAGCCATTGGTGCAGGTACGGATTGATTATGGCCGAGAACGAGATACCGTAAATTACGAGTACCACGTTGTTGCCTACCAGCAGGGTGGATATGAACATGTCCTCGTGGCGGGAGAAGAGGTGGATGATGCGGTCGATGATTCCGCCGCGCGCGGCGTCGATTTCCATGCGTACCTTGCTTGACTGCACGAAAGCGATTTCCGTGCCCGAGAAGAGGCCGGAGAATGCTATTGCGATCAGCGTGATGACGATGGCGAGACTGAATGGAAGGTCCATGGGTTGGTTATCATTTTTTATTCGGGTCGGCCTTCACTTCCACAGCTTCCTTGGGCGCGGGGGATGACTGGGCCGATACCGGCTCGGGAGCCTGTGAGGCTCCGGGCTGGAAGTCGGCACGGTTCACGGGGAAGATGCCCTGTGGCTCGATCACGCGGTAGGAGGTGAGGTTCTCGTTGCTTTCGAATCCGATGCCTTCCAGCACGTGGGTCTCGGTCTCGATGTGCATGAACGAGTCGCTGTATATCTTGCCGCGGCCCTGGTCCCAGAACAGCTGTTGCGACAGGAACACATCCTTCGGAGCCTTGGTCAGCTCCACGTTGCCGTCAAGACGCCACAGTTTCTGGTTCTTGAAATATTTGGCCGAGTCCGCCGCCACGGTGGCTATCACGTGGAAGTAAGGATCGTACTTCTGGAGGTACAGGCCCTTCGGGAAGTTCCAGTACGGGGTGTCGGCCTGGTCGTATACCGTCCATAGCGGCGACACTATCTTGTATTGTATGACGCCTGAGTCCGATATAAGGGTAGCCACGTTGACGGTGGTCATGGTGGCCATCTTCTTCGGATTGAGTCGTGAGGCGATGTCTATCTTTTTATCTTCGCGGCAGGAGGGTAATATAAGGGAAGCGGCCGTGAGCGTGACGAACGCCCAGGCCGAAAGTCTCATATCTGACAGATGCCGCTTCAATTCAGGTCTTGAGGTTGATGCGTTTATTACTTGATCTTGCGCTTGAAGAACCACACTTCGTTGAAGTTCACGCCGAGGGTGACGTTGAAATAGTTCTCGGATATCAGGGTCTGAGGCGATGCCTGACGGTGTTTCCATTCAAGTCCGAGATTGATCATGGTCTTGCCTTCGGGCGTCGGCAGTCCGAAACCGCAGGTCACGCCATATTCACGCACGCTGTTGGAATTGATTTTCAGATAGTCGTCGCAGTAGTAGGCGCCGATGCGGTAGTTGATGCGTTCGCCGTAATTGCCGCGCAGCTTCGGCACGAATTCGGCACCTACGGCATATCGCATGCGGTCGTTGAACTTCATGCCCTGGAACACCAGGTTGTCCTTGTCCATCAGGTCGCCGTCGGCATACATGGGATCGTATTTACAGTCGCTCCATCCCTGCCACAGGTAATCGAACTCCACCATCCAGCGCGAGGCCTTTTCGTAGGTGTAGCTTACGCCGGCACCTACGGAATTCGGGGTATAGTAGTGGTTGCGCATGCTCATTTCCGACAGTGTGGTCTGGTCCACCTTGTTGTCGGACGACAGGGTCTGTTTGGTGACGCGGGCCGTGCCGAGCAGTGTCTTCTTGGGCTTGTATGTCACGCCGAGCACGGCCTTGCTGAATCTGGAGGGACGCAGTGTGTACTGCGCTCCGATCAGCAGGTCCCAGTCGCGGACGTTCATGGTGTGTTCCGTCTTGATCTGGTTCTGTCCCGTGGGTGTGGTGAAGAAGTCGTTGGTGATGGTGCCGAAGTCGTATCCCACATTGACGCCTAACGACACTCCGAAATACTGTGCCGCCACACCGAGATAAAGCTGGTTGATGCCGCCGGTTCCCTGATTGGCCAGGGTGCCGTGCTTGATCTCGTTGCCGAAGGAATAGCCCACGGAGGTTAGTGGCAGCATACCGATCGAACCGCCGAAATGCTTGCCCATGCGGAACTGCGTGGTTAGATAGTCCACACCGCCGCCTGTGGCATATTCTTTGGCGCTCCCTTCCTTGCTCCACATCATGGATACGTCGGCGCCCAGGTCGAACAGAAATGTCAGCGAGTCGGTGGCCGCGTACGCCGCCGGGTTCATCACGTTCACCTGACGGCCGGAATTCATGGCCACGCCGACGGATCCCATCTGGCGCTGCATGGAGGTGGCGTTGTCGCGCAACATGCCGTAGCCGTACATGGAGTAGGGCGTGGTGGTGTTCTGGGCCATCGCGCCTGTCATGACCGTCACTGCGGCCATGGTTGCTATAAATCGTGCGGTTTTATTCATTTCTCTCTTAACGGTTCGCAGTAATTGAATATTTTGACAAGTCCGCGTGCCACCGCGTTATTGCACACGGTGTGCGGCACATTCATTATGGTGAGTTGCCGGCTCAGTACGGGGGCGTCGCCTCCGGTGACGCACAGACGCGCGTCGGGACAGAACTGGCGGAACTGACCGAGCGCCGACATGGTTTCGTAAGCCATGCCCCGTATCACCCCCGAGCGTATTGCCTGCGCGGTGTCGCGGGCAAAGAGCGGAGCGGGGCCGTCGGGCGACATCAACGGAAGGCGGCGCGTGTGGCTGTGCAGGCTCTCAAAGCGCATGTTCATGCCCGGGGCTATGGAGCCGCCGGCGAACAGCATGCCGCGTGTCATGTCCAGGGTCAGCGCGGTGCCGGCGTCGGCTATGAGCCAGCAGCGGTCCGGCTCGGCCACGCCCACGGCGGCAGCGAGACGGTCGGCGCCTAATCCCGCGCGGTCGTAGTCTACCTCCACAGGCACCGGCGTGTCGGCGTCAAGCGAGACGAAAGGAAGGTTGCGGCTCGCGCACACGGCAGCGAGAATGCCGCTGATGTCTGGACCCACCGAACAGCTTATCACGCCCGTGGCACCGGTGTCCTGCAGCATCCCGGTCACGGCGCCCTGAGTCACCTCGGCCACAGTGACGCTGACCACATTGTCCGCGCCCTCCATCACGGTGAGCTTGGCCGACGTGTTGCCCACGTCCACGGTCATTATGCGTTTGTCTTGGCTCATTTCTTATCGGCCGGATTTCCGCCCTCCTTTTTCATCTGCGAGGCTATCATCCATGCGGCTATGATTTGAATCAACGCACCCGCTAATGTGAACACCACTGTGTCGCGCATCACAACCAGCGACATGTAGGGATAGCGCGACGTGTTGTAGAACCAGAAGAACGTGGCCACGCAGAATGCCACGCCGGCCCATATTTCCATACGGTGCAGCCGGCGCAGGCGCACGGAGGCCTCCGGATCCGTGCCGCCGAATATGCGTGCCGCGAGATATATCAGCGATCCTGCACCGAATATCCACTTGAACGCCGCCATTATCGCGGTGTTCGACAGGTCGGTGAACGGCGCCACCAGCCCTATGGCCAGCAGCAATAGTCCGAACGTGGCCGTGCGCTCCATGGCGCGGCGGATACGTTCGCGTTTTTTCTTCTTATCGGGGGTGTCTTGTGTCTTCTTCATTTCCCGGTGCTCTGTACGGTCATTCGGTGAGGAGATATATGTCCTCGGTGGGTTTCTGCATGTGATATTCCTCGCGGGCTATCTGTTCCAGTTCCTCGTTGCCGGTGAGCAGCTGTTCGCGGCGTTCGCGGAACCAGCGGGCGGAGTCGTTGCAGGCCTTGATCTCCTCCTGAAGCGACTTGATCTGAGCCTGATACTTCATGTTGTTCTTCCACGAGGTGTCTTCGTTGAAAAACAGCAGCGCGATCACCAGGCTGCCTATCAGCAGCGGCGCGATGTGCGACCGGCGGCGCATCCAGAAACTCATTTTCTTGGTCTTCTTCATGAGGCAAAGTTAGTTATAATCGGTCATTTCTCCAAATCGGAATTCTGCGGCGCCGGTGCGGCGTTAGAATTCGACGGGTGCGGCGTCAGAATTCGGAGGAGAAGTGGAATTTTATTTCGGGGAAATCGGACTGCGCCATCTGCAGCACGTAGTTGGAGTCTGCTAAGAACACGTCGCGCCCTTCCTTGTCCTTGGCCATGTACTGCAGCTTGCGGCGCTTGAAGGCTTCCAGCGCCTTGGGGTCGTCGCTCTCTATCCAGCACGCCTTGTAGAGGCTGATGGGTTCCCAGCGGCACTGTGCGCCGTATTCGTGCAGCAGGCGGAACTGTATCACCTCGAACTGCAGCTGGCCCACGGTGCCTATCAGCTTGCGGCCGTTGAACTGGTTTACGAACATCTGCGCCACACCTTCGTCCATCAGCTGGTTGATACCCTTCTCCAGCTGTTTGGCCTTCATCGGGTCGGCGTTCTCGATGTATTTGAACATCTCGGGGCTGAACGAGGGGAGGCCCTTGAAGTGCAGGTTCTCGCCGCCGGTGAGCGTGTCGCCTATCTTGAAGTTGCCGGTGTCGGGTATGCCGACGATGTCGCCGGGATATGCCTCGTCCACCACACTTTTCTTCTGTGCCATGAACGCCGTGGGGGCGGCGAAACGCATCTGCTTGTCCTGGCGCACGTGGTGGTAATACACGTTGCGCTCGAACTTGCCCGAGCATATCTTCACGAACGCCAGACTGGAGCGGTGGTTGGGATCCATGTTGGCGTGAATCTTGAACACGAAGCCCGAGAACTGATCCTCCTCCGGGCGCACGGTGCGTTCCACGGCCTCGATGGGCTGCGGCGCCGGCGCGATGCGCACGAATGTGTCCAGCAGCTCCTTGACGCCGAAGGTGTTGAGCGCCGAGCCGAAGAACACGGGTGCCACCTCGCCGCGCAGGTAAGCGTCGGTGTCGAAGTCGGGGTACACGCCCTCTATCAGCTCCAGGTCGTCGCGCAGGCGTGCGGCGTCGTCGGTGCCCACGCGCTCGTCGATTTCGGGCGAGTTGATGTCGTCTATCTCCACGCGCTCGGTCACGGTCTGCTTCGACGGGGTGAACAGGTCCAGACGCTTGCCGTATATGTTGTACACTCCCTTGAAGCGGGCGCCGATGTTGATGGGCCATGTCAGGGGGCGCACGCCTATCTTCAGTTCCTGTTCCAGCTCGTCAAGAATCTCGAACGGGTCGCGGCCCTCGCGGTCCAGCTTGTTGACGAAGATGATGACGGGCGTGTTGCGCATGCGGCACACTTCCATCAGCCGGCGTGTCTGTGTCTCCACGCCCTTGGCCACGTCCACCACGATGATTACGGAATCCACGGCCGTAAGCGTGCGGAACGTATCCTCGGCAAAGTCCTGGTGGCCCGGGGTATCCAGGATGTTGATCTTATAGTCGCCGTAGTCAAAGCCCATCACGGAGGTCGCTACCGAGATGCCGCGCTGTTTCTCTATCTCCATCCAGTCGGAGGTGGCGGTCTTCTTTATCTTGTTGCTCTTTACGGCGCCGGCCACATGGATGGCGCCTCCGAACAGCAGCAGCTTTTCGGTCAGGGTCGTCTTGCCGGCATCGGGGTGCGAGATGATGGCGAATGTGCGCCGGCGCTTTATTTCTTTGGTCAGTTCGTCAGACATTGTGATGAAATGAGTTCGGGAAATCAGAGGTTGTTAATACATTTGATCAGCGAGTCTCGCCAATAGGGAATGTCGATGCCATACATGGACTTGATCTTGTCCTTGGCCAGCACGGAATAGTGCGGGCGTCGTGCGGGAGTGGGATATTGTGCGGTGTTGATGGGATGCACCGTGACGTCGGTGTTGCCGGCGAGTCGGAATATCTCCATGGCGAAGTCGTACCATGATGCGACGCCCTCGTCGGTGAAGTGATACACGCCGGGATGCCATTCCGGATTCTTCACGACGGCATATATTGCGTCGGCCAGGTCCTGTGCGTAAGTCGGGGTTCCGATCTGGTCGGCCACTACCGAAATTTCCTTGCGCTCGGCGCCGAGGCGGAGCATGGTCTTGACGAAATTGTTGCCGAATTCCGAGTAAAGCCATGCGGTGCGGATCACGACGGCGTCATGGTTCGCGGCCTTGACCATCGACTCGCCCTCGAGTTTGGTGCGGCCGTACACGCTTTTGGGGTCGGCCTCGTCCAGCTCGGTGTAGGGCTTGAAGTTCTCGCCGTTAAACACATAGTCGGTTGATACGTGTATTATTCTGGCACCGGCTTTTGAGGCGGCTTTGCCTAAGATTCCGGGAGCCAGGGCATTGAGACGGCGAGCTGTCTCGGGGTCGCTTTCGGCGCGGTCCACGGCCGTGTATGCGGCGCAGTTGATGATGATGTCGGCCGGGTTGGATTCAAGATAAGCCGCCACGGCCTCGGCGTCGGTGATGTCGAGCGTGTCGTAGTCGGTATACTGTGCCGTGATGCCGGGGTCGCCGGCGAACGAACGCCGCAGCGACTGACCGAGCTGGCCATTGCTTCCTGTCACTAATATTCGCATAGGGTCAATCCTGATTGAAAAGCTCGTTGTTGTAGTCTTTCTTGTAATAAGAGGCGAGGAGTGCGAGGAACTTCGATATCTGCCTGGAGGCGGCGAGTGTGTCGTCGCTCACGGGTTTGTGCTGGATGCGCAGCATCAGCAGTCCGTACATTGCTTCGAACAGTGTCTCGATCTCGTCTTTCTTGTTGTCGCCGGCCTTGGAGCGGAGCTCGACTATGAGCGGCAGCGTGGCGTAATACTGGTTGGAGTAGGCCGAGAATTTGGGATCGGACAGGAGCTGGCGGTGCAGACGCTCCAGGTCGGCCAGGGTATTCCTGTTCAGCTGCAGATGGCCCTTCTCGGCCACGCCCTCGCGGCGCATCATGTCTGTCAGACTTTCGTACCAGTCGCGCATGTCGCGGCGCTGGGCGTCGCTCAGCCCCTCGTAACGGTCTATTATCTCGTGCTGAATGCGGTCTATGTCAAGCCCGTAGGCGCGTATCAGGTCCTCGATCTGCCACATATACAGCAGATACTCGGCTATGTTCTCTCTCTTTTTCGCTGATGCTGTTATCATAATCTCTGCAAAATTACTAAATCTGTGACTTTTAAACAAATTTTGAGCCGGTACGGGTTGATGAATAATATATGAATCGGGATATGATTGGACCGATAGGTATATGTTAAAATTTTTAATAAAGAATGTGAAACAAAATGCCCGGCATAATTGTTTAAGGAGTATAATCTAAAAAAACGATCCACTATGGCTGACAATTTATCATTACGGGATAAGCTGGTAGGACTGCAGGGAAATCTGTTTAACTTCGCCTGCCGTCTGACAGCCAATCGAGACACCGCACAGGATCTGGTCCAGGACACTACGCTCAAGGTTTTAGACAATCAGTCCAAATACGTTGACAACGTCAACTTCAAGGGATGGGTGTTCACCATCATGCGCAACATCTTCATCAACAATTACCGTCGTCAGACGCGTAGCGCGACAATAGTGGACACCACCGAGGACCTGTATCATCTCAACGTCTCGCAGGAATCGGGACTGACCACTCCCGAAGGCTCGTACGCAGTCAAGGAGATTTCCAAGGCCATCGGTGCTTTCAATCAGAAATACCGCGTGCCTTTCTCCATGTACATCGCCGGATACAAGTATGGCGAGATAGCCGAAAAGAAGGGACTGCCTCTGGGCACGGTCAAGAGCCGCATCTTCTTCGCCCGCAAGCGTCTGCAGAGCATGCTGAGCGAATACAAGTAATTTTCGCATGCGAAAATTAAAGTTGAAAGAGTTGAAAAAGTTTATAAAGTCAAGATAATACCTCAGCTTGCGAATGTCTGCACTATCATCTTAACTTTTTTAACTTTATAAACTACTCCTGATGACTTTCTCAACTTCACAAACTATAAAATACACCAGGGATACAAAGGGTTGAAGGTTAATCACTACCGGGGTGTGTCGGAACGCAGTTTCCGTCACACCTTTTTTCATTATTATTTGGGGTGGGTTCTACTTATCTCGTTTCTGTCAATTGTTGTTAGTTGCTTGTCAATTTCTGTCATTTTGTCTCCACTTTCCTCTTTTCTCTTGCAAAATTGAAAATAAAAGCGTAAATTTGAGGCAACTAACTAACGGATCATTCATTTGCCGGCCGGCCATGAAACGCTTGTATTCCATATTGCGTATCATATTTATCTGGGCCCTCGTTCTGATGAACGCGGAGGGCCTGGGGGCGGCAAGTCCCGTGACTCAGCCCGAGCAGGATGTATGGCCGCAGGCACCACAGGCTTATAAGTTCAACGAGGTCAGGATGCCGACGCCCGACCTTGCAACAGGCGCAGTCAATCTCGGCATCCCTCTTTACACCATTCAGGCCGAAGACCTCTCCATCCCGTTGGAACTCCGTTACCGTTCCAACGGCATACGCGTCGACGATGACCCGTATCCCGTAGGCTACGGCTGGACACTCACTCCATCGTTACGCGTGACGCGCACCGTGCTCGGTCGTCCCGACGGCAAGTATGAATTCGTCGGCGACCGCAGCCCTTCCGATATAGATCACGCGACGGCGCACAGGTGCATGGTCAACAAGTCCTTTTTAGGCAAGTCCCCAGGTCTTGATGCTGAACGGGATATCTTTACCATAAATCTTGCAGGCATATCCTTCAACGGCATTCTTGAAGACGGGGTGATCAAGACACCCGGTCATGAGGAATACAAAATTACGGCAGCCTCCGACCTGTCGTCGATCACAGTCTCCGACCCGACGGGCAACGTCTGGACGTACTCGACAATAGGATCAAGATGGATGACAGAAGATCCGATCGAATGGGGACTTACGTCCATTAAGCTTGCATCAGGAAAGACAGTAACATTCAGTTGGACTTTCGGAGCGCATGGTTCCTTCGCTGGCGGCGCTTACCATTCCTATGATGCATTCTATCCTTACTCACTTTCAACCCAGTGCGACTATTCGCAATGGAACGGAGACCGAAACATCCGGCAGAGTCCTCCAGCCAGCAGCCTTAATTTGACCGAAATTATATTCCCCGGGGGAGCGGTGTCGTTCTCATACAATGGTGTCAAGGACCCGACGACTCTGGATAAGATTCAGGTCAAAGATTCTTTTGGCAAGGAAATCAAGACAGTCTCGTTTACATACGGAGCATCGCCGTACCGCCACACGATGCTTGACGCGGTATCGTTTACCGGTGGCGAAAAATGGACGTTTGATTACAACCCCGAGACTTTCTCGGCAAACGACAGTCAGGATTACTGGGGCTATTACAACAGGAAGGAAAACCGACAATGTTCTGCTCCCACAATGCGATTGACAGGACCGGATTTTGCGCCACAAGGAGTTAACATAGACGGTTCGGACAGGTCTCCCTCCGAACAATACATGAAGGCACGCATTCTGGCGGGCGTGACATATCCCACTGGCGGCAGACTGTCGTTTGAATACGAGGCTCATCGCTTTGATGAAGAAGATTTTGCCGATGACGGTATCATTGTGCCAGGGAATCCTAAATTATATTTTGGCGGAGGTCTCAGACTGTCATCAATGACGTTGTCCGAGGGATCGGATGACACTACACCGCAGCGTGTGGAATATCGTTACGGCACGGACGGCAACGGACTCGCCAACGCCGATGTACTTCCGTTGGCTTCGACATTCCTGACCCAAAGCATATACACGGCAATGCCTCCCCAAAGTGGACAAGGGTCGGAAGTACATGTGCCGGATTACATTCATCACGGACTTGTTTCAGCCAATCTTCATTCCTCCATTTCTGACTATAGGTTCGGAGACGATCCGATATGGTACTCCGAAGTGACGGAGATATATCCCGAAGGGAAAACCGTACATAGGTTCGACAAGCCCGAACCTAATGAAATCAATCTCGTTCCGAAGCATGGCGCGGCGCCTTATTTACTTACTACCGTATTTACCCCCAGTGTATTTGAAATAGAAACGCTCACTTATTCAGGTCGGGAGGGCAATTACAGTCTTGTTGAAAAAGTAGAGAATGTGTATTCCGGCGCATCCGAAACCGGACGTTTCTCGAGTTGTCTGATAAAACGCAAGGAAATGCAGGGATTCGGCGTCCAGACGGCTCCTGATTTCGACGAGAACCTTTATGTGAGCGCTCCGGGCTATGGCAAATACGGCTACAATGAGGGCCAGATATACGATGTCCATCCGTACAGCATAGACGGGATGGTCATCCGCCTTGACGAGCGTATAGTTACCATTTACACCGCCGATGGCGACTCCATCCGTCAGAGCGAGGCATTCGAATATGTAAGCGGTACCGGCCTGACAAGTGCCAAAACAGTATCACGCGGAGGTCACGACAGACTCAGGACGGAATACAGCTACACGGAAGGACAGGCGCAGGCTACCGCCACGGCCATGAAAACCGCCAATGTCGTTGGTGTGGTGACAGGTGTAAAGGAACGTTACGGCGACTGTTCGTGGGAAACGCGCGCCGACTATACGCGGGTGGGAACTTCGTCCCCGTCCCTTTTCCGTACACAGAGCATCCTTTCACGCCGAGGCGTGACCGCTTCGGCATGGCGCACGCTGAAAAAATATACCTGGAACGTCAACGGAACCCTCGCCTCGGTCATGGACCCGGCAAGATTAAAGACCGAATGGACATGGGACAATGACGGATTGTATCCCATCGCACAGAAGACGGGCAATCTTCTTACATCCCGAGCCGAATGGGTGCCTCTTGTCGGAGTCAAGTCGCTTACCGACCCATCCGGACTTAAAGAGGAATATACCTACGACAAAGATGGAAGATTGTATTCAGTATCCTTAGGTGGAAGGCTGCTTACCACCCACACATATTCCATTCATTCCACCGGACAGGACGCCATCAATTGCGTTACCACGGCAAAGCATCTTGGACTTTCGAAAACCAGAAGATCAATAAGCATCTTCGATGGTCTGGGGCGCGGTTCACTGGATGTAATTATGCAGCCCTCAGGCGCGTCGGCCGTACTGACGGAATACGACCGCATGGGACGCCCTTATAGGGTATGGGCTCCGGCTCCGGTTTCAGGTCTGCTTCCGACGGAATCGGAGGTCAAGTCCGCGACCGCATCCCGCTATGGTACGAGCCACCCATACTCCTCGACAACATACGAGGCCTCGCCCAGAAACCTCGTATTGGCCACGACCAAGGCCGGCGACCCATGGCAGTCGGAAGGTAAGAGCGTGACGTCAAGGATTTGGACCAACTCAAACACAGGCGGTGAGCGTTTCTGCATGTCGTACCGGATCCTCGACGACGGCGTGAGGGCGAACGGTCCGGTCACGGCTGGCACTCTCAGGATAGAACGTACAGTGGACGAGGACGGCATCGTGACAGAGACGTTCACCGACATGCGCGGGCTGAAAGTGGCTGAAAGACACGGAGAGGGTGTCACTGCATACGTCTACGACGATTACGGCGACCTCAGATATATCCTGCCTCCGGGGGCCGAGGCGGGAGGTTCGCGTTCATCGGCAACTATGAAGGAACTGGCCTACTGGTTCGACTATGATGTCTACGGACGTTGCGTCTTGAGAAAAGCGCCAGGCATGGCCGAGGAGAAGATGGTCTACGACCCTGCCGACAGGATGGTGGCGATGCATTCGCGCGACCATGCCGACGGAGTATGGAGGCTGTTCTTTTACGACGATTGCGGACGCGAGGTGCTTGTTCTTGACGCGAAGATCACGGACAGTGCGGCATCATTGTATGGCAACCTGTGCCGTACGGCGACTTTCAAGGGTGCGGATGGATCTGTCAGAGGTTATTCAATATTGCCGACACCGACGGGAAACCTCGCGCAGGCCGATGTCGTGACTGCCCGGTACTACGACAATTATGATTTCATAGGGGTCGCAGGATTAAAAAATTATGGGTTTCAATCCAAGGATATTGAACTTGGCGGTTCTGTCGGAAGACTCACGGGCCAATGCACAGGATCGGCATACGAGGCCTACTATTACAACCGTATGGGTCTGGAATGTCAGAGAGTGGCACAGGGGTTCAATCTCGGAAGAAGGACGACATATTACAATTATGATCTGTCTGTGTCTGATGTACACATATCGTACGGTGGCATGTTACCATATCGTGAAGTGCATTACGAATATGATGAATGCGGACGCAAGACAGGCATGCTTGTAAAAGAGGAGCGTGTCAATGGTCGCGTGGCGCATACCGACAGCGCGACCATAAAATACGAATACGGCCCGACAGGACTTCTGGAGGCAGTGGTAATGGGTCCGTCGCGGAAGAAGATCACCTACGACATACACGGCTGGCAACTTAAGGCCGAGACCGAACTGAAAGGGTCGGCACACAAGAACGATTATATCGAGCGGCTTTATTATGCCGACACCAAGGCCGCGCATCCGCGTTACAACGGATTCGTGAGCCGAAAGGAATGGCAGAGGCACGCCTACGACTACGAATATGACCCGAACGGATTCCTGAAGAAAGCCGTATATTACGAACTGCCGGGCAACGACCAGGCTACCGGCGCCAACCAGGGAGTGAGGTTCGACCGGTCCGTCAACTTCGAATACGACGTAAGGGGAAACGTAAAGAAGATTCAGCGGAAAGGCGCCATAGACCGACATCCGTCGGGAAAACTTATTTTCGGGCTGCTTGACGACATTGAGGCTGCCTACACCGGGAACCGGCTGACAGGTTACTCCTATCAGTCAGGGATACCTGATGCGACGTTCGGCCGAAACCGGGTATCGGATATAACGGAACTCTACGACAGACGGGAGGATTTCTCCGGGAGTCTGACCGATATATTAGATGACAGCTTTACCGTCAATTACAAACTCGGGTATGACGCATCCGGACGTCTTACAGGCGATACTTCCAGAGGGGTGAAGGACGCGCAATACGACAACAACGGCTATCTGACCGAAGTCAAGGTCGGCGGCTGCTCGGTGAAATACCGTCGGGACGGATTCGGCAATCTGCTGAGGGCGGAATACTCTACCCCCGACGGCAGCGGTAAAGACGTCAAAGGTGACATGTCGGACAGATATGTGCTCTATGACGGCGACGGACACATGGCTGTGAACGGGACTCTTGAGATGTCGCGGTTCGAGGGAGGTTACTTCGATGCCGACGGCAAGCCGCACTATTACCTGACGGACTATCAGGGGAACGTGGTCAGGGTGATAGACGAGACCGGTCTGGGTGGTCAGC
>UQMZ01000065.1 GCA_900542185.1 uncultured Bacteroidales bacterium
AGTCTCGTGGGCTCGGAGATGTGTATAAGAGACAGACAAATAGTAGCGCAGGCTGTCCCAGCCGCGCATAAAAAGGAAAAAATTAGTAGCGCAGGCTGTCCCCAGCCGCGCATAAAAAACGGAAAAATGCCTATTGAAAAAATTTATATAAGCTTTTTGCCATAATTTATGCGCGGCTGGGGACAGCCTGCGCTACTATCGCCTGCGCAATACATGCAATATGAACAGACTTTAGAGGGCCAGGAGCTTGGGTAAAAAAACGATAAGACCGACCGCGATGCACGCAAAAGTCATCAAAAAAACGGCTCCGGCGGCCACGTCCTTCACGATTTTTATGTTCTCGTTCCAGTCGCTACAGACATGGTCGGCCAGTTTTTCGACGGCGGTGTTCATTCCTTCGGCGGTAAACATGGCGCCTATGCAGAATATCACGGCGCACCATTCCCAGGCTTCGATGTGCAGAATTATGCCGGCGATTATGACCACGACGGCGGCGGCGAGATGAAACATGGCGTTTCGTTCATGGCCGAACAGCCACTTGATGCCCTGCCAGGCAAAGCCGAACGACCGCCATCGTCCGCGCAAAAAGCCCGTACGTGGCGGTCGTCCCTCGTTACCGTTATTAGCCCCGGAGGGAGGATTAGAATGTGATGGAGGCATAGATACCGATGTTTTTGGTCCGTTCGTCGGCCACGGGGGCTAGCTGCAGATTGTGTTTTTTGGCGAACGGGGTGGTGAATATCAGGGCCGAGCCGGCGCCGATGGCGGCACCGACCAGGCAGTCCCATACATAATGCTGGCGCGAGAAGCATCGTCCCCAGGCCACGTAAGTGCCGAGCACGTAAGCCGGTACGCCGTATTGCCATCCGTAGCGGCGCGTCAGGTATGTGGCCGTGGCGAACGAGACGGCGGTATGGCCGGAGGGAAAACTGTGGAAGTCGCTTCCGTCGGGTCGTTTCTCGCGGCAGGCGTATTTCAGTGCGTAGGTGGCGGCAGCGGTTACGGCGGCGGTCTCCACGCCTTGTAGCAGGCCCTGCCAGTCGCGGGCGCACAGCGTACCGATCAGCGCGGCCGTAGGTAACGCCAGCGCCACGATGTCGGTGCTTCGCTTCACGCCCTTCATGGCGTGAGTCAGCTGATAGGGTTCCTGCTGCGGATACGTTATCTGTGCCGACGACGTCAGCACACCTGTCAGTACCATTATAACAATTAAAAATCTCTTCATAATCAATAATCATAACTGAAGGATAGCTGGTCGACCCATAGCTTGGAACCGTTGCCGCCGGTAAAGTAGTCGCCGTACTTGGAGGCGCAGCAGGTAATGACCAGATAGCCGGGCACCCGCGATGTATCGCGATATTTGATCTCCACCTCGAACGGCTGGTATCCATCCATAGTGCCGGACTGCAGTAACTCTCCGTAGCCTATCACATAATCGGCGTTCGGATTGAACAGCTGACGGTTCTTAGGATTGGTACGGATCTCGTATGGAGCCGTCCAGTCTGTCAGTGCCACATATATCTGACACGTATCGGGACGTCCTTTCAGATCCGCCAGTTCAGAAGACACATAATCGATATCTACGCCCTGATACTGGTAATACCCCTTAAGTTTCGTGGGACGCAGATTCCACGGTCTGCCGAAGTTAAGAATACCGTTCGTACCGTCCACCTTGGCGAACTGTCCGGTGAATATGGATCCCGCGCCCAACTTTCCTATGACGCCGATACCCACGAAACGTGTATTGAGCAGAGCCGCAGTTCCGGAACCCGTAGGCGTATGGTCGGAAGGCTCGGAGTTGTTAGTGCCCAACGTCATGGTACCGGTGTTTCCCGTATCCCAGAACGAAATGCCGTCCTCGGCCCAGGGACACCACATCCCCTTGGCGGTCTTGTGCCAGTTCTCGAAGTCGCCGTCAGGTATATCGGCCGTGGCCTGTGTGGTCACACTCACTATGTTACCCGCGTTCTCGCCCGACACAGCGCGCACGTCATACTCCGTCAGCGGCTCCAGATGGTCGATGTGGCATGCGAAGCTGCCCTGCGTCTGCGTCACGGCACTCTCCGGCACATCGGTCCAGTCCATGTCTCCTGTCTTCCTGTACTGGAACCCATTCTTAATGTCGGCCGGTCCGGTGCCGTATGCCCATACCACCTGCGACCAGGCGTCTACACGCGACGTGCTTACTATCAGCTCCGACACCTGCGCGTATATGGTCCATACCTCCTCGCGGTCCCAGTAACGCAACGTCACTTTCTTTGGCTCGTACAGGTCGATGGGGCTGGCCACAAGAGGCGGGTCATAGTCGGTCACTCCGGCCGGGCCGAGTTTGGCACGCACCAACTGCAGTTTGTGTAGATTCGTTCCCTCCGGCATCGTAACCACCACACGGTGCGCCACAGGGTCGATGACGCTGCTGCCCACCTCGCCGTCTACTTCGAAATACCGCTCTATATCCTGTACGGCCTGGATTTTCCATACATAATCCTGATAGAGGCTCAGCTTCACGTACAGAGGCTGCGTCAGATTGTACGGTCCCTGCAGCAGATTCGTATCGCAGCGGGCACCGGGACTCATGGTGAATTCCGAGAAATGGACATGGTCTATGTCCACATTCTCCTTTAGATACACCGTCACCTCCTGCGACACCGAGTCGATGTACGACGGGCGCAGCTCACCTTCCGCCACAAGCGACGTGATGTTGAGTATGATGCGCGGATATGGCAGGTCGTTCTTGATACAACCCGCCATCGCCAACAGCAGCAACGCCGCTATGTACAATATATTTCGATTCTTCATATTAAATATGGACGCCGATGCCGAAGTTTATGTTGAACAGATTGAACCGGAAACTGGCGCCGGACGACAGCCGGTTGCCCGTATCCTTGCCGTCCTCGGTCTGGCGTTCCTTTCTGATGTTGAAGCCGAACACGCCGAACGATATATGGAACGACACATTCTTCATAATGAACATCTGGACTCCGGGCGAAAAATTCAGCTGGCCCTCCATCCAGGTGGTGTGCGTGGTACGCAGATTTCCGCCGTAAGGACGCTGGAAGTCGCTGCTTCCCGACCCGAATGCAAGTTCTACCTCATTATATATACCGAACCGGCCGTGGCGGCTCAGTCCGATGTACTGGCTGGCAAACACTGCACCGGTGTACGACTCTGCCTTATAGCCGATGTCGTGCAGGCTGAAGTTCATGTCATCGTCTATGTCCACCTTGAACGAATCCACATTGCCCCGCGCGTTGTAGTAGCCGAAGCGCATGCCGATGGCAAAGTTGTTGCGCACCGTGTACTGCAGGTATGGGCGTATGCGGAACGCATGGGCGCCGATGTTGACGTCGCTCAGCAGGTCGAATATCTCCAGGTCCTTGGTCGACAGGTTGCCGTAGCTGACGGTCAGACCGAACGACCATTGTCCTTTGGGCACATAAAGCAATGCCGACAGACCGCGGTCGTAGCGGCCGAGGTTGCGCTGTTTCAGCACCATCGGGATCGTGTCGCCCCGATATGTGGTCTGTTCCTCAAGGTCCAGGTCAAGGTTGTCGTCCACCACGCGGCTGTGACCGCGCAACAGGCGGATCACGTCGTTCTGCAGCGAATCCGGGATGTAGATATAGGCACCCTTAGGGGACGTTGAGCCATTTCGATGCGAAACCTCGGGTTTCGCCACAGTCGCCGTCGACACAGACACAGCGGGCTCGGGCGCGGCGTAGGCACCCAGACACACCAGGGCCGTAAGCGACATGGCCGTCAATCTCTTCAATCCGTTTGTTATACTCTTCATGATCATAGATAAAAAGCTGCTCCAAACGAAATGGAGAACAGATTGATTTTAAAATTGGCCGACTGCGTCTTGCGGTGCGACACATATATCTGGTCCTTGATAGACTTGGTGTGCCGGTAATTGAAACCGAGGACGCCGATGTTGACCTCGACGGCGCTGTAGTTGCTCAGGAAGCACACCAGACCGGGCATCACGCCGATACCGGCCTGGAAGTTGCGTTCGTACGTACCGGTCAGCGACTCGCCGCGACCTGTGGTTATCTTGCTCTGTCCACCGCCCAACTGCAGTTGCACCTCGTTGAATATGCCGAATCGGCGCGTGCGGCCCAGACTGAAATAGTTGCGGAACAACAGCGTGCCGTAATAATTGTGCGACAGCGAATACAGATGATTGATATCATAGTTCGTGTCCTCGCCCAACACGATGTCGGCCTTGGCCAGTTTCACCAGCGAACGGGTATAGTTGAACTTCGCGCCGGCGGCCATGTCGTCCTTGAAGGCGAACAGCAGCTTGGG
The DNA here is from genome assembly GCA_900542185.1 of uncultured Bacteroidales bacterium. Classification (GTDB taxonomy): domain Bacteria; phylum Bacteroidota; class Bacteroidia; order Bacteroidales; family Muribaculaceae; genus Lepagella. Next base: position 4,309 of record UQMZ01000065.1, read on the forward strand.
ACTGACGCTGACGTTGTAGGTATCGCCGTTAATCTTCTCGAACACCAGGAACTGATAGTCGTTCTGGTCAGACATGGAATATCCGAACGAGATACCGGCTATCCACTGTCCTTTCGGCACCAGGACCACGGACTCGAGCTTACGCTCGAACTCCGTCACCGGACGCTCCAGGCGCATGGAGTCGATCATGGCCGGCGTGATGTGCAGCGTGTCTGTCGCGGCAGCGGAGCGCCGAGTATCAGACACAGTTTGACTCCGGGCCATCAGGCCCGGAGTCAATATTGATACTATTATCGCTATCCAGAAGGATTTACTCATATACTAATTCAAAGTCATCCAGATACAAGAGACTACCGTCACCACCAGCGAAATAATCTCCGAACTTCGAAGCACAACATGTAATTACCAGATGTGTCGCCTTTGTAGTTTTTGCGCGCTCAAAATACTCGATTGGGATTTCCACCATTTGCAAGGCACCATCCGGACCAAAGTTCTCCTTCCAGGTTACCTGGCCATATCCCAATACGTGAGGATCATCGGGAGTGAACAACTTCTGATTTTTGGGATTGGTGCGAATATCAATAACTGCATCGGTAATAGCCACATATACCTGACCGTTATCACATCCGGAAGTTACCAGATCCTGTACCGCTGCATCACTCGTGTTCTTAAGGTTAGAACTGGGGCGATAGTTTGCCCATACCCTCAATTTAGTGGGATGTGAGCCGTTGTACGGACGACCTAAGGCAAGTACGCCGTTCGTTCCATCTGTCTCAACATAATCACCCATGAAAATGTTGCCTGCAGCGAACTTTATAATAACGTATTTCGATTCAAGACGTGCGGAGAATGTTCCTGAATGCTTCATATCCTCACTCTTGTTGGTCAATGTAGCACCAGCAGTCGACGCGCCTTCATTACCTGAATCCCATACGGTAGGTTCACTGCCCGGGCCCGGGAAAACTATATCTTTGTTTTTAAACGCATAGGTGCTCCACTCCTCCATAGAGGCATTGGGTATGATATACTTTGACTCCGTGGTAAACGTCTGGATATTCGTGGACTCGAAATCATCTGCAAATGCCTTATATTCGTATGTAGTACCCGCTTCCAGACCGCTCAGAGTCACGGAATATGCCGTTCCCGTATTGGCGCGTGTGCGACGCGGAGCACCGGCGGATCCATTAGCCACCGCCTCGTTCCATGCCGATTCGCCGGCCTTGCGATATTTAAAGCCATAACGTGTGGCATCGGTTTTATAGAGGGTTCCGGTCAACGTGGCTTTTGAAATCAATACGGCCATAGGATTGGTCTCGGCATCAGGAGCCGGATCGGCTATGACATCGTCAATCTTTTCAATCGCCTCGTTGCTATTGGCGATACGCAGAGAAGCCGCTGTAACTAAATTGCGGGAGTCAGTAGCGGTAATGGCAACCGTGTACTGCGTCGGGCTTGACGGAAGCGCGTTGAGGAACGCCGCAGGGAATGTGACATACATCTCATATACATCCACGCCGCTTTCGGCATCCTTGCTGTTCTGACGCTCTACGGTTATGCCCTTGGCCTGCAACTGCTCGACATAGGTATTGTTCAGCAGGTCACCGTCGGTCATGTCGGCAAAGTTATCGCTGAAAGCCACCGTCACGCTCTTCGTGCCCTTATACTCGCAGATATAGAGTTTCTGGTCGTTGAACGTCCGGTCTGTATTGACCAGCTGTTCCGCTATATCAAAGCCATAACCTTTTACGATAGGAGCCGGGAATATTTCAACAGTGTCATCGATAATAGGAATATCCTTGATCACAAGCTGAATCAGAACACCACCCTCGTCGATCGAAGGCTGATCGGCGTTCAACGCTATCTGATATTCGTGCGCGCGCTCAACGTTCTCAATCTTGGATTCCTTGCAGTAGGCCTGACCGTCCTCGGTAGCACCCTCGATCTTGACGGTTATCGTCCTGTTCTCGGCCGTATAGTTCTTCACGTCTTCCTTCGACGGAATCATGAAATATCCTTTGCTTTCGGCAAACATCGTCTCATCGAATTCCAGCGAACCACGACTGGACGTGAACGTGATCTTGGGATTCTTCAATCCGGTTTCAGCAACCGAAGCGGCATCGATGGATACAACCACGTTGGCGATATTACACTTCATCGATACCGAAGTGTTTGCATTTTCCGTGATTTCGAAAGCCTGCTGTCCGCGATAGAACTTGCTGTCGAACGAAGCGGCTACTGAGTCGCCGGTCCAGGCGTTGCACACATATTGTCCGGAGGACAGTTTGATGGACGCGGGAATATTCGACAGACCCTTGTACTTACGCATCACGCCGCGGCTATTCTCGATGAATACCACACACTTGTCCTGAAGAGACTGTAAGTATTCGGCATTGTCAAGATTATTCTCGGCACGGGTCTGTTTCGTCTCGCCGTTGATTTGCGTATTGATGGAGAGAGAGCCTTCACCCCCCTCACCGAAAGGTGCCTCCATGGCGCAGCTTTGGAGCAACGCCGTGGCGCCGAATACGGCACCAGGAAGTATAATATACTTTATTATTGTTCTCATTGCTCTGTTACTGAATAAATTGAAGTTTCAAAGTCTTTACAGTAGTGCCATTCGCATCGGACACCGTCACTTTAAACTGATGCACATCGTCATTGCCCTGGTTCAACATTCCCATAACCAGCGGAGTCATCTTGAATATAACTTCTTTCTGTCCACCGACATTACACGGGAACCCAAAGGTGCTGAGCAATTCGACTTGAGCATCATTTAGGTTACACAAATCCAAGTGTGTCGTAAGGCCGGCTTCGCCAAGAATATCGTCGTTAAGGAACGGAGATTCTATATCACAAGTAAATACCGTAATACCTGCATCGGAAGAACTTGTAACCTTGAACTCCACTGTTGACTCCGAAGTAACATGCATAATCTGATCAAAGACTAATCCGTCCGATACTTCCTCGAATACCGGGGCCTCATCGCCGGGAGTAGGAGGCTCGGGGTCGTCGCCGCCGCCCCAGTTAGGACGGTCGCTGTCGTCCAGAGGTTCATCGTCTTCAAGAGTGACGTCGGCGTTCACGTCCTCGGTAGTGACCGAAGCGTCAACCATTATTTCTCCGCTCGCACCGCCCGTGGGGTCGCCGCCGCTGTTCTGGTGAAGCTTGAACGTAAGTTTATACCACCGGCCCTTGTCGATACCTTCGTACGACTTGCTTTCCACTATCTCGGAACCATTGACGGTACCGTGGAATGTGGCCACAAGCGTATTCTCGTTCGTGTGCTTGAAGTAACCGGCCTTGCCGGCGGTAGCCTCGGCGGTGGTGAAGTTCAGTCCGGGGTTGTCGCCTACCTTGACTTCCACATACGAATCGGGCGACATGGCGGCCAACAGAGTCTCGTCAAAGGCGATGGTGGCCTTGATGTTCATCAGCGCGCATTCTATCGGAGATATGAACGAAGTGATCTGGTATGCCTCGATATCGAATTCCTCCGACTGACCCTTGAAATAGGGATTCTCCCACTCGGCGTTGAGATCCTGGCCCAACTCAGCCGTAGCGGTATAGGTGCCTACCTTCAGCGTCACCACATCGGGCATTTCGCTATATGTAAAGCTCTTGGCGGCGACGCTCTCGCCTTTCTTTATGAAGTTGATCTTGAAATTGCTCAGATCAACTCCCTGCTCGGCGCGTGTCACCATTATCTGGTCCGAAGTGGTGGACATGTCGAGAGCGGTTTTGAGCACCTGTCCCTCGTCGTCCGACATCTCGCCATCGAATCCTTTCTCCTTTGAGCATCCGGCCATCAGAAGACCTGCCGACAGAAGTGGTATCAAATATATCTTTTTCATTACTTGTATTCTATTATTTGGTAATTGTCGGCACGCCGTCGTACGACACTTTCACATTGTCTATTGTCAGCTCAGAGCCCTTGGCGAAAGCATGATATGTATTAGCCGGAAGGGTAGTACCGTTTCTTCCCGTTCCCTCATTTAGCTCTCCTCCCGAAGGAATATTTATTGCCGGAGTTGTGCCTGCTTTAGTTGAACGGAAACTAATATACAATTTCGCAGCTTTCTTCCCGAATGCATATTTCGGCAATTCAATCGTCTTTGTTGTCATATTGGAAGATGCTGAAATGAGTGTCATTCCTGATGTCAAAACCATACCCGATTCATCGAAAACTTCAACATCAGCTTGAGCCTGTTCTCCATTAACTGGACTATACTTATACTCGAATGATACAGATAGGGGACGTGATGCGAAAGCTGTTCCTTTAGTGCGATGTTCAGTACCATCAAATGTATAGGTTCCGAGAAATAATTCACCCGAGGCTTTATCCAGTTGATTATCGCCGGGGGCAGCAGTGCAATAATATGTAGTACTCGCAGCACTACCCGTACGATCTATATTTGCTCCATTATGGTTATAACCAACTGAACGAACTGTAGCCACGCCATTGTCAAGGAACATGGAAGGCACAATATACCATGTGTTCTTATTACTTGAATTTGCATAAGCAGTCAAGTCATTAACTGTCGCCCAGCCTTGAGGTTCAGTACGATCTATTGAAGATGTGTGATGATGATTAGTAAAGAGTGTCACGTAGTATTCTCCGCCAACCTGCAGGTCACCTATCTGAACACGTCTGCCAGCTGTACCAAAATCTCCATTAGGAACTGCAACCTCCGCTTCGGTCGTGAATGAAGGCACTGCCTTCTCAAAGCCATCGCCAAGTTTCAGAGAAATGTTATCGTATGCTCTGCCGGCGCTCAGACCTTTAACGGTGATAAAGCCGTTCTGAACATCGCGCGTGATGTTGCCAGGGGTTACCGCAGCATTGCCGTTGTAAACGGTAAGGTTCTTGGTCAGATATTCCTTCATCTCGGCATTCTCAGTCTCGATGCCGAACACCGCGAAGCGGGCGAAGGCATCGGACACCACCTCGTATGCGGGTCCGTTGACTGTGACGTTGGCCGTGGCTTTAAGTTTGCCGTACGAGCTTTCTACGGCTACCTCTGCGGTCGTTGCCTGCGGAACATCCAGAGTATAGGTATATGTGTAAGGCAGGTCGGCGCGTGTACGCGTACGCTTCGGAGCGGGAGCGGCTCCACCTTCGGTCACACTCTTGACTGCGACCTCTGCGTTGTTGACGCGGAACCTGATGCGGTTCTTAAGCTGCTGAGAGTTGGTGTTGACCACCACCTTGGCCTCGTTGGCCAGATAATCGATGTTTCCGGCACTTACTATGGAGTACTCCGTCTTGGTGACATTTGCAGTCAGTTCCACGGGATTCTCCACTGTCTCGGTCGACAGACGCCCGAGCGCGTCTACAACCTCGACCTTGACCGAATACTCGCCCGCAGGAAGATTACCAAGGAAGTTCTTTACGTTTACGACGGCCATCTTGTCCGGGTTACGGAACAGACCCGACACTTTCACACCCGCATCGGCCAGCTGGGCCTGCGTGGTGGCATCGGCATTGACCAGGTTCACGTTCGATCCGAACGCCGGCACGTATGTTCCGTTGGTATTGGCCACCTTAAGGTTCACCTCGCGGAAACCGCCGAACGCATACAGGTCGAACTGCGGGCTTACGGACAGTTCGTCATATTCCATCAGTTCGACGGGAGTGCCCACTGTAAAGTTAGTGGGGCGCACCTCGGGCGCCGGAGAAGTGAACAGTTCGTCGCCGAGCGAGATAGTAATGGTCTCTTTGGTCACTTCCTCCTCGAATCCGATTTCAAGCACGGCGTCACCCTTGCTGACGTTGCCGGTCACGTTCACCGTGATCACATAATTGCGGCGCGCCTGTGCCACGAACTTGGCGGGACGGAGGTTTACGGTCTGTCCCTGGTCGTTGGTAAGCGTCAGCACCAGTTCGCTGTAACCCTCTCCGGTGGGATCGATGAAAGCCGAACGCGTCTCACCCTGCGGGAAGAGCACCGGCTCCGAATGATTCGGAGTCTCGATGGCGGCGCTGTAAGTGGAATAATTGGCAAGGAATGCATCGGTATAACGCAACGTCACCATGGCATTGGCCAGCGTGGCGGTCACACTCACCGGCGTTGTCGTGCCGGGAGAAACATGCAGTGTGTTGGTGCCCTTGAAACAAGGACGCTCGAAGCCCTGCTCGGCTACGTCGCCGTAAGTGGCCTCGATGGTGTAGTCGCCGATGGGGAATTCCGATTCCTTGTTGAAACCGTCGAGCGAACTCCAGGTCTTGCTGTAAGTGTTGTCGCTCTTTGTCAGTTTGATGCCGAAAGCATTGGCATCGGGAACGATGGGGCATTGTGTGTCGTCGGCACGCGTACCGTGACGCATCAGGCGACCGTCGGACTCCAGGTTGAGCGCGATGCCTCCCGTCTCGTCCGATCCGCTCCAGGGACTCTCGTCGCCACAGCTGGTCAGGCCAAGGCCCGGCACAAGCGCCAGCAGGAGTAACCCTTTCTGATAATTTTTCATACTTTATTAGTTGTTTTGTTGTTCGTTTGCAATTATGAGCGTGTGTCTCTGCGATTTATGGCAAATCGTCATTCATTTGGACCATAATGGCCCTTGAGAACGGGTGCAAAATTAATATAATATTTGAAAATTCAGACTTTTTAACGCCCATAATCGGAACATTGCGCCAATATGACCATTAAAATCGGCCGATTTTCGTCCCATCGTTCGCATCATATCCCCTTTCGGCAAACCGCGCCCCGATTTGACCAGCGAATATAAGTCATAAGGCTTTAGTGTTGAAGTAGGCGCTACTATTTCCGCGGCTGGGGACAGCCTGCGCTACTATACGGATTAAACTTTGTCAGTGTATTAGTATCTAACTATAGATTATAACAACTAAACGATGAAGAAACTAAAAGGAATGGCAATGGCAGCCGCGGTGCTGCTCGCAAGCGCCGGAGCACAGGCCCAGAACCTGTCTGACATATTCGGTGCCTTAGGCAACTTAGGCGGCAACTCGTCGCAGACCACAACATCCGGCAACGGTGGCGGCAACACCTTAGGCAATATACTCGAGGGTGTATTCTCCAGCAGCAACATCACCGTGCAGGACCTGGCAGGAGTATGGACCAGCAACGGCCCCGCCGTATGCTTCCAGTCGGAAAACATGCTCAAGAAGGCCGGCGGCATCGCTGCCGCCGCAATGGTCGAAAGGGAACTCTCCCCCTATTACTCCAAACTCGGTCTCAACGGCACCGTCATCACCATCCAGACCGACGGCACCTTCTCTATGAAGACCAAGATGCTGACCCTGAACGGCACAATCACACAGAGCGACAAGGGCAAAGGCGTGTTCGACTTCAACTTCACTCTGCTCGGCATGAAACTGGCCACCGTGACCACATACGCCGAAAAGACATCAAAGACGCTGAACATCATGTTCGACGCCTCGAAGCTGAAGAACCTGCTTTCGGCCGTATCCAAGGTCGTGAATATCAAGACGCTCAGCGCCATCACGAAGATACTGGACATGTACGACGGCCTCTGCGTCGGCTTCCGCACCGAGAAGACCGGCACCGTAGCCGGCGAACAGCAGTCCACCGGCTCGTCGGCGCTTGACGCCCTCGGCAACATCCTGCGCGGCGGCAACTCCAACAGCCAGAACAACTCCGGCAACTCTGGTAACTCTGGCAACTCGAGCAACTCGAGCAATCAGAACACTCAGTCCGACAGCTCCAGCAGCCTCGGCACACTGATCAACATCCTCGGAAACCGCAACCGCAAGTAAATCCGGGCGCCTCTATCAGATGGAGGCGATGCGGGCAAGGTACTTGCCCAGGATGTCAAACTCCAGGTTGACTGTCGTGCCCGGCTTGATGTCGCAGAAATTCGTATGATCATGAGTATAGGGAATGATGGCATTGCTGAACTGGCATGTCATCATTTCTTTATCCTCCCCATCCATGTCCTTCGGCTCGCACACCGTAAGACTGACACCGTTCACCGTCACAGATCCCTTGTCTACCGTGACATATCCGCGACGCGCCATCTCTTTCGACACCTCATATCGGAAAGTATATCGCCACGAGCCTTCCTCCTCCTCGACGCTGACGCAAACGGCGGTCTGGTCCACATGCCCCTGCACGATATGGCCGTCCAGACGGCCGTCGATGCGCATGCTGCGCTCCACGTTCACCAGGCTTCCGACCTCTAACTGACCTAAGTTGCTGCGCTCCAGCGTCTCCTTTATCGCCGTGACGGTATAGGTATTGCCGTCCACCGATACCACGGTGAGGCACACGCCGTTATGAGCCACCGACTGGTCGATGTGAAGCTCGTCGGCAAACTCGCACTCCAGCGTGATGTGCAGATTCTCATCCTCGCGTCTCAGCGACACTACCCGTGCCGCACTTTCAACTATTCCTGAAAACATTTTATATCCTTTATTAAGAGTCCCACAATTATTTTGGCTCCCCACAATGCAAAATTACAAATTATTTACTAAATTTACGACTTGAAAGCGTAAAAGCCATGTCGAAGAACGAAAACCGATCCACAATACGCCTGCCTAAGTGTCTGCACGCCATCGCGGAGATTGACGCCGCGAAGTCGCGCCGCGTCACCATAATCGGTGCCAACGGCGCCGGTAAGTCGCGCTTCATGGACGAGATGATCGAGCTGTGCGGCGACAAGGCATATTGTCTGGACGTGCTCACGGCTTTCTTCCCCGAAAGCAACGAGTCCACGCTTCCCGGATCGATCGACGTGCTTTACCGCGAGGCCATGCGCCAGATTCCGTATCTGCGCTCGGACGCCGTCAGCCAGCTCGACAAACTGTTTTACATGCTGCTGGCCGACGAGATGCAGAACCTGATGGAAATCAAGGCCACACTGCTGCAGCACGGCACCAAGGCCCGTCTCCCCCTCTCCAAGTTCGACCTGGTGCGACGCAACTGGGAGACCATCTTCCCCGACAACAGGATAGTGCGCCACGGCAACCGGCTGATGTTCGGCACCGCCGCCGGCGACGACCTAATAACCCTCGCCTCGCTGAGCCAGGGCGAGAAGGCCGTGCTGTATTACTTGGCGGGCGTGCTGTTTGCCGCTCCGGACGCCACCGTTTTCATCGACTCGCCGGGACTGTTCCTGCATCCGGCCATACGCCAGACGCTGTGGGATGCCGTGGAGCAACTGCGCCCCGACTGCACGTTCATCTACAACTCGGTGGACGTGGATTTCGTGACCAGCCGCACCAGCAACACCTGTCTGTGGGTCAAGAGCTACGACAGCCGTCAGCATGCATGGGACTATGACCTGCTGAAGTCCACGCCCCTCTCGGAGGAACTGATGATAGAACTGGCCGGCAGCCGCAAGCCCGTTCTGTTCATCGAAGGCGACGACAGCCACAGCATCGACCAGAAGCTATACTCCCTGGTGTTCCGCGACAGGACGGTGCGCGCCCTCGGCTCGTGCAACAAGGTGATAGAGACCGTGCGCGCCTTCAACGACCTCAGTTCCATGCACCACCTTCAGAGCATGGGCATCGTGGACCGCGACCGCCGCACCGATTCCGAAGTGGAGTATCTGCGCAAGAAGAACATCCTGGTGCCCGATGTGGCCGAGATCGAGAACATTTTCCTGCTGCCGGAAGTGGTCAGGGTCATGGCCTGTCTCTTATACACATCTCCGAGCCCACGAGACTAGCGCTCATCT
>UQMZ01000066.1 GCA_900542185.1 uncultured Bacteroidales bacterium
AACTCTTATTTTGTCATTATCTGATTGGACTCTGCAAAGGTAAGAGAGGCTGTTTCTCAATAACCCCACGATGGCTGGAGGGCGCATCGCGTTCCGACAGCCTTCGTGGGGATTAGACCGGTGTCGCTCTGCTTGGTCGGAGACCATGTCTCTGTACTGCAATAATAAGGCGAGCGGCATGGTCTCCGACCAAGCTGTGTCGTGACAGCCTACCCCACGAAGGCCGGTGCCAGCTATCGCTGACGCCGTCCATCGTGGGGTTATTGAGAAACAGCCTCTTCGAGGCAATACGCTTCCGGGCATACCTGTGCCGCCTCGGTTATTGCTGTCTCCTGTTCTCCTGTCAACCCTCCTGTGCCAGCTCGGTTATTGCTGTCTCCTGTTCTCCGGTTCTCCCGTCAACTCACTTGTGTGCCGGCTCGGCCCGTTGCGCCATCTCGTTAACTTAATTTTTTAAACAATTGGTTATAAGTGTCTCAGAAACACTTATAAATCGTGAATATTTCGTTTCTTTTTAGGGTCTAATTTGTTAAAATCTATTAAGAATGTCAAAATTATACCAATAGAGGACAAAATTATATTAAAATTATCTTCGCAAGAAACCTAACTTTGCATCGACGTTAGCCAAAACAATCATTACGTTAGCCTAAAACAGTCTTTTCACTGTACCACAACAGTAATTCCACTGTACGAAGACACACACTGATTATTGCTTAGGCCCACGATAGAATACCTACTATTTAACTAACACTATACCACAACAAACCCAAATAACAACACACTCTTATTAAATCAGTATCGATGGAAAAGAATCTTATTGATTACTTCAAGGCTCGATTACTCAGATTTGTGATGGCCATGCTATGTGTATTCACAGGCATCGGAATCGCATCTGCCCAAGAGCCCGGCACCGTATCCGGTACGGTGACATCTGCCTCCGACGGCGAACCGCTGATCGGAGCTTCAGTATTGGTGAAAGGAACCACTATCGGAACGGACACTGACATCGACGGCAATTTCACCGTCAAAGCCAAGAAGGGCGACGTTCTCCAGTTCCGCTATGTCGGATACGAGCCCTCTGAAGTTAAGGTCGGCGACAGCAACGTCATCAACGTAATGCTTCAGGAAAACGAGAACAACCTGGACGAAGTAGTGGTAGTGGGCTACGGTACGCAGAAGCGTAAATTAGTAACCGGTTCCACATTCCAGGTAGCCGGCGACCAACTGGCCCAGATGAACACCACCAACGCCCTGACCGCCATGCAGTCGCAGGCTCCCGGTGTTCAGATCACGCAATCCTCCACCCAGCCCGGCAAGGGCTTCAAGGTAAACATCCGTGGTGTCGGCACCATCGGCGAGTCCTCGCCTCTGTTGGTTATCGACGGTATCGTTTCCGGTACGGCCAACGACGGCCTGAACGGCATCAACCCCAACGACATCGAGAGCATCGACGTACTGAAGGACGCCGCTTCCGCAGCCATCTACGGTTCGCGTGCCGCCAACGGTGTGATCCTCGTCACCACCAAGCAGGGTAAGGCCGGCAAGATCTCCATCACTTACGACGGATTCGTAGGATGGTCCAACGCCTACCGCAAGCCGGGTCTGCTCAATGCCCAGCAGTACATGGAGGTGATCAACGAGACCAACTTCAACACCTACGGACAGGCCCTCAACTGGAGCGCCATGGTGCCTCAGGCCATTCTTGACAAGGTCAACAACGGATGGAAGGGTACGGACTGGTTTGACGTTTACCGCAACAAGAACGCCTTCCAGCACAGCCATGCCGTGACAGTGAACGGCGGCAGCGACCGCAGCAAGTTCTCAATCTCGGTCAACTACAGCGACCAGGAAGGTATCCTCGGCGGCAGCAACGCCTCCAACTACCGTCGTTACGGCGGCCGTGTCAACTCCGAGCACATCCTGCTCAAGGGCAAGGACCACGACATCATCACTCTCGGCGAGAACATCTCCTACTGGTACCATGACAGCCACGACCTGGCCGAGGGCAACGGTTACGCCAACGTGATGCAGCCGGCCTACACGGCTTCACCGCTGGTTCCCGCATTCCGCGAGGACGGTACTCCCACCAACTTCCGCGAGGACGGTGCAGGCTGGAACTCCATGATCTTCACCAACCCCTACGAAGGTTTCCTTAACGGTCAGTACAACTCTCTGAACAAAAACCGTGACTTCGGCGTAGGCGCGACACTGTACTGGATCATCGAGCCGATCAAGAACCTGAGGTATCGCGGTCAGATCAACACCGGCTACAGCGCAAGCAACTGGCGCAGCACTTCCACTCCCTTCTCTGTAAGCTCCACTTCGGCCGACGCCAACTACGGACTGCAGCAGAACGCGGAGCAGAGCTCCAGCATGTCGGTCGAGAATACCATCACATACGCCATTCCCGAGTTCGCCAAGAACAACATCGACGTCATGATCGGTCAGTCGGTCGAGATGTCCAAATGGGCTACCCGCATGAGCATGACCTTCAGCGACTCTCCCGACGATCTGAACTCGCTCGTCATGAACGGATGGAACTTCACCATTCCTTCCAACATGGCCAACATGACCGGTTACAGCGGTTATGACAATCCCCGCGAAGGTCGCATCGCCTCCTTCTTCGGCCGTATAAACTACAACTACGACGAGCGTTACCTGCTGACGGCCATCGTACGTCACGACGGCTCCAACAACTTCGCACGCGGCCACCGCTGGCACACTTATCCTTCGGTTTCCGCAGGTTGGGTGCTCACCAACGAGAAATTCATGGATAAAGTCACCAACGTGATGAACTTCTTCAAGCTACGCGCAAGCTGGGGTCAGAACGGTAACTGCCAGATCGGCAACTTCTACTATCTCTCCAACATCGGCTTCTCCCCGACGGACTACGCCGACTACGGATATAAGTTCAACAGCAACCTGATTCAGACCGTCCAGGGTGTCTACACTCCGGGTGCGTACGCAAAGAACGTTCCTAACGAAGACCTGACCTGGGAAACGTCCGAGCAGTGGGACCTCGGTTTCGACACACGCTTCTTCCAGAACCGTCTGGCATTCACGTTCGACTGGTATGTCAAGAAGACCAAGGACTGGCTGGTACAGGCTCCTCTGAACGCCGTGCTCGGTTATGAGGAAGCCGCCATGATCAACGGCGGTGACGTCAAGAACACCGGTGTCGAAATGGCACTCTCCTGGAGCGACAACATCGGCCCCGACTTCCTCTATCATGTCAACGTGAACGCCGCATACAACCGCAACAAGGTGACTCGCCTTGCCACGGCTTCCGGCAAGATCGGCGACGCCGTCAGCAACTCTCTGTTCCAGAACTCATCTTACGTATCGCTCGTAGAAGTGGGACACCCCATCGGATACTTCAGCGGCATGAGCCACAGCGGTATCTGGCAGAACCAGCAGCAGATCGAGGACGCACGCGCGGCCGGCAAGGCTGTTCTGCCCAACGCACAGCCCGGCGACTTCATCTGGGATGACTACGACAACAACGGTCAGATCGAATTCGACGGCGACCGCCACGAGATCGGTGACCCGAACCCCGACTGGACATTGGGTATCAACCTCGGCTTCACATGGAAGGGCCTCGACTTCAGCATGGCAGGTTCCGGCGCGTTCGGAATGCAGGCTATGCAGTGCTACCGCACCGCCCTCCTTGCAAACCAGTATCTGAATTACACAGCCGATGTCCTCGACCGCTGGCACGGTGAGGGAACAAGCAACACCGTTCCCCGTCTGTCGGTCGGTGGCGAGAACAACCAGTGGGTTTCCACCTACTACATGCAGAACGCCGATTACTTCAAGCTGCAGAACATAACCATCGGTTATGACTTCGCCCGTCAGTTCAAGACTCCGTTCCAGCAGCTGCGTCTCTACGTTCAGGCCCAGAACCTCTGCACCATCACCAAATACAAGGGCGTGGATCCCGAAATCGGTTCTAACGGCGGTATCGAATACAATGGTTCAGGCGCCGGATGGATCCGCGGAATCGACACAGGTCTTTATCCTTCCGCACGTACCTTCGTTGTCGGAGTGACTGTAAAATTCTAATTTTTAAAAATCAAGAGAACACTATATAACGATGAAGAAAAATCTTTTGATTACATTGGCCACAGTCGGGCTCCTCTCGCTGACGTCGTGCGAGGACTTCCTTGACACGAAGAACTACACCCAGGCCAATACAAGCAACTATCCGGCAGCGCCGGCCGACCTGAACAAGGAGCTGGCCGCACTGTACGGAGTAATGAATCAATATGCCAACGACCCCCTTCAGACCCCGTGGCTGGTCTGGAACATAATGTCTGACGACACCAACGGTGCCGGCGGTACGGGCGACGTCGAATCCCACGCCATAGGTCACCTGATGTCGAACAAGGACGCACTGTTCGAAACGGCCTGGAAGAGCACTTACGTAGGTATCGCTCGTGCCAACGCCATCATCCACTCCGTCGACGCATTCGACTGGACAGGCAACGAGAATACCCGTAACCAGCTTTTAGGAGAGGCTTACTTCATGCGCGGTCTCTACTATCTGTGGGGCACGCAGATGTGGGGCGACATTCCCGCCTATTGGGCCGCAGCCGCTCCCGATCCCTGTCCGCAGCAGAGCGCCAAGGACGTGATCTATCCCCATATCCTCGCTGACTTCGTGTCCGCTGCCAACCTGATGCAGCACGGCGCCACCAACTGGGGCGACGGACACGCCATGAAGGGTACGGCCGAAGGATTCTTGGCACGCGCATACATGTTCTACCAGGGCTTCTACAACAAGGCCGGCGAACTGGCCTCCGCCAATCTGGCCGACGTTGAGCTTCCCGAGCAGGAAGGCGTGAACGGCCCGCTGACCAAGGCTCAGGTCGTTTCCTACCTTGAGGACTGCATCAACAACTCCGGTGCTGAACTGATTTCCGACTACCGCCAGCTGTGGCAGTATACCAACCAGCTTACCGCTCCCGACTACGACTACACAAAGGATCTGGCAGCAGCAAGCAAGTACTGGGCAGGCAACGGCAACAAGGAACAGCTGTTCCAGGTTCAGTTCTCCAACATCGCCACATGGAACGGTACCATCGCCATGGGATTCACCAACATGACTTCCCTCTATCTTGGTCTGCGTTGCGACGCCGACGAGGCCGGAAAAGAGAACGGCGGTCCCGAAACCCTTCCCTTCGGACAGGGCTGGGGACAGGGCGTGTTCAATATGAATGCCGTGAACGCATGGCCTGACAGCGACCCCCGTAAGAAAGCCACCGTGCTTGATTGTGATAAAGAACTCCAGCACTTCGCGTACACAACTTCTTGTTCGGAGGAAACCGGTAAATACAACAAGAAATGGATGCCCGTCACCTGTAAGAATTCCTCTTGGGACGACCACACACAGGCATATACATGGTGGGGTGTCTACCGTGTTGAGAACACCGACCCGGTTATCGCCAATTCCAACGGCAACTCGTTCCAGGGCGACCACTTCGCCGACATCGTGCTGATGCGTCTTTCGGACGTGATGCTGATGCACAGCGAGCTTACCGGTACCGCAACGATGATGAACCGCGTTCAGGAACGTGCCGGAGTGGCCAAGACAGGCTATAGCTGGGAGAACATCAAGAACGAACGTCGCTGGGAGCTGTTCGGCGAGGGTATCCGCTTTAACGACCTGCGCCGCTGGTCAGGCATAGACGGTGGCACGAACTGCGAGGCCGCATTGGCTCTCGAGAAGCAGAACGGCTCGGCAGTGAACTACACCGGCCGTTGGACGAAAATGAAGCATGCTTCCTCAACATGGGCTCAGCGTTATGCCGAAACCAACGGATTCCTGCAGATTCCACCGGGTCAGATCAATATCGTCGACAACCCCGACGTGCTGAAGCAGAATCCCGGCTGGGGCACAGACGTGGCTGACTGGAACATGACAGGTACACCTGTTTACTAATCCCTAAAACAAAAACTCGAAATGAAAAAAATTCTTTTGACATTGGGCATAGCGGCAGGTGTATTGTTCACCTCCTGCGACCCGCTGATGGATAAAGGCAGCTTCGACTACGAGAACATGACAGCCGAAAGCCTGCTGGACGGCGCGACGTTCGCACAGTTCAAGGCCGTGACCGACAACGACGGAAACGTGACCTACGAACCGTCGGAGACCGGTAACTACATACAGTATAACTTCCCGAACGTATCGGCCGTAAACGTGTTCTACGAGAAGAACGGCGAGCGCAAGACCCTGTCTTACGGCCGTGCCGGCGGTATGGTCTACTACCTCCCCTCGCGAGGCAGCGATGCGAAACAGAACCTCTATTTCGCATACATCAACCAGGATGGTAAGGAAGTTATGGCTTCCAAGGAGTTCACGCTCGACGTGGCCCAGTCCCTCGACCCGGCCATGAAGGTACTCGTATCCAACAAAGGCTCCAAGAAATGGAAATGGATGCCTACTACTGTCGAGAACGGAGCTGTATGGGGCAACGCTGGCTATCCGTTGAACCAGCAGGACGGCAGTGCGGCAATTGACGGCGCATGGTGGGGCTGCGGTATGAACGATGGATCCGCCAACAGCGACTTCACCGGCCAGACACAGCACACCGGCGGCAAATATGATGCGATCAAAGGTGAGTGCTATACACTGTCGTACATGGAGTTCAGCGAAGACGGCACCATTACGGCCTACGGTAATGACGGCTCAAAAATCGCATCAGGATCGTTCTCGATCTCGGACTATAACAACAACGAGATTACACGTCCTGAGGCTAATTCAAGAGGAATCCTCGAGACTACCGCCGGTACTATCCTGTGGCCCTTCACCTGCGATGATACGGCACCCGGAAACGAGCCCACGAAGTTTGAAATCGCTTATCTCGACGCATCGCGTCTGATAATCTACGCCCAGAATCCCAACGGATGGAGCAGCACATGGTGGTCGTTCATGAGCGACGACGATCCTACCGGCATCCTCGCTTCTCACGACTGGCACTGGAAACCGATAACTACCGATGGTGATTATACTGGTGCTGTATGGGGCAACGGCGGCTGGATGGGCGCCCAGAACGGCGCCGGCAGCATCAACGGCGCATGGTGGGGCTGCGGAGTCAACGACGGCGACTGCAAATATAAGTTCGACGGCCAGACCCAGCATGCAGGTGGCAGATATGACGAATACGAATCTGAATGCTACAGCCAGTCTTATATGACCTTCAATGAGGATGAGGCTTCGGTAACGGTTTATGGCAAGGACGGCAACAAGGTACGTGAAGGTTCATTCTCCGTAGACTGGGCTCCGACCGAGACACGAATGGGTACCCTCAACACTTCCGCAGGTGCCATCCTGTGGCCGTTTATCCTTAATAATGAGACTCCCGGTCAATTCGCTTCGACATTCCAGATCGGATATCTTGGAAGTGACGCTATGATACTTATCATTAAGGATGGTGAAGCAGACGATGCCATGTGTACGTGGTGGTCGTTCGGTAAATAATTCCTGATGAACTGAATTTAATTTGGTATACATTGTTGAAAGGGTGCGCATCTTATAATGCGCATCCTTTTTTCAACGTTAATAAAAGTAGCGCAGGCTGTCCCCAGCCGCGCATTAACTCGGACAAAATGCCTTATCAGAATTTTTAAATAGGACTTTGATCATTTTCTGTGCGCGGCTGGGGACAGCCCGCGCTACTAAGCCCGCGTATCAACTCGGACAAAATGCCTTATATTATGAAAAATTTACTTTATCTCCTTATCACCATTGCATTCTTGGGAATAGTGTCCTGTTCCGAAAGCAAAGATGAATATATCATCAAGGGAACCACTTCACAGACCCGTCTCAACGGGAAAAAGGTGTTTCTGTCCCCTTTCGGCAAACCAGGTATCAGAGACAGCATCGGGGTGGATTCGGCGTTCATCAAGGACGGTAAATTTGAAATTCGCGGCCACAGAGGCAAATTCCTTGCACGGGTCACTATCGAAATCAACGAGAGGTTCGGCACGCAGGATCTTCTTGTAGTGACCGAGCCGGGGGTGATTAATGTGGTGATCGACTCCGTTTCCTCAGTCAACGGCACACCGCAGAACGATCTGCTTCAGCAGTGGAAAGACCTGAAGGCCGACCATGACCGCGCACAGTGGAATCAGTCACAGCATATCAAGTATCTGCGCCAGCAAGGCGACACCGTATATGCCGCGGCCCTGACCGATTCCCTCCGGCAGTTCAACGACCGCTACATGGACAGCATCCGCGACATCCTGCGCCGCCTCGGCTCCGGCCCCGCCTACGACTTCATCCACAACATGTACGGCGACCCCGAATAACCACCGCGTCTTTCCAGTAGCGCATTAGTAGCGCGTGCTGTCCCCAGCCGCGTCAATAGTAGCGCAGGCTGTCCCCAGCCGCGCACAGAAAATGACCAAAAGCCTTATAAAAATTTACAATAGGCATTTTGTCCGAGTTTAGGCATTTTGTCCGAGTTAATGCGCGGCTGGGGACAGCCCGCTACTAACGCCCACCAAGGCTGCCGGATTTGCATATCTTGCGGAATTTCGGTATCTTTGTACAAAAATATTGACCTGACATCATGGCGGAAATCAAACATGCCGACGGCGGCAAGGAAACACACACGCCTGCGAAATACATACCGACGGCTGTATTCGTTGCCGTGGCGGCGTTGCTGTACTGGTTCTGGGCCGTACCTTACCGGGCCGCCCTCGGATATAGGGAGCAGCTGCAGCTGTTCCAAACCACCGGCGCATACTTCCTGAGCCTGTTGCCTCGTCCCGGCGGCATGGCAACATATATCGGCGAATTCCTGACTCAGTTCTTCAACAACTATTGGATTGGAGCGGCCGGCATGTCGGGTATGCTCACGCTGTTCCTGTTGGCCTGTTACAAGACAGTCCGTCTGCTGGCGCCCGCAATGCGGAAATACCCGGCGCTTGCACTCGCGTTCATCCCGCTCATTGCCCTGCTGTTGTTCTTAGGCAATCCCGACGTCACCATGAATTTCACAGTCGCCATCACATCCGTAATGTGGGCCAGCTGCCTTTACCTCCGTATTGACACCGCCAACCCGACAGCAAAACCGCATGCCGTGATGGAATACATCATGATGACCGTACTCACACCGCTGCTGTACTGGCTGTGCGGTCCCGTCACCATAATCTTCACTCTCCTTGCAATCGCCTCCTGTAGCAAGAACCCGGGGCATTCCGCCACATACAAGGCCTTGTTCGCAATCATTTCCCTGCTTTGGCTCTCCGCCAACGCATGGATATGGTCGCTGACCCTCCCCTATCCCCTGTCTTACCAGCTTATAGGTATCGGCTACATGATGCAGCCCGACAGGCTTTATGCCGGACAACTCATAGTCGAAATCCTTTGCGTCCTGGTTCCCGTCATGGCTATCGCAATGGCGCGTCTGCCGCAAAAAATCGTGGTTCCCTCCCTTGTAGGAATCGAACTGATAGCACTCCTCGCACTCTACTCCAAATCATACGACTCGGCCACCTACCGCCTGATAGACTACGACTATATGGTGCGTGCCAACGATTGGGAGGGTATTCTGCGATATTCCGACGCACACCAGCCCAATCTTCCCCTCAGCGTCAGCGCCACCAACCTTGCCGCCGCCATGACCGGCCAACTCGATGCCATCGCCTTCAATTATCCTCAGCATGGTCCCGAGGGACTGATTCCTCCGTTCCTCAAGGAAACCCTCTCCTCGTGGAACACCGGCGAGATATTCTTCCAGCTCGGCCTGATCAACAGCGCGCAGCGCTTCTACTTCGAGGGTATGGAGGCCATTCCCAACTACAACAAGAGCAGCCGCGCCATCCGTCGACTCGCCGAGACTGCCATAATCCGAGGCGACTACACATTGGCCGAAAAATACCTGACGATGCTCCGCAACACCTTGTTTTACAAGAACTGGGCGCAGCGCAACCTCGACCTGATCAGAAATCCGAAAGATGTGGAAAACCACCCTCTCTACGGCACCCTCAGAAAACGTATGATCGACGAAGACTATATGTTCAGCGAGGGAGAACTCGACAAGACCCTTGGCCAGTTGTTTCTGAAAGACCCGACCAACACCCCGGCAAAGCAGTATCTCATACTGTATCCCCTGCTGCAACGCGACCTGAACAAATTCGCGCAATACATGGGCGTCGTGGCCGAGGCCGATCCGCGCTACAATCCCCTCCTGGCACAACAGGCGCTCGCCTTCATCTCGATGAAGAACGGGCAGCAGATTCCGCAGGGCGCGGTTCCCGAGTCAGTGGTGAACCAGCTGCGTGGCTTCGCCTCGGCATGGACAAGCAAGAATCCGGACCTGATCGAGCCTTACCGCCGCTCGCTTTTCTATTATCTCTTATCAGAAGAATAATCTCCCCTTTCCGAAGAATAATTATATCCATGATATATACATCCCGTCTTAATCATATATACCGAATCCTTCCGGTGCTGGTCGCTTTCTTACTGTGGGGATGCGGAAGCAGACCTGATAATGTTCAAAAAGTGGCCACGCCGCCTCCCATCTTCCCCGACTACATCGGCGTGACCGTTCCCGCCGGAATCGCGCCCCTCAATTTCGCGGTCGTGTCGGAAAAAGGCGACGTGCAGCGCGTTGACGTGACAGTCAAGGGCGCCGACGGCCGAGAACTGCACGCCAACGGCCAATACGCCGACTTCGATACAGAAAAATGGCACAAGCTCACCGAAGCGAACCGTGGCAAGAACCTGACCGTGACGGTATGCGCCAGGATTGACGGAAACTGGGTGCAATACAATGACTTCACCATCCACGTCAGCCCGAATCCTCTGGACCAGTGGGGTCTGACCTACCGCCGCATCGCACCCGGTTACGAGGTTTACAGCAAGATGGGCATATACCAGCGCGACCTCGGCAACTTCGACGAATTCCCTATCATCGAGAACACCATGACCGACGGCCAGTGCTACAACTGCCACACGTCGAACCGCACGAATCCCAATGAGTATGTGTTCCACGTCCGCGGCGAGCACGGCGCCACAATGATTTACAAGGATGGCAAATGCACGTGGCTGAATACCAAAAACGATGACATCGGCGGCTCGATGGTATATCCCTACTGGCATCCGAAGGGTCGCTATTGCGCATTCTCGACCAACCAGACTCGCCAGGGCTTCCATATCTCCGGGCCGAAACGTTTGGAGGTGTTCGACATGTCGTCCGACGTGTTTGTCTACGACACCAAGGAAAACCGTCTGCTGCTCGACACTTTGCTTCGCACCAAAGTGTGGTCGGAGAATACTCCTTCCTTCTCGCCCGACGGCAAATGGCTCTATTTCACTACGGCCCGTCAGCAGAATTATCCCCTCGGGCATAAGGACCAGAAGTACAACCTGTGCCGCATAGCCTTCGACGAGGCGACAGGCCGATTCGGCGACTGTGTCGACACTCTTTTCAACGCCGAAGCCATCGGCAAGAGCGTGACATGGCCGCGCCCCTCGTACGACGGAAAATACCTCCTGTTCACCCTTTGCGACTACGGTTATTTCAGCATCTGGCACAAGGAATCCGACCAATGGCTGTTGGATCTCGCCTCGGATGTAGCACGCCCCGCCGACGAAATCAACAGCCCGGACGCCGACAGCTTCCACAACTGGAGCGACAACAGCCGCTGGATAGTGTTTACGTCCCGTCGCCATGACGGCCTCTACTCACATCTGTACATTGCCGGAATGGACGACAAGGGACGATTCACCAAGCCTTTCCTTCTGCCGCAGAAAAACCCGTTGGAATATTACCGGCAGTCACTGTTCTCGTTCAACACCCCCGATTTCACCAAATCCAAGGTTGAATTCGACAGCCGCGAGGCCGTCAACGCAATCCTCTCGGACGAAAGAGTGCCTGTCGGAACCAAATAGCATTTAAGGATGTACCGGAAACCCAATAGAGCAAAAACAAAAAAAAGCACAGGCGGCCCGTGGCTGTCATTCAAAGCATTGACAGCCTACGTACTCGCTCTGTTCTGCATCCTCCTCGCCATATTCTACGCGACCGTATATCCCTCGCACCTTCTGTGGCAGGAACAGAATCAGGTATTTCTCAACACGCCCCACTGGCTGGCCGCATACTTTGACCATCCGGCATGGCTCGGCTGCATGGCCGGCGACTGGCTGACGCAGTTCTATCACAACACCGTGGTTGGCGCCATCATCCTCTCGCTTGCGGTGACCGGCTGCACAGCCTTGTTCGCCGTCATTCTGTTCCGGCTGCTTCCTCGTGTGCCAGCGCTGATCGGCACCGTCCTGTTCGCCATCCTGATGGTGGGCTGCTCCATGCCGGCGACCACATCTCTGTCATTCTTTATCTGCGTGGCCGGAGGCATGACCTTGGGCCTATCCAATCTGTCGATACGCTTCGGCAAGAAACGTCCCATAGACCTTTCCCCTCTGTTTGTGATATTGGCATACTGGATGTTCGGTTTCGGTGCATTACTCACCGCCGCAGCCATGTCGCTGCTTATGATAAAGAGATACCACAGCAATGGTCAGGGTAAATACGGTTTAATCGGTGCCGGCGCGGCAGTCGCATTGACCTTTCTCACCCCGGCTCTATTGTGCGGCCATTACGCATTGCCGTATTCCAAGGCGTTGCTTTATCCCGGCCTTGTCCGTCCCTCCATGCCCGAAACGGAATATGAGGAACGGCTGGCCATCTCCGACGCATTATGGCGCCGCGACTATGACGATGTAAAACGGCGCGCCCTCGCAGTCGACGAACCCGATGATTACACCGCTTTCCACTATTACCTCGCATCCGCCCTGCAGGATTCCCTTCCCGACAATCTGCTGAAATTCCCGGTCAAGAGCCTCGGAACCCTTACCACCATCAGCGACAAGTCTCCGCTGTCCATCATCAACATGATGAACGAGCTCTATTACGAGTTAGGCGACATGACATACGCCGAACGCGCCGCAATGATGCGAAACGTGTTCTCTCCGCGCAACCGCAACGTGCGCATGATTCGCCGTCTGGCCGAAATAAACCTTGTGAGCGAAGATACACTCGCGGCCCGCAAATACCTGAACATCCTGGGCAAGACACACGCGTACGCCGATTGGAGCGCTGCACACACGCCGGGCCTCATGGATCCGCAGACCAAAGTGGACATAGAGCGACGCCGGGGCCGCTCCAACACCAAGGACAACATCCGCATCGGCGACAACTGCCGCAACATCCTGCTTGAACTGCTGGAATCCAACCCCGGCAACACATTGGCATTGGATTATCTGCTCTGCACCGACCTGCTGCTGAAGGACATGGACACCTTCAAAAT
The DNA here is from genome assembly GCA_900542185.1 of uncultured Bacteroidales bacterium. Classification (GTDB taxonomy): domain Bacteria; phylum Bacteroidota; class Bacteroidia; order Bacteroidales; family Muribaculaceae; genus Lepagella. The sequence continues at coordinate 13,318 of UQMZ01000066.1, forward strand.
GGATTACGACACATATTGCATGACCAAGGGCCATCCGCGCCACAAGAGACTGTATCAGGAAGCGCTGATGATCTACTTAGCCGGAACCGACGCCCCGGAGGAAGACTGGCACCGATACATCTCCATGCCGGAGCTTATAAGCGAGTTCAACATCTACAGCAACCGCCGCGGCGACCCGTCGTTCAGCAACACCTACTGGTATTATTTCGACACTCAACAACAGCCCTGACCGAACGTAGCCTTACAGCCCTGACCGAACGTGGCCTTACAGCCCTAACAGAACATGAACATAAAGAAAACCATATACATACTCACGGCCTTACTGTGGTGCTTGCCCGCGGCATGCACTCTCCCCCTGTCTCTTATACACATCTCCGAGCCCACGAGACTAGCGCTCATCTC
>UQMZ01000067.1 GCA_900542185.1 uncultured Bacteroidales bacterium
AATTACCTCGAAAATCCACCGCCCTGGCGTTTACATTTTTTAAGGAACGATGCCTAAGTTGTTATCCCTCGCCGCGCGAGTAGTTGGGAGCCTCCTTGGTGATGGTGACGTCGTGGGGATGGTTCTCGACCACGGCTGCCGAAGTGATTCTCACGAACTTGGCCTCGTGGAGCGCGTCGATGTTCTTGGCGCCTACATAACCCATACCCGAACGGAGACCGCCGATAAGCTGGTAGACAGTCTCGCCGAGCGTTCCCTTATAGGGCACGCGGGCCACGATGCCCTCGGGCACCAGCTTGGAGGCGTCGCAGGTCTCGCCCTGGAAGTAGCGGTCCTTGGAACCGGCCTGCATGGCCTCGACGGAACCCATGCCACGGTATGCCTTGAACTTACGTCCGTTGTAGATGATTGTCTCGCCGGGAGATTCCTCCACGCCGGCAAACATGGAACCCATCATCACGCAGTCGCCGCCGGCTGCAAGAGCCTTGACGATGTCGCCCGAATAGCGGAGACCGCCGTCGGCGATTACAGGCACGCCATACTTATGAGCGGCCTGAGCTGCGTCGAAGATGGCCGTAAGCTGGGGCACTCCCACACCGGCCACGATGCGCGTGGTGCAGATGGAGCCAGGGCCGATGCCCACCTTGATGCCGTCGGCGCCGGCCTTGACCAGATATTCGGCAGCCTCGGCGGTGGCGATGTTACCCACGACGACGTCGATTGTCGGGAAGTTCTCTTTCACAGCCTTAAGCGTGCGGATCACGTTGGCCGAATGACCGTGTGCCGTGTCGATCACCACGGCGTCCACGCCATTCTCCACCAATGCCTCGACGCGCTTCAGCACGTCGCCCGTCACGCCCACGCCCGCAGCCACGCGCAGACGTCCCTTGGCATCCTTGCAGGCGCGCGGATACTCGGCTATCTTCGTGATGTCGCGGTATGTAATCAGGCCCACTAAGTGGTTCTCCTTGTCCACCACGGGCAGCTTCTCGATCTTGTTCTGAAGTAGGATCTTCTTGGCCTCGTCCAGGTCGGTCTTGTCGGTAGTGATGAGCTTGTCGGAAGTCATGATATTCTCCACCGGCACGTTGAGGTCGGACTGGAAGCGGAGGTCACGGTTGGTGATGATGCCTATCAGGTGGTTCTCGTCGTCCACCACGGGAATGCCGCCGATGCGGTTCTCTCTCATCAGACGCAGGGCCTGGGCCACGGTGGCCTCCTTGGTGATGGTGATGGGGTCATATATCATGCCCGAGTCGGCACGTTTCACCTTGCGCACCTGTGCGGCCTGGTCGGCGATGGACATATTCTTATGAATCACGCCTATACCGCCCTCACGGGCGATTGCGATGGCCATAGGGGCCTCGGTCACGGTGTCCATGGCGGCGGACACCATCGGTATCTGAAGCTCGATGTTACGCGAGAATCGCGATTTGAGCTGCACCAGGTTCGGGGTCACCTCCGAATATGCCGGTATCAGCAGCACATCGTCGAAGGTGAAGCCTTCCTGGGCTATTTTCTCTGATTGAAATGACATGGCGGGCTTATTTAATGAATTCTTGTAATGCGGGAGAGGTGATGAAAGTCTGGGTGCGGTCCGGGCCGACGGAAACGAGTCCGACAGGCACACCGGTCAGCTCCTTGATGGTCTCGAGATACTTCTTGGCGTTCTCGGGCAGGTCCTCGTAGCGTGTCACGCCGGTTATGTCCTCCTTCCAGCCGAGAAGTTCCACGAACACGGGCTTGACGCGTTCCAGCGCGGCGATAGTGGCCGGCGGATTCTCTATCATCTTGCCGTCCAGCTCATAGCCCTTGCAGATCCTGAGGGTGTCGATGCCGCTGAGCACGTCGAGCAGCGTGATGGCCCAGTTGGTGATACCGGCCAACTGCGCGGTATAGCGGGCCACCTGCGCGTCGAGCCAGCCCACACGGCGCGGACGACCGGTTACGGTGCCGTATTCATGGCCGCGCTCGCGGATGCCGTCGCCTATCTCGTCGTGCAGCTCGGTGGGGAAGGGACCCTCGCCCACGCGGGTGCAGTAGGCCTTCAGCACTCCGGCCACGGTGCCGATGTGCTGCGGGGCGATACCGGCGCCTACGGGCACGGAAGCCGACGACGGCGTGGAGGATGTGACGTAGGGATAGGTGCCGTGGTCGATGCACAGCATCATGCCCTGCGCGCCCTCGAACAGGATGTGGCCGTCCCCCTTGAGGTGATGATTGATTAGCGCCGAGGTGTCGGTAATCATGTGGCCGATCTGACGGGCTATCTCCATATACTGGTCGTAAACCTGGTCGACGTCGAATTCAGGCAGTCCGAGAGCCTTCAGTTCCGGATTCTTGACAGCCAACGCGGCCTCGAGACGCTTGCGGAAATATGCGGGTTCCTGAAGGTCGCCGATGCGGAGACCGATGCGCGAATACTTGTCGGCGTAAGCCGGGCCGATGCCGTTCTTGGTGGTGCCGATCAGGTCGGAGCCGCGGTTGCCCTCGTAAGCGCCGTCCAGCACGGAATGCCACGGCATCACCATCGCCGCGCGGTCGGAGATGTACAGTTTATAGTCGGTCACACCCTCGTCAGCCAGTTTCTTGAGCTCGGCCACTACCGATACGGGATTCACCACCATGCCGTTGCCCATCACGTTGATGGTCTCGGGATTGAAGATGCCCGACGGAATGGAGCGCAGGCTGTGCTTGCGGCCGTCGAACATCACGGAGTGGCCCGCGTTGTTGCCGCCCTGGTAGCGCACCACCATGTCGGCGTGGCTCGCGAAGTAGTCGGTGATTTTACCTTTGCCTTCGTCTCCCCACTGGGAGCCGAGTACAACTAATGTCTTTGCCATTGTATTGATTAGAAAAGGGTTACTCGGCGTCTCCGAAAACCTGTTTGTAGATGTAATCCACGTTCTTGAAATAGTAGTCGAGCGTGAAGCAGTTGTCCAGTTCCTCTTTGGAGAGGTTCTGCGACACTGTCGAATCCTGAGCCAAGAGTTCGGCGTACGGCTTTCCTTCTGCCATGGCCTTCATCGCTAATGGCTGTACAGTGTCGTAAGCCTTCTCGCGCGAGAATCCCTTGTTGATCAGGGCGTTCATGACACGCTGGGCGAAGATCACGCCGTTGGTCATGTAGATGTTGCTCTTCATGCGCTCGGGGAACACCGTCAGGTTGCCTAAGATGTTGCCCATGCGGTTCAGCATGTAGTCCAGGAGTTCGGTGGCGTCGGGCAGGATGATGCGCTCGGTGGCGGAGTGCGATATGTCGCGCTCGTGCCACAGGGCCACGTTCTGATATGCCGTCTCCATGTAACCGCGCAGCACGCGCGCGCAGCCGCACATGTTTTCCGAGCCGATGGGGTTACGCTTGTGGGGCATTGCCGACGAGCCTTTCTGGCCCTTGCCGAAAGCCTCCTCCACCTCATGCACCTCGGTGCGCTGCAGGTTGCGTACCTCCATGGCCATCTGCTCGATGCTGGCGCCAATCAGAGCGATGGCAGCTAAGTACCATGCGTGGCGGTCGCGCTGTATCACCTGTGTCGACACGGCGGCCGACTCGATGCCCAAGTGCTCGCACACATACTGCTGCACGAACGGCGGGATGTTGGCGTAGTTGCCCACGGCGCCGCTGATCTTGCCCACTTCAACGCCACGTGCTGCCTCCTCGAAGCGTGCGATGTTGCGCTGCATCTCCTGATACCACAGCGTCCATTTCAGTCCGAAGCTGGTGACGTCGGCGTGGATGCCGTGCGTGCGGCCCATGCAGGGAGTGTCCTTATACTTCATGGCCTGGCTGCGCAGCATTTCGCTGAACTTGACCAGGTCTTTGCGCAGGATGTCGTTGGCCTGCTTGATCAGGTAGCCGTTGGCGGTATCAACGACGTCGGTGCTGGTGAGGCCGTAGTGTACCCACTTGCGTTCCTCGCCAAGACTCTCGCTGACGGCGCGGGTGAAGGCCACGATGTCATGGCGTGTCTGTTCCTCTATCTCCTTGATGCGCGGAATGGAGAACGTGGCTTTGGCATACAGCTTCTCGATGTCCTCGGGTGGCACCACGCCAAGTTCGCGCCATGCCTCGGCCGAGAGAAGCTCGACCTTGAGATAGGCGTCAAATTTATTCTGTTCGGTCCATACAGCCCTCATTTCGGGGCGTGAATAGCGTTCAATCATATTTCTAATTTAGTTGAAAAAGTTGAGAAAGTTTATAAAGTTCAAGATAATAGTGTAGACATTGGATGCAATGACCTGGTATTATCTTAACTCTTTTAACTTTATAAACTTTATAAACTACAACTCTATTTGTTTACACGGTTCAGATAGCATTCCAGCGTGTTCTCCATGAGGCATGCGCGCGTCATGGGTCCCACGCCGCCGGGTACGGGAGTGATGAGCAGAGCGGCGTCCTTGACAGCGTCGAAGTCCACGTCTCCCACTAATTTACCCGTCTCCGGGTCCCGGTTGATGCCCACGTCAATCACGGTGGCACCCGGCTTCACGAAGTCGGCGCCGGCGAAGCGGGGACGACCTACGGCCACAACCAGGATGTCGGCTTGCGCGGCAATCTGCGGCAGGTTGCGCGTGCGGCTGTGAGCCATGGTCACGGTGGCGTTGCGATCCAGCAGCATCTTGGCCATGGGCAGGCCCACGATATTGCTGCGGCCTATCACCACGGCGTTCTTGCCCTCGATCTCCACGTGGTGTTCGTCCAGCATCTTCATGATGCCCTTCGGGGTGCAGGGAGCCACGCAGGGGCGCTTCTGCCACAGGGCGGCCACGTTGTGGGGGTGGAAGCCGTCCACGTCCTTCTCGGCGCTGATGGCCTCGATGACGCGGTCCTCGTTGATGTGCTTCGGCACGGGGAGCTGCACTAAGATGCCGTCAACCTCCGGGTCGTCGTTCAGACGCTGGATTTCGGCCAACAACTGCTCCTCGGTGGTGCTTTCGGGCAGGCGAAGCGTGGTGCTCCTGAAGCCGCACTGCTCGGCGTCCTTACCCTTGGACTTGACATACGATTGCGAGGCGGGATCCTCGCCCACCAGTATCACGGCCAGATGCGGCGCGCGGCCATACTTGGCGACACATTCCTGAACCTTGGCGGCTACTTCCTCCTTGGTGGCCTTGGCCAATGCTTTTCCGTCTATATTCATTGCTTATAATTCGTTACGTGATTCGGCGGCACCGATGTCGCTGCGGTAGAATAATCCCTGAGAGTTTTCGGCCACTGTCCTGGCGTCCTTCAGCGCCTTGGCGCGGGCCTCGGACAGTGTTGCGCCGGCATCGGTGACCATCAGCACGCGGCCTCCGGCCGATACGAGCCGGTCGCCGTCCATCTTGGTGCCCATGTGAAACACGTTGCCTTCTATCTGATCCAGACCGCCCAAGGGCAGTCCCTTGGGGTAGGAGCCGGGATAGCCGTCGGCGGCGAGAACGATGCCGAGGCGCGTCTCGGAACTCCATTCTATGTCGAAGTCCTTGCCATCGAGCACGGCCTCGAACACCTTATATATATCCGACTGCATACGGGGCAGCACCACCTCGGTCTCGGGGTCGCCGAAACGGGCGTTGAACTCTATCACCTTAGGCACGCCGTTGTTGAGGATAAGACCTCCGTACAGCACGCCGGTGAAGGGATTCCCCTCGTCGGCCATGGCTTTGGCCACGGGGAGCATGATTGTGTCGAGTGCGGTCTGACGAATCTCGTCGGTGACGAAAGGCACGGGTGAATAAGCACCCATACCGCCCGTGTTGGGACCGCGGTCGTTGTCGAAGGCACGCTTATGGTCGCGGGCAATGGCCAGGGGATATACCTTCGGGCCGTTGACCAGACACATGAACGAGAACTCCGGACCGTCCAGGAATTCCTCTACCACCACGCGTCCCTTGCCGAACTCGTCGTCAAGGAGCATGTTGCGCAGCGCGGCCTCTGCCTCCTCGTGGCTCTGGGCCACGACTACGCCCTTGCCGGCGGCCAGACCGTCGTACTTGATGACCGAGCGTTCGGGACCGGCCAGCACATACTTCAGCGCCTCGTCGAAATCTTCGAAAGTGCGTGATGCGGCCGTCGGTATGTCATGACGCGCCATCAGTTCCTTGGCGAATGCCTTGGACGACTCTATCTGCGCGGCGGCCTTGGTGGGGCCGAATATGCGCAGACCGCGCTTGCGGAACTCGTCGACGATACCGGCTGCAAGGGGCACCTCGGGGCCGACCACGGTCAGCGATACCGAGGCATCAGTGGCGAAGCGCGCCAGGTCGTTGATGTCGGTGACGGGAATGGACACCGGAGTCGCTATGGTGTCGATGCCGGCGTTGCCCGGGGCGCAGTATATGCGGCCCACGCTCTCCGAACGCTTCAGGGCATCGACTATGGCGTGCTCGCGTCCGCCGCTTCCTATTACCAATACGTTGTAAGTCATGGTATAAGGCTGATGATTAGTGTTTGAAATGACGCATGCCGGTGAAAAGCATGGTGATGCCCTTCTCGTCGGCCTTGACTATGGAATCCTTGTCGCGGATGGAGCCGCCGGGCTGCACGATGGCCGTAACGCCGTAATGAGAAGCCTGCTCCACGGTGTCGTCGAAGGGAAGGAAACCGTCGGAAGCCAGCACCAGGCCTTCGGTGGCGCCGGCAGCGCGGGCCTCCTCAAGTGCGATGGTGGCCGAACCTACACGGTTCATCTGGCCTGCTCCCACGCCGAGCGTGGCGCCGTTCTTCACGACCACGATGGCGTTGGACTTCACGTGCTTAACTATCTTCCAGCCGAAGTTGAGGTCAGCGAGTTCCTGTGCGGTGGGCTTGCGCTCGGTCACGCACATCTCGTCGGTCAGTGTGACGCACTCGGTGTCGGCGTCCTGAACTAACAGACCGCCCGTAACGCCCGTGTACTTGGGACGCTTGCAGCGGGGTGCCGACATGTCGATCACCAGCACGCGCAGGTTCTTCTTAGTGGCCAGCACCTCAAGAGCCTCCTCGCTGAACGACGGAGCCATCACGATCTCCAGGAATATAGGCTTCAGCCCCAGGGCTATCTCCTTGGTGACCTCGCGGTTGAACGCTACTATACCGCCGTAGATGCTGACCTTGTCGGCCTCGTAAGCGCGTGTCCATGCCTCGAGGGCATCCTTGCCGACAGCAGCGCCGCAGGGATTCATGTGCTTCAGCGCGCAGCAGAAAGGCTCCGAGAATTCGGATGTGATTTCCAGCGCGGCGTTGGCATCCTGGATATTGTTGTAACTCAGTTCCTTACCCTGTATCTGACGTGCGCCGGCCACGGAGTATGTGCCGGGAACGGCCTCGGCGTAGAACTTGGCCTCCTGATGGGGATTCTCGCCGTAACGCAGCGACTGAACCAGGTCGAAGTCCAGGAACAGCTTCTCGTTCAGGCCGGCCTTCATACGCATGTATGTGGCGATGTGAGCGTCATACTGTGCGGTGTGGGTGTATGCCTTGGCCGACAGCTTGATGCGGGTGTCGATGTCGGTGTTGCCGAAGCGGCGTATCTCGTCGAGCACCACGTCATAGTCGCCGGGATCGCAGACAACGGTGACTGCGGCGAAGTTCTTGGCGGCGCTGCGGAGCATGGAGGGACCGCCTATGTCGATGTGCTCAACGGCGTCCTCGAGTGTGCAGCCGGGCTTGGCCACCGTGGCCTCGAAGGGATAGAGGTTTACGCATACCATGTCGATGGTCTCGATGCCGTTCTCCTTGAGCTGGGCCATGTCGCCGGGGTTGTCGCGACGGCCTAACAGACCGCCGTGCACACGGGGATGCAGAGTCTTGACGCGGCCTCCGCATATCTCCGGGAAGCCCGTGACGTCGCTGATGCCGGTGGTCTTCACGCCACTGTCCTCAAGCAGCTTCTGTGTGCCGCCCGTGGCGATGATTTCCCATCCTGATTCCACCAGACCCTTGGCGAATTCCACCAGGCCTGTCTTATCGCTTACGCTGAATAATGCGCGCATTTTTTATAATCTGATCTTAATCTAATTAAACTTATTTGAATGAAACTCCCTGGCCTTTCACCACCTTACCGATTACGGAAGGCTCCAGGCCCGACTCGCGCAGGGAGGCAAGGGCTGCGTCGGCGTCGGCCGGACTTACTGCCAGCACCATGCCGATGCCCATGTTGAAGATGTTGAACATCTCGCGGTGGGGTATCTGGCCGTGCTTCTCCAGGAAACGGAATATCGGCAGGATGTTCCAGCTTCCGGGCACGATTTCGGCGCCGAGACCTTCGGGGAGGATTCGGGGAATGTTCTCGTCGAAGCCGCCGCCCGTGATGTGTGCTACGCCGTGTACGCTCACCTTCTTCATCAGGTTAAGGACAGGCTTCACATATATCACGGTAGGGGAGAGCAGCACATTGCCCAATGGCAGGTCGCCTAATTCGGGGTAAACCGTATGCAGGTCCAGGTTGGCGTCGGCAATAATCTTGCGCACCAGCGAGAAACCGTTGGAATGCACGCCCGACGAGGGGATGCCTATCAGCACGTCGTTTTCGGCCACAAGCGAACCGTCGATCAGGTCGTCCTTCTCCACGGCGCCCACTGTGAAACCGGCGATGTCATATTCCTCGGGATCGTACATGCCGGGCATCTCGGCAGTCTCGCCGCCCACGAGGGCGCAGCCTGCCTGACGGCAGCCTTCGGCCACGCCGGCCACGATGTCCTCCACCACGGCTGGCTCGTTCTTGCCCACGGCCACGTAATCAAGGAATATCAGGGGCTCGGCGCCCTGAGCCAGCACGTCGTTGACGCACATGGCCACGGCGTCGATGCCTACCGTGTCGTTCTTGTGCATGGCGAAGGCAAGCTTCAGCTTGGTGCCCACGCCGTCGGTGCCGCTGACCAATACGGGGTGCTTCATGCCGAGCGCGCCAAGGTCGAACATGCCGCCGAACGAGCCGATGCCGCCCATGCAGCCGAAGCGGTTGGTGCTCGCCACATGCTTCTTGATGCGGCTTACTACCTCGTATCCGGCCTCCAGATTCACTCCGGAAGCCTCATAATGCTGAGCCATACAGACTTTTATTTGAGAGTTTGCAGACGACTTTCGATCTCCTTGTACGCACCGATCACATCGCCCAGGTCGCGACGGAAACGGTCCTTGTCCAGCTTCTTGTTGGTGTCCTTGTCCCACAGACGGCAGGTGTCGGGGCTGATTTCGTCTGCCAGCACGATCTGACCGTCGGATGTCTTGCCGAACTCGATCTTGAAGTCAACCAGCTTCACGTTGATCTTGTCGAACAGGTCCTTCAGCAGCTCGTTGATGCGGCCTGTCAGGTCGTAGATGGTGTTGAGCTCGTCGTAAGTGGCGGCGCCCACAGCCACTGCGTGGTGGTCGTTGATCAGCGGATCGCCGAGAGCGTCATCCTTGTAGCAGATCTCAAAAATGGTGTTGGGAGCGGGTGTGCCCTCCTCGATGCCCAGGCGCTTGGCCATGGAGCCGGCGATGATGTTGCGTACTATCACCTCCAGGGGGAAGATCTTCACCTTGCGGCAAACCTGGTCGCGGTCGTTCAGTGTCTCCACGTAGTGGGTGGGGATGCCGGCCTCTTTCAGCTTGTTGAAGATGATGGTCGTGATCTCGTTGTTGTACACGCCCTTGCTGCGAACGATGTCGTGCTTCAGATTGTTGAATGCCGTGGCGTCGTCCTTGTAGTGGATGATTACCAGGTCGTCGTTGTCGGTGGCATAGACCTGCTTGGCCTTGCCTTCATAAAGCATTTCTTTCTGTTCCATTTTTGTATTGTGTTTTTAATTGATTTTTATTTTCGGATTATATACTCACTATTAACTATTCACTAATCACTCGTCACTACTTCTTCCGGAAGTACGCCACTGCATTTGCGAACAGGTTCTGGCTCTTGTTGCCCGGCACGTTTATCATCAGGCCCGGGGTGTAGCGCTCGGAGTGTCCCATCTTGCCGAGGATCAGGCCGTCGGGGCTTACGATACCCTCTATGGCGCAGACCGATCCGTTGGGGTTCAGAGGTGAATCCATTGTAGGGTTACCCTCATGGTCGGCATACTGGAACGCTACCTGGCCGTTCCTGAACAGGCGTTCGGCCAGTTCGGCGTTGACCGTGAAGCGGCCTTCACCGTGGCTCATGGCTATCTGGTGTATGTCGCCGGTGTTGAATCCTTTGAGCCAGGGCGACGCGGTGGTGCCCACGCGCGTTGCGGCAATCTGCGAGATGTGACGGTTTATGTCGTTGCGTGCCAGTGTGGGCGACTGTTCGGTGAGTTCGCCAATCTTGCCGTCGGGCAGCAGACCCGATTTGACCAGAGCCTGGAAGCCGTTGCAGATACCTATTATAAGGCCCTTGCGTTCCATCAGACGTTCGATGGCGCTCTTGACAGCAGGGTTAAGCAGCACGGCCGAGATGAATTTGCCCGATCCGTCCGGTTCGTCGGCAGCCGAGAAACCGCCGGACAGCGCCAGGATGTTGCAGGCGTCGATATTGTCGGCCATCTCGCGGCAGCTTGCCTCCACGTCTTCGGCCGTCAGGTTGCGGAACACCATGGAGCGTGTCTCGGCGCCCTCGCGCTCAAAGGCCGCGGCCATGTCGTAGTCGCAGTTGGTGCCGGGGAACACGGGCAGGAACACCACGGGATGCTCCACGGCCTCGCCGGGATATTCGGCCGCCGTCTTGCCCGCGCTGTCGGCGCAGGGTGCCGTGCCGCGCACCTCAGTGCGGTCGGCGAACACCGTGGCGAAGCGCTTGCGGTTCTGCTCGCGAAGCTCGGCGATGGTGAATTTCTCGCCGTTGAACGATACGGTAGGCTCTATGATGGTCTTGCCGATATACATGGCGTCCTCTATGCCGAGTATCGACGAGTCGTCGGCCTCGATCAGTATGGAACCGTACAGGGTGTCGAACAGCAGATGGTCGTTCGGAAGGTTGATTTCCGCGCCAAGGTTGTTGCCGAAGCTCATCTTTGCCACAGCCTCGGCCACACCTCCGCGGCCTATGGCCCATGCGGCGCGTACCTTACCTTCGTCAATGGCCTTGTGCACGGCTTCGAACACACGGGTCACGCTTTCGGAATCGGGCATGCCGTTGGCGCGTACGCGCGGGCTGACCAGGTGCAGCGAGTCGAGAGGCTGCTTGAATTCCGGGCTTACGGCCTTGGTGGCGTTGAGCGTGGTGACGGCGAACGCTATCAGCGTCGGGGGTACGTTCAGGTGTCCGAAGGTGCCGCTCATGGAGTCCTTGCCGCCGATGGAGGGGAGGCCGAGCTCCTTCTGCATACGGAGTGCACCGAGCAGTGCGCTCAGCGGTTTGCCCCACGATTCGGGCGTGTGCATGCGCTCGAAATATTCCTGATATGAATAGCGGAGCTTGTGGAAATCGGCTCCTGTTGCCACGGCCTTGGCGGCGGCGTCCACTACGGCCCATGCGGCGCCGTGGTAGGGGCTCCATTCCGTCAGGTAGGGATCGAAACCATAGCTCATTATCGAGGCGGTGTCGGTGTGATGCTTGCCTACGGGGAGCTTCTGCAATGAGACCTGTGTGGGTGTGCCGGCGTATTTGCCGCCGTAAGGCATTAGCACCGTGGTGGCGCCGATGGACGAGTCGAACATCTCCTCCAAGCCGCGCTGGTCGGTGACGTTCATGTCGTCCAGGTTGTTAAGTATCTTGTCGCGGAGCGTGTCTCCTGGCACTGTGCGTGCGAACGGGTCGCGGTCGTCCACGGCCTGTATCTTGGCCACCGTGTATCGGGGAGCGCCCGCCGAGTCGATGAAGCTGCGCGCGATGTCGGCCACGGTCTCGCCGCGGCGGAACAAGCGCATGCGGCCCGTGTCGGTCACGTTGGCTATGTGGCGCACCTCGATGTTCTCCTCATGGCAGTAACACTCGAACTCCTCGCGGTCCTTCGGGTCCACAACGGCCGACATACGTTCCTGGCTCTCGCTGATGGCTAATTCGATGGGGTTGAGGCCGTCGTACTTCACGGTCACGTTATCAAGGAAGATGTCGAGACCGTCGGCCAGCTCGCCGATGGCCACGCTGACGCCGCCGGCGCCGAAGTCGTTCGACTTCTTGACCAGGCGTGTCACCTCGGGACGACGGAACAGGCGCGACAGCTTGCGCTCCTCGGGCGCGTTGCCTTTCTGCACCTCCGAACCGCACACCTCAAGGCTGGCCTCGTTGTGCTCCTTGGACGAACCGGTGGCGCCGCCGATGCCGTCACGACCCGTGCGGCCTCCGAACATCAGCACCACATCGCCCGGCGCGGGCGACTCGCGGCGCACTGCCGAAGCGGGTACGGCGCCGACCACGGCACCGACCTCAAGACGCTTGGCGGTGTATCCGGGGTGGTATATCTCGCGGACATGGCCTGTGGCCAGTCCTATCTGGTTGCCGTAGCTGGAATATCCTGCGGCGGCACCCTTTGTGATGACGCGCTGCGGCAGTTTGCCGGGCAGCGTGTCGGCCACGGGGGCGTAGATGTCGCCGGCACCGGTGACGCGCATTGCCTGGTAAACGTATGCGCGGCCCGACAGCGGGTCGCGGATGGCGCCGCCAAGACAGGTGGACGCGCCGCCGAAAGGCTCTATCTCGGTGGGATGGTTGTGGGTCTCGTTCTTGAACTGCAGCAGCCAGCGTTCGGTCTCGCCGTCCACGTCAAGGTCCACATATATCGAGCAGGCGTTGTTCTCCTCGCTCTGCTCCAGATCCTGCAGCTTGCCGTTGGCCTTGAGCCAGCGGGCGCCGATGGTGGCGAGGTCCATCAGATGCAGGGGCTTCTCGTCGCGGCCAAGTTCATGGCGCATGTCATGCCAGAGGTTCAGTGCCTCGCGTATGTCGTCGGCCACGGGCGAATCCTCCACCTCGATGTTCTCCAGTCGGGTGGTGAAGGTGGTGTGGCGGCAATGGTCGCTCCAGTAAGTATCGAGTATTCGTATTTCTGCCTCCTGCGGGTCGCGCCCCTCGGAAGCGAAGTATTTCACGGCCTCCATCAGGTCGTCGGTGCTCATGGCCAGACCCATGCTGACGCGGAGTGTGTCGGCGTCCTCGCGCGACATGGCGGAGAAGCCCTCGATGGCGCCCACGGGCGTCTCGGCGCCGCGTTCGGGCAGCGCGAGGCGCGACATGTCCTTCTCGCGGTTCTCCACGGCGTTGATCAGGTAACGGGCCACGCGCTCGCGCTGTTCGGGCGTGAGGGTGTCGTCGAAGATGTAAAGGCGTGCGGATGTGATCTCGATGTCGGCGCCGGGCTGGATGAGGCGCACGCAGGCGCGGGCGGCGTCGGCGCGCTGGTCGAATTGTCCGGGCAGCGGCTCTACGGCCAGGCTGGGTACGCCTTCAAGGTCGAGGGTGTCGGTCACCGTGTCGGTGGCGCGCTCGCCGAACACCGAATAACGGGTGCTGTCCAACAGCTCGGGCGAAAAACCGAACAGGTCGTACACGGCCACGATACGCAGCGATTTGAGTCCCAGCCCCAACGTATTGTTGAGTTCGCGGCGAAGGCTCTCGGCCTCGCTGCGGAATTCAGGACGTTTCTCTACAAATATTCTGTTTGCCATATATATAATACGGATAAGCTTTATAGCTGTCTCTTATACACATCTCCGAGCCCACGAGACTAGCGCTCATCT
>UQMZ01000068.1 GCA_900542185.1 uncultured Bacteroidales bacterium
GATCCAGGCCTTCGGCCTGGAACTGAACGGCTCCGCGCTGGTCGGGGAGGACGGCGGGAGACGCGGGGGAGTCCGGCTGCTCGGGTTGCTCCGGAGAAGGCTGGTCAGAGCGAATAGATTCGGGCTGGTTGGAGCCGGAAAGCTCCGGGTCGGCGGAGTGGCCGGGCATGTAGTCGGAGTGGCCGGGCATGTAGGCGGAATGGTCGGGGTCCGGCTCGTCGTCGAGGGGCGATTTGGGGTAGTATGAACTGGTGTCGAGCTTCATAAGGCGAGGTAATTATTTCGGAGAGGATTGATTGTCAAGGTGCTTTTTGCCTACGGTGTCAAGGTGCTTTTTGCCCACGGCAGAAAGGAACTGGGGCGGGATTGGCGTCGAGAAGTTCATGTCCTTGCGGGTGATGGGGTGGGCGAAGCGCAGGGTCCGGGCATGGAGCGCCAGACGGTGGATGGGGCTGTGCTTGGCGCCATACTTGCGGTCGCCGGTGATGGGATGTCCCAGGTCGTGGGCGTGGACGCGTATCTGGTTCTTGCGGCCGGTGTCGAGCGAGAACTGGGCCAGCGTGTAGCCACGGCCTCGTTCCAATACGTCGTAATGTGTCACGGCTATGCGGCCCTCGTCCGGCTCGTCGGTGCTGTAAACCACAAACTGCGAGTTCTCGGTGAGACGGCTCTTGACATATCCGTGGTCTTCCTCCAGGTATCCTTCCAGCACGGCCACATACAGGCGCTCAAGGATGATGTTGTTCCAGTTATGCCGCAACACATCCTGTGCCTCCTCGCTTTTGGCGAACATCATCAGTCCCGACGTGTCGCGGTCCAGTCGATGCACAATATACAGCCTGCGGCGCGGATCCTGGGCCTTGATGTAATTCTTCAGTATGTCGAAGGCATTCTCCTCCTTGCGGTGCGACTCGGTGGGTACTGACAGGAGGCCGTAGCCCTTGTGGATCACGATGACGTGGTCGTCCTCGTACATCACCTTGATTCTGGGATGACGGAACACAACCCAGGGACGCGACGCGTTGAATTCCACAGTCACTCCGGGGCCGACGGAGGTGTCGAACTGGGTGCTGACCTTGCCGTTGACACGGAGGTAACCGAATTTCAGCCATTTTTTCAGTTCGGTGCGTTTTACGTCGGGTCGGCGCGCGGCCACGAACTGCATCAGCGGTACGGTCTCGGCCGTGTCGTTGGTCCAGGTTATGATCTTGTCTTCGCGGAAGGGTTGTTTTTGAACTTTCATATTAATCGGTTGCCATATTAATTAAACGGCATGGGGGACAGATTGTTGACTGCGGGGAGGGCGGAGAGTCGGAGCAGGGAGGCGGCGAACCGGCAGTCGAGGCATCGCGAGAAGTCGCAGTACTTCTTGCGAAGCTGAATCAATGCCTGTGAATCGGCGGCCGATTCGGGCGCGATTCCGGCCGACTGCCATTGCCGGATGAAGGTATTGTTTTCGGGTGCGAGGTCATACCAGAGGTTTAAGGCGTTTTCGGCCGCCTCGAGATCGCCGTGCGCCGAACTGTAGGCATACAGCATCGGAGCCACGAAGTTGATGATGATCAGGTCTACGGCAGCTTTCGACATCGTGGCGGCGCCATGTCCCGGCACATCGAAATCGGAATGCGTCTCCCAGTATGCCGACGGGCGCAGGTCGAACAGCGTGCGGATACGGTCGGTGCTGCTGCGGCATTCCAGCAGGTCGGACAGCATTGTGAATCCGCCGTATAATGCCGCGCAGAGGGCCGCGATGCGCCGGTGCGGAAAATTCTGCGGACGTGTGCGGGCGTACTTCCACAGGGTCACGTTCATGGGGCGCAGGTCGTATTTGCGCGCCAGGAAGAAGTATTCGCGCGCCAGCGTCTGGTAATATTCGTCGAAGATGTGCAGCGAGGTGTCGAGCATTCCGGCCTGGCCGAACATCAGCGCCTCGATCTGCAGCAGGTTGTCGGAATGCCGAGCCAGGAAATTGAGCGGCAGCGAGCGTGCCAGCATCTCGAAGGGGTCGCCGTTGAGGTTGAATCCGAAGGCACGTGCCAGCGACACGAAGCAGGTGGCGTTCCAGTCGCCGCCTAACGAGCGGTTGCACTGCAGTATGCGGTCGGCCTTGTCCTGCATCCGTTCCACGCAGAGCGACGACAGCCAGTCGGCGACCGAAAGACGCGGCAACTGCCTGACGTAAGGCTCGCAGGGCACGTTCGAGATCCGGTGACTCAGGGCCTCGTACATGCGGTAGAAGCTTTCGGGGAATGTCACCACGGTCTGCGGAATCTCCGAGCCGTCGTCGCGGCTGACGCGCATGTCGTCCACGCCCACGACGTGCAGGATGACGTTGCCGTAGGCCGGATCCGCGTCGTGGCCATGCCTACGCCAGTCGCTGGCCTTGACATGAATCTCGACGTTGCCTATCCATTCCCGGCCGTTGATGCGCAGACGGGCGTTGAGGAAATCAGGGCCGGCATCCCGGTTGTGGATGCCGGCATAGATGATTTCCACATCGTCGCCGCGGACTGTGAGGCATTTGCGGCCCATCATCCGCTGCTTCCAGAGATACTGATATAGCAGCTCCATTGATGACACGGCAGCTTCCCCGGCAGGGAGGAAGCGCCTGTTATTTAAGGCTCCATTCGGCGCCGTTCTTTGTATCCTTGACGTTGAAGCCGATTTCGGCGAGGCGGTCGCGGATCAGGTCGGAAGTGGACCAGTCCTTGGCGGCCTTGGCGTTGGCGCGCACCTCGAGCACCAGATCCACGGCCTTGCGGTAAGGCTCAAGGTCTACGTCCGAGCCGGCGTCGGCGGGGATGATGCCCAGCAGGTCGGTCAGCACCGTGCCGAACAGCTTGTTGAGCTCGTCGATGTTGTGCTGCGACAGCTTCAGGCCGGCGTCGGTGGCGGCGTTGATGGTCTTGACGGCATCGAATATGTGGCTCAGGGCTATGGGCGTGTTGAGGTCGTCGTTCATTGCCTCGAGCGCCAGGCCCACGTAGTCGGGCAAGTCGGCGTCGGTGTCAGACGCGGGCTGAAGGTTCTTGAGGCGGGCGCGGGCCTCCTCCAGTTTCTGCAACGCCTTTTCGGCGCTCTGCAGGTTGTCGTCGCTGAAGTCCAGTGGGCTGCGGTAGTGGGCCTGCAGGATGAACAGACGGATCACCATGCCGCTGTACGGACGTGTCAGCAACTCGTGTTCGCCCTTGAAGAACTGCTCCAGAGTGATGAAGTTGTTGTACGACTTGCCCATCTTCTGGCCGTTGATGGTGATCATGTTGTTGTGCATCCAGTAGTTAACAGCCGGATGACCCTGAGCGGCCACGCTTTGCGCTATCTCGCACTCGTGGTGGGGGAACATCAGGTCCATTCCGCCGCCGTGGATGTCGAATACGTCACCAAGGTATTTGCGGCCCATCGTGGAGCACTCCAGGTGCCAGCCAGGGAATCCCTCGCTCCAGGGGCTGGGCCAGTGCATGATGTGTTCGGGAGCGGCCTTCTTCCAGAGGGCGAAGTCCAGGGGATTGTGTTTCTCCTGCTGGCCGTCCAGCTCGCGCGTGGTGTTCTTCAGGTCGTCGATATTGCGACCCGACAGAATGCCGTAATGGTGGTCCTTGTTGTATTTGGCCACGTCGAAGTAGACGGAACCGCAGCTTTCGTAAGCATAGCCGGCGTCCAGAATCTTCTTTACGTATTCTATCTGCTCTATGATATGGCCCGAGGCGTGAGGCTCGATGCTGGGGGGCAGCACGTTGAGCGCCTGCATGTCGCGGTGGTAGCGGTTCAGGTAATACTGCACCACTTCCATCGGCTCGAGCTGTTCGAGGCGCGCCTTCTTGGCCACCTTGTCCTCGCCCTCGTCGGCATCGTGCTCCAAGTGGCCTACGTCCGTGATGTTGCGCACGTAGCGCACCTTGTAACCCAGGAACTTAAGGTAACGGTACAGGATGTCGAACGTGATGGCCGGGCGTGCGTGGCCTAAGTGGGCGTCGCCATAGACCGTGGGGCCGCACACGTACATGCCGACGTGCCCCGGCTGCTGCGGTTTGAACAGCTGCTTGGTGCGCGTCAGCGTGTTGTATATCAACAGATTGGAATCCATATCAATTGTTGCCGGCCTGCCCTTTGACCTGAGCGGGAAGAATCTCGCCGAACTGAGCCTCGTACTTCTGGATGTTGTCGCGCAGGGCGAACATCAGCTTCTTGGCGTTCTCGGGGCTCATGATTACGCGCGACACCACGGGAGCCTGGGGCATGCCGGGCGCGGCGAAGATGAAGTCAATCAGGAACTCGCTGGGGTTGTGGCCTATCATGGCCAGGTTGGTGTATTTGCCGTCGGCCAGTTCGGGACGGAGCTGTATCTGCAGTTGCTGGTTCTGTTCTTTATTTTCCATTTCTTTAATTGTTTCGGTTTATAATAATTGCAAATTTACAACAAATTCGCGACTATTCCAACACTACCCTGCCGTCGGCCATGTGGATGGTACGGTCGGCGATGTCGCTCAGCGTCGGGTCGTGGGTCACGATTACGAAGGTCTGGCCCAGGGAGTCGCGGAGGCTGGAGAACAGTTCCTGTATCTCGTCGCGGTTTCGCGAGTCGAGGCTTCCGGTGGGTTCGTCGGCGAACACGACGCGGGGATTGTTGACCAAGGCGCGTGCCACGGCGGTGCGCTGACGCTCGCCGCCCGACAGCTGCGCCGGTTTGTGCTGACGGCGGTCGGCCAGTCCGAGCAGGTCCAGCAGTTCGTCGGCGCGACGCAGGGCCTTGGCGCGGCTCATGCCCCCTATCATGGCCGGCAGAGCCACGTTCTCGCGTGCCGAGAACTCCGACAGCAGCTGATGGAACTGGAAGATGAAGCCGATGTGGCTGTTGCGGAAGGCCGACAGCTTTTTGTCCGACAGCCCCTGCACGGCCTCGCCGTCGTAGAGTATGCGGCCCGAGTCGGGAGTGTCGAGCGTGCCCGCTATCTGCAGCAGGGTGGTCTTGCCCGCGCCTGACGGCCCGAGGATGGTCACGATCTCTTTCTCGCCGATGGTCAGGTTCACGTCTTTCAGCACGTGAAGCGAGCCGTAATGTTTGTTTATGTCTATTATTTCAAGCATGCGATGGATGTAATGACATGATTGGCCAGGAAAATGCCGAAAATTGAGGGAATTGAGGCCAACGTGCCGAAGCTGGACTTCTTGTTGGGTTCGTCCAGATTAATCAGAGCGCGGGAATGGGGCACCTCGGTGCTGGCCACTACCTTCAGGCCCCGGTTGATGCCCATTTTGCGCAACCGCTGACGCACCACGCGTGCCAGTCCGTCGTTGCGCGTCTGCGATATGTCGAAATATCCCACCTGCGTAGGGTCGATGCGGCCACCGGCACCCATGCTGCTGATTACGGGGATGCGGTGCTCCAGGCAATGGCATATCAGCGCCATTTTCGGAGCCACCGTGTCGATGGCGTCTATGACGTAATCGTAATGGCTGTCAAGAAGTTCCGGCACATTGTCCGGCGTGATGTATTCCTGCCGGGCATCGACCGAAATGTCAGGGTTTATGTCGCGGAACCGCTCGGCGAACAGCGCGGTCTTGGGCTGTCCGACGGTGGAATGCAGCGCTATGATCTGGCGGTTGATGTTGGATGGCGCCACATTGTCGGCATCCACTACCGTGAGGTGGCCGACACCTGAACGGGCCAACATCTCGGCGGCATAACCGCCCACGCCACCCACACCGGCCACGAGCACACGCGCCCGGGCCAGTCGCTGAATAGCTTCCTGACCTATAAGCCGTTCGGTACGTTCCTGCCAGCCCTCGGACATCAATATCCGGTCTGTTGCATCCAGCTTCCCTTGAAGCCGGTCTCCTCGATGGTCTTGATCACCTCGGCGGCATGCTCGGCATCCTCCGGAATGCCGTGGCATTCCAGCACCTTGTCGGCACTCTCCACCTCCATCTGCCATTCGGCGTTCGGGAACTTTTTGGTCACGGCATCCATTATCGCTGCCTTGCAGCCGGCGCAACGCGCATTCGTCTTGAATTTCATATCGTTATGTCTATTTATTTCGGGATTATATCTTTATCTTGCGGAGTCTCAACGAGTTGGTCACCACGCATACGGAACTCAGCGCCATGGCGGCCGAGGCTATCATGGGGTTGAGCAGGAAGCCGAGAGGGTACAGCACGCCGGCTGCCAACGGGATTCCTATCACATTATATATAAACGCCCAGAACAGGTTCTCGCGTATTATGCGGAGCGTTTTTTTAGACAGCGAGATTGCCGTGGGAATCATGGCGATGTTACCTCCGGCCAGAGTGAGTTGTGCCGTTTCCATTGCTATTTCGGAGCCGCCTCCCAGGGCAATCGAGACATTGGCCTTTGCCAGAGCCTCGGCGTCGTTGATGCCGTCGCCGCACATGGCCACGTAATGCCCTTCCTTCTGCAGCCGTTCCACTTCCTTGAGTTTGTCGGCGGGAAGTGTCTCGGCTATCACCGTCTCTATGCCGACCTGATGTGCCACCGTCAGGGCCGCGTTGCGGCGGTCGCCCGTCAGCAATATCGGGGTGATGCCGTCGGTTTTCAGTTTAGAGACGGTGTCGGCGGCCTCGGGACGCAACGTGTCGCGCACGCCCAAGGCCAACAGCAGCGTGTCGCCCTGCATCATCACGATTATGCTCAGTCCGTCGCGCTCCATGTCGGCGATGTGCATACGCAGAGCCATGTCGGACGATTTATCAGCCATGCGCGGAGCACCGATGGCATATTCCTTGCCGCCCGTGGTGCAGAATATTCCCGAGCCGGCTTCATAGCGGAACTCGTCAGGTTCGGCAGGCTGCACATTTTGGTCGCGCAGATGTTCGCAGATGGCTTCGGCCAACGGGTGGGCGCTTCGCGACTCGGCACCATAGAGCACCCGCTCGGCCTCGCGGCGCTGTTGTTCGGTGAGTGTGTCGCTGAAAAATATGTCCGTTACTTTCGGGTGGCCCGTGGTGATGGTGCCGGTTTTGTCAAACAGAATGGTGTCCGTCCTGGAGATCTGTTCCAGCGCGGAGGCGTCCTTGATGATGATGCCGTTGGCGGCTGCGCGACCTATCCCTACCATGATTGCCGTGGGCGTGGCCAGTCCCAACGCGCAGGGGCAGGCTATCACCAGCACCGAGATGGAGGTGACGAATGCCTGCGGCAGATAGTCCGGGCTGACGCATATCCAGACTATGAAGGTGAGGATGGCCAGACAGATGACGGTCGGTACGAAGAAAGCGCTGACGCGGTCCACAAGGCGCTGCACGGGAGCCTTGGAGCTCTGTGCGCGTCGCACGGAGGCTATGATGCGCGCCAGTTCGGTGGCCGCTCCCACACGGCGTGCGGTGATGTGCAGCGAACCATTGATGCAGAGTGTTCCGGCCGTGACGTTGTCGCCGTCGGTTTTCTCTACAGGAATCGGTTCGCCCGAAAGCATACTTTCGTCAACGGAGGCCGGACCGTTCTCGACCGTGCCGTCAACGGGGATGCGGTCGCCGGGGCGTACCAGCAGTGTGTCGCCGGGACGTATCGACGAAATCTCGACCGTTCGCTGCGAGCCGTCGGACTCGATTTTGACCGCCGCCGACGGTTGCAGTCCCATCAGGGCCTTCAGGGCGTCCCCGGCATGGCGGCGGCTGCTTCCCTCCATGAATTTGCCCGTCAGCACGAAGGCTATGATCATGGCGCTTCCTTCGTAATACAGTTCGGGCGTCATGCTCCGGCTGGACAGATATTCCGGCCAGATGGTGTTGAACAGCGAGAAAAGGAAACTGACTAATGTGGATATGGCCACAAGGGTGTCCATCGACGGAGCCTTTGCCAACAGGGCCTTGAATCCGCGCTTGTAGAATCCTGCACCGCACCAGAACATCACCACGGCCGCCATGACAGTATAAAGCCAGTCGTCGCCGGGGAAATCCAGGTGTGCCATGCAGAGCACGGCTAAGGGAATGGTGATGGCCCATGCCGTAATCATGCGGCGTTTCAAGGACTTGAACTCGCGCTCCTCGCGCATGGCGGCCTCCTGCTGCGCCTGCGCCTCGTCGTGGTCGGAAATGAGTGCATAACCGGCCTGGTCGAGGGCGCGGGCCATCTCCTCGGGATCGGTCAGCGAGGAATCCCACGACACTCTTAGGGTGCCGGCGGCAAAATTAACGTCGGCCGAAGTCACGCCCTTTATGTTAGACACAGTTTTGCCGACGGTGTTGGCGCACACGGCGCACATCATCCCCACGACGGGAAAGATGGCGCTGCGGTCGGCTTTTACAGGTTTCTTATTCTCCATTCTTTTGGATACATATTGTTGGCGCGGTTCCCGAGGTTCTTGACGAAGCCGATGGGGAATCCCTTGTAGATCAGCACCGTCACGCCTGTGGGGGAACCGGCGGGCAAGGTAATGGCGTTATGCCTCAGATAATCGAGGGCCGTCGTAAGGTCAACGTCTGCCCTGGGATATTTGTTTGCGTCGAAAGTGACGTCAAGCGCGGCGGTCGGGTCGGGAATCAGGTTCTTACCCTTCATGACCGGCTCGGGATAACCGTCGCACAGCACCTTGCATCCTTTCAGCATCTGAGAGAGTTTCGCCTTCGGATTCCTGACGGACTGGAGTTCGCCCGGTTTGCGGAGCGCGGCCACGAACAGGCCCTCGCTGTCGGTGATGTGCGGCATGAACCGCACGGCATGGTTGGGGGATGGATTGTCGGCATGGCCCGGCACGAGTGCGGCGCATCGCAACTGAATCGGCTCGAGACCGAAGTTGTCGACCAGCCACTGCAGGTTGTCGTCATCCTCGGCGGTGTTGAACGTGCAGGTGGAATAAATCAGAATTCCGCCGGGCAGGAGGGCGTCGACGGCGTCGGCGAGTATTTCGCGCTGCAACGCTGCGCATTGCTGCACCAAGCCGGGGCTCCATTGCGAGCGGGCCACCGGTTCCTTGCGCATCATTCCCTCGCCCGAGCAGGGGGCGTCCACGGCCACGATGCTGAACAGAGGGCCGGCCTTGGCCAATGCCGATACGGGACTGTTGGTGACGACGATGTCGGGATAGCCCCATTTCAGCAGGTTCTCGCGCAGCACGGCGGCGCGTGTCGGCACGAATTCGTTGCTGACCAGAGTCCAGCCGTCGGGCAGGGCGTTGAGTATGGAGGTGGATTTGCCGCCGGGAGCTGCGCAAGCGTCCAGCACGAGGCCAGGAGGCAAGTCGGCGGCCAATTCCTGAACAATCGACTCATAGCACATCGAGCCGGCTTCCTGCACATAGAACACGCCGGCATGAAGCAGCGGATTGAGCGTGAACTGCGGCCGCGCCGGCAGGTAGAAACCTGACGCGCACCACGGCACCGGCTTCAGGTCCCCGTAGCCCAGCGTCTCGGCCACGGCCTGCGGCGAGCAGTCCTTTAACTTTCGCCTGTTTATCTTGATGCTGACCGGCGACGGCGTGTCAAGCGCGGCGAGTAATGCCTCGCCGTCAATGCCCCGCATCTCCCGCACCATCTCCTTGAACCCCTCGGGTATCGCTGTCTCCATATCTGCAAAATTAACAAATTTCGGGCAATAACGGAAATGCTTAGCGGAAGATGTAGAGGGGGGAGGATTCGAAGCGGGGAAGGGCGGAGAGCTGGATGTCGGCGGTGTGGTCTGCTATGTCGGTCATGGCGTTGCCGATACGGCGCCCTCCGGTCTCGAGCACGTCGCGCACGGCCTTCAGGGCCTTGGCAGGGGTGTTGTTGTCGAGAGACAGATGGCAGAGAAACACATATTTCAGTTCCGGATTGACTGCCGATTCCAGAAATCGGGCCGTCTGCATATTGTCTAAGTGTCCGTTGCTTGTGGCGATGCGCGCCTTGAGGTATTCGGGATAACGGCCGGTGCGGAGCATGTCGGCGTCGTAGTTGGCCTCGATCACAAGATAGTTGGCCTGCCGCATGTAGAAATCGGCGCGTTCGGCTACTTCGCCGAGGTCGGTGGCCAACACGAAGCGGTGACGGCCGAACTGCAGCGAGAATCCCATGTTGTCGCTGCCGTCGTGCGGCACGTCGAAGGCGGTAATCTCAATGCGTCCCACCTTGAAGGGTATTTCCTTGAAGATGGGCGAATGGTAGTCCTTGATGCGTTTGGATATGTTGTGGCGGCGCAGCAGTCCGTTCAGCACGCGGGGCGTGCAATAGAGCGACATGTGGCGGTTGGTGCGCAGCAGCGAGTAGGCGTAGCGCACGTGGTCGGAGTGGTCGTGGGTCAGGAGCAGGGCCTTGACGTCCTGCATCTTGATGCCGTGCTTGCGCAGCGACATCTCTATATGGTCGGTCTTGACGCCGGCGTCCACGATGATGCCGCCGCGGCCGGTGCCTATATAACAGCTGTTGCCGCTCGATCCGGAACCGAACGACATGAAATACAGCGGGTCGTCCACTTTCAGGTCGTCGGAGGGACTGACTGCTAAATCGGACTCGAATTCCTCGAACGGCAGCATGGGCTGGAGGTTGGGGATGATGCGGGGACTCATCTACGGGCACCTCCTTTCCTGGCAGCGGGCGGTGCCGCCTGAGGCACGTGGATCAGGAATATGGCGGGTCGCTTGTCGTAGTCATACTTGGCCGAGCGCCATTTGGCTGCGGCGCGGGTCCTGATGGACTCGGCGTCGGGGTCGGTGATGTCCGCGGCCACGCACAGCAACGTGTCCGGGCGCAGGGTCTCGGCCAGGGACTTGACCATGGCGTTGTTGCGGTAGGGCGTTTCGATGAATATCTGTGTCTGGCCGGCGCGTGCGGCGATGCGTTCCAGATCAAGTATGCGCTGACGTCGCGCCTGGGGGTCCTGCGGCAAATAGCCGTTGAAGGCGAACCCCTGGCCGTTGAAGCCGCTGGCCATCAGTGCTAACAGTATGGACGAAGGACCGACGAGAGGTATGACCTGAAGGCCCTCTTTCTGGGCTATGGCGACGATGTCGGAGCCGGGGTCGGCCACGGCGGGACATCCGGCGTCGCTGAGCAATCCCATCGGAATGCCCTGGCGCAGGGGATCCAGCCATGTGGAGATGGCGGCGCGGTCGGTGTGGGTGTTCAGTTCATGAAAGGAGCATTCGTCGATGGGGAATGCCGGATCCCAGCGGCGCAGGAAACGGCGCGCCGAGCGCAGGTTCTCCACGATGAAATGGCGCAACTCCCTGACCACGCCGAGGTTTCCGGCGGGTAGCACATCGGCGAGCGGAGCATGGCTCAGCTCAGACGGGACGAGATATAGCGCGGTTTTCAGCTCCATCGGGTTTCTTTGCAGTCGTTATGTTCATCAGTGCGCCCTCCATGCCGTCGGCTATGACCTTGCGCGTCTCGATGCGCAGGTAGCCGCTGCCGAAGTCATACTCCACGCGGTGGATGTCGGCGTCGGTGTGGACCTGAGGCGAGGGAGGAATCATGTCGCTTTCGTCAAGGTTCAGGGTCTGGACCAGATAATGCTCCAGGTCCCAGGGCAGGAGGTCGCCTATGTTGGTGTTGCGGATCACGGCCGAGGTGGGGGATGTGACGTCCACTTCCCAGATGCCGGGTGTGCCGGTGATGTCGGTGTACAGGGGACGTCCCTGGCCGTCGGTCAGGACGCCCTTGAAATCATAGTTGACGGAATCGAGGCGCTCGCCGATGCTGAGGGCGTCGACAAGGCTCCGGACGGTCATGGCGATATCGTAGTCGGCATGATAATACTCCGCCGGCGCGGTCGCGATGGAGTCGGAATCGGCTATGGCCGCGTTCCGGTTAGGACGCGAGCAACCTACGGCGTGCGCAAGCATCAGGATGGCCACCGTCAATGCGCTGATGTGGAAATAATGACGAATCACTGCTGTATTCCTCTATCTATCTTCCTCTGCAGTTGTTTAAACAACTTCTATTGGAAACCGCCCGCACAGCCGTGAAATATCCCGCATTGCTGTGAAATATATGGTGAGGTACAGACAGTTTCTGAAAAACTCTGCAAAATTAATTCTATTTTTCCATATAAACACATAAATGTCAAAAAAAGTTAAGGGAAGACGGCAAAAGAGGTCGCGTCTATTGACACAACCTCTCGATGCGTTATGGTATTTCGTATAAATAAGAATGCCCTTATGACATTGCCGTTATCTGCTTCTCAACAGCATTGCGTATAAATGCATTGATGGAAATGCCGGCTTGTTTAGCAAGGATGGCCACCTTGCTATGGGTTTCCGGGGATAAACGCACGTTCAATGCTCCCGAATAACTTTTTCTCGGCTCTATGCCTTCGGCCTCGCACATGGCAAGGTAGTCGTCGACAGCCCCATGGAAATCCTCCCGCAGCTCCGACACCGTCTGTCCCTCGTAGGTAATCATAGTGTCGTGTGGCAATGCAAGAACCTTTCCATATAGACAATCATCATCCTCGCTTACTTCAATGCTGCCTATATAACCTCTGTAATTCATTGTGTTCATATCAATCCGTTGTTTTTTAGAAATTCATACACCTGTTTCATAACGTATGGCTTAGGCATCGTTCCTTAAAAAATGTATACGCCAGGGTCGCAGATGTGCCTCAGCT
>UQMZ01000069.1 GCA_900542185.1 uncultured Bacteroidales bacterium
TCGGAAATGGTGTGTTTAAGGGTTGCAGCAGTCTGACCTCCGTGACGATACCCAACTCAGTGACTTCTATCGGGAATGATGTGTTTGAACGTTGCCGTGGCTTAGAGAACATATATGTTGAACCTGAAAATACCAACTATGCATCGATAGATGGGATTTTATATAGCAGGGATGCAACAATCCTTATAAAGGTTCCAGCAAAAAAAATCAACGTGACGATACCCAACTCGGTGACTTCTATCGGAGATTTTGCGTTTGAACTTTGCCGCGGCCTGACCTCCGTGACGATACCCAACTCAGTGACTTCTATCGGAAATGGTGTGTTTAAGGGTTGCAGCAGTCTGACCTCCGTGACGATACCCAATTCCGTGACTTCTATCGGAGATTCTGCGTTTGAGGGTTGCAGCGGCCTGACCTCCGTGACGATACCCAACTCAGTGACTTCTATTGGATATTCTGCGTTTGAGTATTGCAGCGGCCTGACCTCCGTGACGATACCCAACTCAGTGACTTTTATCCATCCAAATGCATTTAAGGGATGCAGCGGCCTGACTTCCGTGACGATACCCAACTCAGTTACTATTATCGGATATGACGCGTTCAATAATTGTGATAATTTAAAAAGCATCTATATGCAATGCAAAGTTCCCTTAGAATGTGGTTCGATATTTGATGATAATACATTAAAGGAAGCCATTCTATATGTTCCTAAGGGCACAAAGACAGCATACGAGAAAGTAGACCCATGGAGAAATTTCTGGAATATAGAGGAGATGGATTTCAGTGGAGTTGATGGGATTGAGGCCGATGATACGACTGGTTTGCGTCTTGTTGTTAATAACGGTTCGCTGATGATCGATGGCTTAGATGACAATCAGAGCATAGTAGTGTACGATGTGCAGGGGCGTGTTGTATACCGCGGAATGAATCGCATTATCGAGAACATTGCATCTGGTTTATACATTGTAAAGGTTGGTTCACAAAGCGCAAAGATTGCGATATGATATAGTGTAGATATACTATTGAAAGTAGTATGGTAATTTGCAATGCCGGACGCGGGCATTGTGTATAGAAGGATGCTGTAGAAGTGGGAAAATCCTAACCAGACGCCTTAAGGCATCCAGCGGAGATTGGGGCAGGCGAGCTCACCTTATTTACGAATAAAGCAAGAATTATGGAATTTAAATTAAAAATTTCAATCTCGCCGAAGTTAATAAGGGCTCTCATTAAAATTGGAATAGCCCTTATATTTATAGGCTAACCCAATGCCCCGTGGTGCGAGGGGATTTAATATCGCACCACTTTTTTTTGAAAAATCAACAGGGATTGAAATTAGATCTCAGTATTAACTTAAATAGGTACGAAGTGAAACAAAATCAGAAATACGGAGTGCTTATGTCCATAATCTTCAGTTTGATTATGGCATGGCTGCCATCCTGTTCAAAAGATGATGCCCCCAAACAATGGGATGTCAGTGTTACTGATACAGAAGGCGAGTGTATAATGTATATCCATTATGATAAGGTTATTAAGAAAGGTAATGTGATAAAAAAAGAATATGACGATCATGTTGTTACTCTAAATATTGATTCTAATATGGAATGGGTGATTGAACAATGTCATGATGTTACGGTTTTTCCACAGTCCGGGAAAGCTGGGAAAAATCAACTTCAAGTGTATATGGAGAGCAACAAATCAACACAAGTTGTCAGGAAGTCTTTCTTGCTACATAATATACCGTATGATAATGGTTTTTATATTGTCATTGAACAAAAAGGGATTCCCTATATCGGTGTTTCAAAAAAAGAATTAGTATTTTGGGGAGAGGGAGACACGGAAACATGTACTGTTACATCGAATATATCGAATATTGGGAATTTAGAGATTGAATGTCCTTTATGGATAACTGCGAGTTGGGCATCTATGCCTTACCCCGGTTTTAATGAACAGGATAAAAAGAGAGATTTAAGTATAAGATGTGAACGTAACAATTCACAAAATGATAGAGAAGGTAATGTAATTGTAAAATCGCAAGATAGCTCTGTCTATGCGACTATCCACATCAAACAATATGGAGGATGGTAAAAATGAATATTAATCCAAAGAAGTATACCATGAAGAATTTGGTGAAATGCTTGTTGCTGGCGGTGGGGGCGATGATTCTCGTACCGGCTGTGGGAAATGCGCAGAAGCTCACAATGGGGTCGGGCGCGGCGTTGTCCAAGATTAAATATGCTTCCGTCAGGATGGATTTCAGTCAGACTGTGATCAAGGGAAAGGCGATGAAGGATTTTCTTGCCAAAGATGCAAGCAAGGAAGTAGGCTACTGGAAGGAGTTTGACGAGGATGTCAAGGAGATCACTGCCGACTTCGTCAAGGAATTCAATGACGAGGAGTGTCCGATGGTGCTGACGACTCAGCCGGATATGGATGTGGAGTTGCAGATTGTAGTGAAGAAGGTAAGCAAGGGCGGCGACCATGTGTGGTGCGATTATGTTTTCCATCCTAAGGACAGCGACGAGCCTCTTGCCATCATCACGATGGATTCCGAGGACGGTAGCTGGGGATCGTTTACCAACCTGATGGGCGATGCGTTCGACTTGGCCGGCGAGAAGCTGGCCAAATACATCCGCAAAGCCATTAAGAAAGGATATGTGGCGGAGTGACATCCATTACCTAAACCCGCAATGAATATAACGGACGCGCCGAGCCTCGGCGCGTCCGTCTTTTGTGGCGCGGGCGCTCCGTGCCGCGCCACTGGAATGACGGCGTCCACGCCGTCAACTAATGGGCGGTGGGGACACCGCCCCTCCAGTCGCCTGCATTAGCGTTCCGTGCGCAGGTAGAGTTTGCTATATTTAAAAAGTGATTGAGGAGATTGGGGCGCTGGATTTCAGGGCGAGCAAGGTAAGGACGGTGGATTCGGGACGGTCAGAGACGTCGGGGACGGGAGAGGAGATGGTGATGTCGGCCATGATGTCGTGGCGGGTGACGCGGTTTTGAGATACGGATAAAACCGGAAAACCCCAGTCGTTGGGGTAGGGTAGCGCGGCGGCATGGGCGCGTAGAAGCTCGGTCATGGCCGGCCAATTGTCAAGCATTACAACTACATCGATGTCACGCCAGGAGGCGATCAGATTGGAGAAGGCGGCAGTTTGTTCATCGTTGGAGAAGGCGGCTGAAGCTTGCCCTTCGTTGCCGATGGCGTAATATCGGCAGCCGTGATCCTGCGGCAGGTCGGTCTCGGTGGCATCAATGGTGCTGACGACGGCCACACGGCAACCGGCATTCTGAAATGGCTTAATGTATTGGCTTATGCTACGTCTGTCGCGGGCAATGACCAATATGCGCAACGGTTTGAATGGGAATGTGAGCAGGTGGCGCGAAGCCGGGCTGACGCGCGTAGGCGCGCAACCGGTCTTGCGGCTGTGAAGCTCCTCCATCTTCTTTTCAAGGTAATTGTCTGCCATGCCGCAAAGTTACAAAAAATATCCGAGACAACCTTTTGAAAGTACAATGGTTTTAAATGTAAAGCCGGTTGTGGTGTAGCTAAATACCAGCGGCGTGTCCTTATGGCGCGGCGGATTCATAAAATCAGGCATTAATATGGAAGTTATGAAAAGGATTGGAATAATTGTGATGGCGGTGGTGACGGCAATGGTTACGGCGGCGTCGGCGCAAGTATGCGAATATGCGGGGACGAGTCTGCCGTACCGGAGCCACGGCGACCATGAGGCGTATCAGGTGCCGGATTCGCTGGAGGTGGTGTATATAGACCATGTCGGGCGGCATGGAGCGCGGTTTCTTTCCAAAGCATCATATACACGTGATATGCTGAAATTTCTTGACGATGCCGGGCCGCTGACGCCTGCCGGAGTCAGGCTTCGTGCATTGTGCTATAGTCTTGATTCCGTGACGTCCGGACGTTACGGAGCGCTGGATTCGATAGGAATGGTGGAGCAGACGGGCATAGGCGACAGGATGTCGCGGCGTGGAGCGGAGGCTCTGCGTCAGCTCGACAGTGTCACGGCGATAGCCTCGTATGTGCCGCGCTGTGTGATGAGCATGGATATATGCTCGCATGCCGTGATATGGAATCATCCCAAAACAGAGATGCGTCAGGGAAGCGGCCCGCGTTACAACAGATTGGTGCGGTTTTTCGATACGGACAGCGCGTATATCACATACGACAGATCGAACGAATGGAAACGTGTATGGGAAGCATACGACGCCAAAGTCAGTCCGGTGGATGCAGTGCGCCGGCTTATCCTCAAAGGCAACGCTATGAGCGACAAGAAACTGCGAAAGATGGCTCGCGTGATGTATAAGATAGTAGCCGGTGCCAATGCCGTGTTCGGCAATGTGGACTGGCGCGCGTTTTACACGCCGCAGGAATACCGCCGTGCATGGCAGAGCGAGAATCTGCGACATTATCTGACCTATTCGGCCAATGGATTGAGCCTTACGCCGTCGCGGATGTCATGCAGTCTTGTAGCTGACATTGCCAGGAGCCTGGAGCGTGCCTCGCGGCCCGGTTATGACGGCCCGGCGATGACGTTGCGGTTCGGGCATGCCGAGACACTGATGCCGTTGCTGAGCCAGCTGGATGTGCCGGGATGCAGATATGTGACGACCGACTGGGACCGGGTGGCCGAGCACTGGCGCGATTACGAGGTTGTGCCGATGGCCGCGAACCTGCAGCTGCTGTTGATGAGAAGCAAGGGCTCAGACAGGTTGTATGTACAGACCCTGCATAACGAGCAACCGGCGATGCCGTTGATGACGTACAGTCAGGCTCAAGAATGGCTGGAACAGTCACTTACAAGATGAAGTCCCGCTGAGGGTGTTATAAAACATACGGTAAAATTTGCCGGAGCCACGGATTAGTGCTAATTTTACACAATTTTGGGGATGAAACTGTTACCCGTGTGCCCTGTTACCCGTTCGGGGCCTCGGATCCCGATGTGACGTGTGTGAAATTACTAACTAATCTGATATGATGAATAAAGTGTTATTGACGGCTATGTTTGCCGCCGCGGCCTCTATTGGTGTGTCGGCGCAGACATTCAAGGAATGGCAGAATCCGGAGGTGAATGCGGTGAACCGCGCTCCGATGCGCGCTGCGAATTTCGCCTATGACAAGAACGAGGCGGCGCTTGACAGCCGCGACATGAAGGCTTCTAAAAATTATCTGAGCCTTAACGGTCTGTGGAAATTCAACTGGGTCAACGACGCCGATCAGCGTCCGGTGGATTTCTGGAAGAAAGACTTCAACGACAAGGGCTGGGGCGAGATGCCCGTTCCCGGCATCTGGGAACTGAACGGATACGGCGATCCGCTGTATGTCAACACCGAATATGCCTGGAGCAATCAGTTCGAGAACAATCCCCCGTATGTGCCTGTGGCCAACAACCATGTGGGTACCTACCGCCGCGAGATAAAGGTGCCGGCCAACTGGAAGGGCAAGGACATCATCGCACACTTCGGTTCGGTTACGTCCAATATATATCTGTGGATCAACGGCCAGTATGTAGGCTATAGCGAGGACAGCAAGCTCGCCGCCGAATTCGACGTGACCCGCTACCTGGTGCCGGGCAAGGAGAACCTGATAGCGTTCCAGGTGTTCCGCTGGTGCGACGGCACCTATCTGGAGGACCAGGACTTCTTCCGCCTGTGCGGTGTGGCGCGTGATTCCTATCTTTACGCCCGCGACAAGAAGCGTATCGCCGACGTGCGTGTCACTCCCGACCTGGAGAATGAATACAAGGATGGCGTGCTGAACATTGACCTGACGCTGACGGCTTCGGCTCCCGTAACCCTGAGCCTGAAGGATGCCGAGGGCAACGAGGTGGCTACCGGCACGGCAAACAAGAGCGGCCGCACTCAGCTCAAGGTGGCCGATGTGAGGAAGTGGAGCGCGGAGACTCCCTACCTCTATACCCTTACCGCCACCATGCAGGGCAACAACGAGGCCGTGCCCGTAAACGTCGGCTTCCGCAAGATCGAGATGGTGAAGGATCAGGTATTGGTCAACGGCAAGCCCGTACTGTTCAAGGGCGTTAACCGTCATGAGCTGGATCCCGACGGCGGTTATGTGGTTTCGCCGGAGCGCATGCTGCAGGATGTGGAGACCATGAAGAAGCTGAACGTCAACGCTGTGCGTACATGCCACTATCCCGACGATCCGTTGTGGTACGACCTGTGCGACAAGTACGGTCTCTATATGGTGGCCGAGGCCAATCTGGAAAGCCACGGCATGGGTTACGGCGAGAAGACTCTGGCCAAGAACAAGCAGTATGCCAAGGCGCACATGGAGCGTAACCAGCGCAACGTGGAGCAGAACTTCAACCATCCGGCCGTGATATTCTGGAGCCTCGGCAACGAAGCCGGCTACGGCCCGAACTTCGAGGCTGCCTACAAGTGGGTGAAGAACGAGGATCCCAGCCGTCCCGTACAGTATGAGCAGGCCCACACCACAGGACTTACAGATGTGTTCTGCCCGATGTACGCCGACTACAATACGATGGAAAAGTGGGGCGAGAAGGGCCTGAAAGGTGAGGTGAACAAGCCTCTGATCCAGTGCGAGTACGCCCACGCCATGGGCAACTCCGTGGGTGGCTTCAAGGAGTATTGGGACCTTATCCGCAAGTATCCCAACCTGCAGGGTGGTTTCATTTGGGACTTCGTGGACCAGGCCATCCGCACCAAGGGCAAGAACGGCGTGGAGATATACGGCTACGGCGGCGACTTCAACCGCTTTGACGCCAGCAACGACAACTTCTGCGTCAACGGTATCGTGAACCCCGACCGCATTCCCAATCCGTCGGCTACCGAGGTGAAATATTACTATCAGGATATCTGGACCCTCCCCGTGGATTTGTCAAAGGGCAAGGTCAATATCAGGAACGAGCGCTTCTTCAAGTGCCTGTGCGATGTCAACCTCGACTGGGTGCTTCTGAACAACGGCGTGCCTGTGCGCGAGGGCCGCATCAGCGACATCAAGGTGAAGCCCGGCACGGAGACCGAGGTGACCATCCCTTACGGCGAGATTTCGGATCAGGGCGAATGGGCACTGAATGTGTCGTATGTTCTGAAGGAAAGCACCGGCGTCCTTCCCGCAGGATATGAGATTGCCGGCGAGCAGTTCCTGCTCACCGAGCCCAAGGCCAACGACATGAACATCGCCACGGTAGCCGCTTCCAACCAGGATGCTCCCGTTGCCACGGTGGTGGATAACGACCGTCACTATCTGATCGTGAAGGGTCAGGACTTCACGGTTGAGTTCAACCGTCACAGCGGTTTCATGACCCGTTACGAGGTGGCCGGCACGGAGTACATTAACGAGGGTGGCAGGCTGGCGCCCAACTTCTGGCGCGCGGTTACCGACAATGACTTCGGCGCAGACCTGATGCGCAAGTATGCCGCATGGAAGAATCCCGAGATGAAGCTGGAGAAGCTGACCGGAGAAAGCAAGGACGGCTTAGCTTACATCACGGCCAAATATTCGATGCCCGGCGTGCAGGGTACGCTCGACATGACATACGTGGTGAATGGCAACGGTGCTGTCAAGGTGACCGAGGCGTTCAAGGCCACGAAGGATGCGAAGGTGTCCGACATGTTCCGTTTCGGAATGCAGATGCAGATGCCCGAAAGTTTTGACGCCATCGAGTACTACGGCCGCGGCCCGATCGAGAACTACTCCGACCGTAACCACGGCACCAAGCTGGGCCTGTACAGGCAGACGGTCGCCGAGCAGTTCTTCCCCTATGTTCGTCCGCAGGAGACCGGCACCAAGACCGACATCCGCTACTGGAAGCAGCTGAACCATGCCGGCAAGGGTCTGGAATTCATTTCCGACGCTCCCTTCTCGGCATCGGCTCTGGACTATACCGTCGAGAGTCTGGACGAAGGCCTGCACAAGCGTCAGACGCACTCGCCCGAGGTTGAGAAGGCCGGCTTCACCAACCTGATCATCGACAAGGAGCAGATGGGCTTAGGCTGCGTCAACAGCTGGGGCGCCATTCCGCTGCCGCAATACCGCCTGAAGTACGGCGACCGCATCTTCACTTTCATCATGAAGCCGGTGAAGTAAGATCAAACCGGTGAAGTAAACGACCACTAATCCGGCACAACGCCGGTAACCCAACAATACAAAATCGTGTAATTTTAAACTCCGAGTTTAAAATTACACGGTTTTTTGTATTATCGAGCAGGCTGGATGGTGACGCAGTCTGTTCCCAGCCGCGTGCATTTAATGACTTAATGCTTTAGTCAGGATAATGCCGGTTCCAGTATATTAAGTTCCAGGGCTGATTCAATTTTGAAAATAGTTTCAATCGAAAGATTTTCCGTGCCTTTCAGAACTCTTGAAACATATTGCTGAGAACAGCCCATCCTTTCGGCCAACAACTTCTGCGTCAATCCCAATTCCTCCATCCTGTCAAGCATCATTATGGCAATTCGTTGCGAATAACGAAGCCAGGACTTGTTAGCCATACGCCATTCTGCTTTTTCTCGCCATTTGGATGGTGTCGAACTGCGGTGTTCGCTTAATCTGGATATTATTTCTTCTTTGCTCTTCATTTCAATCCATTCTAAATTATTTCTGTAAGATAATCCTTAAAGGAATCCATGTCGCAGATTCCATTATCAATTAAGAATCGTCTGACCTTTTCCATCCTTGCAAGCTCCACCAACGTATGTTCCCGTTCCTGCATTGTGCGCGTCAATTTAATTGCACTGCCGGTAATATCAGACACTGTAAACGTTCGCTGTCTTCAATAGTGTCATAGATAGCCTGATTTACATCTGTGATTTTAAAATAGGATGCCAAATCATCTATGTTTTGCTTGAAGAAAGAACGAAGCCACATCACATCATTCCATTGATTCAGGATGGTATCAAGGACATTGTCAAGACAATTGTCGTATCTGACAGCCCAAAGGCTTTCATTATCTGTAATCTGATCAAATGTCATTTGCGCTAATGTTTTCGCAAAGTTACAAATAATTTATTATTAATACAACTTGTAGGTTGTAAATGTTCATAAAAGATTCTTTGTCGATATTGTCTATATTGCTTTACACACACAATATATCAAGTACCTTAAGAATTTGCTTGTCGATAAAGAGATAGATTAAAAGAATGTTTGCGCCGGAGATTTTATACCGCCGAACGTATTTAATTTCCGCCGGATATTTTA
The DNA here is from genome assembly GCA_900542185.1 of uncultured Bacteroidales bacterium. Classification (GTDB taxonomy): domain Bacteria; phylum Bacteroidota; class Bacteroidia; order Bacteroidales; family Muribaculaceae; genus Lepagella. The sequence continues at coordinate 9,203 of UQMZ01000069.1, forward strand.
AGAGGCGATTATACTGGTCTGCAGAAAGAATAGTGTAATTTTAAACTCCGAGTTTAAAATTACACTATTTCTATTGTCGAGCTGGCTGAATAGTAGCGCAGGCTGTCCTCAGCCGCGTAGAGCCAATGGCCAAATGTATAATATAAAAAGGAATTTAATCCGATGCTATGCGCGGCTGAGGACAGCCTGCGCTACTATAATTTAAGATATTTTAACAATTAAAACTAATGAATTAGTTGCGAGAACGAAATATTTAGTTTAACTTTGCTGCAACTAAATTATTAGTTGGGATGCGCAAATAGCTTTGTTGAAAGTTAAATTACTTATAACTGACAAATTGGCTTATAGCTAATTTGTTGATTTATAACTAATATATTGAAAGGAGTAGCGATATGAGAGCCGGAAGAAAGAAACAGGTATTGACTGAGAAGGAGAGCGTCATAATGAACATGCTGTGGGAGAACGGGCCGATGTTCGTGCGCGAGATGCTGGAGCATTATGACGAGCCTAAGCCGCATTTCAATACGGTGTCCACATTGGTGCGCATACTGGAAGGGAAGGGATATGTCAGCCACGAAGTGGTGGGTAATTCCCATCGGTTTTATGCGACGGTGGATCAATCCGAGTTCCAGAAGCAGGGAATAGCTGATGTGATCAGGAATTATTTCAACAATTCGTACAAACAGGCAATTTCCGCCTTGGTGGAGGACGAAAAACTGACCGTCGACGAGTTGAAGGAAATCATCGAATATATCGAGAGTAAGAATCCTTCCGATAAATGATATTGCTATGGGAGAATTGTTTTCAATCACGCTTGTATCGGGCATAATCCTGCTGTGCATGTATCTTCCCTACAAGTTGCTGCTTGCCGGGGAACGACAGCATCGCTTCAACCGTGCCGTCATAATATGCATGTATCTTGTGGCGGTAACGGTGCCATTGCTGTCGAGAATTTCGTTCCCGGTCGGCGAAACCGCTAACGAGGCCGCGACAACCGCCGTAGGCAATATCACCATCGGTCCGTTGACGGGAGGAATATTGGCTACCCACGCTCCATTATGGACGAGAGTGGTTCTCTGGATCTACATTGTCGGAGTGGCGGTGACGTTGCTGAAATTCCTGTGGTCATATCTCAGACTCATGCATATTATCCGTCAGGGACATAAGGAGAAGCGCGAGGGTTATACGCTGGTGATTGCCGACGATGCCGCACTTTCGCCGTTCAGCTGGCGCAAGTATGTGGTGGTGGGCGATTCGAAGGATGCCGATGAACATAGTGCGGTGATGGTGCATGAATTGCGCCATCTGTCCGCAGGGCATAGCACAGACATTTTTATCGCGCAGTTGTACGCCATATTGGTATGGTACAATCCCGTGTCGTGGCTCATGATTGACGAGCTGAAGACCGTACACGAATACGAGGCGGACGAAGCCGTGATTGACTCGGGCGCGAACCTCAAGGAATATCAGATGCTGCTAATAAAGAAAACTGCTGGCGCGCGATTGCCGTCACTTGCCAACAGTTTGAATCACAGTAAACTTCAAAAACGTGTAACTATGATGTATCAGTCAAAATCAAAGTTGGCGGGAAAATTCAGCACCCTTGCGTTGCTGCCCGCCCTGGCCATCGGCATGGCCGTAGTGTCAATCCCGGCGGTTGCGTCGGTCATATCCGATGCTTCGGAAGCCACTTTGGTGGAATCCAACCACAAAGTTAGTAAAAATTCCGACAATACGGAAATGACAGCAGTATCGGCGGTGCCCGTTGCTGATGCCGTGTCATCGGGCGAGACAGAAACGTCCGAACGTATGGATGCGAACACGGAAATTCCGGATCCTGTAGTGTCGGAGAATGCCGTGGAAGATCCTGTAGAGGCCGAATTGCCGGCGGAGAAAGGGCCGGGAGAGGTATATGTAGCCGTTGAAAAGCAGGCGGAATTTCCCGGAGGAATACAGGCCTTGATGCAATGGCTCAGCATGAATGTGCGATACCCGGAAGATGCTATGAAGAACGATGCTCAGGGCCGCGTAATCGTAAAATTCGTAGTCAATCCCGACGGCTCCATTTCCGATCCGACGGTGCTTAAAAGTGTGGAACCGTCGCTTGATCAGGAGGCTGTCCGGGTGGTAATGGCCATGCCGAAGTGGGAGGCGGCCGAAAACCACGGTCAGAAAGTTGCATCATACTTCAATCTCCCGATCTCGTTCAAGCTGACCCCTTCGGAACCAAAGGACTCGACCGCAACCGCCAAGCCGTAAGGGACATTAATTGAGTGGGTCAGAAACCTTCCGTTTCTCGACCTGCTCGATTTCTTGAGATGGTTTATTGGTGAATTTGGATTGATCGTTGAAATTTGCATAATTCGGATTTTTGCACTATTTTAGCGGTAAGAATCTGACGCTTATGGCAAAATATATAAATCCATTCGTAGACTTCGGTTTCAAGTACATTTTCGGCCGTGAGGAATCCAAACCGTTCCTTATGGACTTTCTGAACAGTCTGCTGGCTAGCGAGCCTGGGTTCGAGCCGATAGTTGACATCGAATATCTCGACAAGGAACAGTCCCGTTTCGGCAAGGAGGTCCGCGGCGTGGTCTATGATATACATTGTCGCACATCCAATGGGAAACGTTTCATCGTCGAGATGCAAAACCAGTCACAGCCTTACTTTTTCGACAGACTGGTTTACTATTCAACTAAGGGAATAGTGGAGCAGGGGAAACGTGGACAGGACTGGAAATACGAATATTTGCCGGTATACTGCGTGTCGTTCATGAATTTCGTACATGCCAACTATCCGGAGAGGTTCAGGATTGATGTGGGATTGTGCGATTTGAGCACCAAGAAACTATTCTCGGACAAGTTGCGTTACATATTCATACAGACGCCTTTGTTCGATAAGAAAACCCCTGAGGAATGCGCCACGAATTTTGACAAATGGATGTATAACATTATAAATATGCCGACTATGGATATA
>UQMZ01000070.1 GCA_900542185.1 uncultured Bacteroidales bacterium
GAGCGCTAGTCTCGTGGGCTCGGAGATGTGTATAAGAGACAGAGGGTATGCTGAAACTCGCAGGCAGTGACCTGAAGGGTGCCGAGGCCTCGTTCAAGGAGGCACAGAAGCTTTCGAAGAAGGATCCCCGTCTGGAGATAGCCATAGCACGTGCATATGAGGACGCTGATCCCGTGAAGTACGAGAAGCAGATTGCAAAGTGCGTGGAGAAGGCCCGCAAGTACAATATGAAGAACCCCGCCATCTACGTGTTCGAGGGCGACCAGCTTCGCCTTAAGAAGGATGTGGGCGGTGCAGCCGCAAAGTACGAGATGGCCAAGAACTACGATAAGAACGCTACGGAAGCTTACGTTAAGTATGCCAACCTGTTCACACGCGTAAATCCCGACTACGCCGTCAAGATGCTTCAGGAGCTGCTGACAGTGAACCCGCAGTCCGCTCTCGGACAGCGTGAGCTGGCAAACGCCTACTATAACAAGAAGGACTATGCCAACGCCGTCAAGCAGTATGGCGCATACGTAAACAACCCCAGCCACTTCGAGAGCGACGAGAACCGCTACGCGTTCCTGTTGTTCTACGGCGGTCAGTTCAAGGAGGGTTATGACTACGCCACCAAGCGTCTGCAGGAAGATCCCAGCGACTTCACCGCACAGCGTTATCAGTTCATGAACGCAGCACAGCTGCCCGACATGAAGGAGCAGACCCTGGAACTGGCAGAGAAGCTGTACGCAGCCCACAAGGCAAACCCGGAGAAGAACAAGATGGCCATTATCGACTACACCCTGATAGCCGACGAGCTGGACAAGGCTAAGCGCATTGACGAGGCTGTGGACGTTCTGAAGAACGGTATCGCCGCAAATCCCGACAACTCCAGCCTGGACAAGCAGCTTGCAATGGTTTACGTAGACAAGGGCGACCTGGTAAGCGCAGCCAACGCATACAAGCAGTATCTAGCCAAGACAGAGGAGCCTACCTACAACGACTACATACAGCAGGCTACATTCCTGTTCTACGCAGGCGTTCAGAGCAAGGACAATCCCGCCGAGGCAGACAAGTATTTCAATGAGGAGCGGGAGATACTTAACAAGGCAGCAGAGGCATATCCCGGATTCTACAAGCCCAACAAGATGCGCGGTGACATAGACAAGCAGACTGCATCCGAGGCTGATGCACCCTCAGCAGCAGTGCCGATGTACACAAAGGCAATCGCCGAGTTCGAGAGCATCGAGCAACCCAGCAACGCCGCCATCAAGGACGCTTGCGACATGTACATGTACATGGGCAACTACTACATCAAAGGTGGTGACAACGCGAATGCCAAGGCTATGTTCAACAAGTATCTGCAGCTCCGTCCGAATGACGAGGCAGTCAGGAACTACGTGAATACGCTCTAAGAATTATTATCGTATATCCGGCTTTGCCGGATGCCGAACCAACACATAAGTGCCGCGCGGACTTCGGACCGCGCGGCACTTTTATTTAGGTTGGAGGAGTTGGAAAAGTTGGAGGAGTTGGAGGAGTTGGAGGAATGGGCCGAGAGGGGGAGTAAGAGGAGTGGGCGATGCTGATAGCATCACACGCTATCAGAGACCGTCATTATTGTTATTAATCCCCATATCCTAATCATCCCATTATTCCCATTATTCCCATTATTCTTACTTCTCTCGTTATTGCAATATCCTCATATCGCTCCCGGACTAACATAGCTTCAATGTAGTTTGCAATGTTATGCGTAGTGAGGTAGCCTATTATCCCGATCCATTTATTCACTCAGAGATAGGTATAAAGCTCTTGTAGGTGTACAAAAATAATGGAGGGCAGCCCACTGGGAACTGCCCTCCATCGATATGGAAAATCTCAGTAATTACTGATTCTGAAGTTTGAATACCACGGGAAGGTTGAAGTAGCTTCGTACGGCTACACCATTGTTCTTACCGGGCTGCCACTTGGGCATCTTCTTTACGACGCGGAGAGCCTCGCGGTCCAGGTCCTTGTCAACACCCTTAAGGATGGTGGCGGTACCGATAGAACCGTCCTTCTCAACGACGAACTTCACGATTACACGACCCTGAACATCGTTCTGCTGTGCTGTCTCAGGATAGCGGACGTTCTGCGACAGCCACTTCATCAGCGCTGCCTGACCGCCGGGGAACTCAGCCTGCTGCTCAACGGCAACGAAGATCTCCTCCTCCTTGTGCTTCACCTCGGGCTCGGGTTCCTTTACCACTACCTGTTCCTGTACAGCCTTGAACTTGTCGGCGTCATCGCTACCTTCCTGAGTAACGACACCACGTGCGGTGTTGTCCTCTTTCTGGGTATCCATGTCCATCACCTCGTTCTTCACCTGGTCGGCGTCCACGATGGCGATCTGTGTTACCTGTACGGTAGCCAGCACCTCCTCGGGCACTGTGACTTCGGGCTGTTCGAACTTCTGTTCTTCGGGTTCTTCCTGCTCCTCTACCTCTTCTTCCTGGGCGATCTGAGCAGCCATCATTTTCTCGCGCTGTTCCTGGAGTTCCAGGGCAGCTTTCTCTGCACGGTATGCCGAGTATTTGTTAAGACCAAGGATGAGGCAGAACACCACAACCAGTCCCATGAGCATGTAGAGCATAGCCATGTTGTGGCGTTTGTCGCTCTTCTTACGGATCTGGTATGCGCCGAATTCCTTGTTCTTCTCGGCAAATATTATATCATTCCATTCCCGTGATGTCAGATCTACGCTACTTTTAGCCATTTTCAGTCTGCTTTAAAGGTTAATAAATCCAACATTACTTATGATGACGATTCTGATAGTCGATGACCATTACGGAGTCAACCTTGGTCATGTTATCGATCTGATACTTGGAGATGGAGTTGATCTGCATCTCGTCGAGCACCTGCACGAGGCTGCCGTAGGAAGCCTGGGGCGTAGACTTGATGATGATGACGGGTTTCTTCAGGTTCTCATCCTTGCGGACCTTGGAAGCTGCCTCGTCGTAAGCTGCCTGGGCCTTTTCGCGGCCGTCGGCTGTCTCAAGGCTGCCGAAACCGCCGCTGGCGTATTTCTCCTTGAGCTTGTTCACCTCGGTGAGCACTTCCTTGTTTCGCTGTTGGATAATCTCGCGAATACCGCGGGCTTTGCCTGACTTCTCGTCATTAGTGAGGAACTCCGATTCCTGAAGGTTATTGTTTGCTGCTATCTGCTCGGGGTTGGAGCCGATGCCTGCATCGCCGCCAGGCTTACCGAAATAGTAGTAAACAACAGGCACTACCTTGCCGTTGACTGTATCGACATCGAACGATCCGGTCTTGCGCTTGGCGTCGAGGATGATGGTCACTGCATCGTCGGCCGATGCCTGCGACATGTTCTCGACATTGTCAACCTTCTCGTTCGAGGGCAAGGCTATACTAAGAGTTTGCGATTTGATCATTGTCGTACAGAGCATGAAGAACGTGATAAGCAACATGTTCATGTCGACCATCGGCGTGAAATCCACGCGGATCTGCATTTTTTTCTGGTGGTTTTTGCCTTTGCCGCCTCCACCATTTTGCTGAACTTCTGCCATTGTCTTATTCTTCTGCGCCCTTTAGAGCGGTCAATAACGTAAACTTATTCATATGGATAGTCTGCAGATTATCCATAATCATGTGGATAATTTCGAACGAAGTGTTCTGGTCAGCCTTGATTGCGACGCCGGAACCATCCTTGATGGCCGAGGCGAGGTTATCGTTGTCGGTCTGACGCATCGCTTTCATCCACATCTGGAACTCATTGGGAGTCTGGTCGTTCTGATTCCAGTTGACGGGGATGCCTGTAGTGTGGCTCGGATTGCCGTCGGAACCGTCAAGCCATTTATCCATGGCTGTCTGGCCTTCCTGCTGCGAGGCAAGATTCAGGAATTCGCCCATCTGTGTCAAAGGAACGCCGAAAGTTCCCAACTTGCTGAAGGCATATTTCTGCTCCGGTGTGAAGCTGATCTTGTTCTTATGTGACTCGTTGTAGATCTCGCTGACCTTGTCGAGAAGCGCCATACGCATCTTCTCGTTGCTCCAGTTCTTGGAGGTGTCATTGTTCATCGAGAGCCAGACCTTCCCTTCGGGATTGACCAATACCTGAACGTAGTTGGTTTCCTGCACCTTTTCCGGGGACACCGAAGGAGGCGTGATAACCTGAGTCGGTTCCTTGGAAAGGAAGGTTGATGTCAGCATGAAGAAGGTAAGCAGCAGCACCGTCACATCACTCATCGCGGTCATGTCGATGAATGTGCTCTTCTTGGCTATTTTTACTCTTCCCATTTTTGCTGTCTGTTTAATCGGTTTTACAATTCGTTGACTGCCGCAATTATTTGTGGGTAGCGGCGTAAGTAGCTACGATGGAGAAACCGATTTCGTCGATAGCGTAGGTAAGGTTGTCGATCTTGTTGGTGAAGAAGTTGTAGGAGATAACAGCGAAAGCACCAGTCATAATACCGAATGCGGTGTTGACAAGGGCCTCGGAGATACCGGTAGACAGCTCGGTCGAGTCAGGCGAACCGGAAGCGGCCAGAGCCTGGAACGACTTGATCATACCCATTACAGTACCGAGAAGTCCGACCAGAGTACCGAGAGTTGTCATTGTAGCGATGATGGGGAGGTTCTGCGACAGACCGGGCATCTCGAGGGCTGTAGCCTCCTCAACCTCGTTGCGGAGGGTGGTCAGCTTCTGCTCTTTGCTCAGGGTGTCGTTGGCTTCCATCTCCTTGTACTTAACCAGAGTGTTGTAAACTACAGATGCAACAGAGCCTTTCTGAGTCTTGCAACGCTTCATGGCGCCGTCGATGTTGCCGGCAGCCAGGTCAGCCTTGATGTCAGCGACGAACTTGGTGGTGTTGCCCTTGCCGCTTGCGCTCTTGATGGCGATCCAACGCTCGATCGACAGAACGATAACGGTGAGAAGAAGGGTCATCAGGATAGGCACGATGAAACCGCCCTTGTAAACGGTACCGGCCAGGTTCAGCGGGTGGCCTGCCGGGTCATTGCCCTCGAAGTTGCCGGGAGCACCCATTCCGAACAGGAAGATGCATACTGCAACGACTGCGCATGCGATGATCACGATGAACGCGTTGCGGATGCCGCGTACGTTGCTGATCTTCTCTTCTTTCTTCACTTTGGCAGCGGCCGTAGTCGCTTTAGGCTGGGGAGCCATAGGTTTCTGAGATTCCATACTCTTTTAATTAGTTTTGTTTTTTGGTTTGTGTGTATAGATTAGTTTGTATTTCTTCCAACGTCAATGACTCCGCACGGAGTCTCTATGTCTTTTTTATAATATCCGGTTATTAAATTTTTAAGGATAGCTGCGAAACCTCTCAGCATTCCCGTTCTGTATAGTCGTTAAGTCGTCATGCACTGCCTCGGAGTCTCATAGTCGCTACGGTGTTGACAACCCGAATGCAAAGTTACTGAATTTTTCAAAAAATCAAATATCTTATCCCGATTTTTTAGCAAGAAACGCAAAATTTTATAATAATTTTAGAATTTCCGTCTTAAAATCGGAAATATTTAATGGTTTTGCGGTAAAATTACCGGTAAAATTTGCGGGTAAAAATTCCGGGAAACCATAACGTCGCAGTCCTTCGTTCAGGCCGTGGCGGCAAGATAGATAAAAGCAGGAGAGTGCGCCGACGTGGTCGGCACACTCTCCGATATATATAGCTTAGCTTGGGGGATTCTTATCAGCCCTTGACAGCTGCTACGCCGGGCAGTACCTTCCCTTCGATGGCCTCGAGCAGAGCGCCGCCGCCGGTGGAAACGTAGCTTACCTTGTCGGCCAGTCCGAACTTGTTGATGCAGGCCACGGAGTCGCCGCCGCCTACCAGCGAGAATGCGCCGTCTTCGGTAGCCTCGACGATAGCGTCTGCTATGGCACGCGAACCGCCGGTGAACTTATCGAACTCGAACACGCCTGCGGGGCCGTTCCAGAGGATAGTCTTGGCGGGCAGGATGGCTGCGCGGAATGCCTTGATGGATTCGGGACCGGCATCCATACCTTCCCATCCGTCGGGAATGTCCATTACGGAGCAGATCTGTGTGTCGGCGTCGTTGCTGAACTTATTGCCGGCAACGCAGTCGGTGCCCAGCACCAGGTTCACGCCTTTCTTCTTGGCCATCTCGATGATGTCCAGCGCCAGCTGCAACTTGTCATCCTCTACGATGGAGTTGCCGATGTGTCCGCCCTTGGCCTTGGCGAACGTGAAAGTCATGCCGCCGCACAGAATCAGGTTGTCGACCTTGTCCATCAGGTTCTCGATGATGCCGATCTTGGTGGAAACCTTCGAGCCGCCCATGATGGCGGTGAAAGGACGCTTGATGTCGCTGATGATCTTGTCTACGGCGCCTACTTCCTTCTCCATCAGGTATCCCAGCATCTTGTTGTCGGCGTCGAAATAGTCGGCGATCACGGCTGTCGAGGCGTGACGGCGGTGAGCCGTGCCGAATGCGTCGTTAACGTAAACGTCGGCATAGTCTGCCAGAGTCTTTGCGAATTCCTTCTGACGCTCTTTCATCTCCTTCTTGGCTGCGTCGTATGCGGGGTCGTTCTTGTCGATGCCCACGGGCTTGCCTTCCTCCTCGGGATAGAAGCGGAGGTTTTCCAGCAGGAGCACCTGGCCGGGCTTCAGATTCTTGGCCTGTTCCTGAGCCTTGGCGCAGTCGGGTGCGAACTCGACCTCGGTGTCGAGGGCCTTGGCTACGGCTTCACGGATCTGCGACAGGCTCAGCTTCGGGTTTACCTTGCCCTTGGGCTTGCCCATGTGTGACATCAGGATCAGTGCGCCGCCGTCGCCCAGAATCTTCTTCAGAGTGGGGAGTGCGCCGCGAATACGGGTGTCGTCCGTGATTTTGCCATTCTCATCCAAGGGTACGTTGAAGTCCACGCGAACTATCGCCTTCTTGCCCTTGAAGTTGTAATCTTCAATTTTAGCCATTGTTTGTCTAATTATTTTTTTGTATAGGGTTAATTTTCAAAAGGCAAATTTACAAAAATTTTTGCATACGGCATTAAGATGCGCGACAAAAAATGTTAACACATCAATGATATACAGTATAATGTGCTATAAAGCGCGAATTTCAACAGAATGTGTCCGATATACGCATGTCGTGAAACTGCCGTTACATAAGTATGGAAAAGGATATGGAAGATTTGCAGTCGCTGTACCGTGCCCGTTACGGCACGCCGGTTGCGGAGGTCATAAAGATGGCCGGAGCAGGCGGCGACCGTCAGTATTACCGTATGCGTTCGGATGCCGGATGCTGCATCGGTACCGTCGGGGACTGCGAGCGGGACTGCCGGGCATTTATCGGTCTGGACCGCGTGTTTCACAATCACGGAGTGCCGGTGCCGGAGATATATGGCGTGTCGGCCGATATGCGATGCTATATACAGCAGGATTTGGGCGACAAGTCATTGTTCTCTTGTCTCGGCAGTGACGAATGGCGCGGACTTGCCGAGGAATCGCTCAAGGCCCTGGTGAAACTTCAGACGGTGCCGGAATCAGAATGGGGGCAATATGCCGGTTATAAGCCATACAGTCGCCGTCAGGTGATGTGGGACCTGAATTATTTCAAATATGAATACCTGAAGCCCGCGCGCATTGACTTCGACGAGGACAGGCTTGAGGATGACATGGAGCGTCTTGCCGAATATCTGTCGGGACCGGCCGTCGGACCGCAGGGATTCATGATGCGCGACTTCCAGAGCCGAAACGTGATGATATATGACGGTCAGCCCTGGCTTATCGATTTTCAGGGAGGCCGCCGCGGCCCGGTGACATACGATGCCATATCCTTTCTGTGGCAGGCCAAGGCCGGACTTAAGCCTGAGACGCGTGAGGAACTGATGGAACTGTATGCCTTTGAATATGAACGTGCCACCGGCACACCTGCCCGGCAGATACTGGATGCCGTTCGTCCGCTGGCATTCTTCAGGACGCTACAGGTATTGGGTGCGTACGGTTTCAGGGGATTGGTGCAGAAGCGTGCGCATTTCATCGAAAGCATACCGGCTGCGCTCGACAATCTAAGTGACCTGATGAGTCTGCCTATATTGGACCGATGCCCAGAGCTGGCACGAGTATGCCGCGAAGCCATATCTCATTCCCCGAGTCCGTACAAGCATGACGGCTTATTGATAAAGGTATATAGTTTTTCGTATAAGCGTGGCTATCCTGAGGATTACACGGGTAACGGAGGCGGATTCATGTTTGATTGCCGCGGTATGCACAATCCGGGGCGGTATGCCGAGTATAAGTCATTGACGGGTCGGGACAAGCCGGTGATTGATTTTCTGGAGAGCAGGGGAGAAGTACAGAAATTCGTGGAGGATGCCGAGGCGATAGTGTCGCCGTCGGTGGAATGCTATCTGCGGCGCGGTTTCTCGGACCTGCAGATTGGATTCGGATGTACCGGAGGCCAGCACAGGTCGGTGTATTGCGCCGAAGCTGTGGCGCATGCAATGAAGCGAAAATATCCGCAGGCTCAGGTCATGCTGATACACAGGGAGAGGGGTATAGAGGAAACATTATGACGACATTGTCCAATTAGTGATTATGATAGCGATGATAATGGCTGCCGGCCTCGGAACTCGGCTAAAGCCCTGGACCGAGCATCATCCCAAGGCGTTGGTGCCTGTGTGCGGTGTGCCTGTATTGGACCGGCTCATTTCAAAATTAAAGGATGAAGGCTTTGATCACATTGTGGTTAACGTGCATCACTTCGCGGATCAGGTCAAGGAGCATCTGTCGGCGCATGACTATGGCGTGCGCATCAACATCAGCGACGAAACCGACGAACTGCTTGATACCGGAGGCGCGTTGGTCAAGGCCGCACCGATTTTTTTAGCCGACGGAGGCCCGGTATTGGTCCACAATGTGGACATACTCAGCAATCAGGACTTACGCAGGCTGGTGCAAAAGCATGAACAGGCCGGGAATGACATAACTCTGCTTACCAGCGGTCGCGAATCGTCGCGTAAACTGATATTCGACTCTGACTGCGAGCTTAAAGGATGGCACAACAATGTGACGGACGAGTATAAACCGCAGGGATTCAGACAGACAGAGGACATGACGGAGGAGGCTTTCAGCGGCATCTACGTGCTTGACACAGATGCCGTCAAAAGCCTTGCGGATTATTCGCACCGTTCCTGTCGCGCAAAATTTCCGATAATGGATTATCTGTTGTCACATCATGAAGGCGTGACTATTCGTAAGGTACACAACGACCGGTTGCGGATGCTTGATATAGGCAAGCCCGACGCCTTGGCCAAGGCCGGGGATTTCATCTCGTCGCTGTAGCCGGACGTTGCCGGTCAGGGTCTGTGCTGTGGCGTTCTGTAGCGTTTCTTGTTGACATTGAACTGGAACACACAGCCTAAGATGAGAGCGATTACAGCGGCACCGCCCAACACCCATGTCAGAGTCAGTCCTGTGGTGAAGCATGAGGCAATCAGTAGCGCGGACCCGATTATGTAGAATACGATGGAAAGTGTTTTCATAATAGTTTCATATTGATTATACAATATTAACAATCAGCAGGGTCGAATTCCTTAATACGGGCAGCTCTTTAACACGGACAGAGGGATATTTAACACATCGGGACGACATATCGAGATGAATCAAGATAAATCAAGATAAATCGAGATGAATCAAGATAAATCGAGATGAATCAAGATAAATCGGGATACATCGGGATAAATCGGGATGCATCGGGAGGATATATAAAACGGAAGGCGCGTCGAGATGACACACCTTCCAATTTTTTATCCTTAATGGTCCGAGTGGAACCATCAGAATGTCACAGTTCCTATGCGTGACGAGCGGATCACTCAGCGGCGGGAGCTTCCTCGGCGGGAGCCTCGGTCTCGGCCTGGGCGGCTTCCTTGGCGGCAGCCTCCTCGGCAGCGAGTTTCTCAGCGCGCTTCTTGGCTACAGCCTCACCTTTGAGACGGTTCTTCTCAGCCTCGGCCTCGAAACGAGCCTTGCTGTCAGCTGCGGCCTTAGCCTCGTTCTTTGCTACGAAAGCTGCGGCTTCCTTGTCGCGTGCAGCCTTCCATGCGTCGAAACGCTTCTGTGCCTCTGCCTCGTCGAACGCGCCCTTCTTGACGCCTCCTCTGAGGTGCTTCATCAGCATCACGCCCTCTTTCGAAAGCAGTGAACGTACTGTGTCCGTGGGCTGTGCGCCCTGTTCTACCCAATACAAAGCACGGTCGAAGTCCAAACTTATTGTAGCAGGATTAGTGTTCGGATTATAAGAACCTATCCTCTCAATAAATTTACCATCTCGTGGTGCCCTGCTATCGGCTACTACAATGGGGTAATAAGCGTAGCCCTTGCGGCCGTGACGCTGTAACCTGATTTTTGTTGCCATAAACTTGCCGGTTTACTATTGATTGGTTTTCAAACATCCCTCCGGACTAAGGCCCGGACTCGGTTTGCGACTGCAAAGTTAATTCTAATTGCTGAATCTCGCAAGTTTTTAAAGTTTATTTTGTAATTTTGCAGTGATAATCGTGTAATATATAAATATGGCAGCATCAAGCTTAATAGAGAGACTTGATATACTCGAACCTCGGTTTGAGGAAGTATCTACGTTGATAACGGATCCGGCAGTCATAGCCGATCAGCAGCGTTATGTGCGGCTGACCAAGGAGTACCATGATCTGGAGCGCATGTTGCAGGCAAAGCGAGAGTACGTCAATGCACTTGCGGCAGTTGAGGAATCGAAACAGATACTTGCCGAGGAAGAAGACGAGGAGATGCGTCAGTTGGCCCGCCAGGAACTGGACGAAGCGCAGGCCCGCATCCCGGAACTGGAGGAGCGGATCAAGCTGATGCTGGTTCCGGCCGATCCGGACGATGCCAAAAATGCCGTGGTCGAAATCCGCGGCGGCACGGGCGGCGACGAGGCGGCTCTCTTTGCCGGAGACCTGTTCCGTATGTATCAGAAGTTTGCTGAGTCCAAGGGCTGGGACCTGGCCGTAAGCTCATATTCCGAAGGCGCTGCCGGTGGCTATAAGGAGATAGTGTTCACGCTCACCGGTGCGGGTGTTTACGGCGTGATGAAGTATGAGTCGGGCGTACACCGCGTGCAGCGCGTGCCGGCCACCGAGACCCAGGGT
>UQMZ01000071.1 GCA_900542185.1 uncultured Bacteroidales bacterium
GAGCGCTAGTCTCGTGGGCTCGGAGATGTGTATAAGAGACAGGTGGGGAAAAGGTAAACTCCGTCTTCTGGAACCCCGACTTTTGTTGGATCTTCGATCAGAGAGTGAGGGTAAGGTCGGCCAGCAGGACGGCTGTCTCCGGCTCCTCTTTCGGGGCATCCTTGGGTTTCCAGGCCACGATGAAGCTAACGGTCGCGGATTTGACCCGATAGCCTTTTGTAAACCAATCGGTAAGTGTTTTCTGCATTCGGGTCGAGAGTTTGGCTACGGGGAGGCCTGTTTTCTCGGTATAGAACGTGAAGTCGTGGTATTGCAGCGAATCACCGCTCTGCAGTGCTAGTACTTCGCGTTTGATCCCCTTGAAGAACTCCAGATAGACGTCCCGGTGGGAGAGTTGCAGGACGATCTCTTCGGGCAGGGTATAGCTCCGATCGTCGTGATCGTGACGGTCTGCCGTCAGACGGTCAAAACAGTGTCCGTTGGTATGGATGAACAGCCGGTTCTTGGCACGGGTGATCCCCACGTAGTAGCGGCGCATCAGCTCCGCATTCTTGGTGTAGTTGTCAGTCAGAAGCATGTAGACATCGTCGAACTCGCGCCCTTTGGCCTTGTGGATGGTCGATACCATCACCTCGGAGCCCGAAACATCGCAGAAATCCTCCATTGACGATTCGAAGACGAACTCCTTGAAATCGCTGATGTATTTCGTCTGGTTGAGATGCTCGAACTGTTCGAAGCAGCGCTTCACAAGTTCCAGATTCTGACTTCGCCCGTAGGTATTGCTCGTGGCATGCCTCGCCTCCTCCCAGAGTTCGCCCGGAATCACGGGCGTCGTCACTCGCTTGTCTAGGTATCGGAGGAAATAACGTATCTCGGAGAGGTTCCAGAAGCGGAAGCCGTCCATCGACTGGATCAGTTTGCACGGAACGCCCTCCTTGCGCAGAAGTCCGGTCAGGATGACCGCCTCCTCATTCGTCTGGGTAAGGATACACGAGGTGCCCGCATGGCGATGGCAGCGCAACTCGTCGACCAGCGGCTGATACATGATCTCCGACGTGTGGTGAGTGACGCTGACCCACCCCTCTTCGCTGCGCATCGATTTAATCGGCGTGTGCTTCATGCGCTTGGGAATCGATCGTACAAATTCGTTGTCGAAGGTGACAGGATGGCGGGCACTGCGGAAATTGTCGGTCATCTCGATGAAGCGCGCCTTGGGGCGCTGAGCCAACTGGAACATGTAGTCTGAGTCGGATCCCCGGAATTCGTAGATGTTCTGGTCGTCGTCACCCACGGCGATGACGCGCATCTCCTCGTTGTGGGTCATCAGCGCCGTTACGAGGGCATACTCGTCGTCGGCCATGTCCTGTGCTTCGTCGATGACGAGCACCGTCTTGCCGATCTTGTTGGGTTCGACCTCCCCCTGTTCGATCATTCGGGCAGCCCGGGAGACAATGTCCTGGGCATCTTCAAGGTTGCCGATACGCCCCAGCAGGTCGAAACAATAGGAGTGGAAGGTCTTGATCTCGACAAAATGGGCTGCATTGCCGATCAGCACCATTAGTCGTTGTTTGAATTCTGTGGCCGCCGCGCGCGAGAAAGTGAGCATCAGCAGCTGTTCATGCTTGACATCTTCGAGCAGAAGCAGCGATGTCAGTTTGTGGACCAGTACTCGGGTTTTGCCGCTGCCGGGTCCGGCCGCAACCACGATGCAGTGGGACTCTTTGTCGGAGATGATCTCCATCTGTCGCGGGGAGAGCGACCCGAAGAGCTGCTCGTATTTCTTGGGCGTCAGGTTGCGCTGGATCTCGTTGATGCGTTCGCCGCGGAAGTATTTTGCGATGAAACGCCGGTAGTCCATCTGGAAATAGTCCTGCACGAACTGCAGCGCCGCATTGTAGTCCTTGACCATCAGATTAGCATACTCGCCCACGATGTGGACCTGCTGGATCTTCTGTTTGTAGAAGGCGTTGAGTAACCGGTAGTCGTCGACCTTGTAGCGCGACTTGTTGTCCTTGATCCTGCGGATGTCCATCGCGTTGTAGAGGACCAGAAATCCCCCTTCGAGCTTCAGTGCCCCGATCTTCGAGAGATAGAGGAGTGCCTCCTCGACCTCGCCCAGCTGCAGGTCGTTCCGTTCGAAGAGCATCGTCCGGTTGTCGGCCTTGAATTGATTCAATAACTCGACGATCGAGAACTGCACGGCATTGTCTGCGACGGTGTGTTCCTGCCCGGTGGCGTTGGGTTGCATGAGCGTACGCGTCAGCTCGGCGGCCTGACGGTAGAGCCATCCGATGGCGAAGCGGCAGATTTCGGCCCGTTTATCGAACCGGGCCTCCGTTGATTGCTGGTCGGTCTGTTGCCGAAGTTGCAGGTTGTGGTCTGCATCCTCCTGTTTGCGGAGGTATCCCTTGACCGTAAGGAAATAGAGCAGAGTCCGGATATCCTTCTCTTTTGAGGTGCCGATTCCCTCCTGGATGGCATCCTCGTTCAGCTGCTTGCAGGAGATGCAGAGCCCCTCCTCCGGGATGCGGTGGAGCAGGTAGCGTTCGAGCTGGATGAAGCGTTCGAGCAGCTGCTGCGACTTGCGCTCCGAATCCCCTGTTCCGAGCAGATAGGCCGACAGATCCTTGCTATCGGCCAGAATCCCCTCTTGGCGCATGCGCTCCACGGCGGAGATAACCTCGCGCTTGCTCATGCCCAGAATGTCGGCTAGGTAGTCGATTCGCGATTCGGCCTCCGAGTCCTGCGCCTTAGCGATATACTTTTTCGAGATGAGTGACTTGATGATGCGGACCGCCTGTTCGGTCTCCTTGCTGTCGAACAGCGGTGAGGCCGTCAGCCGTCGGCGGGCTTCGTCGAGATTCCGCACGGTGATGCCCGTGGCGTAGACGTGGGGAACGTTGTTACCCCGTTCGAGGTAGCCGGCCTGTTCAAGTGCTGCAAGTGCGGTTCGTACCCGGGTCTCGATGTCGGAGCCCGAACCGTCCCAACCGGCCTGACGCGCAATCTCCAGTGCCGACGAATTGACCCGCATGCGCTGGCGCGTGAGTTCCTTCACGGCCTTCCATACCTGCTGGATCTCACCGATGCTCAGCTTCGTCTGGTTCAGCAGGATGAAGTGCTTGTCCAGATCGCTGTCGCCGTAGAGGACGTAGCAGCGGGCATGCAGATGGGGGTTGCGGCCGGCGCGTCCCGCCTCCTGTACGTAGTTCTCCAGCGAATCGGAGATGTCGTAATGAATCACCAGCCCCACGTCGCTCTTGTCCACACCCATGCCGAAGGCCGACGTGGCGACGATGATGCGTACATGGTCGTTCATGAAGGCCTCCTGGTTGGTGATTTTCTCGTCAGAATCCATCTTGCCGTTGAAGGGAAGGGCCCGGAAGCCGTCGTGGGTGAGGCGTGACGCCAACTCCCGGGTTCGACGAGTTCGCGAAACATAGACGATGGTCGGACATTGTGAGTCGGCAATGAGTTCGCGCAGCCGCTGGTATTTCTCTTCGTCGTTGTCGACGTGCAGCACCGAGTAGCTCAGGTTTGTACGTGTGGCTTTCGAGGCGAAGAGCTCCAGATTCAGATCCAACGTCTGTTTGAAGTAGTCGCGGATGTCCTGGATCACCTTCTGTTTGGCCGTGGCCGTGAAGCAGGAGACCGGGATCGGGAGTTTGCTTCCCTTTTTCTGCTGGTATTTGCGAATGAAGTGGCCGATATAGAGGTAGTCGACCCGGAAATCCTGTCCCCACGACGAGAAGCAGTGGGCCTCGTCGATGACGAAGCGGACGACGTTGCGGGCAAGGAGAATGCGTTCGATCGTTGCCGAGCGGAGCATCTCGGGCGAGATGTAGAGTAGCGCAGCAGTTCCGTCCTGCACTTTCTCGATGGCCAGTGCCCGTGTGATAGGGTCCAGCATGCCGTTGATGGTGACGGCCTCGGTGATGCCCCGTTCGGCGAGGTTGTCCACCTGATCCTTCATCAGCGACTGCAAGGGCGAAATTACTACTGTCAGTCCGTGGACAGATAGTCCCGCCATGAGTGCCGGCAGTTGAAAGGTGAGCGACTTTCCACCGCCGGTAGGGAAGATTGCCAACAGTGAGCGTCCCTCGACGGCCGCCTGTGCAGCCCGCTCCTGGAGTGGTTCACCTTCGTAGGTACGGAAGGCATTATAACCGAACAGCGACTTGAGGCTACGGTGGACGTCGAGCTGGGAGTTGCAGTAGGTACAGCCTGCTAGGCAGGGGGTGTACCGCAGCTTCTTGATGATGAATTCCACGCTCGGATAGTTGTGCAGTACCCATCCCGGCGTGATGGAGCGATGATCGGTCGTGTCGATTAGCGCCAATGCGTAGGCCAGTTCGCAGGGGTAGTGTTCGATCAACGGTTCGAGTTCGACGTTCTGGCAGATGCGGCCTCGGTAGACGGTTGCGATTTGTTCGCGCAGGTCGCAATTTTTCAGGCCGGCTCCCATCAGATCGAGAAATCCGTCGAACTCCGGCTGATCCCTCAGCAGTGCGGTGAAGAGCCTCCGTTTCTGTTCGGACCATGCATCCCAGCGGGCCATCTCGTCCAGAAGCAGATCACGGGCCTTTTCACGGTCGTTGACCGGGTTGTTCATTTGGTCGCTGAGCAACTTATCATCCTTTACGAGCCGGTGATAGGGACGTTCAGGAAAGAGCAGGGGCGAGAGGTAGAGCGTGTCGACCAGCCGCCAAGGAATTTGTCGATCCTCAAAGAGGTATTTGGCATCGTGGTGGATGATGTTGTGACCACAGAGATACTCCACACGCTCGAGGAAGGGTAGCAGCTCTTCTTTCGAGGCTTTATGGAAGATGGCCCCGTCGTAGCGGAGTGCCCCAATGTCGTGAATCCGGTGGTCGGTCAGTCCGATCTCAACGTCCACAATCGCATAACACAACGGTCCATACCGAAAGGGCATGAGGCTACGGATTGGATTCGATGCCTCATTGGAATCCGTTTTGGACAGGCTGTTCGATATGGGGTTCTCCTGCATGGAATTAGGAGTAATTTACAGTTTATTTTACAAATATAGAATTTTTTTGTTTATACATTGTGTATTACACTATCCTGTTTGATTGTATTCTTAATTAAGTTTGTAGTCAGATCTTATCTAACTTTAACATTATGGATGCAACCTTTTCATCGGCTCCATCCAAACAGAGGGAAAAACATCCTTGTAGACCTCGATACATTCCGTTCAGGGCGGGTTTATTTCGCCAGAATATACTATAAAATTGGAGGTGAATCCGCATATGTTTTGCGAGTCATTTTGTGGGTAGATTGGGACGGAATGATTGACTTATCAATCCGGTAACTTATATTTTTTTTTGCAGCCAAAAGAGAAAATGGCTGGAGCCATTTCATCATGGCGAAGCCATCTCTTTTCTTCCCTTCAAGATAAATACTAAATATAATTAGCTTATTGCAAGTGATATATGATTTTATATTGCTGTTTAAGTAACAAAATAGCAACAATATAAATTATTAAATGTAAATACGGAAAGGGGCGAAGAATATGTTGCAGGGAGCCATATGCAAGATAGAGAACGTGCCTGGTATCGGGTTTGTAAACTTTATCGTATACACATGGTGAGAAATGTGTTTTGAGTTGTGTACAAAGTTTCGCAAAATAATATCAATCAATTTATTGCCGAATGAAATAATATTTGTATTTTCGCTATTGTAATTTGAAAAATGTCTTATCTATGATGTATGAATGGTGATAAAAGCACAGATAAATGCCACCCGTATATAACAAATATTTCTTGTTCAAACGGTGCTTCGCCTTGTCAGGCGGAGATTTTTTCCGTGCCATCACTGTTTCATAAGGCCATTTTCAGCTTCGAGAAACATCTGTACGATGTATTAAAAAAGTCTGTCGCAAATTTGGAAATGTGTGAAATTCGTGTAAACACACACATTCTGACTGGCATTCCTCGTGCGTTAATTTATTTGTTTTCAAAGAGATATGCAAGGACGAAAACTCTTTTTTCAGGAGTTTTCCGCCCTTTTCTGTATTCGTATGTCCTCTTTTATCCACCTTCAAACTGAATGATGTATGAATACAGAAACAATCCATATCCTGATAGCCGCCTGCACGCTGATTGCTGCGGGCATCACATCCTTCCCGTACAGGCTGAGCTACGGCAATACTTCATGGCTGCCCTGGTGGATGCAGCCTGACTGCAAATACCTTGAGCGTCCTTATGAGTACGACTATCCGGCACGCAACATCAATCTGCTTTTTTTCCGTTTCCGTTGTGGCAATCGGGATACTGGCGATGCTTTTCATCCTGACTCCGGATCTGCCCGACGACGTACCGGCAGAAAGATGGTTTGCCGCCCTTACAGTTCTTTACCCTGCCTATGCCTCCTGTCAGGTGCTTTTTTGGCGGAAGGATTATGGTGACGGCTTCTGCTATGGCGGCAGGATTACGTCATTCAGCTATGGAAAGGTATATACGATTCTTCTGGCAGCTGCAACCACATTTGCCCTTTACCTGACAAATGTGGTGACATTATCTGTTTATCGTGGGGCGAGTATGGTATTCTGTCTGCTCTGTTGTCTGTTCCTCATACATGACTATATCCGGGTATTCCGGCTTCGTGGCGACAATGAATACAGTGACCCGATAGGAATAAAGGAAATGTACCCCGAAAGCCTCGGTCTGCTGGCTTTTCCGCCTCTTGCCGTCCTGTCCGAGGGGGCTTTATGGTGGAACCCCTCTATATGTACCATTGTTTTTGCCGTTCTGCTGTCGGTGTACACGGTGTTGCGTTATCTGTTCCGCTTTCACCCTGCAATCAAAGGTGACGAACACGAGCGCAGGGGCTATCTGCGGTATTGGAGACGGCACAACTTTGAAGATGAAATAATATAACTGATAAAAATATGACTGAATTGAAAAAATGGATTACGACCGCACTGCTGACACTGCTGTTGCTTCCGGCAATGGCGCAGCAGAAAGCAGACACGACCTACACCTTCCGCTTCGTGCCGCAGAAGGACATGTTCTATGTTCCCTGGAACGGCAATGACATGGAACTTGCCCGTCTGCTGGAGTGCATTGAAAGCAACAAGACGGACATTCTTGACGGCAAGCTGCCGCTTTATGTCGATGGCTACTGCAATTCCTTGAATGGCGAAAAAGAAAACCTCGCGATAGCCAAAATTCGCTCGAACCGTGTGAAATCAGAATTGATTACACGTGCGGGAATCAAGGAAGAAAGTTTCATCACCCGCAACCATCCGGCAGAGGGCGATTTCGTGACCGTGCGCCTGACGGTGCCGGCTGAAGAAACAACCGTATCAGATGTGGAAGCAGAGGCACAGCGCAAGGCTGAAGCCGAACGTCTGGCAGCAGAGAAACGTGCCGAACAGGAACGGCTTGCCGAAGAGCAGCGCAAAGCGGAAGAAGCCCGACTTGCCGCTGAAAAGGCAGAAGCCGAGAAAGCCGCTCAGCAAAACACACTTGCCGACACACCGTCGGAAACCAAAATCACAAATGATTATCATCTTTCCCTGCGTGCCAACCTGCTGCGCTGGGCTACCCTGACACCCGACCTTGGCGTGGAATGGCGCATCTGCCCGTCATGGGGCATTGCCGTGAACGGCTCGTGGACTTCATGGAGCTGGAGCGATAAGGACCGCCGCTATGCCCTCTGGGAAGTGGCTCCGGAAGTGCGTTACTACATGGGTGAGAAGAAAGCCTGGTATCTGGGTGCTATGTTCAAGGCCGGACAGTTCAACTACAAACTTTCGGATACAGGCAAGCAGGGCGACCTGATGGGTGGCGGCATCACTGCCGGCTACCAGCTGCGGCTGAACAAGGCATTAGATCTTGATTTCAACCTCGGTCTGGGCTACCTGAATGCCGACTATGAGAAATATGAAGTCATTGACGGTGTGCGAGTACGCCGCGGCAACGGGACAAAGGACTGGTGGGGCCCCATCAATGCCGGTGTGACATTGGTATGGAAGTTATTCTAACTCGGAGGAATCGAATATGAAAGCAAGACAATATATAAATATGATGGGAATGGCAGCCGCCGTGCTGCTCTCTTCCTGCGTGAAGGACACGCTTTATGACACGCCGCATCCCGACTACGGGAAGATTGCGGTGACAGCCGACTGGTCGGCCCGCGGTGAGGGTATCGACATACCTGCCACATGGACGGTCACCATGGGTGACTATACGGGTACGGAGACTTCCGCCACCCATGCCCCCGACCATCTGTTTGCTCCGGGCAGCTACACCCTTGCGGTGTGGAACCCGGCTGAAGGAATCACGGTGAACGGCACCACAGCCACCATTGCCGCAGCCACGGGAACCCGGGCAGGCACGGATGCCTTTGTGAACAATGCCCCGGGATGGTTCTTCACCTATACGAAACAGGTGAGCATCGAGAAAGACAAGGACTATCCGCTGACCGCCGCAATGAAGCAGCAGGTACGCGAACTGACGCTTGTCGTCGAACCTACTGGTGATGCCGCCGGACGCATCACGGAGATTGTTGCCCATCTGACGGGTGCAGCCGGAACACTCGATTTCGCTACCGATACCTACGGAGCCGCTTCAAACGTCGTGCTGCCCTTCACCAAGATAACCGAAGGTGACGATGCCGGCAAGTGGAAAGCCACGGTGCGGCTGCTGGGTGTGACCGGCACGGAACAACTGCTGACGGGTGAAATCCGCTATGCTGACGGCAACCCGACCCCCACCACGCTGAAAAGCGACCTTACGGAAGCCCTCAAGGAGTTCAACACCGGAAAGGGCGAATCGCTGACCCTCGGCGGAACGCTGGTTGAGACTCCCGAAGGCATGGAAGTGGACGGAGCCGAAATCAACGGCTGGGAAGAAGTGAAAGGTGATGATGTAAATGCTGATTTGTAAATAATAAAATTATAGATATAATGAAGACAAGATTTTTTACACTTGTAGCGCTCGCCCTCGCGCTGGTAGCCTGCAACAACGACAACGAGAACCTGAACGGTGACCCCGTGGCCGCCCAGTTTACCGCCAACATCGCCCCCGCCACCCGCGCCAGCGGAACCACCTGGACTGCCGACGACCGTATCGGCATCACCGACATCGGCAACGATTCCCAGTACGGCAACGTGCCTTTCATCCTGAAAAACGGGAAATTTGAGGCAGAAGGAAAGGTTATCTATATCGAAGATACAAAGACCCATACTTTCCGCGCCTACTATCCGTACAACGCGGCGGGAGGCATCCTCACAGCCACGACCGATGCCACGGCGCAGCAGAACCAGCCTGCCATCGACTTCCTCTTTGCTTCAGGAGCCACGGGAGACAAAAACAACCCGGTAGTAAGCTTCACCGACAAAACCGCCAAAGGCGGTGAAGACAACTCCTTCCACCACCGCATGAGCCAGATAACCCTTACCTTCGAGGCGGGCGACGGCGTGAATTTCAGCGTGGTCAAGCCTGAACGTTACACGCTGGACGGATTGTTACTCACCGGTACGTTCAACACGGCCGACGGTATTGCCACCGCAGACAACGGGGCACAGACCGGAGAACTGACCATGAATCTGGCAGACGGCAATCTCACGTCATCGATCATCCTCTTCCCGCAGACAGTTGCATCCCTGCCGTTGGTTGTGAATTACAAAGGTCAGGAATATCATGCCACACTCACCATGCCCGATGGCGCACTGCTGGCGGGCAACAACTATACCTATACCGTCAAGGTACGCAACAAAGTCCTTGAAGTCAGCGAAGCCACCATTGCAAAGTGGAACGATATAGACGGTGGAGATGTGGGTGCTGACCTGTAGGATGTTAATAATTAATCGATTAGAATGAAGAATTATGAGACATAGATTATTTATCCCCGCAGCCACCGCACTGCTGTTCGCCCTCGCCGCCTGCACGCAGGACGAACTTGCTGGCGATAACCGTCTGCCCGAAGGTGAATACCCCGTCGTCATCCGTGCCACCGGATTGTCCGTAGAAGCAACGCCGCTGGCAGCCCCTTCCACCCGTGCCGCTGTGGACGGCGACTGGCAGGGCGTCACTTCCGTGGCACTCAAGATGGGCGATGCGGTAAAGGAATACACCGTAACGGCTTCTACCGATTTCAAGAGTGCCACGCTTTCACGCGAGAACGACCCGTACTACTGGACCAGCCGCGACCCGATTACCGTATCGGCATGGTGGCCCTTCGACAATGCCGACATCACACAGATGCCTGCCGTGAAGGTGGCCGAAGACCAAAGCAAACTGGCTGACTTCCAAAACAGCGACTTCATCTCTGCTGAGAACCGGAAGGTGGAATTTAACAACCCGACTCTTGAATTTACCCACCGCACGGCACGCGTGGCAATCGAACTGAAGCCCGGTACGGGATTCACAAGCGTGGACGGTGCCACGGTGAGCCTCGTGAGCCTGTCCGCCGATAACGGCAACCCGACCGCCATCAAGACTTACAACGCAAGCGGCAACACCTACGAGGCACTGACCGCCCCGCAGACCGTTGCGGCAGGCAAGCCGTTCGTCAAGGTGGAACTCGGCGGCGGCACCTTCTACTTCCGTCCGCAGAACAACGTCGTATTAGAAGCGGGCAGCCGCTATAAATATACCGTTAAGGTGAACACCACCGGCCTGACGTTAGAAGGTTGCACCATCGGCAGCTGGGCTGACGGCGGCGGCGAGAGCGGCGCAGCCGAGGATTTGGGCTACATCTACGACAGCAACACCAATACCTACACGGTCTATAACGCCGACGGCCTGATGAATGTAGCCGAATTAGTGAACGGAGGTAAGACCGACATAAACATTACCCTCGACAAAAACATTGACCTCACAGGCAAAGGCTGGACGCCGATAGGCACAGACTACGACAACTCATACACCGGCACCTTCGACGGCGGCGGCCATACCATCACGGGGCTGACCGTTACGACAAATGACCAATATGCGGGTCTGTTCGGCTATCTCAGTAATTTCGGTAATGCCGCCGGTACGGTGAAGAATGTGGTGATGGAGGGCATACAGATAACATGCAATCACAGGTCGGGTTATGCCGGCGGCGTGGTAGGATATAGCTGGGGCACCATTGAAAACTGCTCGGTGTCGGGCA
>UQMZ01000072.1 GCA_900542185.1 uncultured Bacteroidales bacterium
CTACACTCTCTCCGTCGTCGGCAGCGTCAGATGTGTATAAGAGACAGCATCAACGAGACCTCCAAGGTCGGCACATCTTCAACAGCCTGGCATGGGAACGGTACTTACAACAACTATAAAGTAACTCCCCTTGGATGCCCAGAAGTTGTAATGGCTGAGCATTACTTTGAGAACAACAATGGCAAGACACCTCTAAGTGAGCTGACAGTAAATGCAAAACCCGTTTATCAGGAAATAACCGGACTGGATAATGGAACTTACAAAGTTGAGTTCTACGTTACTGCTCATCACGCATGGATTGCAGATTGGGGCATTAAGGCCGACAATGATAATGTCAATGCGGCATACGTGATCGTAGGCGGCGTTGAAACTACTAAAAACTTCACATCCCGAGATAATACCGGTTATACTTCTACAGAGCCCCTGACTGTAGTATTCGATAATCTGGAAGTAACTGACGGAAAATTGGAGATGGGTATTAAAGTTCTTGTTGCAGAGCAAACCAACTGGTATACCATTCAAATAAAGTCTCTGCAGCGTGAAGCCACACCCGAAGAAGCTTTAGCTGCCGCAAAGCAAGCTGCTAACGAAGTTCTCAGCAGTGAGGATTATGCGAATGTTACAGGCCAAGAACGTACGGACCTGCAGAATGCCCTCAATGCGGCTGATGCTACTGTAGATAGTATCAATGCTGCTCTTAATGCTTTTAAAAGCGCAAAACCGGCATACGATTCTTACGTTTCCACCAAAGCTTTTATCGATGCAGAAATGGAAAACAACTACGCTTCTGATGCTACTACCAACGCTCTGAAAGCTGAGTTGGCGAAGGCACCTAATACAGCTGCAGAAGCTACAGAAGCTGTTACATCTATTCTTCCTAAATATGGCCCCTGGGCAGTCAGCAACTCCATTGCTGAAAAGACAGGCAACGCTCTGGTAACTATCATTAATCCTGACGCTAACGACGGAATGACCGGCTGGACTCAAAGTCAGGGTGATGGTAATGGCAAAATAGAAGTCAAGAGTGACACTGCGGAGTATCCTACCCTGAATGGGACGCCTACTATAACTCATTATTTTGACGGTGGCAACTGGAATGGAAATGATTGGACAACGGATGTAAATCAGACCATATCGAATCTTCCGAAAGGCAAATATCGTCTATCAACTTTAGCACGTGGATCTGAAAACACGCGTTTCCATTGGCTGTATGCAGGCGACCGTGAAAGTGTACGAGTAGCACTTCCTCACGTCGGTACGGAGGTGACGTCTGTTGAAGTTCCTTATGGAAAAGGCTGGGGTATAAGACATATCGACTTCGACCATGAAGGTGGCGATCTTAAGATTGGTGTCTGGTCTAATGCCCAGCAAAACCACCAGTGGGTCAGCTACACTCACTTCACACTCGTAAAACTTCCCGATGTACAGAGCGGCATCTCCAACGCCGTTGTTGAGGATGTGAACGCTCCCGTCGAGTACTTCGACCTGAACGGTATCCGCGTCAATGCCGACAATCTGAACAAGGGTATCTACATCAAGCGTCAGGGCAACAAGGTGACTAAGATTATCAAATAATAACCAAATACCCGTTTTCATAATAACCCGCGACCTCCATGGCCGCGGGTTCGTTTTTAGTACCGGATTACAACCATCCGGATTACAACCGACCTCGTCCCTGCCCTGCGGATTTAACGCTGCCGATACAAAAAAAAGCAGCCACATGGCTGCTTTTAGCGGAGAGAGAGGGATTCGAACCCCCGGAGGTGTGACCCTCAACGGTTTTCAAGACCGTCGCAATCGACCACTCTGCCATCTCTCCAAATTATATTTCCAAATCCATCCGGATCTGGTCGCTCGTTTCCTAAGCGACTGCAAAGTTAGTCTTTTTTTGTCACTTTGCCAAATTTACTTCTTATTTCTGTTCCCAAAGAAATTATTTTACGATTTTATGCATTATTTTTACATTATTTTTTGGAGTTTAATAAACTTTAAGCTACTTTTGTCTTCTTAAAGGTTAATTACAATGACAAAAACTACGACAACAATGAATAAGACCCTAAGACTGTTTGCAGTGGTCTGCGCTCTGTTCGCAGGCATCCTCGGCATGAATGCCCAGCTTCCTTCCGTACAGCTCAAAGACCTGAGCGGCAAACCTGTTGACAGCTCCACACTGAGCAACGACGGCAAGCCCTTCATCATTGATTTCTGGGCCACGTGGTGCAAGCCCTGCGTCCGCGAGCTTAAGGCCATACACGAGTCATATCCCGACTGGGTAGACGAGACGGGCGTAAAGCTATATGCCATCGCCACCGATGATGCACAGAATTCGTTCAAGGTCAAGGCTTTCGCCGAAAAGCAGGGCTGGGAATACGTTGTGCTGCTTGATCCGAACAGCGATTTTTTGCGCGCCATGGGCGGCAGTAACGTGCCCCACACCGTGTTGCTCGACGGCAACGGCAACATCGTGGAGTCACATTCCGGCTATACCGACGGCTCGGAGGAACACCTTATAGAGCAGGTGCGTAAACTTACGGCTAAATAATCACGGCTAAACATTCGCGACATGAACCTACGTCATGCACTGATATGCGCCACAGCGGCCGGCCTTGGCCTTTGTACCACGTCCGCGCCCGCACAGAACAAGGTGGCAGTCCACGGGTCCGTTCAGGCCGACATTCTCTTTCCCGAGAAAGACAAGGCCATCGGCGCAGTCGAGGACTACGACTCCCCTATCCTGTTCAATACCTACGCCGACGTGACGCTGGCCAGCAAATACGTGGACGCCGGCCTCCGCTTCGAGTTCATGAAGTGGCCGCTCCCCGGCTATGATCCCGATTTCGCCGGCTGGGGTTTCCCTAACATATATGTCAAAGGCAAGCTGAAAGGTGTCGAATTGACCGCCGGCAACTTCTACGAGCAGTTCGGAGCCGGCTTCATCCTGCGCACCTACGAGGACCGGTCGCTCGGCATAGACAATTCCATACTCGGCGGCCGCATCAAGGTGAACGCCATCAAGGGCCTTGGCATCACGGCTCTTGGAGGCATCCAGCGCGTGTTCTGGGACTGGAACCGCCACAACCAGGTGTATGGCGCCAATGTGGAGGGATATTTTCAGGACTGGTTCCAGGGCCTGCGCGACCGCGACGTGTCTCTGATGGCCGGTCTCAGCTGGGTCATGAAGCATGAACAGGAGGAGAACGCCACCCTCGCCGGCACCGACTACCGTCTGCACCTCCCCAAGGAAGTGAACGCCGTGGACGCCCGCATCGGCTTCAACAAAGGGGGCTGGAACGTACAGGCCGAATATGCGTGGAAAGGCCAGGATCCGTCGTTTGACAACGACTACACCTACAATCACGGCCAGGCCATAATGCTGACGGGATCATACTCGCGCAAGGGACTCAGCGCAACGCTGCAGGCCAAGCGCAGCCAGAACATGTCTTACCGCACTCAGCGCATGCGCGACGGGCTCCCGGCATTCATCAACTACATGCCCGCATTCACCTACCAGCATACATACGCACTCCCGGCCATCTACCCATACGCCACTCAATACGGTCCCGGCGAATGGGCTTTCAACGGTTCGTTCGGATACACCTTCCCCCGCAAGTCGCCTCTCGGAGGCAAGTACGGCACAAGCCTGACGCTCAACCTGAGCTATATCAGCGGCCTGGTGCATGAAGGCGACCCTAAGAACCCCATCAACGGTTCCATCATGGGAACGGACGGCTACAAGTCTCCGTTCTGGAAAATGGGGCACGGCAATTATTGGGATTTCAACCTCATGCTGGAAAAGAGGCTGTCGCGTCCCGTCACCATGCAGTTCATGTACATGAACCAGATGTATAACCGCAAAGCCATTGAAAACGAAGGCGGAAAGCTATATAACAACATCTTCGTGGTGGACACGAAATGGAAAATCAACCGCAGTTTCGTGCTTCGCGGCGAATTACAGTATATGTTCTCGAATCAGGACAATGCGGAAAAGGACTTTATCGCACAGGAGCGCGCCAACGGCAAGAATCCTGACCGGAAAGACTGGTTCTACGGTCTGGTGGAATTCTCATGGACGCCCTATCTGATGTTCTCGGCCTCGGACATGATCAACGTGGGAGGCACCGGCAACAACTATTACATGTTCGGACTCACAGGTACATACCGCAGCAACAGGCTGATGCTAAGCTACGGCCGTACGCGCGAGGGCTTCGACTGCTCGGGCGGAATGTGCCGGTACGTTCCCGCCACCAAGGGTTTCAAGATTTCCTATTCCTACAATTTCTAAGAACACATATCAATGACTGTCATAAAGAAATTAATATACACCTCCGCTTTGCTGACAGGCTTAGCCGTGTCGCTGACCTCGTGCGACATCGCCCCCGACGACCGGTTCATACTCGAGGACAAGGTAGTGCCGCAGCGCAACGTCCTGCTCATGGACTTCACCGGCCAGGGATGCCTTAACTGTCCCAACGCCCACGACGCCATGTCAGAGCTATCCGCGCAGTACAACACCGACGGCGACACACACCTCATAACCGTCAGCATCCATGCCGGGGCTCAGGCGGTGCCTGTGAACCGCACAGACTTTTCCAAAAACCGTATCGGGCTTATGATAGCCGAGGGACAGGAGATGAACGACGCCTTCAGCATCAACGCCTGGCCGACCGGTACCGTAGACCATATCAACGGCAGGGACAACACGTTGTTATACTCCGAATGGCCGGGCGCGGTGCGCTCCGCCTTCGAGAAACCGACGGACATCCGCATTGACGCCGAAGCCACGCTTGTCGACGACAACATCGAAGTCAGCACTCAGGTGCATTCCACCGCCGACCAGGACGTGGCGCTGCAGGTATGGGTGATAGAGAACGGTATCAAGGCCTCGCAGCGTATGCCCGACGGCAACTACGATCAGGAGTATACCCACAACCATGTGCTCCGCTTCGTGCAGTATCCGGTCAAGACCGGTAAGCCGATGCAGCTGAAAGAGGGCGTGATTGCTTCCGATCAATGCGAGATTCCCCTGAAATGGACCGACAAGGAACGCTGGAACCGCGACAACCTTCAGGTTGTGGTCTTCGCCTTCCGCGGCTCCGACATACTGAACTGCACCATCACCACCCCTCTCTCCATTCCGCAACCCGAATAGTTCCGGAGCCCTCCCCTCCGCGCGGAGCCGTTCTGTTAAGGAGCAAAGCTCCTTCCACTCTAATATAAACCAAAACACAAAAATATGAAGAAACAACTACTCTTGGCATTAGCTCTCATGTCGGGCGCCCTCACAGCCAGCGCCACCATCGACATGTACATGGGCGAGCAGAAACTCGCCGACAACGGCACCTACACTTTCAACACCATCACGGAAGATCCAAACATGGGTGGCTTCATGATTGACCCGCACCTGTCGCTGCTCAGCACCGAGGACGCAATGGTAAATATCGAGGCCCGTTGCACCTCCGGCCAGAAAATCCAGATGTGCGCCGGCGGTCAGTGCGAAAATGCACCGACCGTACGTAAGGAAGACATCACACTTCAGGCCAACGTAAAGCTTGACCTGCAGTTCGAGTATATCGACAATCAGGTTGACGACCAAAGCCAGCTTCCCAAGAACATCACCACCGTCTTCACCATCGAAGGTGACGAAGAACTGTCGTATACACTTGTGATGAATTCCGACGGCAGCGGCATCCAGGCCATCGTGGACCGCGACCGCAACGTGGCCTACGCCAACGGCGAACTGATCTACAACCTTAGCAAAGCCACGACCCTGACCCTTTGTGACACCAACGGTCGCGTGGTGCTCAACACCGCTGTAAGCGGCAACGGTTCCGTATCCCTCGCTAAACTGGCCAAGGGTATCTACATCTACCGCCTCGGACAAAACACCGGCAAGATTGTAGTGCGCTAAGCAACATAAAATCATCAGTATTCATCAATACCCTTATAATTATGAAAAAATTGTCCACACTATTTTTGACGCTCGGCTTGGCCTTGACAATGACTCTGTCCGCCACGGCCGCCGATTTTAAGCTGGGCTATTGTCACAGCGACGACGAGGGAGCCGAAGCCGTTACAGCAGACGCCACCAACGAAGAAGCAAGCGCCGCCATCTATATCGCTCCAGACCTGGCCAAGACCATGAGCGGAGATGTGCTCAACGCCGTCACCTTCTATGTCCGGAGCCGTATCAACGTAACATCGTGCAAGGCATGGGTACGTGAGACTCTCGACGGTCCGAATCTGACCGAAAGCGCTACGCTTGGCACCACAAGCATCAGCAACAACAAATGGAACAATGTGGCCCTTGCTTCTCCATATACCATCGGAGATAAAGGATTCTATATAGGTATCACATGGGTGCAGAAGAAAGCATGCAAACTGATATCATACCTTCCCTATCCTTGTCCTGAAGCAGCCTGGCTGCAGACTCCCGGCAAGGAATGGAACAACACCGAGATTCCCGGTACATTATGCATCGAAGGTCGTGTCAGCGGAGACAAGCGTTGCGGTTACGACGCTCATCTGGTCAACGTAAAGCTTGCAAAATACTTCATGCTGAATCAGGGCTATGTCAACTCCAACATAACCGTATTCAACCAGGGCACGAAACAGATAGATGGCGTAACGTTCGAAGTAGGTATCGAGGGTCTTAGCCCCATCACTCTTACTTCCGACGCCGTGATTCCCGCTGACAGCCGCGTTACTGTTCCCGTAGAGATTCACGCGCCCATTCATAGCGTAATCCCCGGCGAGTATACAGTCAATTACGTAAAGATTATAAAACTCGGCAACGAGAGTGATGAATATGCCGGCAACAACGAAATCAAGAACGTAGGCACGTTCCTGGTTGTAGACAAAGGCTACAAAAAGCGCGTCCTGCTTGAGGAGTTCACCGGCGAGAACTGCCCCAACTGCCCTCCGGCTGCCAACCTGCTTCACCAGCTGCTCGAGATGCCCGAATACAAAGACTGCGTTGACGCTGTTTGCCATCATGTCGGATATGGATCAGACTCGTTCACACTTCCTTCAGACGAGGGATTATCATTCCTGTACAATCTTCCTGACTACGGTTATACGTTCGCTCCGGCATTCGCTATTGACCGTGTACCAGTAGAAAGCACGAACAGCGAGACTGGTGCCAAATACATGGCGCCCGCCTTCTTCCCCTCACCTACATCACTGGTAACCGATCTGCTCGACTCGCAGAAAGAGGATATCGCATTGGCGTTCGTAGGTATTGACTTCGAGACTCCTAAGGAAAATGACACTAAACTGAATGTTACCTTTACAGCCGAGCGTGCTACTGAAATACTGAACGATAACGGACGTCTGACCGTATATCTGGTCGAGGACAATGTCAAGGCTAAGAATCAGGCCGGTGCCGGCACAGGATTCATACACCAGCATGTGACCCGTCAGGCAAACTCCACATGGGGCGAGCCTATTGTATGGGGGGATGACAACAAATTCACATACAATTTCGAGTTCTCGCTACAGGACAAGAAGGGTGTGAAGTATAAGCTGGAGGATCTACGCGTTTTGGCCATCGTGAACGAATATAATACCATGAAATACGGCACGCAGACCATTCCGAACTGCAACGAGGCTCTGGTCCACAACTCCAACTACCGCATGGTAGCAACAGGCTATACTCCCGATCCCGGTCTATCCGGCGTAGATAACAATCTGATCGATGAGACGGCTACCATCAAGGCCATCTACGACCTGAACGGCGTGCAGCACAACGATTTCGTCGACGGTATCAACATCGTCATCATGTCTGACGGCTCCACACACAAGATCGTGAAGTAATGCGGTATGCATTGCAATGCCCATTGCGCAATGCCTAATGCGCAATGGCATAGACGGCACAGAAACCGCCAGGCTAACGCCCGGCGGTTTTTTATTATCAATTTGATTCGTTTTTTAATCTTTATTTAGATTCTGTTGTTATTATAAATAAATATTACTATATTTGCAGTCGTATTGCATAATAATGCATCACGATTTATCTCGATTAATCTTGATTAATCCTAAATATCCAGATTTATCTCGATTAATCCGTATTAATCCCGATTAATCGGGATTTAACCCGATTTAACCCGACCAACCGATTCAACACTATAACACTATGGAAAAGAAGAAACGCTACATCCTTGACGAAGACAGGATTCCACGCCAATGGTACAACATCCAGGCGGAAATGCCTAACAAGCCTATGCCGCCGCTTAACCCCAAGACACGCGAGGCTCTGAAACCCGAAGACCTCTACCCCATCTTCGCCGAGGAACTCTGCCGTCAGGAACTGAACCAGAAGGATGCCTGGATCGACATCCCCGAGGAAGTGCGCGAGAAATATAAGTTCTACCGTTCCACGCCGTTGGTGCGCGCATACGAGCTGGAGAAAGCCTTAGGAACGCCGGCACACATATACTTCAAAAACGAAAGCGTCAGTCCCATGGGTTCGCACAAGCTGAACTCGGCCATCCCGCAGGCATACTATTGCAAGAAGGAGGGCGTGCAGAACGTCACCACAGAGACAGGAGCCGGCCAGTGGGGCGCATCTTTGGCATACGCCGCAAGCATGTTCGGACTGGAATCGGCCGTATATCAGGTTAAGATCAGCTATGAACAGAAGCCATACCGCAAGAGTGTGATGCGCGTGTTCGGATCGCAGGTCACACCCTCACCCTCCATGTCTACTCGAGCTGGCAAGGACATTCTGACCAAGACGCCCAACCATCAGGGATCGCTCGGCACCGCCATTTCCGAGGCCATAGAGCTTGCGCAGACCACACCGAACTGCAAATACACATTGGGATCAGTGTTGAGCCACGTAACGTTGCATCAGACCGTGATCGGCCTCGAGGCTGAGAAGCAGATGGAGATGGCGGGAGAATACCCTGACATCGTGATAGGCTGCTTCGGAGGCGGCTCCAACTTCGGCGGCATCTCGTTCCCCTTCATGCGCCACAACTTCAGCGGTGAGCGTCACACCCGCTTCATTGCCGCCGAGCCGGACTCATGCCCCAAACTGACGCGTGGCGTGTTCCGCTACGACTATGGCGACGAGGCAGGCTATACGCCGCTACTACCCATGTTCACGTTGGGCCACAACTTCAAGCCCGCAAACATCCATGCAGGCGGTCTGCGTTATCACGGCGCCGGCGTCATTGTGTCGCAGCTGCTTAAGGACGGCCTGATGGAAGCCGTAGACATCCCGCAGCTCGAATCGTTCGAGGCCGGCACGCTGTTCGCCCGCACCGAGGGAATAGTTCCCGCGCCCGAATCATGCCACGCCATCGCCGCCACCATCCGCGAGGCTAAGAAATGTAAGGAGACCGGCGAGGAGAAGGTGATACTCTTCAACCTCTCGGGTCATGGTCTTATGGATATGATGAGCTATGACAAATACTTCCAGGGCGACCTCCAGAACTACGCCCTTTCAGATGATGAAATAGAAAAAAACCTGGCGGAATCCTAATCCGCCAGGCAGTTTCTCATTGCAGGCTACCTTTAGCCAGGCCACCTTCTCCCGTCTCCTTATACAAAGATGGGAGGTCGTGGCCTGTCTCTTTCATCACGGTCACGAGCTTGTCGAAGCTGACGCGATGCTCACCGTCGGAGAAGGAGGCATATATGTTGGCGTCCAGGGCGCGTGCGGCGGCGTATGCGTTACGTTCTATGCACGGAATCTGCACGAGACCGCACACCGGGTCGCACGTCATGCCAAGGTGGTGTTCCAGACCCATCTCGGCCGCATATTCTATCTGCGACGGGCTGCCGCCGAACAGCTGGCAGGCTGCCGCCGCGGCCATGGCGCATGCCACTCCGACTTCACCCTGACATCCGACCTCCGCACCCGATATCGAGGCGTTCTGCTTCACTATGTTGCCTATCAGGCCGGCGGTAGCCAGTGCGCGCAGCACCTTGATCTCAGGCAGGTTGCGGCTTTTCCATATATGATACAGCACACCGGGCACCACACCCGAGCTGCCGCACGTCGGAGCCGTCACGATCATACCGCCCGAGGCATTCTGTTCGCTGACAGCAAGTGCGTAGGCAAATGTCAGTCCACGGCTGCGCAGGTTATCGCGGTATCCCTCGGCCTTGACCTGATACTGCGCGGCCTTGCGTCGCAGGTTAAGCGGACCGGGCAGACGTCCCTCCTGTGCCAGGCCCTCCTCCACGCTCTTGCGCATCACGGCCCATACATTGCTAAGATATGCCCATATCCCGGTACCTTCGCACTCTTCTACGTATTCCCAGTAGCACTTGCCGGTACGCTGACAGTAGTCTACGATTTCCGACATCTTGTTCAGACCGTAAATCTCTGGAGACTCCGCCGATTCGGAATCGCCCTCGATCTTTATGGCCCCGCCGCCGACACTATATACGGTAAGTTCCGACACTTGTCTGCCTTCCACATCGTATGCCCTGAAGGTCATGGCGTTGGGATGATACGGCAGAAAAGTTTCCGGTCGCCACACTATTTCGATGTCATGGTCCTGACCTTTGAACACATTGATTATAGCTTCATCGGTCATGTGACCTTTGCCTGTGGCGGCGAGACTTCCGTAAAGCGTCACCTCGAAGCGCACCGCAGATTCAGGCACACGCTTCAGAAATTCCTGCGCCGCCGACTGCGGTCCCATAGTATGGGACGACGATGGCCCTTTGCCGATCTTGTACAGTTCTTTTATCGATTTCATGATATCTGTGATTAGTTGACAATGTTTATAGAGTTTAAAAAGTTAAGATAAATGTGCAGCCATGTATATGCTTTAGAATCTGTCTCTTATACACATCTGACGCTGCCGACGACGGAGAGAGTG
>UQMZ01000073.1 GCA_900542185.1 uncultured Bacteroidales bacterium
GTATTCCTTCTTAATGTATTGACAATTTCCCTGTTACGTATGTGTTCTATAGTAGCCGCGCACAGGAAATGACCAAAGTCCTTATAATAGTTTTACATAGGCATTTTGTCCGTATTTGTGCGCGGCTCGGAGAGCCCACTCTACTATGCGGAGTCGGAACATTTATCTTAACTTTTTCAACTATATAAACTCCTTAAACTTTAAGAGATATGGAAACGAACAGATTAAGAACAGAAGATAAGGTCGAGGTGATGCTGGTGCATTCCGACGGTCGCAAGGAACGGTATGAGGGCACGGGATTCCGCGACATCGAGCAGGCCATACATGCAGCCGCCGAGGCGTTGGACGCCGACGACTGTGATACCGACGTGTTCAAGGTGACCGACCTTGCGACAGGCGTAACCAGCTCATACCGCATCAACGCCCACGGCCACGTGAAGCTGATAGTGTAGGTGCGTTATTTGCGTTTTTGACAGGTAATTGCTATTTTTGTAAACTGATTCACAATACGCACAGTTATGGTTAAGTATCCGGTAGGCATGGCGAGTTTTCGCGAGATTAGAAAAGGTGGTTTCCTGTATGTCGACAAGACTATGTATATCCATCAGTTGGTCTCGCTTGGAAAATATTTTTTTCTGAGCCGCCCCCGCCGGTTCGGCAAAAGTCTGATGATTTCCACGATGGAATCTTATTTCCGTGGAGAGCGTGAACTGTTTCAGGGCCTGGCAATCGACCGGCTGGAACCGGAGGAATGGATACAGTACCCTGTGCTTCGCTTGGACTTTACCCGCGGAGGCTACAATAATCCCGATGACCTGCCGAAATTTCTCGGAAAGATAGTAGATGCCTGGGAAAAGGAATACGGTACCTCGCATCCCGACCAGACTCCCGACTGGCGTTTCGACAAGATAATCCATGACATCTACGAACAGACGGGCCGGCAGGTGGTGATACTTATAGATGAGTACGACAGTCCCATTGTTGACTCCCACGATAATCCGGAACTCGAGGCTGCAAACCGCAAGACCCTGCATGACTTCTACCGCGTGATGAAGGCGAATGAGGACTGCCTGAAGTTCGTGTTTCTGACCGGTGTGGGTAAGATCGGACAGATCAACGTGTTCAGCGGTCTCAACAACCTTAAGGATATATCGCTGCATCCGGATTATTCGGCAATATGCGGCGTCACCACTCAGGAACTACTGGATAATTTCAAGGAGGGGATAGATAGGTTGGCCGAGGATATGGAGGTGTCCCCGGAGGAGGCGCTTGCAGAACTTAAGAATCATTACGACGGGTATCATTTCTCGCAGAAACTGATAGATGTATATAATCCTTTCAGCCTGGCTAACGCTCTGTTCGACAGGTCGATCAGGGACTACTGGTTCAATTCGGGTACTCCGACACGGCTTGTAAATGAATTCCTGCACAATGACTGGGGCAGACCGGATCTGGAGGGAACATCTGTTTCGGTTTCCGATCTGGACAGCGGTGACGTGTTGGGCAACAACCTGTCTCTTACGTGCTATTATACCGGCTATCTTACCATTAAGTCATATAACATGAAGCGCCAGACGTTCATATTGGGTTATCCCAATACCGAGGTACGGACAGGATTTTTCAATAGTCTGTTGCGTAGCCTTAAGAAACAAGACGCGATGGGAACAAATAATTTTATACGTTCTCTGAGACGCTTCATCAGGCATGATGATATCGACGGCTTCCTGCATGAGTTGCAGTCGTTTCTGGCAGGCGTTCCCTATCTGCCTTATACCGACAAGGAGACGCAGTGGCAGAAAGATATCCTTATAATAGGCCGCCTGGTAGGGCTGAATGTGGATGTGGAGCGGCGTACGTCGCGCGGGCGCATCGACATGGTGCTGGACGGCACTAAGGCCATCTATATACTGGAATTCAAGTATGGCTCCACTCCCGAGAAGGCTCTGGAGCAGATCAATGAAAAGGAATACGATCTTCCGTATGAGAACTCTCTAAATACGAAACGGATAGTGAAGGTCGGAGTAAATATATCGCCCGACACCCGCAACATCGACGGCTGGAAGATACAATAGTCAGTGTTTCGGAATCCAGTAGGTGAAGCCGATTCGGCAGGCGTTCTCGTACATGTGTCGGTCGCGGAACACATCCTTGCGGGCCATGTTGACGCATCCTAAGTTGCCGCATACCTCCACCATAAAATCACCGAGCTCGAACGTGGTGCCCACGTCCCAACTGGCGTCAAACCTGCGCATCAATCCGTTTGAGCCATACATGGTGTGACCGGGAAGCACATCGGTCTTAAGACGCCCTGCGAATCCGCACGACAGCGAGGTGCCGGTGAAGAAGCTGACGGCTCTGTCCTCCCAATGGGTGAACAATATCCTGTAACCGGCATGGATGGGCAGCGACACAGCGCCTCGGTCATAATGACAGGTATAGTACGAGTCCGGCACCACCTCTTCCGGAGCCTTGACCTGAAGCGGAGCGTGCGCATACGAGACAAGCAGTCCGCTGGCTACGTACCAGTGGTGGTCGTAGACATAGCGGGCATAGACGCCGCCGGTAACGCCCAATCCGATCTCCGACGGCTCATGGCTGTGCATCCTGGTCCAGTCCTCCGCGCCGGCGATATTAAGGCTGACGTGCGGTCCCCACTGAAATTTCCATTTCGATTCACGCGTCTCCTCGCATCTGCCCGCAACCGGCGAGAGAATGCCGGCGCCTATTGTTATAGCCGATATAATCAGCCGCTGTAAATTCGTCATACGGCAACTAAGGGCATTATTGTTACCTGACTATGAACTTACGTCCGGCGCGAATGTAGATGCCGGGGGTAAGGCGGTCGGGATTGACCTGACGGCCGCTGAGGTCGAACACGCGAGTATCCTCGGGGTGCTTCTGTTCGATTACCGTATCCATAATGCCGGATGAGCTGATTTTATGGAAAGTCGGATATAGATATATGGGTCTGAGACCGAAATCGTCGCCCGTTGAAGGGCCGTCGAAATAAAATGTCTTGGTTATAGACTCCGATTCATCCGGCTTGGAGCTTATCCATATGGCACTGTCCGAGTATTGGGGTACGAGCAGGTCGTTGTTTTCACCGTTGTCCGCATAAGTCCATCTCATATATTGCGAGGGTGCCATAAGGATTCCTATGGTATATTCCCTGTCGGTGTTTGACTTAGAGACTAACGAGTACTTGCCTACCTGTAAATATTCGGTGTTTTCGGCTGCAGGGAGTAATTCCATTTTACCAAAGATCATGACCCTATCCGAATATCTGCCGGAGACCCACGCATCTGGATATTCTTCAAAAATTCCCCGGATATATATGAGTCCATAGTCCCTTTTTATGGTCACGGTACGTGACAGATCCTTGTATGCGGGATCGTCATTCCACAACGACTGGTAGCTGTCGTAGTGGATTTCCCAAGTCTCTTCGGGCACATCCAGATCCTCGGGGTTGACTCCGAACGCCGCGGGCCCCGAGATTACGGACATAGCGGCGATTAATATGGCATTATATATATGTTTCATAATCTTAAATCTTTAGAACGTGAGCCTTAATCCAGCAGAGGATGTCTAATTATCTCACCACGATTTTCTTACCTCGCGACACGTAGATTCCGGGGACAAGACGGTCGCGGTCGACCTTGATGCCGGAAAGGGTGTATACCGGTGCGTCAGCCTCCTCGTCCTCCGGAGTATTTATGCCGGCGGTACCCTCTGTCTTGTCGATCAGTCGAGGATGAACATAAACCTCAGCCTCGGGGAATTTGGTTTCCTGTATTATAATCGGTTCCGGAACTCCATCGGTTTGCCATATTGTGGATTCTTCGAAGTATAGGCCGTCATCGGGTTCCTTATTCAGCCAGAATCCGGTTATTTCTGCGGCGGCGTATTCCAGTCTGTCGGATTCGAGATTCCTTTTAAAGACAAGAGGAAGTGAACTTGAAATACAGCGTGTGGTTAAGAATATGTAAGTGTGGCCTGAATCAAATTCTGCTTTTAATGTCCCTGTGTTGAGGTATTGAGTCTCTCCTGTCGCTTCAACCGGCTGATTGCTCCACAGAAGCAACGTATTGTTAAATGTCTCCTCGTCAGGTATGCCTACTTTCACCCATGAAGTGGGACAGCTTTTGGCAATCCCCTGAATATAGAGGCAGCCTTCACCGCGCACAACGGTCACATCCATTGTCAGGCCCTTGTATTCGGGATTGGAGTAGTGAATGCTTCTGTAGTCATCATAGACGAGCTGCCATGTCTCGCGAGGGGCATCCTCCGGCACCTCGATCCCTTGAGCATTGACTGACGTTAAGGCCAATGTAAGCAACGCCGTCAATAAGTAAAATTTTCTTTTCATACTCATTCTGTCTTTAAAGCGTTTTATGTTAATGTATTATTTCTTATATCTGAACAAAGCCATTTCTCCGGGGCTAAGGATAAGGCTTGATTGATGTTTTTTGGAATCTTCAACTTGACCAAACCCATTGACGTTGGCGAAATCCGCGATTATAACACGCTCAAAATTGACATTTGGATCAAATTTAACGGTTATATGTTGGCTTTTCAGATGGTCTTGACTTACTACAGCGATGTAGTGATAATTATCGTCTGTCAAATGAGACATTAGAACGCCCATGCCTGCATATGTTAACCCTACTACTCGCTCGAATGAACCGGTGAATTTTTCAAATCCATGGAAGGGAGGCACAGAATCTTTGGGTGTCGTGCCGGAAAGTAAAGAGTCCTTTACTGCTATGCGGCTTCTGTCGTATGTGGCGTGCTGAAGAATATTTCCATATTGTGCAACTTCATTGTTGACAGTTCTGGCAGCATTCCATGCCGGTGTCTTTTGCTTCTTGTTGATGTCGTAAAGAGCGCTCTTATACAACGTGTTGCCCGACATCTTGTTCTGGGCACCATATTCCCAGTATGCAAGACCTTTCATGCCGAACGCCAGTCCGTTCATGGCCTGCAGCCTCAATAATCCTTCGGTGATTTCCGGATATGTCCAGTCATTTTCCTCGCCTGGTCCATCATAAGAATGTTCAACGCTGAGCATCACGAGCCATACGGGAATCTTTCTGTCGCGGCAGTATCTGCTGTAGAGGTCCATGAAATAATAGTAATGGTTCTTGATTATCCACTCAGGTTCCTGACCTATTTTGTTACTGATGACAGGATATAAATCGAATGTTAGAAATTTCAATCCTAAAACGTCCACCATGTGGTCAAGAAAATTCTCAAAATTCGGA
Source organism: uncultured Bacteroidales bacterium (assembly GCA_900542185.1). GTDB lineage: Bacteria > Bacteroidota > Bacteroidia > Bacteroidales > Muribaculaceae > Lepagella. Next base: position 5,262 of record UQMZ01000073.1, read on the forward strand.
ACATATACATCGGGGTGTGGATACTTGAGATTGTCTGTATAGAAATCTCCGATAACGCTTGGGGCTGCTGCAGCAGCAAAGTTAGCGTAAGCAACTTTATCTCCTCTAAATCTGTGTATCCTGTTGAATGTTGGTATGACAGCAGCTTCATAAGGGTTCAGTTCATACACAGGCTTATGGAGATTTACCATACCGGGTTCGTCGCATGCCCAGTAACCCCATACGTTTGGATCCTGGCTGTAATTGCTGATTACGGTCTTGAGACCGTCCCAGTTGTCCTGCAGAAGGATGGAATCGGGGGTGTTGGCATCGTACGGAGTCGCGCTTCGTGTCAGTGAAAATCCCCGGGTGCTGATGATTGTGTTCATGCCGAGACTCTTGAGATAGGGACTCCATTTGTTGATGGAAATCTTGCGCCAGATGTCTCCCTTTCCCCAGAGTTCGACATTGAATCCGGCGAGGCGGATGGTGTCGAAATAAGCCCTTTGTTCCGCATCGGAGAGTATCGGTTGGTAGCCGGATGAATTTATCGCCACGTTGTCGTAGATGGCAATCGGGAACTTGTCACCCGCCGGATTGGTGTAGCCCTCGTATTCCACAGCGGCCGTAGCCCCGAGTCCCGAAACAAGGAGCAACGCAAGTGCGTAAAGGATTGATTGTGCTCTCATACTTTTCATTATAATTTGTAACGTCAGTGATATTTTTTGTCGGGACTCGAACCGGGTTCGCTTTACAATATGCACTTTATAATATGCAAAGGTAGTGCATTCGATTCAAAATCCCAAATATTTAGATAATTATTCGTAATATAATTATATAGTGGTATGGGAATATTATACTCTAAACAAGGTCAATTCGGCCCAATATAGCCTATGTAGACATATCGTTGGGATGTGAGTCTGATCTGACAGCCGGAATCGATTGATTCGATCGCCGTGATGAAATCGGTTACAGACGAGTACTCTGCAATAAGATTTTCTCCGGATTTATCCCAAATCTCGTATGACTCCACTTCATCGTCTAACAGCACTGAAGACTGAATCCCCGCATCGGAGCTAATAGTGCAGATTCCTGATTTTCCGGTAGATCTGTCTCCTCCAGGATCTGGTTCGTTATAGTCTTCCCTGCTATATTCGTAAATCATGAAGGAATAGACTCGGATATCTTCTGCATCACAATATAAAGAGCAAAAAGAGAGCAGCCCTATAATCATGATGAATAATCGAAAGATTGTTGTTTTCATAATTGTTGTTGTGAATTTGCGACAAAGTTATGGAAACAAACTGAATTTAACAGAAAAAAACAGTACGGAAATAGTACGGTTTTTGAAAGCCGTACTATTTCCGTACTGATAAAGCGTTGTATGTGGCTTATAATAAACGGATTATGCCGTCAATGACTTTCGTGCCCAAATTCTCGCCGAATATCTTGGTACACAACGATTCCCGACGTGAGACTATCGCTCCTTTAGTTATGCAGAATATACCGGCCATCTGCGTCGGAGAGATTCCGCATTTAATAAGCAGGGCGGTATGGTAGTCATTGTCGGTCAATCTGCCGTTTGCCAATAGTCGGAGATTAGCCTTGAATTCGGGCGAAACCTGTAGTACGGACTCTTCCAGTTCATGCCATATACGGCTTGTCTCCTTTATGGGTGTACCTTTTGTGATATTTTTATACAGGCGGTTGTAAGCATCCGATTGCAGAATAATGGGAGATACTGTGTAATCGGTCTCATTGTTTGAATAAAGAGATAACAGTTTCTCCTTTTTACTTTGTCTAAGGCTATCCATAGTATCGATGCCGTCAGTAACTTTGACAGAGGAATTTTTGTCATCCTCATTTAAGGGTGTGTACCCAGTATCCTTCTTTAGGGCATAAGAATCCTCAAGCTCCCGGATTTTCGCTATGGCTTCGTGAAGTTTAAGTTTGTCACGATTATTCCGGTATTTGAGCCATAAAACGATTAGAGTAAGACAGAGGATTGTAAATACAGCACCGGTTATACTGAACCATAGTAGTCTATTGGTCCTTTCAGCTTTCTCTCGTTTGGCTTCGTGTACATTGTAATTGTAAGCAGACCGTTGCATCAGGGATTGCGTTTTGCTGTTTTCATCGTAATCCTTTTCCAATAACTCGGCATAATCTCCGATATATTTCTCAAGAGAATCAGTTGTGGAGAAATACTTTAATTTAGGATTAAGTATAATCTGATATCCTCGTTTCTTATTCTGCATATTAGAATTATGGATCAAGACGAATGAATACTTGTAAGCAGAGTCAAGTATCCCGGCTTGAAGGTAAATGGAGGCCGCCTGACCGAGTGCTGTGTTGTGTACAAGAGGCTCCACTTTATAAGGAATATCCTTAATCAGAATAACTGAGGTGTCAGTTTTGCCGACATGCAAGCTGGTAGTGGCTTTATACATTTGAGCCTTGGCTTGAAAATGAATTCTCTGTGCCGAATCCGGTAATAAGTTGCTAAGGGAATGAGCCTCGTTAAAATGTTTCATCGCCAATGTATAATTGGCGTTATTCATGCAGGTGCAGCCAAGCAAAAACAGATTATGGATGACATTGACAGTGTCTTTTCTATCGCGGGATTCCTGTAATGCCAGTTCAATGTACGGGATTGCCTCGTCGTACAGTCTCATTGATTCGAGCAGCCTGCCCGTCTGGCTGTGCAGTGAATGAACAAATGGGGCGTTGATATGCTTCGCTTTAACTAATTCTATAGATCGTTGAAAATAATCAAGCGCTGTGGGATAATCCCCAAGATCGCTATATACCCGTCCTCCGTAATACAGAACCTCCGGATACAGATTCATGTCATCATGAGAAGAATAATATCTTTCTACATCTAAATACAGGCTGTCAGATCTATGCAGGACGTATGCCTTGTCATTAGCCTTGATTGACAGAAAATCATAGAAATGACGGTCCGGTTCGGATAGTTCCTCCGGGTTGATGCTGTCAAGTGCCGCAATTGCAGTTTCAATTGCTTGAGTCGGCGATTGCGAAATATTGGAATATATATGTGCCAGTCTCTCGTCAGGCCTGTGCTTAGTGCAGCAGGCCAACGAGAATATGGCTATAATCGATAATAAAATCCGATGTGAAATGTTGAGTTTCTTCATTATTCCTTAAGAAATCCTTGTTTGCGGAGGAAGGCGAGGAGTTTTGCGGAGACGGCCTCGTTCATGTCGCGGGGATAGCGCACGTCGGTGAATACCTGTGCAAGGGTCTTCTTGCCGTTTTCGGCTACGAACTTAGCGTTCGGGGCGAAGTCGTCCTTGGCCTTGTATATCCGCACGATGTCGGCGTCCGTGAGTTCGGGATATGTTTCGTGGTACAGCACGCCGTCGAGCGCGAGGCGTTCCGTGGGTTCAGGTTGTTCGGCGGGATAGCCCACCGATATGCACGCCACCGGGACCGTGAGGCGCGGCAGCTTAAGCAATTCGGCGATCTCCGGCGCGTTGTACAGGCACGTGCCGAGATAGCAAGTGCCGAGACCGCATAGTTCGGCCAGCGTGACGAACTGCTGTGTCAGTATCACGACGTCCATCATGGCCGACGTGAACGACAGGAAATTGTCGTAGCCGGCATCGGCGTCCGACACCTCGCACCAGCGCGTGAAGCGGTAGTAGTCGGCACAGAACGTCAGCATCAGCGGCGCGCCGGAGGCAGCCGGCTGGTTGAAATGCAGCTCGACCAGACGGCGGCGCATATCCGTGTCGCGGGTCTCCACCACGCTGTACAGCTGCATGTTGCCCGTCGTGGGTGCGCGCATGGCAGCCTTCAGGATGCTGTCTATCAGTTCACGCGACGGCGTCTCGCCGGTATATCTTCTCACTGTGGCGCGGCGGCTGAAAAACTCCGCCAACGCATTCGGTATCCTGTCCATATTCAGAAATTAAGATTATGTTCCGCAAACATAATGTTTTTGCAACATAATTCCAAATTTTATTGGATGGTGTCTAATAATTTCGGCATCATGGGAATGGCGTATATAGGACAGACCGTCACGTGGCGAACGGCATCTTCAGCGTCATTGTCAATGTACTCGAATTCACCGAAATTCTCCATCGAGCATCTTACCGCCCGGTCAAGTTTCTTCTCTCTCATGAAAATCCACAGGCTTTTCATTCCACCCCGGCTGCCTGCCTTGACTTCAATTGGCAGCACTTTAAGACGGAGTGTGTCGACGTAGTCAATCTCGGCTTGCGAGTTTTTGGCTTCCCGTATCCAGTAATACAGCTCCTGTCTGATATCAGGTGTCTTATAACGTATCAATTCCAAGCCGGCAATCATCTCCGCTACAGCTCCTTTGTTTACCAGATCCGCCGCACTTGATGTCAGAATCATTGATGTCAGTTCCGATATGTCACCGAGTGTCATATTAAGAAGGCGCAGCATCAGCCCGGAATCAAGCATCAGTATTTTCCTTACTGAATTATTCGATTCGCTCCCCAACGGAAGACCGTTGGCCGCTGTTTTGATCACCGGAATGCATATCCCGGCCATGATAAGCATATCAAGCGCTTTCTTCACTTCCTCGGTTCGGTATCCGCCTCCAACTTCTGCGTATATGAACTTTTTAGTGCATTGTACGGCAGCACTGCGCATGGTGAGCCGTAACAGCTGCGGGTTGACCTTCCGCCTATATTTCGGAAAATCATCCTCATAGCTTATGATAATGTCGTCCTGAACCTTCTGGCATTCCAGATAATTATGAGTCTCCGCCCACGTGGCGACGGCTTCAGGCATGCCTCCCACCAATATATAGGTTCTGAACAGCGAGGATAACCTGTCGTGTAGTGGTTTGGGCAAAGGATTGTATGACGATGCTTTATCCCGTTCGTCTATCAGCTTTTTTTCTCCGTTGGCATAAAGGAACTCATCGAAAGTCATCGGGTACATGAACAGGGAATGTATGCGTCCTACACCGTAAGTGGGCAATTCGTCAAGCGCGAATTCCAAAAGCGAACCTGCCGCTATCACATGTAGATCCGGTATATCTTCCTTGAAAAAACGAAGTGACATGATGGCATTGGGACAATTCTGAATCTCATCAAGGAATAATAATGTCTTACCCGGTGAGATTTCTTTCCCTGTCAAGGCTTCTAATTGAGACGTAATGCGGGTCACATCCAGATTCTCGTCGAATAACGCTTTGAACTCAGGATTTTTTTCAAAATTGATTTCGACATAACTGGTAAAAGATTCACCGAGATGTCGCACAGCCGTGGATTTCCCGACTTGCCTTGCACCGCGCAGCAATAAGGGTTTGTGCCGCGTGCCTGTGGCCCAATCCGCAAGATGTTTGTCAATCAGTCTGGTATAATACATGATGATAACGGTTTAAATCTTTGCAAAGATAGTGAATTGTAATTTTCCAAACAATTAAAACGGCGATTTTTGTAAAAATCCAAACAATTAAAACGGTGATTTCTGTAAAAATCCAAACATTTAGAATGCGGACTGTTGGCGGTGAGGACACCAGTTGTACCGCTGTCTCTTATACACATCTGACGCTGCCGACGACGGAGAG
>UQMZ01000074.1 GCA_900542185.1 uncultured Bacteroidales bacterium
CGTTCATAATTGGAGGTAGTCCGAATGCGGCTAATCCTGAGGATGAATGTTTCCCGGAAGGATTGCGCCAACTTCCCGGAGAGAAAGAAATTCTCGGCATCAATATCAACGAAATGGGACGCGATGCCGCAGCTACAAAGGTCATCGCCCGCATGTTTGGACTCCGCTTCGACACCCTATGGCAACGTCATGAGCGAGCCAAACGCCGCCGGAGACTGGCTATTATTGTAGGAGTTTTATTATTCGCTTTTGTGAGTTTCGGTATTGGCGTCTACATGATTTATCTAAATACTCAGATACAGAATATGGGCAGTCACAAAACGGCTTATATGGCTACTGAATATATTAAGAACGGGAATGCAATTAAGGGCTTAGATTTAATTGAATCAAGTTTGAAGGAGCATCCTGAATTTCTTATTATCTATGAACGACAACTGAGAGCTGCATATGATACCATAAATTATACTGCTTATCCATATTTAATTTTTTCAAAATTACCAGATGCAATATCTGATATCAATTATGACTACATAAATGATAATATATGGTGTGTAGATGGTAGCGTTTTGAAAATATGGGACATGGGAACTCAAAAGGTTGCTGCCTCCTTTAAACTTCCTCAGAATCTCGCAGATATGTATTACTGTTCCGTTAATCCATTATTTAATTTATATGCTACAATGGAAAGCAGAGGAAATACCTTAAGTCTGTATAAAGTCGATTTTAATCACAAATTCACACTTCTTTGTGAAAAAGTAGGTTATGACTTTACTTTTAGCCCTGATTATAAATATCTTTGGGAGTGCGTCAATTTAGGACAAGAAAACGCTGCAATAAATCAAATTGAATTAGAATCTAACAAAATTAAAACATCGTTTAGAGGTCTGATTAGCGGATGGTCTCCCGATAAACTTTCATTTGTATATTCTGTTGGAGAATGGGGAACTCCTATAAAATATTATTATTATAACACAAGGACTTACAATAGTACTTATTTGGCTACTTTAGATGATTTCGTTGGTGTCAATCTTACTAATAATGCTGAAAATATATGGTATGAAGAGCCTGATGGATTAGGATGTATTTATTTACGAAATTCTAATAATTGTCCAACTGCAATTGCTTTACGTAAAAGCTTAACATATGGTAATGGTATAATTGAGAATATTAAATCTGGATATATAAGGGTTTATGAAGGTGGACTTATTATTCCAATATATATTGGTAAAAATAGAGAAATAACTTTTGCCACATCAATGAATGATGAAAAAATTCTTCTTGGATGCAGCTCTGGAGAGATTTTACTCATCAATAACCCCTTACGCTTGAAAAAACGGTACACTTATCATGCTGAAAAATGGGAAGATCTTAGGCCAACAAACCATAGAAATGCAGATTTAATCAGAGAAATTGCTAATCACAACCATGATATTTTACAAGAGGAAATAGAGATAGCTTGTCAATCAAAAGATGGAAATATTGTAATATATTCGAATGAAGAAGGATGTGTAAATATTACAACAAATGGCAAAATTGACGCACAACGGAATCTGTTGTTAAATACACGAGTGTCTGATATAGACATATCCTCGGACAACAAATATTTTGTTATTTTAGATGGAAATATAATTTCAATATATCGGATTGCGGATTTTGTTGAGGTATATAATTGTTCTTTAGGCGATATGTTAGGTCATCAAATAGAATTTGAACCGTCTAAAAATGGATATAATCTCAAAATATATTGTAGCCATTATGAAGGTCCCGAAGAAGTTCCATGGGATTCTATGTATGTCCCAACTATCTTGGATAATACTAAGGAGTACATAATAGACCTCCCTTTTTATAGTTTAGATTATATCTTTGACTCACTAAAATAATAATGTTTTCGGTGTTAAAGAATATTGAAAGAAAACAAGAGTACGAAGTCGCCGATTGTATAGACCTGCATGTGGAGATCGAGCCCGTGGCATTCGACGCCCTGGCCATCGCCTCCCTGCCTCATTCCGCACGCCTCCTCCTGAAGCCCAAATAGAGGCCTTTCTGGCCGTCCTGAGGCGGCAGCCGAAGAAAGAGGGGGCGCAGTCAGGCGATATTTTGCACAGGAAACGGGAGCTTGTGCAGATTTATGGCTAAAAATTTCTTTAATTCGATTTTTTTCGCTTATTTTGCACTCTAAACCGAATAATGGAGTGTCTGAAACTGCTGAAATGCAGCCTGACACGCCGCAATAACAATAGGAACATTGGTCAGGACGGCGGTGAAATGCCGGCTCCGGACCGACACCCCTGGAAATAATTAACCAAAATACACAAAGACATGTCTGACGTAGAACAGAAAGTAAAGAACATCATCGTCGAGAAGCTGACGGTAGACGAGAACGAGGTAACACCCGAAGCAGAATTCAACAAGGATCTTGGCGCAGACAGCCTCGACACCGTTGAGCTGATCATGGAGTTCGAGAAAGTATTCGATCTTCAGATTCCCGAGCCCGAGGCAGAGAAAATCAAGACAGTGGGCGACGCAGTTGCTTACATCGAGGCACACGTAAAATAAAAAGGGCCAATCCCGACCAGATAAATGGAATTAAAGAGAGTTGTAGTGACGGGACTGGGCACGATCAACCCGTTGGGCAATGACGTAGCCAGCACGTGGGAAGCCGCCAAGCGCGGCGAAAGCGGCGCAGCCCCGATCACCCACTTCGATGCGAGTCAGTTCAAGACACAGTTCGCATGCGAGGTAAAAGGCTTTAATCCGGCGGATCATTTCGACCGTCGCCAGATGCGCCAGCTGGACCTGTACGCGATGTACGCGATGACGGCAGCCGACGAGGCGATAGCCGACGCCGGTCTGGAGAATGAAGGCGTTGACCGCAACCGGGTGGGCGTTATTTTCGCCGCCGGTATCGGTGGCCTTCACACCTTTGAGGAAGAGGCCGGATGGTATGCCGTCAACGGAGAGAAGCAGGGTCCGAAATACAATCCCTTCTTCATTCCAAAAATGATTGCCGACATAGCAGCGGGCCACATCTCGATCAAGCACGAGTTCCGCGGTCCCAACTATGCTACGGTATCGGCATGCGCATCCTCGAATAATGCGCTGGTTGACGCCTTCAACGTGATCCGTCTGGGCATGGCCGACGCCATCGTGGCCGGCGGTGCCGAGGCTGCCGTATTCCCGGCAGGTGTGGGCGGCTTCAATTCGATGAAGGCTCTGTCCACGCGCAACGACGATCCCAAGGGCGCATCGCGTCCCTTCAGCGGCTCGCGCGACGGTTTCGTGATCGGCGAGGGTGCCGCAGCGCTTGTGCTCGAGGAACTTGAGCACGCCAAGGCCCGCGGCGCACACATCTATGCCGAGGTGGCCGGCGGCGGCATGAGCGCCGACGCTTACCACATCACAGCCACTCATCCCGAAGGCCTGGGCGCAAAACTCGTGATGGAGAACGCCCTTAAGGACGCCGGCATGAAGCCCGAGGACATCGACTACATCAACCTGCACGGCACATCCACACCCGTGGGCGACCGCAGCGAGGCCAAGGCCATAGTCGAGGTATTCGGCCCTCACGCCTACGAGATGAACCTGAGTTCCACCAAGTCCATGACCGGACACCTCTTAGGTGCCGCAGGCGCCATCGAGGCCCTGTTCAGTGTCAAGACCATCACCGACGGAATCATCCCGCCCACCATCAACCATGAGGAAGGCGACGACGATCCCGAGGTGGATCCCAAGCTCAACTTCACTTTCAACGAGGCTGTAAAGCGCGACGTAAAGACCGTGCTTTCCAACACGTTCGGATTCGGAGGCCACAACGCCTGCCTGATTCTGAAGAAGTACGAAGGCTAATTTTCTACGAAATCATATCAAAAGAGTGCGACCCCGGGGGCCGCACTCTTTTTTATGTAAGTCGTGATTAAGTGGATTGATTGTCACTTCTCTATATATGAGAGTTGCAGGGTAGTGGCCTTGATGCACCCTTCCATATTGCCGTCGTGGATGGTGAAAGTCTCGAGCACGAGGGGAGTGCCGGCCTTTACGCCTAACTCGGTGTCGCTGATCAGGTCCATGGGGAAATAGCCTATTTTCGACTCCAGCACCTTGTTGCCCTCATTGTCGAGGCCGATGAGATATACATGCTGGGAGAGTCCTTTATAACGGGAGGGATCGGACGACCCGTCGGAGAGTGATCTGGCGTTCTCGCTCTGATAGTTTTCGCCGGCCACTATGTCGCCTGCGAGTTTGAAGCGTGGATCCATGCTTGACATGCGGTCGAATGTCAGAGTGACGGGCGAATTGACCGTGAACTGAGGTGTGGACTGAATCTCGATGGTCTTGCCGTCCAGCCCCTTGGCGGCCTCCTCGATCTTTGCCTTGTATTCCTCTTTGGAGGCATTGGCCTCGTCCATGATTTTGCCTGCGGCTTCCGCCGAATCGGCCGTCTTGAATTTCTCCTTCAGTCCGTCGTTGGTCTGTTCCCATTCGGCGCAGAGGCCGGGGACGTTGCCGAAGAATCTGGAATCGGACGATGAGCCGCCTCCGCAGGAAGCGAGAATCAGTGAGGCGCACGCGATGGCTGCCGCTGTGATGAGTTTGTTGGTCATGTTAAGATTGATTTTGGTTTGCCCCGCAAAGATACGTAAACTGCACTTCGATGCCCCTTTATTCTGACAAAAAGAGTTAACAATCCGACAAAATGCGGTTAACAATGCGGCAAAATCAATTAACCTTATCACAACGGCGTGACAGTCAGTCACACCCGGAGGCCCTGAAATCGGAGGGAGAGATGCCTTTGGTCTTGGTGAAAACCCGGATGAAGGCCTGCGGAGAATTATATCCGGACCGTTCGGCTATCAGTTTTATGCTCCAGTCGGTGTCTCGGAGCAGACGGCAGGCGTGCCGGACGCGCAGGCCGTTCACGTAGTCATAGAAAGTGGACGAGGCCTCGCGGTTGAAATATGCGCTGACATACGTGCGGTTGGACCCCACGGCCGCGGCTATGTCCGATATCTTGAGGTCCGGGTTCAGGAACACCAGCTCGTCGTTGAAAAGCCGCTCTATGCGCACGCCTAATTCCGACAAAGCGGAGACTTCGGCGGCTGTTTCCTCAGTCTCGCCGTCTCGGGCTCCGAGGCTTTCCATCACGGCCTCGTGCCGGTAGATGAAGTAGTCGATAATCATCCACATCACCATGGAAGCCGTCAGATAGAAGCAATCCATGTTGGCGTGCACGCACACCGTGTCGACAATCCAGATGGCCAGCAGCGCGAAGAAGAACCACAGTATCTTGCGCAGCCAGTCAAGGTTGATGTTCTCCGTGAACGAATACTGCTCCTTGAGCTGACGGTTATACCGGATTATGTTGAAATGTGTCCATATCAGGTAATAGACGCCATAGATGCCGGCGCCGGCAATCATTATCCAATAGATAATCCCCGTGCCGATGACGGCATACAGGATTCCGACTATGGCAAAGGGTAGCACATTGGCCAGGGATACTTTCCATGAGACGCTGCCGGGTCTGACCAGTTCCTTCAGGATCAAGGCATAGAACGGCACGGCCACAATGTCGATACAGGTCAGGATCTTCCAGTAATACGGGTGGAGATATACGTCCTCCAGGATGAACCATAATGAACAGAAGCATTGCAGCCCCAACAGTGTCATCAGCGAGGCCACTATGACCGACAGGCGCCCGTCGCGGCGGAAAAACAGCCATGCCGTCATGCCGAAAAACATGACGGACAGGCCGAGTATGAACGATATTATCAGGTTCTCCATATCACTTGCCGGAGGGAGGGGCTATGGTATGGCGGGCATAGTTATAGTCCAGGGCATCGTAATGAGCCGCAAGGCCGTGGAGACGCTTCAGGAAATCGTTGAAATCCTTCTTGTCCTGCGCGCACCACTGCACTTCGGACAGGGCGGCCATGCGCGGCAGCTCCATATACTGCGCGTGACGGAACGTCGGGATATATTCGCACCACAGGTTGGCCTGTACGCCCACGATATGACGCTGCCGGTCGGCTGTGAGCGCTTCGGGCGCGGGATTGAAGTCGTACACATCCTTCAGTAGGACTGGATGGCTCCAGGACGCTGCCAACGGCTCCCGGGCCGGGTCGCCCTGCGCGAAATCGAAGTAGAGGGACTCGAAGGGCGTCAGGATGGCGTCGTGACCCATACGGGCGGCCTCGATGGCACCGTCTATGCCGACCCACGACATGACCACGGCTCCTTCGGGCAGTCCGCCTTCCATCATCTCGTTCCAGCCTATCACCTTGCGGCCCCGCTGCTGAAGATAGTCGGCGGCCTTGGCCATGAACCATGTCTGAAGTTTCTGCTCGGCCGAACTCTTGGCGTCTGCGCGCAGCCCTAATTCCTTGATCCTGGCCTGGCATTTGGCGCATTCCTTCCAGCGGTCCTTGGGGCATTCGTCGCCGCCGATATGGATGTATTCGCCGGGGAACAGGTCAACCACCTCGTCGAGCACATCCTTTATGATGCTGAACGTGCTGTCATTGCCGGCGCACAGCACCTCCCTGGAGATGCCCCAGCCTTTCCATGCCTCGTACGAGCCGCCGGTACAACCTAATTCCGGATAGACGGAGAGAAGGGCCTGCATGTGTCCCGGCATGTCGATTTCGGGCACGACGGTTATGTGACGGTCGGCGGCATACCTGATGATGTCGCGTATCTGGTCCTGGGTGTAGTAGCCGCCGTAGCGGACGGTGTCGTACACGTTCAGATGCTCCTGTTCCCCTTCCTTCATGGGGCCGATGACGGTGCCCGAGCGCCACTGCCCTTTTTCAGCCAGTTCGGGGTGGCTCTTGATCTCCATGCGCCATCCCTGGTCGTCGGTCAGATGCCAGTGGAAGGTGTTGATGTTGTGCAGGGCCAGCATGTCGACGAAAATCTTGACCGAATCCGGGGCGAAGAAATGGCGTGCGGTGTCGAAGTGGGCGCCACGGTAGGCGAAGCGGGGCTTGTCGTAGATATGGGCAGCGGGGTAGGCCACGTTGAAGCTGCGGGTGCTGTCGGGCGCGATGGCCTTGCGCAGCGTCTGCAGGCCGTAGAACGTGCCCGCGGGTGAGGCGCCGTTCACCACGATGCTGTCTGTATAGACGCGGATGTCGTATGACTCGCTGCAGCTGTCGGGCAGCTCCGAGCGCAGCTTTATGACGTTTCGGTCCTGATTCTGTTTTGTCTTCAGCCTGATGCCTGTCAGGTCGTTGATGTATCCTGAGAACAGCTCCGCGTTCTTCATCATGGCGGAGTCAGACGGGTTGACGCTCAGTGCCGTATTGCCGGACATTACGAAGGGTTCGGCTCCGGCGGTCAGTTCGATGCTTTGGGGTAACGGTACCACCCGGTAGTCGGCGGTCTTTACGGGGCGTGACGTGCATGCGCTTAGCATTGCAGCCGATAGCGGAGCTAACAACAAGATATGTTTCAAGGTTTCCATATTGTGTGTGATCGGAAGGTTGTTATTCTGTAAAGGTCACGATTGATTTGGCCGGGATCCGGACGGTCGTGCCTGATTTGAGATTCTGCTTTCTGAATGCCAGGTTCTCGCCGTCGCGGTCGGATGTGGTGTAGGATTGGCGTAGCGTCATTTTCTTGTCCGGGAGCTGGAGGACGAAGTCTTTGGTTTGGTCCGAATAGTTGATGGCCACTAATACGATCGAGCCGTCCGCGTTGCGGTAAGCCGAAAGCATCAGCCCGTATGGATCGGTGACGGAATCGGCCACGGGCTTGCCTTTGCTGTCAATGGCGGAGACATCGATGCGCACGGCGCCGGGACGGATGAAGCGGCTGTAATTGCCCAACGCCCAAAGCAGCTTGGAATCGACGATGGTGTCGTTGCCCGTGGCGGCATCCTTGTACTGATGCAGCAGACCGTCCTTGTAGTCGCCGCCGATGGCGCGCCACCACTGCCAGGTGCGGGCGTTGGCGTATACCAGGTCGTGATGGATCATGCGGGCCACGTACAGGGCCGTCTTCATGGTGCGGTCGTAGCCGTTGCCGCCCCCTATTTCCTCGTCGTTGCCCATGATGCACACCTCGCTCTGCCAGAAGTCCACCCCATATTTCTTAAGCGTGTCGTTCAGAGCGATGCGCGTTGCTTTCATTGTCTTGACCGGGGTGTTGGTCCAGTAGCTGTGTCCGGCCATGAGGCGTGGCAGGTGCTTGAGGTTGCCAACGTATGTGTCGGTGCTGTCGGGCGTGAAGAAGGCCCGGATCTCGTAGCCGCGCTGCCAGTCGGTTATATGGGTGTCCATCATGCAACGGTAGTCGGACGATTCGGGGATGGTGATTTTCGTGTCGATGCCACGGCGTGTGAATTCCCGGTCCAGCTCGCGGGCCACGCGCGCTATCTCGCGGGTGGTGGCCGGTGTGCCTTCCTGCTTCGGGCCAAGCCAGTTCCAGTGGCCGTCAGGCTCGTTGACGGGCGAGATGTAGTCTATGGTGATGCCGTCGTGCTGCTTCAGGCCCACGATTACGTCGGCCATGAACCGGGCAAAGTCACCGTATTTGTCGGGTTGCAGGTTGTATGTGCCGCCACGGCCGGTGTTGGTGGCCAGGCCGTTCTGTGTGAAATATACCGGCGGCGAGTTCAGGAATCCGAGAAGATAAGGCACGCCGCGCTCCTTGGCCAACTTCAGGAACCGTCGCTGTCCGGCCTGCTTGTTCCAGTCGTAAGTGCCGTCAGGGTTGAGGAAACAATCGGTGCGGGTGCCGAAATTGATCTGGCTGCTGTCGCCCTGCTCCACGCTGCCGGCACCGATGTTGAAGCGCCAGATGCTCAGACCTATGCCCTTGGGATTACGGTTGGCGTATGTGTCGGAGCTGAACAGCAGGTCGGCCACGGCGTTCTGCGTGGACTGCGGCATCTCGCCCACAAAGCGCATGCTCCACGCGTCCGACGCGCCGAATCCGTCGATAGACTGATAGACTTTGTCAGGATTGATCACGACGGTTTCCTTAGCGGTAGCAATGCTCAGACAGCCGGCCGTGAGAAGTGATAGCGATAATATTCCGAGTTTCATGTATCAGTTTTATGGTGTTAGGATGCGTAAAGTTAATAATTATTTATGAATATTTACGTTAACAAATCATAATAGTGCAGGGCATGATACTGATAGCAGAATCGAAAACGATGGTGTCCGCGGAGAGGGAAGTGAGCCGGGAGGAATTCGCGGCGTGCCGGCCGCTGTTCGACGGCATAGCCAATGCCATCATGGACTCGTTACGCGACCGCACTCCGGAGCAGCTTGCAGCCGAGGCCGGCATCACCCTGCGCCTTGCCGCCTCGCTGCGCCGCATGATATACGAGTTCCCCAACAAATCCACCGGCCTCCGCGCCATCGAGGCATTTACCGGCGTAGTGTTCCGTCAGCTGCGGCTTGCTGATTACGACGGGGCGCAAAGGGCGTTTCTGCAAGACAACGTGCGCATCGTCTCGTCGCTGTATGGCTGGCTGCGGCCCGATGACATCATCAAGCCATACAGATTTGATTTCAAGAGCCATGTCGCCCCGCTCGGCGAGACCTTGATGAAATACTGGAAGAAGGACGTGACCATCGCCCTGGCGCAGGAACTTCGCGCTAAAGGCGACACTGTCATCATCGACCTGTCTCTTATACACATCTCCGAGCCCACGAGACTAGCGCTCATCT
>UQMZ01000075.1 GCA_900542185.1 uncultured Bacteroidales bacterium
CGAGATGAGCGCTAGTCTCGTGGGCTCGGAGATGTGTATAAGAGACAGCACCTCCCACACATCCCATTAAGTTAAATCCCACTTTCAACCGTATATTGACACGTATGGCGTAGAGTATCGGCTAATTTTGACTGATATAGACTCTTTGAGTTTGCAATTTTTTTATTAATTTTGCAATCAGTCACGAAAGCCCATAATCAACATACCTTAGAAACCATAGAACTATAAACTTAAAACATCATATTCGATTATGGAGAACATGTTTTCACTTGAGGGCAAGACGGCCCTCGTGACAGGTGGTGCCTACGGCATCGGACTGGCCATAGCCAAGGCGCTGGCCGAGGCAGGCGCCAGGATTGTATTCAACTGCTCGCGTCAGTCCACCATCGACCGCGGCCTTGCATCGTACAAGGAACTGGGCATCGACGCCAAGGCATATCTGTGCGACGTCACCGACGAGGAGGCCGTAAAGGCCATGGTGGCCGACATAGAGAAGACCGTCGGCACTATCGACATCCTGGTGAACAACGCCGGCATCATCAAGCGTATTCCCATGGAGGAAATGTCGGTCGAGGACTTCCGCAAGGTAGTGGACGTAGACCTCATAGCCCCCTACATCGTGGCCAAGGCCTGCATTCCGGGCATGATCAGGAAGGGTCACGGCAAGATCATCAACATCTGCTCGATGATGAGCGAGTTAGGCCGCGAGACGGTCAGCGCGTATGCCGCCGCCAAGGGTGGACTGAAGATGCTGACACGCAACATCTGCTCGGAATACGGCGCCGCCAACATCCAGTGCAACGGCATCGGCCCGGGCTACATCGCCACCGAACAGACCGCTCCGCTGCGCGAGAAGCAGCCCGACGGCTCGCGTCATCCCTTCGACCAGTTCATCATCTCCAAGACTCCCGCCGGCCGCTGGGGTACGCCCGAAGACCTTGAGGGTCCTGCTGTGTTCCTGGCTTCCGACGCCTCCAACTTCGTGAACGGCCACATACTTTACGTCGACGGCGGCATCCTCGCCTATATTGGTAAAAACCCGCTTGAAGTAAAGGAATAGTTTAATGGTTTAAGAAGTTTAAGGTTTAGATAATAGTATAGTCCTTTGATTATCTGCACATTTCTCTAAACTTTAAACCTAAACCTCAACCTTAAACCATATAAATCATGACAACGGTATTCTCGTATATCATCGGGCTGGGTGCGGCCGTGATGATGCCCGTGATATTCACCATCTTAGGTGTGTGCATCGGCATCAAGTTCGGCGACGCGCTCAAGGCCGGCCTCAAGGTAGGCGTCGGTTTCGTCGGCCTCTCCATCGTCACGGCCCTGCTGACATCGGCCCTGGGTCCGGCGCTGCAGTCGGTCGTTGACATCTACGACCTGCGCCTGCAGGTGTTCGACATGGGCTGGCCCGCTGCCGCCGCCGTGGCCTACAACACGGCCGTCGGCGCGCTCATCATCCCCGTGTGTCTGGGCGTGAACCTGCTCATGCTCCTCACGCGCACCACCCGCACCGTCAACATCGACCTCTGGAACTACTGGCATTTCGCCTTCATCGGCGCCATAATCTACTTCGCGTCCGATTCATTAGCATGGGGCTTCTTCGGAGCCATCGTCTGCTACATCGTCACGCTTATCATAGCCGACATGACGGCCCTGAAATTCCAGCGCTTCTACAAGGACCTGGACGGCATCAGCATTCCGCAGCCATTCTGCGCGGGCTTCGTGCCTTTCGCATGGGCCATCAACAAGGGTCTGGACAAGATTCCCGGCTTCGAACGTCTCAACATCGACGCCGAAGGGATGAAGAAGAAGTTCGGTCTCCTTGGCGAGCCTCTGTTTTTAGGTGTGGTAATCGGCATCGCCATAGGTTGCCTTTCCTACAGCTCGTGGGGCGAAATCGTTGACAATATTCCAACCATCCTGGGCTTGGGCATCAAGATGGGCGCCGTGATGGAGCTGATCCCGCGCGTAACAGTGCTGTTCATCGAGGGCCTGAAGCCTATCAGCGAGGCCACACGTCAGCTGATAGCCCGTAAGTTCAAGAGCGCCGACGGTCTGAATATCGGCATGAGCCCGGCATTGGTAATCGGCCATCCCACCACCCTGGTGGTGTCGTTGCTGCTGATTCCGGTCACCCTTCTGCTCGCCGTCGTGCTGCCTGACAACCGCTTCCTGCCCCTCGCCTCGCTGGCCGGCATGTTCTACATCTTCCCGCTCGTGCTCCCCTACACCAAGGGGAACGTGCTGAAGACGTTCATCGTCGGACTGGTGGTGATTGTAATCGGACTATACTCAGTCACTTCGCTGGCGCCCTACTTCACGTCGGCCGCACAGGATGTGTACCGCATCACGCAGGACGGCGCCGTAGCCATACCCGCAGGATTCGAAGGCGGCAGCCTCGATTTTGCGGCCAGCCCGCTGACATGGATCATCTTCCAGCTCTGCCACGCCTGGAAATGGATCGGAGCCGGCATCCTTGTCGTTGCCTCGATGGGTCTGATGTACTGGAACCGGGTGCTGATCATCCGCAACCAGAAGGCCATGCAGCAGCACCGCTCCGACCGTCTCCAGACCGAAGAATAACCGGAGAACAGCTATGGGATTTTTTAGACAGGAGAACAGGAGAAACAGGAGAGACATTTCTGGTCAGACTCCTGTTCTCCACGCAAAAGAATCTAACAAAAGCATGGCCTCAATAGAATCTCCTGTTTCTCCTGTTCTCCTGTCAAAAATATATTATAGTATAAAAATAAGATGAAGATAGTAACATTAGGCGAGATTATGCTTCGCCTGTCGCCGGCGGGATGCAGCCGGCTTGTTGAAGTAGACAACTACGATGTGATCTGGGGCGGCGGCGAGGCCAATGTGGCCGTGAGCTGCGCCAACTATGGTCACGACGCATACTTCGTCAGCAAACTCCCCGCCCACGAGGTGGGCCAGAGCGCGGTGAACGCGCTGCGCCGCTATGGCGTACATACCGACTACATCACCCGTGGCGGCGACCGCGTGGGCATATATTACTGCGAGACCGGCGCTTCGATGCGTCCCTCCAAGGTAATCTACGACCGCGCCCACTCCGCCATATCCGAGGCCGATCCCTCCGACTTCGATTTCGACGCCATCATGGAGGGCGCCGACTGGTTCCACTGGAGCGGCATCACTCCGGCCATCAGCGACAAGGCCGCCGAGCTGACCCGCTTAGCGTGCATCGCCGCCAAGAAACATGGCGTCAAGGTGTCGGTTGACCTCAACTTCCGCAAGAAGCTGTGGACGCCCGAGAAGGCCCGTTCCGTAATGGTGCCCCTGATGGAATATGTCGATGTATGCATCGGCAACGAGGAGGACGCCGACCTGTGCCTTGGTTTTAAGCCCGACGCCGATGTGGAGAAGGGCGACACCTCGGCCGAAGGCTACAAGGGGATCTTCCGCGAGATGGCCGCCAAGTTCGGTTTCGAGATCGTGGCCTCCACGCTGCGCGAAAGTTTCTCGGCCACCCACAACGGCTGGAAGGCACTGGCTTACGACGGCAAGGAGTTCTACGAGTCCAAGCGCTATGACATCAATCCGATCATCGACCGCGTAGGCGGGGGCGACTCCTTCAGCGGCGGACTGATCCACGGACTTCTGACTATGCCCTCGGTGCAGGATGCACTGGAGTTCGCAGTGGCGGCTTCGGCCCTGAAGCAGACCGTACCAGGCGACTTCAACCTGATGAGCGAGGCCGAGGTTCTGGCCCTGGCCGGCGGTTCCGCCAACGGCCGCGTACAGCGCTAAAGAATAGGAGATTAACTGAAGTACATTTATGTGATTTTTAGACAGGAGAACAGGAGAAACAGGAGAGACAACACAAACAAGACTCCTGTTCTTCTGACATAAGGATTTAACAGAAGCATTGCTTCAATGACTCTCCTGTTTCTCCTGTTCTCCTGTCTAAAAATAAGAATAATACAAAACATGGCTAAATTCGATAAAATCGCAGTACTGAATAAGATGGCGTCGGCGCCGATGGTGCCGGTGTTCTATCACAAGGATGCGGCCACGGCCAAGCGCGTGGTCAAGGCCTGCTATGACGGGGGCGTCCGTCTGTTCGAGTTCACCAACCGCGGCGACTTCGCCCACGAGGTGTTCGCCGAGGTGGTGAAGTATGCGGCCGTGGAATGCCCCGACATGGCTATGGGCGTCGGCTCGGTCGTGGAACCGGCCACCGCCTCCTTATATATGCAGCTTGGCGCCTGCTTCGTAGTGGGCCCGCTGTTCAATCCCGAAGTGGCACGCGTGTGCAACCGCCGCGGTGTGCCATACGTGCCGGGCTGCGGCTCGGTGTCCGAGGTAGGATTCGCCCAGGAAGCAGGATGCGAGGTATGCAAGCTGTTCCCCGGCGACGTGCTCGGTCCAAAGATGGTAAAGGGCCTGATGGCTCCCATGCCCTGGTCCAAGATCATGGTTACAGGCGGCGTGGAACCGACCGAAGAAAACCTCAACTCATGGTTCAAGGCCGGCGCATTCGCCGTAGGCATGGGCTCCAAGCTGTTCCCCAAGGACGTGGTCGCAGCCGGCGACTGGCAGTTCATCCAGGACAAGTGCGCCGAATGCTTCTCCATTATTAACAACAAGTAACAAAGGTTATGAAAAAATATTTAATAGGGGCGGCTCTGATATGCGCCCTGGGCATGTCGGCCCAAACGACACACTACACCATCCAGCGCGCCTGTCATCCCACGGACGTAAAGACATACGACACCTCCAAGCTGCGCGAACGCTTCGCCATGACCGAGGTGATGAAGGCCGATCAGATCCTTCTCACCTACTCCATGTACGACCGTCTGATCTTCGGCGGCGCCGTTCCGGCCACCAAGCCGCTGACTCTCGAGACCATCGACCCGCTGAAGTCGGAATATTTCCTTGAGCACCGCGAGCTGGGCGTGATCAACACCGGCGGCGACGGCATCGTGGAGGTAGACGGCAAGGAGTACGAGCTCCACTTCAAGGACGCCCTCTATGTGGGCCGTGGCAACAAGAACGTGGTGTTCAAGAGCAAGGATTATAAGAATCCTGCCAAGTTCTACATCAATTCGGCCAACGCGCACAAAGAATACCCCGTACAGCTCATCACCATCGACGGCCGCAAGGGCTCGCTGAAGGCCAACCGTATATTCGCCGGCAAGATGGAGGAAAGCAACGACCGCATAATCAACCAGCTGATAGTGCGCAACGTACTGAAGGAAGGTCCCTGCCAGCTGCAGATGGGTCTGACGGAGCTTAAGCCCGGCTCGGTATGGAACACCATGCCGGCCCACACCCACGACCGCCGTGTGGAGGCCTACTACTATTTCCAGGTACCCGAAGGCAACGAGATCTGCCACCTGATGGGCGAACCCAACGAGACCCGCGTGCTCTGGCTGCATAACGAGCAGGCCGTCATGAGCCCCGAATGGTCCGTCCACGCAGCAGCCGGCACCAGCAACTACATGTTCATCTGGGGAATGGGCGGCGAGAACCTCGACTACGGCGACATGGACAAGGTCACCGACCTGCGCTGACCTGTGGGCGGTGTCCTCACCGCCCACAGGTTGACGGCGTGGACGCCGTCATTCCAGTTATCCCAGGAAGTGGGCGTAGCAGAACTGCGTGCACCAGATCCAGAAGGGGCAGAAGCCGATGAAGGTGATGACGGACAGTGCCAGCGACGACGTGGAGGTAGCCACGTATGTGTCGTATTCGTCGGCGATTATGATGCCGGAGAATGCCGGAGGCAGTGCGCCGGCTATCACCATCATGGCGAGGTTGGTCTCGGTCATCTTGAACAGCAGGCCCACTATCAGCAGCAGTGCCGGCATCACGATCATCTTGAGGATACAACCTAAGATACCCTGCCAGTTGATGGTAATCTTGAAAGCCGAAAGTGTAATACCGGCGGCGAACACTGCCATCGAGGCGTTGGCCCCCTTGATCAGGTCGAACGAAGGGCTGAGCCACTCGGGCCATGGAATTCCGACTACAACCCAGATCACGGCTAAGATAGGAGCCCATGCCACAGGCTGTTCCAGAGCGTTGATCACGGCTTTCCATCCGGCATTGCGGCGGGGCTTGCCCGTAGCGGTGCCACCTGTGCCGCCGGCCGTCGCAGCCACGGTGCCGCCGTTGGCCACCGCCTTCTGCGCGGCTTCCTTGTCCAGCGCGTTGTTAAGCAGCGACAATCCGACAGGAATACCAACGGCGTTGACGACGATACCCACTATGGCCACTACCAGCGCAACACCCACGGTGTGTCCGAAGATAGGCTCCAGGACGGCGAATCCCAGGAAGCCGATTGTCGGCGAACCGTTCACCAGCGCCATGATGGCGCCGTCGGCGGCGGTGGTGTTCTTGAAACATTTGGCATAGATGAAGTACACGGCCATGAAGCACGCCATAATCACCACAAGCGATATGACGGTCAGCTTCAGGTCCTCCACCAGCATGTGACGGTTGGCCTGCACTATCGACACAAACAGAGCGGCCGGCAATGCGTAGTCAAGCACTACCTTGTTGAAGGCCTTACCGTTGTCGGCGGTAAAGATCCCCTTCTTGCCCGATATGTATCCTGCAAGCATCACCACGATAATCGGGACGATGGCATACAGGATGATATGCATCATGTTACTCATAACCTTTTGTTTTAATAATTAAACGGTATAGTCGATCAGCGGCGCAGGGTTGAGGTATCCGATGTGGCCGGATTCCTTGCCGGAGTCGGCGGCAAGCTGCACGTCGATCAGGGCCGGTTTCTTAGAGGCGATGGCCTCGGTGAGTGCTTTCTTCAGGTCGGCCACGTTGTCGACGCGGTAGCCGGCGGCTCCGAAGCACTCCCCTATCAGGTTGTACCGGGCGTTGATGTCGAGCGTTGTGGGCGCGGGTGCGTCGCCTCCGCCGGGATTAACGCCCACACCATTGTAGATGCCGCCGTTGTTGAACACCAAGACCGTCACAGGCAACTTGAAACGGCAGATGGTGGCGAAGTCCATGCCGGAGAAACCGAATGCGGAGTCGCCCTCTATGGCCACGACGCTCTTGCCTGTGGCCACGGCGGCTCCGACACACGAACCCATGCCCATGCCCATTATGGCCCATGTGGCGCAGTCCACGCGGTGGCGCGGCAGCGACATGTCGATGGAGTCGCGCGTGTCGTCAAGGGTATTGGCGCCCTCGTTGACCAGCACGATGTCGGGATTGGCCTCGAGTATCGGCTTGATGACGCTGAGGGCCGTCCAGTGGTTCATGGGCATTGCCGTGGAGGCTTCCTCCAGGCGTTTGGCAAACTTGGCGTTCTTCGCGGCGGTCTCCGTCTGCAGTCCGCTTACCCATGTCGGGTCGGCGGCTATGATCTTGCCTTTCAGTCCGTCCAGAATCATCTGCAGCGAAGTGCGCATGTCGCCCACTACCGGAGCGGCGATAGGCACGTTGCGGTCTATCTCCTCGGCGCAGGCATCAAGCTGAATGAACTTGCCGGCGGAGTTCCACTTGCCGCGGCCGAAAGAGAGCATCCAGTTCAGGCGCGCGCCGATCACTACGACCACATCCGCCTCCTCCATGATGGTTGAACGGCAGCTGATGGCGCTGAGCGGGCCGTTGTCGGGCAACAGTCCCTTGGCCATCGACATCGGGTAATAAGGTATCTTGTACGTCTCGACCAGTTCCTTAACCAGATCCTCGAGTCCGGCGTAAGCGGCTCCCTTGCCGAGGAGTATGGCCGGTTTTTTGGCCGATGTCAGCAACTCGACCGCGCGTTTCACCGCTTCGGCGTTGGGTGCGACGGTGGAATAGATGTCAACCGGAGTGTAGAACAGTTTCTCGGCGTCGGCTGCATCCATGATCTCGGCCAGGGCCGGAGTGGTCATGTCGATGTACACGCCGCCGGGACGGCCTGAGACGGCAGCGCGGTATGCGCGGGCCACTGCCGACGGGATATCCTTGGCATACGAGCAGCGGAATGCCGCCTTGACCAACGGACGCGCGGTGTTGAGCTGGTCCAGTTCCTCGTATGTACCCATCTTCATGTCGACCATGGTCGGGTCGGTGGCACCGGATATCTGAATCATCGGGTAGCAGTTTACTGTGGCGTTGGCCGTGGCCGTCAACCCGTTCATAAATCCGAGCGACGACACGGTGAGAAGTACGCCGGGACGGCGTGTCAGATAGCCGTAGGTGGCGGCGGCCATGCCGGCCTGCTGCTCGAAACGGAAACCATAGAAGTTCATGCCGACCTTCTGCATGGCGTATGCGGCCTCGGTGACGGGGATGCCCACAAGCCCGAACACATCCATCAGACCTAAGCGGCGAAGACTCTCGGCAAGTATATACATGCCCGTCACCTGCTCCGGAAACTTGGGAGCCGGCTTCGGATTGCAGTTACATGTTGTATTTTCCATAATCAAGTTATTTATAGTTTATAAAGTTTGAAAGGAGTGAGGGGGAAGTTTAAAGAGTTTATAATGTGTAAAAAGTTAAGATAATACCAAGACGCTGCTTTCAGAGTCTACACTATTATCTTAACTTTTTCAACTCTTTAACTTCTTAAACTTTTAAACTTTCAGTTTAAATTACATCTTTCCGTCAGGCAGCGGAGCGGTGGTGCCGTTCTTGGCGAACTCCGCGATCTGAGCGTCGGTATAACCGTATTCCTTCAGCACCTCGGCGGTGTTGCCGCCTAATGTCGGGCAGGGAGGATACGTAGGCTGGAAGTTGCTCATGGTGAAGGGCACTCCGACGGTAACGAACTCGCCCACCTTTCCGGGCTGGTCTATCTTGACCAGAGTGTTTCCGTCATAGAGCGACTGGTCGTCCATAATCTCCTTGGTGTTGAGCACCGGAGCCACGGGCACCCCTGCCGGAGCAAGCTTCTCGGTGACCTGATATTTGTCGAGGTCATTGTCGAGAACCCATTTCTGGACGCGGGCTATAAGGGCGTCCTTGTGACGGTCGCGGGCGTCGGCGGTGTTGAAGTCCGGATTTGTCAGCCAGTCCTGGAAGCCGAATACCTCCACGGCCTTCTCAAAGTCCTTCTTGCCGCGCTGGAATATGATGTAGACGTATGCGTTGGGGTCGGTCTCCCAGCCCTTGCATTTGTATGTCCAGCCGAGCACGCCGCTGCCCTCGGTGTTGCCGGAACGGGGAACGTAGTCGGGGAACTTCTCGTTAGGATACTGCATGAACTGGGTCAGGTATCCTATCTTGTCGAGTGTGAGCTGGTCGCGTGTCTTGATACGGCACAGGTTGAGGCATGCGTTGTGCATGGACTGGTATACGTACGAACCCTCGCCGGTGTGGGTGCGCTGCACCAGGGCCGCGAGCAGACCGATGGCGAGGTGCATGCCGGTGTTGGAGTCGCCCAGGGCGGCGCCGGACTGCGTCGGGATGTTGTCGGGACCGCTGTACCAGCCGGTTGTGGAAGCGGCGGCGGCCGTAACCTGAGCCACAGGCTCGTATGCTTTAAGATGGGCGTAACGCGAGCTTACCGGGAATCCCT
>UQMZ01000076.1 GCA_900542185.1 uncultured Bacteroidales bacterium
GGGCTCGGAGATGTGTATAAGAGACAGCCCTCCTCCCTCCTCCCTTATCCCTAACCCCTACCCCTATGATTGGCGTTTTTGATTCCGGCTACGGCGGCCTCACCATCCTCAAGCAGATCCGCAACACCCTGCCGGATTACGACTACATCTACCTCGGCGACAACGCCCGCGCCCCTTACGGCACGCGCAGCTTCGACATCGTCTACGACTTCACCCGCCAGGCCGTGGAGTTCCTGTTCTCACAAGGCTGCCCCCTCGTGATCCTTGCCTGCAACACCGCCTCGGCCAAAGCCCTGCGCACCATCCAGCAGAACGTCCTCCCGGCCCGCTGGCCCGACCGCCGCGTGCTCGGCGTGATCCGCCCCACCGTCGAGGACGTCGGCGCGCTGACTCATACCCGCCATGTCGGCCTGCTTGCCACCCCAGGCACCGTCTCGTCACATTCCTATACCCTCGAGATAAATAAGATCCACCCCGACATCACCCTCACCGAGCGCGCCTGCCCCATGTGGGTGCCCATCATCGAGGCCGGCGAGGCCCAGTCGGACGGTGCCGACTATTTCGTCAGGAAATACATAGACGATATCATGGAGGCCGACCCCCTGATCGACACCCTCCTCTTGGGCTGCACCCACTACCCAATCCTGCTTCCCAAGATACGCAAATACGCCCCCGGACACGTGCGCATCGTTCCCCAGGGCCAGATTGTAGCCGACAGCCTCAAGGATTACCTGCGCCGCCACCCCGAGATAGAATGCCGCTGCTCCAAATCCGGCACTACCCGCTTCCTCACCACCGAAGCCACCGATAAATTCGACCCCCTCGCCTCCCTTTTCATCGGCACCCCCGTCCACTCCACCAAAATCCCCCTTTAGTAATTAGCAATCAGCAATCAGCAATCAGCAATTAGCAATCAGCACCCTCTCCCTCGCGGAGCCGTTCCGTTTTGGAGCAAAGCTCCAACTCCCCGTTCCGGTTCCTTTTCATAACTCGTAACCCCTCTGATTTATGGATCCAATCTCCACACTTCGAAACCAAATAAAGCTGATGGACGCCGACCGGGCCATCGCAGTCATCTCCGATTTCATCGCCGCCAATCCCGGCAGCGCCGACGCCTACGTGATACGCGGCCTCAAGTATTTCGGACGCGGCGACCGAGCCCTGGCCATCAACGACTTCCTCAAGGCCCTCGAGATCCAGCCCGACTCCGTCGCCGCCAGGACCGCCCTCGACTCCGCCAACTCCATCCTCGACTTCTACAACAAGGACCTGTTCAATCCCTAAAGCAGCGGCTTCGTCCCTCCGTTCTTCCGCGTCTTTCCTTTTGTCCCGGCCTTGAGCTTTTGCGACAGCCTTCAGTGTGCTTCCCACGGCATCTGCATGCGCGGGGTGACGAACGACACGGGAGCCTGCGTGGCCGCGAACCGCGATTCCGAATCATACAGTTTCAGCGGTCGTTCTATGGACCACCCCTCGGTCGCGTTCCTGACACACATCCGGCACAGGCCGCGCAGATGGCGCGTGCGCCGCCGTATCTCCCCTATCACCTCAGTCATGTCCGACAGCGTCTGGCTGCAGAAGCTGATGCCCGACCCGTAGCCATACGGGAACTCCAGACGCACGAATATCTTGTCGCCGTATTTCATCGGCCGCCCCGTGCCCGACGACACCACCACGCGACGCACCCGCTCGCTTGTGCCCACCCGCATTCCCGTCCGGTTTTCCGTCACTCTGTAGCGGCCCTCGGCCATAGCGCGCTCCATCCCGTAGGCGTTGCAGTATCCTGTCATTGTTTCCATATCGCTTCCTTATCTATTAATTTGATGCAAAGTTACCGGTAGTCACTGCCTATAATCTGCACCTATATGTTAATTTACATTAATACCAGCGCGTCAATTCTTGCATCTGTCTGAGTCCCTCAAAAAATCCGCAATTTTTCTTGAAATTTTATTCCGCTATATCTCAACCGGTTGGGCATTTTCTTGAAAATTTTTGATTATTTTTTTGACGAATTATTTGGTGGTTCCGATTTTTTGCTATAACTTTGCACTCGCAAACGGGAAACAAAGCCCGCGAGCCTCTGAAAAGAGTAAATGGTGCGTTAGTTCAGCTTGGTTAGAATACATGCCTGTCACGCATGGGGTCACGGGTTCAAGTCCCGTACGCACCGCCGAGGAGAGAGGAAGAGCAACAGCGTCAGTCTTGTACTGCCTGTTGCTCTTTTTTCATTATAATTCCATATTCCACACAGCCATGATAGTCATCATAAACGGCCCGAACCTCAATCTGTTAGGCAAACGCAGCCCCCACATATACGGCACCCGGACGCTGCCCGACATTATCAAAGACGTGCGAGAGTCATTCCCCAACGTCTCGATAATGGACTTCCAGTCCAATTCGGAAGGCGCCATCATCGATCTGATACATCAGTTCGGTTATGACCGGAACTGCGACGGCATCGTAATCAACCCCGGCGCCTACGCCCACTATTCGCTGGCCATTGCCGACGCCATCGAGGCCGTACCCGTACCCGTAGTGGAGGTGCACATCTCCAACATCCATGCCCGCGAGGACTTCCGCCACAATTCCGTGACCGCCCGCGCGGCCAAGGCCGTCATAGCCGGCTGCGACACGTACGGATACAAACTGGCCGTGGAATATCTGCTGAATCTCGACGACGGCATTCCCTTCTGACGCGCATGAATCTGGACCTTGACTCATACCTGGAGCTGCACTCCTCGGCCGAACCCGACTGGCTGCGGACTCTGAACCGGCGCACCAACCTGCGTCTGCTCAACGGCCGTATGTGCTCCGGCCCACTGCAGGGACTACTGCTCAAGATGCTGGTGGAAATGATCCGCCCCATGTCGGCGATAGAACTGGGCACCTTCTCCGGCTATTCCGCCCTGTGCATCGCCGAGGGTATGCCCGACGGCGCCACGCTTCACACCATCGAGGCCGACGACGAACTGGAAGACTTCATTCGTCAAAGCCTCGCCGACGCTCCGCAGGAGATAGCCGGCAAAATCACCCTCCACATCGGCGACGCACTGGAGGTGATGCGCCGATTCGAGCCG
The DNA here is from genome assembly GCA_900542185.1 of uncultured Bacteroidales bacterium. Lineage (GTDB taxonomy): Bacteria > Bacteroidota > Bacteroidia > Bacteroidales > Muribaculaceae > Lepagella. The sequence continues at coordinate 3,078 of UQMZ01000076.1, forward strand.
GAGCAGTTCGACCTGGCCTTCATGGACGCCGACAAGAGGCAATACCTCGAATATTACGACACTCTGTTCCCGCTGATGCGCCCCGGCGGCTACATCATAGCCGACAACACCCTGTGGGACGGCCACGTCATCGACCCGGCCTACGACCGCGACGCCCAGACCTGCGGCATACGCCGTTTCAACGACTTCGTGGCCCGCGACCCGCGCGTGGAGTGCGTCATCATTCCCCTGCGCGACGGTCTTTCAATCATCCGCAAACTATAATGCCTTTTGACACGTTCTAAAAATGAATCTCTCCCGTTTTAACAATCCCATTATTTAGACACCATGGAAGGAAAAAGACAAGCCAAGATAGCCCGTATGCTCCAGAAGGAGCTGGGCGAGATATTCCGTCAGCAGACAGCCAAGATGGGCAACACCCTGGTATCTGTCAGCGCCGTGCGCATTTCGCCCGACCTGAGTATCGCCAAAGTTTACCTCAGCATCTTCCCGCCCGAAAAGAGCAAGGAGATTCTGGAGAACATCAAGCGCCAGACCAAGACCGTGCGTTACGACCTGGCGCAGCAGGTCAAGGAGACGCTTCGCAAATGCCCCGACCTGCAGTTCTTCCTCGACGATTCTCTGGACTATGCCGAGAACATCGACCGCCTGCTTGACCTGAAATGAAAATGAACCTACCGGCCCTGCTGGCCGGCCGCTATCTGAGGTCGCGCAAATCGCATTCAGCGGTTGGCGCGATCGCTGCTGTGTCCGTAGCCGGAATGGCCGTGGCCACGGCGGCCATCGTGTGCGTGCTGTCGGTGTTCAACGGCTTCCATCAGTCCATAGGCGAGCGTCTCGACACGCTGGCTCCCGACGTGCTGGTCGAGCCGGCGCAGGGCAAGGTGTTCGCCGATGCCGAGGCCGTGGCCTCAAAAGCCTCCAAAGTCAAGGGAGTGGCCATAGCCACACCTACGCTGGCCGACAATGCCCTTGTACTGCTGCAGGGCCGCGAAATGCCCGTCTACCTCATGGGCATAAATCCCGCCGATTACGCCCGCACCACCAGCATCACTGGGTTGATAGACCCCAAGGAGGGGAAATACCTCAAGGCCGATCTGGACCGCGGGCTGCCCGAGTCCGTCATCAGCGTCGGCGTGGCGCGGCAGATCGGCGCCCGGCCCGAAGACAATCTCCTTATTTTCGCCCCCAAGCGCAAGGGGAAGGTAAACATGGCCAATCCGCTGACCAGCTTCATCACCGACTCGCTGTATGTCTCCGGCATGTTCCGCGCCATGCAGAACGACTATGACGAGAACCGCATCATGGTAGACCTGCCCACGGCACGGCGTCTGTTCCAGTACGACACCGAGGCCTCGTCGCTGCATGTGGCCGTGACGCCCGGCGCCGAACCGGCCGACGTGGCGCAACGGCTCGCCAAGGAACTTGGCCCGCAGTTCATTGTCAAGGACCGCCTCCGACAGCAGGAAATGAACTTCCGCATGATCGAGATCGAAAAGTGGGTGTCGTTCCTGCTGCTCGGCCTGATATTGCTGATAGCCAGCTTCAACATCATCTCCACCCTGTCGATGCTGGTGCTTGAGAAGGAAGACTCGCTGGCCACCCTGTCTGCCATGGGGATGTCGCGCCGCCGCATCGGCAGCGTGTTCGCTTGGGAAAGCTTCATGGTATCGGCCACCGGCGGACTGGCCGGCATCGTGCTCGGCCTGGTTCTGTGCCTGTTGCAGCAGCATTTCGGCCTTATTAAAATCGGAGACGGCACATCCACGATCATGTCGGCATATCCCGTATTGGTCAAGCCTCTCGACCTGCTCGCCACCCTCGTGCCTGTCATGCTGATCGGCGCCCTGACCGCCGGCATCACCGCCCGTTTCGCCAAATCGCGCATCGCCTGATGGCGTTTTGCTCACATTCCACTTATTTTCCACCCTATTTTCTTAATTTTTGTTGGCAATTTGAAAAAATAATTGTAATTTTGTCACGAAATATGCCAATATGCAACATTTTTGCTCGCAATGTTGACATTTTCCATATAAAACTATTATTTAGATTAAGATTAAAATTAAGACCCAGGGTTTCACATGGAAAGATTAGACAAGCTTGACAAAAAGATACTGAACATCGTGATGAGCAACGCCCGCATGGCCTCCAAGGACATAGCCGAGCAGTGCGGAGTGTCGCGCGCGGCCATTCATCAGCGCATGCAGCGACTCATGGACATGAATGTCATTGTGGGTTCCGGCTATATCGTCAATCCCCACAAGTTGGGCTACAACACCTGCACATACGTGGGCGTAAAGCTGGAGAAAGGATCTCTCTACCGTGAGGCCGCACACCAGCTCGAGGAGATTCCCGAGGTGGTGGAATGCCACTTTACCACCGGCCCGTACTCCATGCTGATCAAGGTGTATGCCTACGACAACCAGCACCTCATGCAGCTGCTCAACGACCAGATACAGCACATACCCGGCGTCACCGAGACCGAGACGCTCATCAGTCTGGAACAAAGCCTTAACCGTCAGATCCGTATCGACGTAGACGAAGAATGAAAAAGAAATACCTATACCCCCTTCTCTCCGTACTTGTACTCCTCGTAGTGTCGCTGCTGTTCTTCAGCCCCGAGGCTTTCGAGGGCAAGGTGCTGCAACAGCACGACGTGATGCAGGGCCTCGCCAACGGCCAGGAAGGCAAGGCCTACACGGCCGAGACCGGAAACGTGACCCGCTGGACCAATTCGCTGTTCGGCGGCATGCCAAACTTCCAGATCGCGCCCTCTTATCCGGCCAACAAGACCCTGGAATTCATCGGCAAGGCATATATGCTGTGGCTCCCGGCTCCGGCCAATCTGCTGTTCGGCATGATGTTAGGATTCTTCATCATGCTGCTGTGTTTCAAGGTGCGCTGGAGCAACGCGCTGTTCGGGGCCATAGCATGGGGGTTCTCCACGTATTTCATCATTCTCATAGGCGCGGGCCATATATGGAAATACCTGACATTGGCCTACATACCGCCGTGCATCGGAGGCATCGCCCTGTGCTACAGGGGCAAATATCTGCCTGGCACGGCATTGGCCGCGCTGTTCGGGGCGTTACAGCTGCAAAGCAACCACCCGCAGATGTCCTACTACTTCATGTTCGTCATCGTGGCCATGATGGTGGCATGGCTCTGCACCGCCATCAGGCAGAAGACAGTTAAGTCCTGGCTTATCGCCACCGCCTGCGTTGTGGGCGCCGGCTCGCTGGCATTGGCGGCCAATTCCGCAAGCCTTTACAACACATACGAATATTCCAAGCAGACGGTGCGCGGCCGCGCCACCGAGCTGACACAGCCCGGCCAGCCACAGGCTTCGTCCGGCATGGACCGTGACGCCATTACGGCATGGAGCTACGGCATCGACGAGACATGGTCGCTTCTTATCCCCAACGTCAAGGGTGGAGCCACAATCCAGCCCGTGGCCGGCGAAACCCAGCTTAAGTCACTGGCGCAGACCAAGAAGGCCAACGACCTTAACATCTCGCCCGAGGAATTCCAGTTCCTCGACCAGTTCCCGCAGTATTTCGGCGACCAGCCCATGACCAACGGCCCCGTGTATGTGGGCGCTTTCGTACTGCTGCTGGCCATCATCGCGCTGTTCATGGTAGAAGGCCCGATGAAGTGGGCTCTGTTCGCCGTCTCCATCTTCGCCATCCTCCTCTCCTGGGGTCATAACTTCCCGGCGTTCACCAATTTCATGATCGACAGCTTCCCCGGCTACAACAAGTTCCGAGCCGTATCCAGCATCCTTGTCATCGTGGAATTCACCGTGCCGTTATTAGCGGTGCTGTGCGTAAAGAAGATGATAGACGACCCGAAAGCGTTCCGCGACAATCCGTGGGTAAGCTATTCGGTCCTGGGACTCGGTGCCCTGGTGTGCCTCATCGGCGGCATTTCCCCCTCGATATTCGGCGAGCCGTTCAGTCAGACCGAGATAGCACAGCTGCAGGAAGCCGGTGCGTTCGCCAATCCCGCGTACTATAATGTGATAGACGCCATCCGTCAGACACGCCTCTCGCTGGTGCAGGCCGACTGCTGGCGCTCGCTCATCTTCATCGTCATAGGCAGCGCCATCATGTTCCTTTACCTCAAAGGCAAGGTACTGAACGGCACCACATTGGCATGTTCCATCGCGGCGCTTACGTTAATCGACCTGTTCTCGGTCAACCTGCGTTACGTCAATTCCGACAACTTCACCGACCCGCAGGACAACACCGCAGTGTTCCGGATGACCGACGCCGACCGTCAGATTCTGAAGGACACCACCAACTACCGCGTGCTCGACGTGGCCGGATTCAGCTCGGCTCGTTCCAGCTATTTCCACAAGACCATCGGCGGCTATCATGCCGCGAAGCTGACACGATACAACGATCTGATCGACCGTCAGATAACCAAGAACAATCCCGAAGTGCTCAACATGCTCAACGCCAAGTACATCATGTCGGGCAACGAGTATCAGCTCAACCCCGAAGCCAACGGCAACGCCTGGTTCGTTGAGAACGTGACGTATGTTGACACTCCCGACCGGGAAATGTCGGCGCTCGACTCGCTGCCCACCAAGGTCGCCGCGGTGGCAGACAGGAAGTTCGAGAAGACGCTGGGCCGAGCCTCGGCTGTCAACCCCGGCGATACCATCTACGAGACCTCGTACGCTCCCGACCGCCTGACTTACAAGTCTAAGTCCGGCACAGGCGGCGTGGCCGTGTTCAGCGAGATTTACTTCCCGTGGGGCTGGGAGGCCACCATCGACGGCAAGCCTGCCGAAATTGGCCGTGTGGACTATGTGCTTCGCGCGCTGCGCGTCCCCGCCGGGCAGCACGACATAGTGTTCAAGTTCGACCCCAAGTCTCTGAAGGTGACCAACACACTGGCCGTCACGGGCGTAGTGCTGATATACGTACTCTGCTTCCTGGCGCTCGGAGCCTGGGCATGGTATCTGACTCATAAACCCAAGACCAAACAGGACGCCGAGAATGTCACAAAATAAGGGAGCCTCCACCGGATTTCAGCGATGGCGCCATTCTCACGGGTATGGCGTGCATTCTCCCTTTGGCTATCAGCTTGTGACGCGGGTGATACGTCCCGGCCACGTGGCATACTATGGTTATGCCGACATCGACCACGCCCTGGCGGGTCCGCATATCGGCCGGCTGCGGCGCGAGGCGCGGATGCTGCTGCGTCTCGCCGCCATGCTCGATCCGGACTCCATATTCCTGCAGAACGGCGCCCACCCCGCCTATCAGGCTGCCGTCCGCGCGCTCGGCTCGCGCACCAGAATAGTCAGCACTCCCAAACGGGCCATTGACTGCGACCTAATCTGCTCGCTCGGCGATTTCATACCACTCGACACGCTGAAACAGGCGCTGTCCTTGTCCGGTCATGGGATAGCCCTGCGTGACGCCCCCGACGGATGGGCCGACCGGTTGTTCGAGGCCCTGCCGCAAGGCGTCATGTTCTCCGGCCCCAACAACGTCCTGCTCATAAACCGCGACGGTATGCAGAAGATAAACTACCCCGTCTCAATCGGCTAATGACAGATCCCAAACAGGCATATCTCCGTTCGCTCGTTTTGGAGCGCGGTCTGTCGGCCAACACCGCGGCCGCCTACGGCATCGACATCGACCATCTCCTATCATTCGCCCAGGCGCAGGGACTTCAGCTCGGCGACATCACTCAGGAACATCTGCATCAGCTCATTGCTGAATTAGTCGATATGGGCCTCGCCCCCTCCTCGCTGTCCCGCTTCATTTCAGGAATACGCGGATTCTTCAAATATTGCCGCATACGTGGCATCATCCAGGTCGACCCCTCCGAGGTGCTTGAAATGCCCAGACTTGGCCGCAAGCTCCCCGATGTGCTCAGCCTCGCGGAGATAGACGCCATGATCGCCGCCATCGATACGTCGAAGGACGAGGCGTTGCGCAACCGCACCATCATCGAAGTGCTGTACGGCAGCGGCCTGCGCGTCTCCGAGCTGACCGGACTGCGGCTGTCGCGCCTTTCGCTTCCCGATCAGTGCGTCATTGTGGAGGGTAAGGGAAGCAAGCAGCGCCTCGTACCCCTCTCGCCCGTGGCCATATCGCTGATAGAGAGCTACCTGGAGCAACGCATTCACGGCCCGATCAAGCCCGACGCCTCCGACATCCTCTTTCTGAATCGCCGAGGCGGCGCCATGTCCAGGGTCATGGTGTTCTACATAATCCGCGACCTGGCCAAAGACGCCGGCATCACCCATCACGTGTCCCCCCACACCTTGCGCCACAGCTTCGCCACCCATCTCCTTGAAGGCGGCGCCAACCTCCGCGTCATCCAGGAACTGCTCGGCCACGAATCTGTCTCTTATACACATCTGACGCTGCCGACGACGGAGAGAGTGTAGATCT
>UQMZ01000077.1 GCA_900542185.1 uncultured Bacteroidales bacterium
AAGGGACGCAACGGGCGTCCCTCGTGAGTTTCATGAATTCGAGAATCGTAAGCGTCCTATCGCTGACGCCGTCAGTCTTCCATCGCGCCGCTGATAGCCTTGGCTATCTCGCGCATCTTCTCCGGATCCGGATCGGATATCTTGTTGGAGAAGTCCATGTCGCCCTCGCGCTGCAAGGGAACGAGATGGATGTGCGCGTGCGGCACTTCCAGACCCAGGACCGTCACTCCGACCTTGCGACACGGCATGGCCTTCTTGATTGCCTTGGCCACTTTCTTCGCGAACAGCACCATCCCGGTAAGTTCTTCGTCGTCGATGTCGAATATGTAATCGGTCTCATGCTTGGGCACCACCAGGGTATGGCCCCAGTTCACCGGATTGATGTCCAGGAATGCAAAATACCTGTCGTCCTCCGCTATCTTGTAGCTCGGAATCTCCCCGGCGATTATTTTTGAAAAAATGGTCATGGTTTTGTGATTTTTAAGCCCGGCTCGGCCGGACCGTGGGTTACGCAAGTGTCCGGAGGGCAGCTTTCAGTCCGGACAGACCGCTTGTATATAAGTTAATCAGGCCCGACGCATATACCGCTATATGCATCGGGCCGGGTATTAAATTTCGATTTTGATGATTTCAAAGTCCATTACGCCCGCAGGCACCTGAACCTTGACCTTGTCTCCTACGTGATGGCCTATCAGGGCCTTCGCTATGGGAGTGTTGCTCGCTATCTTCATCTCGCGCAGGTTCGCCTCGCTTTCCGTCACGATGGTGTAGGTCATCTGCATTCCGTTGGCCACGTTCTTGATGGTGACCTTGTTCAGCAGCTGCACCTCCTCGGTGTTCAGCTTAGAGTCGTCTATGATGCGCGCGGTGGCTACCAGTTCCTTCAGCTTCGATATCTTCATCTCAAGCATCCCCTGGGCCTCCTTGGCCGCATCGTACTCGGCGTTCTCCGACAGGTCGCCCTTGTCGCGCGCCTCGGCTATCGCCTGTTTGATCAGGGGGCGCTGTGCCTCGAGTGCCGACAGCTCCTCCATCTTCTTATTATACCCTTCCTGAGTAAGATATGTTGCCATTGCTATAATTAGTTACTGACAAAAATAGTGTTAAAAAATACCCCCGGGCAGCATTGATTCCGTCTCAATGTCCCAGGAGATGCTCCTTGCCGACTTGCGTCAGTGGTGTATTTCACGCCACAAAGTTAGCTAATTTTATTCATTCCACCAAAAAACTGCCGTTTTTAAATGATTTTTTATTAACTTTGACCTTTGGTAAAGACAAATGCTCATTATTAACGTAAAAATCGCCTTCAGGACAAGGCACCTTGATATATGACAATCAACGAAGCACAAGACGAGATAATAGATGAGTTCGAGGCCCTTGGCCCCGACTGGATGGACCGTTACGCATACATCATCGAACAGGGCAACACGCTGCCTCCGTTTCCCGAGGCCGACAAGACCGCGGCCAACCTGATAGAGGGATGCCAGAGCCGCGTATGGATCGCGGCCTCGCGTCCCGACGGCAGCCACATTCATTTCGAAGCCGACTCCGACGCCCTTATAGTCAAGGGCATCGTGGCCCTGTTGATGCGCGTGCTCAACGACCGCACTCCGCACGAGATACTGGACGCCGACCTCTATTTCATCGACCGCATCGGTCTGGCCTCCCACCTGTCGCCCACCCGCAGCAACGGCCTCCTGGCCATGATGAAGCAGATTCGCGACTACGCCACCGCATACAACCTCCTTGACAAGAAGCAGTGATGTGTCCTTAAAGTCCTTAAAGTCCTTAAAGACCCTAAAGTCCTTAAAAATTACGTAAACTCTTAATATATGCTACTATCGATTTCGCAATTCTGGCAGGAACATTCGGCTTTGGCCATCCTGCTGTGCATCCTGGTGATAGTGATACCGCTGCTGGTATTCTACTGCATCAAGGCACACCGTGACCACCCCAAGGGACTGATACCGGCGGCCATCGCCAACATGGGCGAGCGCTTCGGCTATTACATCATGAACGCCGTGCTGCTGCTGTTCCTCTGCTCCAAGTTCGGCATCAGCGACGCCGCCGCCGGCTGGATCTACGCCGTGTTCTATTTCCTTATCTATGTGCTCAGCCTCCCCGGCGGCATGATAGCCGACCGCACACAGAAATACAAGGGCACCATCATCAGCGGTCTGCTGGCTATGGCCGTGGGCTATGGTCTGCTCTCCATCCCCGTCTTCTCCGACGGCCCCGCCGGAGGCGTGTCGTGGGTACTGGTGTTCACATGCTTCGCACTGTTCATCATCGCGTTCGGCAACGGTCTGTTCAAGGGCAACCTGCAGGCCATCGTGGGCCAGCTCTACGACAACTTCGAGGCCGAGGCTGCCAAGAAGGGCCCCAAGGAGCTGGAGATTGCCAAGAGCCGCCGCGACTCCGGTTTCCAGATCTTCTACGTGTTCATCAACATCGGCGGCGTGATCGCACCGTTCATCGCCCCGCTGCTGCGTGAGTTCTGGCTCAAGGCCCATCACCTGGCTTACAACGCCGACCTGCCCCGTCTGTGCCACAAGCTGCTCAACGACGCCGGCAACATGTCGGCCGGCGACCACGCCAACCTCGTCGAGCTGGCTGGCAAGGTCGGTTACGAAGGAGCCGTAGACAGCGGTTTCTGCACGCAGTATCTCGAGATATTCAACACTGGCGTCCACTTCTCGTTCATCGCCTCGGTTGTGGCCATGCTCATATCTCTTGCAGTGTTCGCATGGGTCATGAAGCGCCTGCCCAACCCCGTGAAGAAAGCCAAGAACACCGGCGACGTTTCGGCTGCCGACGCCGCTCACGACGCCAAGGAGATCAAGCAACGCATGTTCGCCCTCTACGCCGTACTGCTCGTGGTGGTGTTCTTCTGGTTCTCGTTCCATCAGAACGGCCAGTCGCTGTCGGTATTCGCCCGCGACTTCGTCAGGACCGACAACGTCGCTCCTGAGATATGGCAGTGCATCAATCCCTTCTTCGTGATCGTGCTCACCCCCATCATCATGTGGATATTCGCCGCCCTGGCACGCCGCAACAAGGACATCTCCACCCCCAAGAAGATTGCCTTCGGTATGGCCATCACCGCCATGGCGTATGTATTCCTGATGGTGGTATCGATTGTCTATAACTATCCTTCGGGCGAGGAATTCAAGGGACTCGCCGAGGCTGTCAAGGAGTCGATGAAGGCCGGCCCCGTCGTGCTGATACTGACCTACTTCTTCCTCACGGTGGCCGAACTGTTCATCTCGCCCCTCGGACTATCGTTCGTATCAAAGATTGCGCCCAAGCATCTGCAGGGCATCTGCCAGGGTCTGTGGCTGTCGTCCACGGCCATCGGCAACCTGTTCATCGCCCTTGGCGTCACGATGCTCAACTCCTTCCCCTATCAGTGGGAATGCTGGGCCGTATTCGCCGGCCTATGCCTCCTCTCCATGACCGTGATGTTTTCCATGGTCAACTGGCTGGAGCGCGTCACCAAGTAGCGCCCGCATCTGCGAATCAATCATAAAAGGGAACTTCCGTCGAATATGGCGGGAGTTCCCCTTAACTTTTTTGACATTTGTGTGTTACTGCCCGTCTCTATCGTAGCGAAGAACCGAAAAGAAATCAAATAGGAACTGGACAAGAGAATCCGAATAACCACCCAGGTTCAGAGAAAGGTTCAGAGAAAACGCGCGACAGGATAGTTCGCGAAATGAAGGGGAACCCCACAGTTACCATTAATGAACTTGCAACAATGCTATCCATATCAGACAGAGCCGTTTCTAAACATCTCAAGAAATTACAGGAAGATGGCAAAATAAGGCGTGTAGGCGCAGACCGAGGAGGCTCATGGGAAGTAATCAATCCTGAATAATGTCATTGCATTTTCCGCATTATCCGTATTTTCATAGTGACTACTGGAATGACATGGTGGTTTTATGCGTTGCTCCTAAACACCGACCATTCAATCGCATTGCTCTTATTTGTAATTATAAATGTTATAAAACGCAAGAAGACAGGAAATGCCCGATGAATTATTACAGATGAAGGAGAGTTTTAAAGGGATTACAGGTTGATTCCACCTCATCCTCTCTCAATCAGTTGGCTTGATTTATCTGACATATACAAAACCCGAACCAAACTAATTCGACCAGCAACATCCATGACAGTTCCAAATATGTCATAAAAATCATAGATTTGGAAACGTGACGCAGGATGCGTTATGGATAGAATAAACCACAATAGTACGTCATGCTTCCAAATCTCATAAAAATATCGAGATTTGGCAGCGTGATGCAAGTTTTTTATTATCTTTGCAGTCTAAATCCTTACATATGTTGATAGGAAGGAATAAAGAGATACAAGAGCTTCAACAGGCTTATGATTCGGACGAGTCTAAGTTTGTTGCTATTTTCGGGCGTCGAAGAATCGGAAAGACTTATCTTGTGAGAGAGGTCTTTCAGGATAAATTTGCGTTTACCTACCTCCGGAATGGCCAATGCCTCGACAAAAGGACAACTTCTGAGATTTTATTTGTCTCTGAAAGATCATGGCTATAAGAGTACTGCAAGGCCGAACAATTGGATTGAGGCCTTCTATATGCTTGAACAGTTTCTGAAAGAACTTCCGGAAGGTAAAAAGGTTGTGTTCTTAGATGAGCTACCTTGGATGGATGCCCCAAAATCAAGTTTTATGCCGGCATTTGAGAATTTCTGGAATGCCTGGGCATCTGCGAGAAAAGATATACTTCTTATTGTTTGTGGCTCCGCTACTTCATGGATGATAAAGAAGATACTGAAGAATAGAGGTGGGCTACATAACAGATTAAACAATCAAATTCATCTACAGCCTTTCAATTTGCATGAATGTGAATTATATGCAAAGGGTATTCATCTGCCTATGGAGCGGCAAGAGATAATGGAGGCTTATATGGTATTTGGAGGCATCCCATTCTATTGGTCATTGCTCAATAAATCACTTAGTCTGCCGCAAAATATTGATGCATTGTTTTTTTGGGGAAGATTCCAAGTTGAAGAATGAGTTTACGGAATTATATTCATCGCTCTTTAAACAGCCTGATGCATACCTTGAAATCATCACCGTTTTAGCAAAAAAGAAAATCGGGATGACACGGGATGAGATAATTGAAAATGCTAATATCGCAACCAGTGGTCAGCTTACTAAGCATCTTGAGGATCTGGAGAATTGTGGTTTTATCCGCCGTTATCAGGCAATAGGGGCAAAAACGAAGAACGCCCTCTATCAGCTCATTGACACCTTCACACTGTTCTATTTCAAGTTTATGGAAGACAGGAAGAATACGGATACTAATTATTGGTCGAAGATCCAGATGACCCCCATTTTTCATTCATGGAGCGGTCTTGCTTTCGAAAGGGTGTGCCTCCTGCATTCGGAACAGATAAAGAAAGCTATTGGAATAAGCGGCGTAATCACAAATGAATGCTCATGGCGTACAGCTGCTGATGATGAGCATTCCGGGGCACAGATTGACCTCTTGATTGACCGAAGCGATAAAGTGATTAATCTCTGTGAGATTAAATATTCCGACAACCCTTACACCATCGATAAGAAGTATATGGAGAACCTGCGCAATAAAGTCGCGTTGTTTCGCCAAATTACAAAGACACGCAAAGGAATTGCCCTGACAATGATAACAAGTTCCGGACTTGTGAAGAACTCATATTCGATGAATAACATTCACTCGCAAGTAACGGCAGATGATTTGTTTGTGGACGCATAAGACTCCGGGGGTTGCCGACAAATCAGCATAATAATCAGGAGGGAGGATGAGCATTGTGTTTTTGCGCTGATTGTTGCCTTATAAAAATTAGAGATGTTTATACGTTCATGGTTCATATCAGCTATACTTCATATCGGAGGCGGACTTCAACATGGATGTCTGCGGCTGTTCCGTCGCGGACAGAAAGTGACATATCAGCAAATCCGCTATGGTTCGGAGGATTTCAGCTATATCGACCATGCCGACAACAATCTTGCCAACGGATTTCTCAGCTTCCTCGTTCTCGCAGTGATTCTGATTCTAATAGCCAAATAATACAATATATCCGCCATGACTATAAAAGAATTTTCAAAACAGCTTTGTTCCATTCATAGCTCCAGACAAAACAGACAGGTAACCCCAGCTGAATATTTTCAAAGAAATTCGTCCAGCGATTTATGAGTCTTGTACCCTGATGACTTCATTTCTATCGGCGAAATCTTACTTCCATAAGCCTATATCTCCGACGTAGATTTTAAAGTAGTCCTTATCATAATCCAACGCAAGGCCATTTGCCGGATGCGCCGTATGATAATTCATTGATTCTCTGGCCAAAAGTAATAAAAAATTTCTATTCGCAAAATTTTATACTCAAAACATCCTCTGAGCGCAAAATTTTTACATAACATATATCAGATGAGCGCAGATTTCCCCTCCTCAATGTGTATAGATACCCATTATGTTACGGATCCATTTCTGTCGCAGCCCTTCTGCGGCTTCCTCAGAAAAAACAATTATTATTGTTGGCATATTCGGGTTTATTTCACTATTTTTGTGAAGTCGAAGCACAATGTCACAACACTGCGAAACTTCAATGAATAACACACCGATATGAACCGTCATTTATTACGATACGCACACATCCTCCTGTCGGCGATATTTGCATTGACGCTCCTTGCGGCGTCAACAGGCTGCTCACGCCGGGCCGACACCAGACTTACGCGCATCGCGGCCTCCATTTCCGATCACCCTGAAAGGGCATTGCAGGATCTTGACAGCATTAATCCAGACGCCCTGTCGGAGTCCGACCGGCATTTCCATGATTTTCTTACAATCAAGGCCCGGGACAAGGCTTCCGTGCCTCATGTATCCGACAGCCTGATTCTCGACGTCATCGATTACTATTCCGCTTATCAATCCGACCCCATATATCCCGAAGCCCTATACTACGGCGGACGTGTTTATTACGAGCTTGGCGATTATCCCACTGCATTGCAGTATTTCCAACAGGCACTCGACAATCCGGGCCACGCGCCCGACACCACCGACCTGAAAAACCGGCTGAACAGTCAGATTGGATGGTTATTGTGTGACCTCAGGCTTTATCAGAGGGCAATCCCCTATTTCTCGCAGATGTTGAAAGACAAGATGGATGAACGGGATTCCATCGGTATAGTCTTTGCTCAGCAGGGATTAGGAGGAGCCTACTACGATTTAGGGACGTTGAGCGATATCGATTCCGCTCGAAGAGCTTTATTAAATAAAGCTGATTCAATTCTTACACGCTCATTGGATTACGCCGTTAAACTGCCCAAAACATTTGAAGCAAACTCTCTGATCTTTCTGGCAGCTGTAAAACAAGCCTCCGGAGAAATCCGAACAGCCGTGGACCTGATAAGACATACTCCTGACCTGGCAGAACCTATCCAACGCAATGTCGCCCTCGCGTATGCCGCCGACATATATCTGGATGCCGGCATCATGGACACCGCCTATATGTACGCGCATGACCTTATTGTCAATGAAGATATCCTGAATAAAAAAACCGGATACCGCATCATTCTGTCTCCGGAATTCAGACACACACTCCATCCCGACACCTTGAACCAGTACTATACGGATTATAAGAACCTTCTTGAGGCATATTTTGACGATAATCCCAACGAGCAGGCGCTGATGCAGGAAAGTCTGTATAATTACAAACTGCATGAACGCGAAAAACTAAAAGAACACGCTGCAAACGAACGTCTGAGATGGATTATCGCCGGCATCGTCATCCTGGCGCTTATCGCGTCATCCATAATGCTGTTCATCAAGAATCGTGACAAAGCCATCATCATTCAACTGCGCGATAATCTTGACAGCCTCCAAAAGCTGAAATCACAGCTACCTCTTCCGGTGGAAACCCCTGCTATGGATTCCTCATCGGATGCCGATTCAACAGAGCCGGATACCATTAACAATGAGCCGATACTTCGCGAAAAACTGCGCGACGAGTTGATGGCTCTTTATGAGCAGTCGAAGTCACAAAAAGTTTCTCCCATAATACTGAATTCCAAGATATACTTTCAAATCTGTGGAATGATTTCGGAACGGCAACGTATCGACGAGGAAACTTTCGATAAACTGAAACGTACGGTACTGGAGGCTTCCCCTAAATTCATCGACAACCTTAAAATACTGACTCAAAACAGATTGACCGAGGTTGATCTACAGACAGCCCTCCTCATCAAATGTGGCTTCAGGCCATCTGAGATGACCGTTCTCTTTGCCCGTTCCAACGGAGCGATAATTTACCGCAGAAACACATTGGCCACAAAAGTCTTCGGTCACACGGAAAGCGTCGATGTCGTAAACGGCATCATCCGTCTGCTGTAAATAGCTCAGATATAATTTGCGACCGCGCGATTACGCCTCCCATTGTCGGCGACTGGAAAGGCGGTGTCCCCACCGCCTATTTGTGACGGCGTGGACGTCGTCATTCCAGTAGTAGTGCTGGCTGTCCCCAGCCGCGCATAAAGCACGGAAACCAGGCAAGATCCGAACACTTGTTAACAAATCACACCGTATCATTTGTTATCTCGGCTACAATCCTTATACACAATATTGATTGGAAAACTGATTGTAACGCACCCTTACCCTCTTATTCTCAACTGATTGCAAAAACAATCATTTTTACAATCATTCAAAACTTGACATTTATCCGGACTGTTCCTAACTTTGCCTCACAAATCAATCCTAACGATATTATGAACAAACTGCTTACTATTTTAAGCCTCGCACTTCTGGCTCTGGTAGCGATGCCTGTCGATGCGGCGACCCGAACCAAACGCACCATAACTTTAAAGAAAGTGCCAAGACAGCCAAAACATGATGGCAAAGACTTTTATAAGATTCCTGCTGTACCTTTCATCTGCTATGTCGACAAAGACAGCGGCATCCAGCCTCTCGACACTTCTGAAATCGAATCGTATGAAATCTGGGACCGTACGGACACTGTTCCGATCGTGATATTTGAAGACGAGGAGCATTTTGTCGATTATATCCTGAATGACGACGCTCAAGGCATCATCAAACTCTTCTCCCAAGACTACATGTATATAGGAGAGCTTGACTCTCAGACTGAACTATGATGTCAACATCATAATTAGTTCTCATGAATTCCCCTTTGGCAGTTCCTCCGGGAACCATATCCCCCATAATCCAAATAGTGTGATAATCCGACACTTGAATGTCCTAAAAACAAGTTTAACGGCTTCGATAATATAAACCTCAAAAATCAATGCTTATGAAAAAAATTACATTGATGGCATTGCT
>UQMZ01000078.1 GCA_900542185.1 uncultured Bacteroidales bacterium
CTTATCACTATGGCTTCAGACTTACTTTTGCCTTTATCACAGATTCTGCTTGCGCAGGAGCGGGAACATACACAGAATACTTCTGTGAAAATTCTCGTTGCCGTCAATGACGGCTCTGTGCCACGGCCGAGTCTGGCCCGAAGCGACGTATAAGAAAAAGTTCTGTGCCGTTCTGTCAGTTCTGTGCGGATGCGCAGCATCCGAATAGTTCTGTGAGTCTGATTTCTTTTAATTTCATCATGAGAACTTGGAAACTTGAATGCCTTAAAATTGGTTATATTATCCCGAAAACAGATTTTTACAAACCAAGAAATATTAATAATTTTGCACCTGAAAACTAAAGCATTATGACAAACCGGGTAAAATTAGACACGATACGACATCTCAACGATCATTACGGATTCGAGCATCTGAATCCGATGATTGCCGTGGGACATTATAATGGAGAGCTGGTGCCAGGCTCGACTACGTACGAATTTGGCGTATATGCCATTTATATTAAGGAGACCAAGGGATGTGAGCTTAATTACGGACTCACGAAATATGATTTCGATGAAATGTCCGTGACGGCTTTTGCACCCGGTCAGAAAGTCACCGCCGTAGTGGAGGAGGGGCAGGAACAGCCTCGCTGGACAGTGCTTGCCTTCCATCCCGATTTTCTGGTGCGCACGCCGTTAGGGCGTAAGATGTCGTCGTACGGATATTTCTCATACAGCAGCAACGAGGCCCTGCACCTTTCGAAAGAGGAGGTCGACCTGCTGAGCGCGGTGCTCTCGCTGATTGAACGCGAGATGAAACACAGCATAGACCGCCATTCGCGTTCCATCATAATATCGCATATTGAGGTATTTCTTGACTACTGCCTGCGGTTTTACGAGCGCCAGTTCTATTCGCGCGAGGTAATCAACAATACGGTAGTCGAAAAGTTCAACGCCCTGCTTGATGAATACCTGACCAATGACATCAGCGAACGGGGTCTGCCTACCGTGGCTTATTTCGCCGACAGGCTGAACCTGTCGGCCGGATACTTCGGCGAGCTTGTCAAGACCAGCACCGGAACAACGGCAAAGGACATGATTGCCGACAGACTGGTCAATGCCGCGCGCGAGTTGCTTAACGACCTTACCCTGTCGGTGACGCAGGTAGGGGATATGCTTGGTTTCGAATATCCCCAGCATTTTGTCCGTTTCTTCAAGCGCCGCACAGGCCGCACTCCGAAAGAATACCGCACAATATCCATTAACTGAACCCATAACAGACTCAAAACCATACAGGACAGATGAGACACGAAATCTTTGACAGGGACGTGCGCGGCGAGATGGTGTCGCCGAACGATCCGGGCTATGACCTACTTATAGCGGATATTTTCGACACGATGAAGACGGCCACGGAGATGAACACCGGCTACCGCACGCCGGAAGAAGTTCACGAGTTCATGGGGCGCATACTTGACAAGCCGCTTGACGAATCAACTACGGTGCTTCCCCCTTTATATATAGACTACGGCAAACCCGTGACAATCGGCAAACGATGCTTCATCCAGCAATGCTGTACTTTTTTCGGACGCGGAGGCATCGAAATCGGCAATGATGTTTTCATCGGGCCCAAGTGCAACCTTATTACCATCAACCACGATGTCAACCCCGACAACCGCAGTGCAACCTATGGCAAACCCATAAAGATCGAGGACAAGGTCTGGCTCGGCATCAACGCCACCGTTCTTCCCGGCGTCACCCTCGGCTACGGCTGTATTGTCGGAGCCAATTCAGTCGTGACCAAGGATGTGCCGCCCATGACCATCGTAGCCGGTAATCCGGCACGAATCATCAAGAAAATCGAGGTCTGATTACATCATCTTACGATGGAATTAACAGCTTCGCCTCACAAGGCAAATAAATGAATGCACCGAACAGTTGACTGACCTTGAAAATGTTTCGGCCGGGGAGCATCTTGTGCCGGGTAGCCTGTAATGAGGAGGTATGTGAACTCATAGTCTTCGGGAGCATTGGCAATCTTCTTGATTTGCTCCAATCCGCCATCCACGGGAATATGGAGCATAGTCCAAGACCTCTACGACAAAGGCAGGTTGCCCTGCCTTTGCCTACATGAGTTTTTATGCCGATTACCTTCCTGTGGATATAAGATATTCTGTCTTTTTTATTTCATAAGTGGAATATGCCTCGGAATATCGGTCTTTACTCTGTTGAAAAAGTGTCTGGGCTTCGAGCAAATCACTCATGGTGGAAATGCCAGCTTTGTAGTAGTTTTCATTAAGTCGGAGATTCTCGGCTGCCTGTTCAATCGATTTCTTTGCAAGTATAGCCCGTTGGTAGGCATTGCATAGATCATTTTGAGATTTACGCATCCTGATTACCAACTGTTCCTGCCCGTCGTTGAGTTGCGTTATGGCATTTTCACAGGCAAGTTTCTGTTTTTTCATCGTATGCGGAGCTTTCCATGAAATAGGGATTGAAACCGTTACAAGACCCATGAGTGAATTTTGCGACGGACCCATGAAATTCTGGAACAGATATCCTCCACTTACTGACACTGTAGGCAAAAACTCTCCGAGCGTTATTTTCTTCTGCAGGCGTGCAGCCTCAACGCTTTTGTCAAGCAGTCTGTATTCCGTCGTAGCCAAAACCGCATCACCATGATTGACAAAAAGGGATTCCGGCGATTCAAGCGGATGTTCCATGTCGATTGCCAGTTCCAAAGAATCCCTATCCAGACCCATACATTGCGCCAGAAGCATTTTCAGGACACCGATATTGTTTTCCACATCAATATACGCGCTTCTATTATCATTAAGGCGAAGATTAACCTGTAATAAATCATTCGGCTTTGTAATGCCTGCTTTCACGGCATTGGCTACTTCGCGTCGGATAGTATCAAGAAGGCAACGGGCACTTTCAAGAGTATGCACTTTTTCCGACAGAGCCACAATCTGCCAATAATATTGGTCAACGGTCAGTCTGACTTCATTGGCGGTCTGGATACGCTGTATTTCACTTATCTCCACTCCGAGTTCAGCCATCTTGTAGCCATTGAATATCCTTCCACCGGCATATATGGGCAATGAAGCCATCGCATTCGCATACCACCCGCCGTCAAGCATCTCCATAGACTGAGGCCCCATATCCATTTTTATCATGCTGTCGCTGGCTTTCATTCCACCGCCTCCGACCGACAATGAAGGAAAGAAATTGGCAAGTGCCTCTTTCTTCCCCTGCATGGCAGACAAGGCATCGTTGTCCGCCATTTTCATGCGGGCATTGCGGGCCAATGCCATGTCGCGACATTCGCCTGGATTATATCTCTTTTGTGCCGATGCCGTTACTGCCAGCACCAGTGATATTATTAAAAGAAGTTTTTTCATTTCTGTCTATGTATTTTCCAATAAATTACCGGAAGGACTGTCACAACGAGTATCAGCGCGCCGATTCCTCCGAAAAGGATAGTGATTCCGACGGGCTTCCACATGGCTGAGCCGGAGATTATCATCGGCACGACACCAACCGCGGTAGTTACCGTTGTAAGGAAAATCGGTACCATTCTCCGCTTGCCGGCTTCCAATGCCGCCTCGCGTGGAGTCTTGCCGTTTTTCAATCCATATTCGGCGTGTTCGAATATCAGGATTTCATTGCGCATGATAAGCCCCATCAGAGTAATAAAGCCGAATATCGTTGTCAATCCCATAGTGGTCCGGGTTGAGAACAGGCCGAACATGGCACCCGGCACAAATAGAAGTACGGCAAACATACATACCAGAGTCAGCGCGTAACTCTTGAAATTGAACAGCAAAAAGAAGAAGATAATAATCATGGCAATACCAAGCCCGGCACCGAGCTGCGGCAGGCTTTCATTGTCATTTTCAATCTCTCCGCCGATTTCGGTAGTCACACCCTGCGGCAGACGTATGTTCTCACTGACATATTTTTGCAAATCAGGCACGATTTCTTCTGCCATCATTGTGCGTGGCAGTTCAGCCGTTACGGTCAGGCATCTCACACCATTGCGGTGGACTATTTTCGATTCGCTCCATTTGGGGGACACCTTGGCGATTTGCCTTAAAGGTACTGTCTTCGCCGAGGTCATCTGCCGGACAGGCAAATTGTCGAATTTGTCAAAATCGGCATTGCCCCAGCCATTATCCTTGAGAACCACCGGCAATCCATAATCGTCCTCCCAGATAGTGGTCACAAAACGGTCGTTTGTATGCGACATAAGTTGCAGCGATGTGGTCTGACGGTTCAACCCCAGACGGGATGCCGCTTTTTCATCAAGCGTTACCTCCACAACCGGTTCAGGCTGTTCGAAGTCGGTGCGTACCCAAAGTAAATCCGGGTTCTGACGCATATACTGCATCAGTTGGTCTGCGGCATAATGCAGCGAATCGGGATTATCACCGTAAAAACGGAATTCCAATGCTTGAAACACTTGCGAATCAAGCTGTTTGAACTTGACAAAAGCATTCGGGAAAGCCTCCGACAGTTTTTCAGTGTATTCATCCACAAGTTCAACTGTGGCATCATTGGATGTAGTGTTTACAATGAACTGCGCGAAATTCTTTCCACCCTGTTTCGGGGTATAGGAGGCTTGAAAACGAGGGGACGCACACCCTTTGAACGACGTTATTGCCTTGACCCTTTCATCTTTGCTCAATACATTATAAACGGAATCAGTCACAGCCACTGTTTCCGCCAGCCCGGTTCCTTTAGGCAGATATATTTCGACCGCAAACTGGTCCCGTTCCGAACATGACATCATTCTTTTCTTTATTCCTCCGGCGAAGAAAAGCGTCGACAGCATCAGTGCGGCAGCAATTCCGAGCGTCAGCCACGCATGGGCGAATACCCATTCAAGAAGTCTGTCATAAGCCTGCTGGACATAGTCTGTGATTGTTTTCTTTCCTTCCTTGCGGTTCTTTTTCTTTATTAGGATAACCGCGAGAATAGGCACGACAACCATAGCGACAAAGAGTGAGGTCATCAGGTTTATTGCTATCGTAATAGGGAAGTCATGCAGAAAATCTCCTTTCTGGCCGGTGCAGGTAATCAGAAGCGGGAAGAAAATAGCACTAATGCAGGCTGTGGCCAGAAGCATGGCGAGAAAATACTCCGACACACTTTTACAGGCTGCGTGCCAACGGCTGTAACCTTTATTGAGGTATTCAAGATAACCGTCAATTACAATGACCGAGTCGTCCACCACCATGCCAAGCACTACAATCATAGCGGCAAGCGTTATGGTATTCAACGGTATGCCCACAAGATACATGATGCCCAATGATATGAATGTAGTGACCGGAATGGCTGTGGAGGCTACAAGTGCGGAGCTTATCGGAAACAGAATCATCATCATCAGAATGATTACAGCCATTGATATGAACAGGTCGCGGAGAAATGAATTGACACTGGCGTTCACAACTCCGGCCTGATCGCTTATGCAGTCGATAACTATATCTTCCGGCAATGATGTCGCCTTTATTTCGGCAAGCATCTTTTCAACATCTTTGCCATATTGCACGATATTGTTTCCCGCAAGCATCTCCATCGAGATTATGACACAGCGGTTGCCATTGTATTCTATATAGCCCCCGGTCAGGTCATATCCACGGGTCACAGACGCGATATCCCTTATTCTGACCACATGATTGCCGCCATCGCTGTATATTATCTGATCCGCTATTTCATCTTCGCCTTTTAATGATGGGCTTACATGGATAGGGGTATCGTTGCTCCAACCTCCAAGACTGCCGCTGACAGTCGTGATTCCCTGTCCTGACAACACATCTATAATTACCTGCGGGCTGATCCCGTATTCTGAAAGACGGTTGTAATCCACGTTTATCACAATCTGTTCTTTTAGATTGCCCAAAACGCGCACGTTGGAGACCGAGGGGAGTTGTCTCAACCTGTCGCCGATAAGTTCACAGTATTTGTCCAGCTCCCGATAGCTCCGGCTGTCGCTTTCCACCGCGACCAGCAATGCCGAAGTATCTCCGAACTCATCATTTACAACCACATCCACCACTCCTTTGGGCAATGATGATTTGAAACTGTTGAGTCCGTGCTTTATCTTGCTCCACACCTCATCCTTGTCGGATACATCGTCATTCAGTTCAACCATTACGCTGCAAAGCCCGTTCTGGCTGGTGCTGACGGTCTTAGCCCTGTTGACCTCCTTGAATGTGAACAGGTATCTTTCAAGAGGCTTTACCAATTGTTCCTCCACTTCCTCGCTTGTAGCACCGGGATATATCCCTACGACAACCCCCGTCCGCAGAGTAAAATCCGGGAATTCCGCTTTGGGCATTTTGTCCAGCCCATAAATACCCAGAATTGCCATAAGACCGACAATCAGGAGCGTGATGCGGTAGTTATGCATCAGCCATGCCACCCATCTGCTATTCTTTTCTTTTTTCATAATGTGATGACTTTGCTTCCCTCGCTTAGTTTCTGCATACCGCGGACTATCAGGGAATCATTCTCGTTGATGCCGGATATTATTTCTATTCTTGAACCGTGTGTCCTCCCGGTATTGACATCGAATCTTTTGGCAACGCCATCCTTTTTTATCCAGACATACAATGTCTCGCCGGCACCTTTCATAATTGCCGTTACAGGCACTGTCAAGACATCGGGGCGAGTGTTCTGGAATATCACCTCGCATAACATTCCTGGCAAAATTTCATGAGAGGGATTGCCAACCTCAATACTGACGCTGTAAGTGTGTGTCATTAAATCGCTTTGCACGTTCTTGGCTATCCGACCGCCGATAAATTTTCTTTTGCCGAGTGCATCTACGGTTATCGTTGAGGGAGTGTCGGAATGAATGTCGCCTATTTCTTTTTCAGGAACGGAAACATTTACTTTCACCGTGTTTATATCCACTATCGTGACAATAGGCTGACCCGGCATTACAGTTTCTCCGGCCTGAACCATCTTTTGCCCGATCGTGCCGTTCACGGGCGAATAAAGCCGGCAATCGTTAAGGTTTTTATTTGCGATGTCATACGCTGCTTGGGCCTGTGCAAGTTTGCTTTGCGCCTCTACCCATTGTATTTCAGGCAGACTGTTTGTGTCGTGCAAAAACTTCATGCGGTCGTAGGCATCACGGGCTTGCGACAGTACGGCTTCTGCCGACTTGAGTGCTTTCCGCATCGTTGATGGATCAATTTCTGCCAGAAGCTGACCCTTGCGGACTTCCTGCCCTTCATTTACCGTTACCTTCAATATGGTTCCGGCTGTCGGAAAACTTACTGCCGAGGTACTGGCAGCTTCGGCCTGTCCGACAAATGTCCTGGTCAAACCGGCGTTATCCTTCGCTAAAACCTCAGTCGAGACTTTTATTGAAGGTGCTTCTTTCTTTTCCGTCTTATTGCCGCAAGAACCAAGCAATATTGCCGGTATGAGCCATAAAATAAAGTTTGAATATCTCATGTCATTATTGTTTTTAGGCGCAAAATTCTCTATTTTCCATTATTCATTAGTGTCCTGAATTGACAAAATAGTAATCCGAACAGGCATATATGGCAAAAACGGACACTCCCGATACGGTTAAAGACACTAAAAAACGCTAAATTTGCAACCTGTAAACCGTATTATATGGACAATAAGGACAAAATACACTATTCCGACGGGGATATAGCCCTGCTTACCGACATCAATGACCTGTCGGAATTTAACGGTATAAAGTCTGATTCATATCTGTTCCTTGCCTGTCGCAAAGGCAGACTTCAGATAGATATAAACGGCAACACCCATACCATAAAGGAAGGTGAGAGGCTCACGGTGTTGCCCCGGAATTTCATTGACAATATTCTTGTGAGCGTGGATGCTGACATCGTGATGTTGCGCCTGTCCGGCCGAATCGTGTCTGATCTCATGCGTGAGCATATTGACAAATGGAACCGTATGATATATATATGCAAGGCTTACCGTATGTCAACGGTAATGAATCTGGAGGATCAGATGCAATTCTATTACCGTTTGATCCTGTCCAAGACAATGAATCCTTCGCAGGGTTATCATAAAGAGATAGTGCGGTCGATAATAAAAGCCATATTGCTTGAAATGCTGTCAAATATGGAATCGGATCAGTGTCAGTCCGCGAAAGGTGAAAGCAAGATATTGTTCCGGTTCAACCGTTTCCTTCAGATGTTGTCGAACGAAGACATAAAGCATCGGCCTATCGACTTTTATGCTGACAAATTATGCCTGTCGGCTAAATATCTGTCTGTTATATGCGCGAAAGTCAGTGGAAAGTCAGCAAGGCAGTGGATTGATGAATATACTGTCGAGGACATACGGTACCATCTGCTCAACACGGATTATTCAATAAAGGAGATAGCCTACCGTTTAGGCTTTGAGAACCTTTCGTTCTTTGGCAAATATGTCAAACGGCATTTTGGAAAATCTCCCTCGGAATTGCGGACTGCAAGAAACAAAAAAAATGACGAATCCTCTTTTTAAAGAGGACTCGGTTATGTTATAGTTTAACATCATAGAATTCTTCATTATATTATTAGGTGTGTTGTATTCATTGGGATTCTTATTTTTTTTGATTGAATATCAGTATCAATCATGTTTTTCGTTTCGGTTCAGGGCTGCTATGTGGCTCTTTATCATTGACTGATTGAGAGGGCGCAGCATGGTTAGCGTGTTGTGTCGGTTCATCGTGTTTGACTTCCTCGCCGTCCTTTTTATCGTGTTTGGGAGCAAGTTCGGCTGTGATTTTGCGGTCGAGGGTTGAGCTGCTTCAACTCGTCCTCGTTGTCACACGGCTTCGATATAATGGTTTCAAGTTGGGGAACATCGTCCTTTACTTAGCGGTTTGTTCCTCATACTGGGCGATGATGCCGGGTATCTTCTCCAGAGCGTTGACGAAGTTGGTGCATAGTAAAATTAATTATTTCGGACAGCGCGAAATTGCACCTGTCTCTTATACACATCTGACGCTGCCGAC
>UQMZ01000079.1 GCA_900542185.1 uncultured Bacteroidales bacterium
CTCTCTCCGTCGTCGGCAGCGTCAGATGTGTATAAGAGACAGTGTGTGTATTAGCAAAAATATGTTTTATAACATATTTTACAAATAGACTCACAAATCACTTTTTTTCGTTAAGAATATGTCTTACCAGAATAATTGTTTTGATATACTCCTTAAGTGAGTTTTACGACATCATGAGATCTTCAAAATGTATATATTCGATTCTTGTTGCGGCGACACTACTGCTGAATTTCGTCACTGCACGGGCCTCCTACCCCATCATCGACAACTATGCGCGCAAGTCTACGGGTGGAGGGACCCAGACATGGAACGCGGTGCAGGATTCGATAGGCCGGATGTATTTCTGTAATAAGGACGGACTCCTTATATATAACGGCAACGAATGGGAGCTAAGACAGCTGCCGCATGGACTGACCCTGCGCTCGGCATTGCTGGACTATGACAGGGGACGCCTCTATGTGGGAGCTTCGGAAGAAATAGGCTATTTCTCGCTTCAGGATGGTTCGCGGGGGCTTGTCTACCATTCGATGCGACCGCTGTTGGGTGAATCCGCAAGGTCGTTCAACGAGGTATGGGACATACACCGTCAAGGCAACACCATCTGGTTCCGTGCGGACAAGGATATATTCCGTTATGACGGCCACCGCATGCTCCGGATAGTCATGCCGGGCAAAATCAGCAGTTCCGCGCTGATCCAGGGCTCGTTGTATGTGGCCATACAAGGTCGGGGGCTTTATGAGCTGCGGGGCCGCAAGCTGGTGCCTGTCCGGGGACATGAGAAAGTGCGGGATTACCGCATTGTCGCAATGCTCCCTTTCCGGGAATCCGTCATGCTGGTAACCGACGAACACGGTCTCTTCGTCACCTCAGGCACCGACATAGTGCCGCTCCATACGGAAATAGACTCCTTTCTTAAAGACAGCCAGGTGTTCTGCGCCACTTATTCCGAAAACCGCTATGCCTTCGGCACCATCCTCAACGGCGTGGTGACCAAGGATTTCGCCACCGGCAATGTATCGTATGCCAACCTTACCACCGGAATGCAGAACAATACGGTGCTCTCCCTGTTCTTCGACAGCAACCGGAATCTTTGGGCAGGACTTGATGACGGCATCGACCTGATCAAACTTAATTCCCCCTTCACCAATCTGCTTAGTTCC
Source organism: uncultured Bacteroidales bacterium (assembly GCA_900542185.1). Classification (GTDB taxonomy): domain Bacteria; phylum Bacteroidota; class Bacteroidia; order Bacteroidales; family Muribaculaceae; genus Lepagella. The sequence goes on from UQMZ01000079.1 coordinate 1,161, forward strand.
ACCAACCGTTACGGAGCCGGATATATGTCTTTGCTTCAGGGGCGGTCGCTTTATTTAGGCACCAATCAGGGTCTGTTCCTCACAGACTATCCCTGCAACGGCCCTAATGTTCCCGCCCTGGCCCCCATCATACGCGGTCAGATATGGGATGTGAATGCAATCGACGGGCGCGTATTCGTCTGTGCCGACAACGGAATATATTATGGCACAGGCACACAGTTCTCCAAGATACCGGGCATAACCGGGGCCTGGAGCGTCCAGAGGCTCAGGGATTACCCGAAATACGCCCTTGTGTCGGGTTACGAGGGTATGTTCATCCTGCGTATAGACGGGGGAAACATCACCAATACTGGGCGCGTCAGCGGATATGACGACATAGGCGGCCATTTCACCCAAGATGGCGATGGATATATATGGATGCCTCACTGGCTCAAGGGCCTGTACCGTCTTTCCATCAATCCTGAGACGCGGTCCGTGACCGGGACCGATTTCTACAACAGCCGACACGGCCTCCCTACGGACCACAACAATAACGTGATGACCGTAGGGGGCAGACTGGTATTCAGCACCGAAGGCGGATTCATGACCTTCGACGGCAACAGGTTCAGTTACGACGCCAAGCTGATCCGCAGATTCGGCGTGAACACGCCGGCCAAACTCAAGGAGGCTCCTTCCGGCGATATATGGTGCGTCAACGGCAAACGCATCATACGCACCCGGAATCTGGCTTCTGATGTCACGACCGTCGATTCCGTCGGGTTCGCCTCGATCGGTCCCACCTTGATCCCGGGATTTGAACATTTCAATTTTCTCCCTGACAATCATCTGATTATATCCGGGATGGAAGGATTCATAGACGTGGACCTTAAATATAACCCCGGACCCTTCAGTAAACCGGAACTGGTCATCGACCGTGTCCTTGCCGACCGGGACTCCGTTTTGTGCCGTTCGGGATTCAACGGAGCCATGCCCGATCTCAGGATAGGTCCCGATGTGAGCACCCTTCAGTTTCGGTTCGCGGCTCCCATATTCTTTGACGAGCAAAACGTGAGGTTCAGTTACAGGCTCGAAGGCTTCGACGATCATTGGAGCAGCTACGGACCCGATCCGCAGAAAGAATACACCGACCTCAGTCCCGGCAAGTATGTGATGCATGTACGGGCCTCGCACCCGTTGCTGCCGGACAATTACGAGACGAGCCTGGCCTTCACCATCCTGCCTCCGTGGTACCTCAGTTTATGGGCCAAGGTGACGTACATGATTTTGGTCCTGGCCCTGCTGGAATGCACTCGCCGCGCCGTCAAGCTATGGATGACGCGCTCCACGCGCCGTCTGGCCGAGCGCAAGGAGAAGGAACTGGAAGATACACGACGTAAGGCACGCGAGGACGCGCTGCAGAAGGATGTGGAGATCGCCACCCTAAAGGGGCGCCAGCTGGAGCTCGACGTCAGACACAAGGCCGAGGAACTCTCCAACCTCACCATGAACATAGTGCGCAAGAACGAGATACTCGGCGACATATCCAACCGCCTCAAAAAACTGCAGGACGGCGAGATCTCGGTGGAAATAAACAGACAGATCGAGAAGCTGCACGGCATTATCCGCGACAACATCAGCCATGACGACGACTGGAAGAATTTCGTGCACAATTTCGACGCGGCCTACGAGGACTTCACCAAGCGGCTCACTGACTTGCATCCGGACCTTACCGTTACTGAATTGCGCACCTGCTGCTACATCAAGATGGGATTGAGCAGCAAGGACATAGCGCCGCTGTTCAACATCTCCTACCGCTCGGTGGAGATGACACGCTATCGTCTGCGACGCAAGCTAAACCTTGACCGTTCCGAGAACCTGTCCGACTATCTCCTGAAGATATAGGCAACTTTCGCAAGCTCAAGTTGCTGTTGGAAAAGTTGAAAAAGGTAAAAAAGTTAAGATAATACCAAGACGCGACACTCAGAGCCTGCACATTTATCTTAACTTTATAAACTTTATAAACTAATTCAATATATATCAAACGCCAGTCCCACCTGCAGGGCCGCGCCGTCGGTCAGCGGGCAGTTCAGGTAGTAGTATTTCGGCTTGTAGTTGAAGATGTTGTCCACCGCTAAGTTCAGTGTCACGTAGCGCGTGAAACGCTGTGACACACTCAGTTTCCACAGAGTGTAGGCCGGATAGTTCACCGTCACGGTGCCCTTCGAGATGTCGTAATAATCACGGTATTCCACATTCTTCACGCCCGACAGCACGCGCCCGTTCACCGACACGTTCAGCGTATATACCTTGCCGAACTCCTTGCCCCAGTCCAGGCGGCAGGTAAGCGAGTGCTTGCGCGCGGGTATGTATTGGTTGGCCACGTTATAGCCGCCCTTGTCCCTGGCCTGATGCTCGTCGGTGTATGCGTAGCTGACACGCGCGCCCAAGCCGTTGCTCCATTTGCCCTGAAGCGTTATCTCCCCTCCCCACACCGTGAAACGGTTCAGGTTCACATAGTCTAAGTACAGCTCGGTCGGATCGTCGGGCCTGTAATAAGGCACGCCGGTGGTTATCTTGTTGCGTATGTTGTTGTAATAGCCCGATACCGTGACATTATAGTTGCCGTGAGTGTAATCGGCCGACAGGGTCACGTTATGGCTGGTCTCCGCCTTCAGGTTGGGATTGCCGTTCACTATCCAGATGCCGGCCATGTCGAAGCTGTAATATTTCTCCTTCAGCGTCGGAGCGCGGAAGCCCATGCCGTAACCGAGGCGTATGTTGACGTCCTGATGAGGCTTGTAACGTGCCGAAATCTTAGGGGTGACGCGCGACATGTCGCCGTCGGACACATAATCGTAGCGCACGGCTCCCACCACTTCCCAGCGAGGATCGATTATCCAGTCGTACTGCAGGAAGGCGTCGGCCCAGGTCTCATGTCTCCGGCGGTCATCAAGCTTGGTATTGAGCATGTAATTGTACAGGAAATCGGCACCGGCCGTGAGTATGTCTTCGTTGCCGAAAGTATGGTTGTACAGCGCGCGCACCGTGTTCTGCACGTTGCTGTAGCTGCGCACGTCGCGATTGCTGCGGCGGTAATAGTCCGATTTGTCGTACTGGTCGAACGAATAGGCCACCTCCAGGCGGTCGTTCTCGGTTATGCCCCACTCGCCGCGCAGTCCGGCGGTAAAGTCGCGGTAACGCTCCGGGGCGTCGGCCTCGCGTGTGAGCTGACGGAAATAATACCCGGCACGGCCGGACAGTTTCAGATTGTCGATGGGCTGGTATGCGATGCGTTCCTGCACGTTCCAGACGCGGCTGCCGTAGACGGTGCCTATGACGCGCGTCACAGGGTCCGGGGCGCTCTTTACATTGTAATTGTCTATGTCATAGAAACTCCCGGTCAGCACGTTGCTGACTTTGCTTCCTTTGGCCGTAACCGACAGATTGTAGCGTTGCTCGTTGTGCTTCGACCAACGGGCGTCGCCGTTGACGCGCCAGGGCTTGGCGGCCTTTCGGGTGATGATGTTGATGACGCCTCCTCCGGCATTGCTGCCGTACAGGGCCGACGAGGCGCCTTTCACAATCTCGATGTGGTCCACGTTGGCCATGTCCAGGCGCGAGAAGTCCACGTCGTCCATGGTCTCACCGGCCAGACGCTCGCCGTCCACCAGGAACAGGACGCTCTGCCCTCCCTGGCCGTTGAAGTTGAGGTGCGTCTGCTGGTTCATGGCGTAGCTGAACTCCACTCCGGGCATCTCGGCCTGCAGCAGGTCGCGAATGTCGGTGGCGTCGGAGCGCTCGATGTCGCGGCGCGTGATGAGGCGTGTCTGCACGGGCACGTCCTTCAGCAGCTTGGGAGTGCGGACGCCGGTCACCACGACCTCGTCGAGGTCGAAATTGCGGACGCCGGCGGTGTCGGCAGTCTCCGACGCCCGAGCCGCGGGCTCGTGCCACAGTCCGGCCAGACACAACAACACGGGCGCCAGCCGGCACACAAAGGAGGCTGGACGGCGCATAGGGACGGCCGGACGGCGCCCTGAGGGACGCTGCAGGACGAAGCGGCGGGGTGTCATAGCGGGTAACGGTATTTGATGGTAAGACAGCATTTCACGCCTTCGGTGCTGATATAGTCTTCAAGCTGAATGGCGGCGTGCGTGCCGTCGGGCAGGCGCAACACGAACACTTCGGGATTCATTGTAAAGGCGGGGGGCATCGGAGGGATGGCCACTTCAAGCCACGATGAAAGCACGGGACTCACCTCTATGCCCTGGTTACCTATCAGACCCGACAGCATCCGCTCGCGTATCACCCACACGTCGCGCTCGTTCCATTCGTCGGCGCGGTATGCGAGACCGTCAAGATATTCGCTGTCCGCAGGGACTTTGTCAATATCGGTCAGGCCGGTTGCGGCGGCTTCGCAGCCGTTGGTGCGCACGTTGTTGCGATGCACGGCAATGGTCCATGATTCCGGCTCGGGCTGAGGCGCCGTGGCGTAGAAGTCGCGGAACTCGTTGACCGATATGCCGGCACCGAATACGTCGTACCAATAGGTGTATATCCCGTTGCGGTCGCCGGGAGCGGGGTCGGTCAGCGGCTCGGTCGGAATGTCAAATGTGCGCCATGCCAGCGAGGTGTTGTAGGTGGAGTCGGCGGCCACCGAGTCGGCTAATTGATGCAGGTCCAGATAGTGCCACTGCGTCCAGTCGGAGGCGTCCACATACAGGGTGCCGTTCACCGTCACCTCGCCGCTGTTGTCCGGCTCGTCGTAGATGCCGCCGAACACGCCTTCGCATCCGGTCAGCACGACCGCCATCGTCAAGCCTGTCAATATACCGTTGACCTTCAACATGCCTCGTCACTTATCACTTGTCACTTATCACTTCTTACCCGTAAAGGTCTGCGTGAGCGGGAAAGGCATGCGGCCGAGCTTGAAGGGGTTGGTCACCTTGATGCCGTCGGCGGTCTTCTCGATGGTGATCTCGCTGGTCTCGCCCAATACGTAATCCTGGTTCATCGAGGTGCCGTTGCTGAAGAACTGTGTCAGTCCCAGGCTGCTGTAATTCAGGTAATAGGCATTCTTCTCCTCCACGTAGGGGATGTTGGGTATCGTGAGGGTGCCGAGAGTCAGGTCGCCCATCACGGTGCCGGCAAGCTGATACTGCGGCCATGTAAAGTTGAGGGTGCCGTCGGCGTTCTCCGCGATGGTGCAGGTTATGTCGGTCGTATATGTGGCCATATCGCCAACCTGGACGGAAGTTACACCGGTATATGCACCGGCCATGGTGGTGGGTTCTTCGGTGCCGAAGCTAAGCTGCTTGATGTCGGCGACGGGGATGGTCTTAGTGGTGCCATCGTTCATGTCTATTATCAGCAGTTCGGGATTCTGTGCCGTGGCGGTGAGAGTTGCTATCGCGAAGGCCGCGAGGGCCATAATATTCCTTTTCATTTGATTATCTTGATTGTGGTGTTGTTTGCCTTGATTACATATATACCCTTGGGGAGAGAGGCGGTCGACACCCGGTCGCGGCCCGTCAGGACAAGGCGTCCGTTCATGTCATAGACAGTAATGTCGCTGCCGTCGCAACGGAATTCGGTGCCGTCATAGTAATAATTCTCGGTTAATCTGTCGGCCACCGAGAGGCTGCCGTGATCGACGAACGTTATGTTCCGCACGTCGGCACGGGCATAGGTCACTTCCGCGCCGGGGACCATGATCTTCATGTCGGTGGCGCCGAAAGTCACTACCGGCTTCTCGGCCAGAGTGAACGTCCGGACATTGCCGTTGTCGAGAGTCACTTTCAGCGACATCCCTTCGGCCATTGCCGTCGAGGCTCCGGCCATCAACGCCGACATCAACAATAGGGTTATTTTTTTCATTATCATGTTTGGTTTCTGATTTACGGCTGCAAAATTAGTATATATTCCAGCCGTCTGCAATACTCAAAAAGTGTTAATTATAGATTGTCGGGATCAAATGGAGTCGTGTCATCGTAGACGGCATCAATTACCAGATCCCGATTAGTGATGTACACGCGCGGTATCGACACGGTGGCGAACAGATTGTATACCGCGCGATCGGACTGCGGAGAATAAGGCAACGTCAGGCCGTTCTCGCGCCAATAGGCTGCGATTTCCTCCTCTTCTTCCTCACGAGCGATGCATATTACCTTATATTCCGGATCATCCTTGACACGGTCGTATGCCTGCTGTATCTTCGGCAGCTCGCGGCGGCAGTCGGCACATTCGGTGTTGAAGAACACTATCACGCCGTGCTTGCCCGCAAGTTCGCTGCTTCGGAACGTGCTGCCATCGCTCATCGTCACGCTGAACATCGGCACCCTGTCGCCAATGGCAAGACCGTGCTCTTCGGGCAAATCATCCTTTATGCACCCACACAGAAGCGCGCACATCACGGCGGCGACGGTCATTATGATTAATCCTCTTGATTTCATAGCCACAAAGTTAACTATTCTTCCCGACATAATAAAATCCCCCATGTCTGTCTCTTATACACATCTCCGAGCCCACGAGACTAGCGCTCATCTC
>UQMZ01000080.1 GCA_900542185.1 uncultured Bacteroidales bacterium
TGATACCCGGCGAGGACCACGGTTTCAGTGTCAATACTGCCGAAGCCGCGCTTTACGCTTCCGACTGGCTGGCAAAGCAGCTGCAGAACGGCAAGTAATTTCCTTGTTTTTTGCGATTACCTGGAGATTAATCTTTTCTTGCCGTTGATAATGTAGAGTCCGGCCGGAAGTGCGGCGGTTGAATATGCATCAGCAAGCAATCTTAACCCGGAAAGCGAATATACCGTGAAACAGGTATTGTGGTCTTGTTCGATGTTTCCGATACCGGAGGTCAGGTTGTTGTAGTCGATGGCCTGAAGCCAGTTCTGCAAAAGCGTTCCGGCGTTGGAAGTCTGTGAGCTGCGAATCCAGAGGCTTGGTTCAAGAAATATGCCATTGGGGATAAGTCTTTTTGCATCGCTTTCCACATCGCTGATACCGCTGCTTGCGCTCGACACTATCAGACCTATGTTCTTGCCGGCCATTTCCTTGCCGTGCTGAAACAGAAAGGTCTGCATCGGAGCCGCCATATTGCTCCACCATAGCGGAGCGCCGATAATGACGGTGGAATACTCCGACATATCGACATTTACAGGGTCGATAGCCGGATATGAGGAGGCATCATCGGGATTCTCTCGGATTGCCGCTATCTGAGCGCTCCCGATAGCGTAATTGTTGGCGGCATAGTCGAGTCCCTTCTCGGCAGGTTCTACCTCAATTACATCAGCCTCGATCTGAGTGCGAAGTTCGTTTACTATACGCTCCACATTGTTGGTGTAGCTGTAATAGACTATCAATGTCTTTGCCTGTATGCTAAGTACGGACATAATGATTGTGGCGGATAATATCAGTGTCTTCATGATTATGTTTATGTTGATGATGATGATGCAAAATTAGTCCCGTTTTATCTATCATAAAAACCTTGTTTTATGGGATTATGCCCATTTTTACGGTCTCTGATATATGCCTAATTTAACTTTCGTATGTTGGAATTATCAGATTTTCAAGTCACAGAACTGGCGGCAAAAGCAAGCTTTTACCTTGCGCAGCATTCGAATAGTTCTGTGAGTCTAATTTCTTTTAATTCCATCATGAGAACCTACAAAACTTGAAAAAGATACAAATAAAACATCACACAGCCATCCGATATGCTGCAAAAACACAATACTTTCTACTATAGAATTGAACTTTTGCACTATGATGTTGATTAAAATTTGCATCAATTTATTACTTAGGTACCTGATAGTTATACCAGTGTTTTCTCTGGAGAGAAAAAAAATCGCAATTTTCTTTCTCTCCAGAGAAAAATATTTGTAACTTTGTGAAAATTATGCAACTTACAAGTGTATGGAAAGAATTTATGAGATATCAACAAGACTGATATGTGCTCTTGACGCGCCCCTTCATCGTTACCTTTATGACACCATCGAATGGCAAGACAGGCTTATCATGATAAAAGGGGCCCGAGGTGTCGGCAAGACCACCATGATGAAACAACGATGCAAGGAAAATGGCGAATCCGGAGTATATGCTTCTCTTGATCAACTTTTTTTAATGATCATACTATAGTAGAACTGGCTGATTATCATTATAAACATGGAGGAACACATCTTTATCTCGATGAGGTTCATCGTTACCCGCGACCTAACTGGGAACAGGAACTAAAGAATATTTACGATAGTTATCCCGGACTATATGTCGTTTTTACGGGTTCTTCACTATTACAACTAAACAGCAAGGTTGCAGATTTGTCCCGTCGTGTCGCCGTGTATGAACTCAGAGGTCTCTCATTCAGAGAATATCTGAATTTTACAGGCAATTACGGCCTGAAATCCGTCAAATTGGCCGAGGTCCTCAGTAATCACCGAGATATTGCCTCTCGGATAATACCCACAATACGAGTTATCAGAGAATTTGACAGATACCTTGAGAAAGGCTATTATCCATTCTTTATGGATAGTTCGGAGTTCACATATTCCCAAAGAGTTGAAAGACTTGTCCTGTCGGTTATAGACATTGATATACCGGCTGTCGCCGCCATTGAGTATGAGACACAATTAAAACTAAAAAAGCTTCTTGTCACCCTTGCCGAGCAGGTTCCTTTCGTACCGAATATGACGAATCTCTCAAGAGACGTCGAGGTGTCCCGGAACCAGTTAATGAAATTCTTTACCTTGCTGAGTGAAGGGTCGATTCTTCGTACGTTGATGGATGCAACCACACAACCAAAACGAGCTTCCAAACCTGAGAAAATACTGTTTGACAACCCTTCGGTAATGCAGGCTCTCGGCATCATGAACAAAGCAGGAACGGTAAGAGAAAGCTTCGTGGCTTCAATGCTAAGTTCGACAGGCAGGCTATATGCTGCAAAAGGAGGAGATTTCCTTCTTGATCGCACCTATCTGTTTGAAGTCGGAGGCAATGGAAAAGGATTTTCGCAGATAGCCGATAAACCAAACAGCTTTGTCATTGCTGACGATATTGAGACTGGAATAGGAAACAAGATTCCCATGTGGCTTTTAGGATTCCTTTATTAGGTATTAGGTTCTTCGTTCCTTAATAAATTTATTAGATTCAGACTCTGTTTCCGGAGAAAAGTGTTATATTTGCAGGATAAACAATTGACCCTGGAATCGAGATGAAGATCATAATAGCGGGCGACGGCGACACTGGGTGTCATCTGGCGCGGCAGTTGTGCGCCGAGAACCAGGATGTGGTGCTCATAGGCGAGGACCGCAAGCGACTGGAGGAGCTTGACTCGCGCAACAACATAATGGTACAGTACGGATCGGGCGTGATGCCATCCAATCTGAAAAACGCGGGCGTCGCGGGGTGCGACCTGTTCATAGGGGTCACTCCGTGGGGCAACGAGAACATCGTGTCGTCGCAATTGGCCAAAGCGTTAGGCGCCGGGCGCACCGTGGCCCGTATAGACAACGGCGAGCTGATTGCCGACAGCATGCGCGATGTGCTGCGACACACAGGCATCGACATCGCCCTGTATCCCGAATACCTTGTGGCGCACCAGATACGCACCTTGCTGAAACACAACTGGGTGAAACAGTGGTTCGAGCTGCACGACGGTGCCCTGGTAATTGTGGGCGTCAAGGTCCGTCCGGACTCTGAATTAGCCGGAATGCATCTTTACGAACTGATGAAATCTGAACACCCGTTCCATGTAGCGGCCATCAGGCGCAAGGGAAAGACCATTATACCTAAAGGCGACAACCACATAGAAGCCAACGACATAGTCTATCTGTCCATGCTGCCGGGAGTGGCCGACCGAGTCGCAGGGCTATGCGGACACAGGCCCGGCCGAGTGCAGAAGGTCATGATATCCGGCGCCGGCAAGCTGGCACGCCAGATAGTGTCGGCCTTACGGCAGTCCGGTTACGCCATCACCGTGGTAGACGCCGACACGGCACGGTGCCGCAAGCTTTCGGCGCTGTATCCATCCGTCACCGTGGTAAATGCAGATCAGCGCGACTACGAGGTGCTGTGCGACGAAGGGCTGGAAAGCACCGATGCGTTCATCGCCGTTAACGATTCGTCGGAAATGAACATCGTCGGCTCCCTGCTGGCCAAGGATGCGGGGGTACCCTGGACCATAGCCGAGATCGAGGACATACAGTATTTCGCCGAGGCCGAAAACCTCAACATCGATGTGGTGGTCAACAAGAAACTGCTTACATCCAGCACCATCCTGCAGATGCTGCTTGACAGCCGTAATATGGAGACGTCACGCTGTCTGTCGCTGGAGGATGCCGACGTATCGGAGATTGTCGCGGCACCGGATTCCAAGATCACAAGAGGCGCCGTCCGCGACCTCAAGTTGCCGGCCGGAATGTCCCTTGCGGGAATAGTCCGGAACGGTGAGGGTATGCTGGTGTCGGGCGACACACAGATCCGGGGCGGCGACCATGTGGTGGTGTTCAGCCTGTCGGGGTCGCTGAACAAATACGAGAAACTGTTCAGATGAAACGTCTGTCAAGGATACATATCGATTATCGGACGGTAAGCAACGTGACGGGAAGCCTGCTGTTCGTCGAGGCGGTGATGCTGATGCTCCCGCTGCTGGTGTCGCTGATGTATGGCGAGGGGGAGTGGTGGATATTCCTGTCGGCGGCGTTGCTGTCGGCGGCGGTAGGCGTGGGGCTGATACAGCTTGGCGGCGGCAGGCATTACAAGTTGCAGATGAACCGTCGCGAAGGCTATCTGCTCACCACCTTCATCTGGATAGCCTATTCCCTTATCGGCATGGTGCCGTTCCTGTTCATGCCTGCGCCGCTGAACATTACGGACGCATTCTTCGAGACCATGTCGGGCTTCACCACCACCGGGGCCACCGTCTTCGCCGACGTGGAGTCGCTGAGTCACGGCATCCTGTTCTGGCGCGCGCTGACGCAATGGGTGGGAGGCCTCGGCATAGTGATATTCATGCTGGTGGTGTTGCCGGCGCTGAACCAGTCGGGCAGCGTGTCGCTGTTCAACGCCGAGGTAACGGGCATCACCCACGACAAACTGCATCCCCGCGTGGGACAGACGGCCAAATCGCTGCTCTACGTGTACCTGCTGCTGACGGCGGTGCTGATCCTGCTGCTGTGGTGCGGACCGATGAATCTGTTTGACGCCGTATGTCAGGGATTCTCCACGATGTCTACGGGCGGCTTCTCCACACGCAACGCCAGCATCGCGGCCTGGAATTCGGACTATGTCGGGTGGGTGGTGGCGGTATTCATGCTGGTGGGAGGGGTCAACTTCATGCTGCTTTACGGATTGCTGCGTGGCAACTGGCGCCCGCTGATGCGCAACGACGTGTTCCGCGCTTACGGCCTTATCGTGCTTGTGGCGTGGGGTCTGTTCGCCCTGGCCCGCTTCATCAACGGCAATGACGGCGGCATCGGACGCAACCTGCTGGAACCTCTGTTCCAGGTGGCCACCACCATCACGACCACCGGCTTCTCGTTCGGCAGTTACGAAGGGTGGGGACAGTTGGCGCTCTCCATAATCCTGATTCTGATGGTGATGGGGGCATGCGCCGGTTCTACCACGGGCGCAATCAAGATAGACCGTTTCGTGGCGTTGTGGAAGAATATGCGCCGCAGCGTGGAGCTTGCGTTGTATCCGCAGCATACCGTCATGGTCGAAATCAACGGCCACGCCCTGGAGGACACGCAGATGTCCCGGATTGTATCCTTGTTCGCCATCTACGCCGTCCTGCTGATGGTCGGCGCCATGCTGATGAGCGCCTACGGCTATACATTCACCGACAGTCTGTTTGCATCCGCGTCGTGCATCGGCAACAACGGGCTGGGGTACGGCGCCACCGGTGCCGGCGGAGGCTTCGGCACGCTGCCCGCTACGGTCAAATGGTTCTACTCCCTGCTGATGCTCATCGGGCGTCTGGAGGTGTTCACCGTCATCGTCATCTTCAGCCGCAAGTTCTGGCGCCGGTAATCGGACAAAATACTGTTCCCTCCTAAGGAATGAAGCCGAAGTGACAGCACAATGCCCCTGCTGTTGCGGAATATCAGATTTTTTGTTTACCTTTGCAAGCGGTGAGGGTCAGCCTCCTCAACGCCACACCACGTTTACACACTTATTAAAACACGTATGACAACTACAACAAGACTGTTCGCAGCCATCGCAATGGGCTGCGTCGCCTCAGCCTGGAACGTGGCTGTGGCCGAGACTCACACCGCCAACGACAAGAACGGAGTGCCCGGCATGACCGTCAGCATCAACGATGCACGCATCCGCCACAGCGGCCAGGAAGTGATGTTCTATCCGATATTCCGTCAGACAGGCAACAAGAACATCGGCATTCTCAGCATCGACAACAACGACTACGCCTGGATTGACGACGAGGGTCCGATAGGCACCTACATGCCCGGCACCTTGGTGGAGGTACCCTCGGACGGAGAACCGATCGCACCCTACGTGGAGGTCCGCGACGTGCCGCTGAACGCCACAGCATTCACGAAACTGAAGATAGTGGGCCGCGCCCCCGACTCGCCGAAAGTGTCCGACAACAACTACTACGGCGATTTCTCCTATACATTCTCGAACATCCCTATCCCGCAGTTCAAGAAGGTGGCCGCCGACCAGACAAAAGGCCTGCCAGGCGGAATGTTCACCGACAACGAGATCGAGCTGGCATTAATCGGCGGCGAAGTGATCAACGGCGACGGCTACATTTACTTCACACTGACCAACGTCGGCAGGTCCAACAAGCAGCTCCAGGCCAAGGACGGATACGCCACCACCCTCGACGGCGAACGCATATCCACCACTGTCAAGATTCCCCAGACCCTAGACTCGGGCGACACCGTAAAGGGCACCCTCATCGTACCGGAATGGGCAAGCCGGAGTTTCAGCTCCGTCAAGCACAACTTCTATGTGGGCGAGAAAGATTTCCACTGGAACCCGCAGCTGATACTGAAATAAACCGTTAAACAATATATCATTATGAAGCGAATTCTGTTTTTATTGACTGCCATCGTGCTGTGCGGCGCATTGACGATGAACGGTCAGGCCCGCAAAACGGCCAAGAGACCGGCCGCCAAGGCCCGCACCACCGCCACAGCCAAGGCCAAGCCCAAAGCCAAGGCCGTAACCCCGGCCACGCCCGCCAGCGACCTGCCCCTGTTCTGCCTCAAAGGCAAAGTGAAGAAACTGACGGAGAAAACATTTATGTGGGGATACTCAGAGCCTGTCTACGACTCTAACGGATACATAGACGAACAAAAGAGCAAAAAGGGGCTCGAACTCTGGAGTACAACTATATATACATTTACGGAAGACGGTTTCCTAAGGGGTTATGGAACGATAGGTTCTGACGGAACGAAAACTGACCGTAACCTGATAACGGATGCCAAGGGACGCCTGACCAAAGCCACATACGACGAGATGATGGAAGACGAAGAAATAGTCAAAGCCGCCATGGCCATCAAGCGTAATGCCGCAGGTAAAGCCTCATCGTTTATAATCCGGGATAATAACAATCCTTCGTACGTATTATGGTCAAGAACCCTGACATTACGGCCTGATGGCAAAATCTCTAAGATTGCTAACAACTCGCAATATGACAACTGGAATGAGATTTACAGTTATGACGCCAATGGTATGTTGACTAAAATCTCCTATAAAAACGGAATAGGGACCGTTGTCAACAATATAAAGTACGATCCGACCAGAGACGCCCAGGGCAACTGGCTTAAATGCGAGAAATCAGGCCGTGACGACGAAGTCATAGAGCGCGAAATCGAATATTACGAGTAACCCAATCCGCTGCGCTGTAGAGACATGCCTTTGGCATGTGTCGGCGTATCGGATGGGCGGTGTCCCTACCGCCCACAATCTTTAAAACCATTGAATTGAACAAATTTTTCAAAAAAACTGCGAAAAATTTGTTCAATTCAAAAAATAGCATTAACTTTGCACTCGCAAACGGGAAAACAACCCGCAAGCATCACAAAGATGACTCCGTGGCTCAGTTGGTAGAGCAAATGACTCTTAATCATTGGGTCGTGGGTTCGAGCCCCACCGGGGTCACTTATAAAGACCACAAAAAGTGGAAAATCACTGAAAATCAAGCATTTTCAGTGATTTTTATTTTGTCCGAAACTCCAGAAATCGGCAAAATATAGGGTCAAGCCGAAATCACGGTGCATTTGTTAAAACCGGGAGATTAAAGTGTTAA
>UQMZ01000081.1 GCA_900542185.1 uncultured Bacteroidales bacterium
CTCTCTCCGTCGTCGGCAGCGTCAGATGTGTATAAGAGACAGCTATTTGCAGGGGTGGGAAAAATTTGGTAATTTTGCACTTTGAAATTAGAGCGACGTGCAACGAAGCCGTTTCTACCTTAATTATAGGATAGCGGCTTTAATTAAACAGACTTTCACGATGGTATTACCAGTATATGTATACGGACACCCCGTATTGCGCCGGGAGGCTGAGGATATAGAGCCCGATTACCCTGAATTGCAGAAACTTGTCAAAGACATGTTCGACACGATGTATGCCACCGAAGGCATCGGTCTCGCCGCGCCGCAGATCGGCCGCAGCATCGCCGTCATCGTCATCGACGGGTCCGTGCTTGCTTCCGAATTCCTCGAATGCGCCGATTCCAAGATGGTGCTGATCAATCCTCAGTTAGAGATTATCGAGGACCAGGCCCCCGTGTCGCGCAGCGAGGGCTGCCTGTCGCTGCCCGGACTCTCCGAGAACGTAAAGCGCGTGGAGCACGTGTCGCTCGAATGGGTCGACGAGAATTTCAAGCCTCACAAGCAGGAATTCTCCGGATTCCTGGCCCGTATCATCCAGCATGAGTACGACCATCTGTTAGGCGAGGTTTTCACCGACCATATCGCCCCTATCCGCAAGCAGATGATACGTTCCAAACTCAACGCCTTCGAACGCGGCAAAGTCAAGTGCGATTACCGTACCGTAACCAAATAACCTGACACATGGCTGACGATAAAAAAGTTATTTTCTCGATGGTGGGCGTCTCCAAGATCGTACCCCCGCAGAAACAGATTCTTAAAGACATTTACCTTTCGTTTTTCTACGGCGCCAAGATTGGCATCATCGGTCTGAACGGATCGGGAAAATCGACGCTTCTCAAGATCATAGCCGGCATCGACAAGTCCTATCAGGGCAACGTGGTGTTCTCGCCCGGTTACAGCATCGGCTATCTGGAGCAGGACCCGAAACTGGATCCCGAGAAGACCGTTCGCCAGGTGGTGGAGGAAGGCGTGCAGCACGTCATGGACCTGCTTAAGGAATATGACGAGGTGAACAACGCGTTCGGCGACCCCGAAGTACTGGAGGACGAGAACAAGATGAACAAGCTGATAGAGCGTCAGGCCGAATTGCAGGACAAACTTGACGCGGCCGATGCCTGGAACATCGACAACCGTCTGGACCGCGCCATGGATGCACTGCGCTGTCCGCCGGACGACCAGCTGATCAAATACCTGTCCGGAGGCGAGCGCCGTCGCGTGGCTCTGTGCCGTCTGCTGCTGCAACAGCCCGACATCCTGTTGCTCGACGAGCCTACCAACCACCTGGACGCCGAGTCGGTGGAATGGCTGGAACAGCACCTTGCGCAGTATCCCGGCACTCTGATAGCCGTGACCCACGACCGCTACTTCCTCGACCATGTGGCCGGCTGGATTCTGGAACTGGACCGTGGCGAGGGCATTCCATGGAAGGGCAACTATTCCTCGTGGCTTGAGCAGAAGACACAGCGCATGGCTCAGGAGGAGAAGCAGGCGTCCAAACGCCGCAAGACCCTGGAACGCGAGCTGGAATGGATACACATGGCGCCCAAGGCACGTCAGGCCAAGGGAAAGGCGCGTCTGTCAAGCTACGACCGACTGCTGAACGAGGATCAGAAGGAACGTGAGGAAAAGCTGGAAATCTACATTCCCAACGGTCCACGTCTGGGCAACAAGGTGATCGAGGCCAACGGCGTGGCCAAGGCCTACGACGACAAGGTGCTGTTCTCCGACCTCAACTTCATGCTGCCGAGCAACGGCATCGTGGGCGTGATCGGTCCCAACGGTGCCGGCAAGACCACCCTGTTCCGTCTCATCATGGGGATGGAGAAGGCCGACAAGGGAACGTTCGACGTGGGCGACACCGTCAAGATAGCATACGTGGACCAGAACCACAAGGATCTCAGCCCCGACAAGAGCGTGTACGAGGTTATCTCCCAGGGTGTGGAATCGTTCCGTATGGGAGGCCGCGACGTCAACGCTCGCGCCTATCTGTCGCGCTTCAATTTCACCGGTGCCGACCAGGAAAAGAAGATCGGTGTCCTCTCCGGAGGCGAGCGCAACCGCCTGCACTTAGCTATGGCCCTTAAGAGTGAGGGCAACGTGCTGTTGCTCGACGAGCCTACCAACGACATCGACGTCAATACGTTGCGCGCGTTGGAGGAGGGTCTTGAGAACTTCGCCGGATGTGCCGTCGTAGTGAGCCACGATCGATGGTTCCTGGACCGTATCTCGACGCATATCCTTGCTTTCGAGGGCGACAGCAAGGTCACTTTCTTCGAAGGCAACTATTCGGAGTACGAAGAGTTCAAGAAGCGCCGCGACGGCGCCGACAGCACCCCGCACCGAATCCGATACCGCAAACTTAATTAGTTAGTTTAGTTTAAAGTTTAAGTTTAAAGTTTAGAAAATTGTGTAGTCAACGGGCAATCATTGACTGGACAAGGTATTCTCTAAACATTAAACCCAAACTATAAACAAAAAAAGGTATTCTCTAAACATTAAACCCAAACTATAAACTGTAACATGGATTGGTTATTAGAGCTATTTGAACCAAACAACCTCTCCCTGCCGAGTACCATCATACTCTACTCGGTAGTGATTTTCACGGGTATCTACCTCGGGAAAATCAAGATTTTCGGAGTGTCCCTCGGCGTGACGTTCGTGCTGTTCGTCGGCCTGCTGCTGGGCCACTTCGGATATACCACCAGCCCGGAAGTGCTTAACTTCCTGCGTGACTTCGGTCTGATTCTGTTTATCTTCTCCATCGGTATGCAGGTCGGCCCCGGTTTCTTCTCGTCGTTCAAGGAGGGCGGCATCCGCATGAACCTGCTTGCCCTGTTGGGCATCAGCCTCAATGTGGCTGTCATGCTGGCCATCTATTACATCCAGGGCGGTGCGGAAGGAAGCACCTCGATCTCGCAGATGGTTGGTATCATGCAGGGAGCCGTGACCAATACCCCCGGTCTCGGTGCCGCACAGCAGACCTTCCTGCAGGTAGTGCCCGACGGCGGCAACGTCAGCCAGCAGATGTCAATGGGATATGCCGCGGCCTATCCCCTCGGCGTGATAGGCATCATCCTCACGATGATCCTGATCAAGGTCATCTTCAAGATCGACAACGCCAAGGAGACCGCCGAACTGGAAGCCGAGTCCAACAATAGTGAGCTCGCGCCCCACATGATGACGCTGCGCGTCACCAACGACCTGATCGACGGTCTGAACATGCTGAAGCTCCACACCCTGATTTCGGCCGATTATGTGGTGTCGCGTATCGAGCAGCCCGACGGCCATGTCATCATCCCCACGTCCAAGACCGAAGTACATCTCGGCGACCTCTGCCTCATCGTCTGCCAGGCTCAGGACGAGGAAATATTCAACCGTTTCATCGGCCCCAGCGTCGAGAAGAAATGGGAAATGGAGCAGGGTCCCGTCGTTTCGCGCCGTGTGCTTGTGACCCGTACCGAATACAACGGTGTCAAACTCGGCTCGCTTCACCTGCACGACGGTTATCAGCTTAACGTGACGCGCGTGAACCGTGCCGGCATGGACCTGGTGGCATCTTACGGTCTCCGACTACAGATGGGCGACCGACTCACCGTGGTAGGCAAGCTCACAGACATCGACAACCTGGCTGCCAAGTTAGGCAACTCCATGAAGCGACTGAACGAGCCCAACCTCATCACCATGTTCATCGGCATCTTCCTCGGCATCGTGGTGGGTTGCATCCCGTTGCAGTTCCCCGGCATGACGGTGCCCATGAAGTTAGGTCTGGCCGGAGGCCCGCTTATCGTGGCCATCCTGCTCAGTGCGTATGGCCATAAGATACACCTGGTCACGTACACCAACTCGTCGGCCAACCTGCTGCTGCGTGAGTTAGGTATATGCCTGTTCCTCGCCTCCGTGGGCATAGCCGCCGGCAAGAACTTCGCCGCCACCGTCTTCACCCCCGAAGGCGCCACATGGGTGCTGTATGGTTTCGCAATCACCATGATTCCGCTGCTGGTGATGGGCATCGTGGCCCGCGCCAAATACAAGATGAACTATTTCACCATCTGCGGTATGATTTCCGGTTCATATACCGACCCGCCCGCACTGGCCTACGGTAACAAGATTGCGAACAACGACGCTCCCGCCGTCAGCTACTCCACCGTCTACCCCCTCACCATGTTCATGCGTGTGGTCGCCGCCCAGTTGGTCATCCTGTTCTTCATATAAAGCATTGACACATTTTAAGATAGCCCCGTTTGATTCATAAAAATAATTAAACGGGGCTTTTTTAATTTTGAGGTTAATCAAATTTTGACTAATTTTGTTTATACTTAGAACAGAGTATTGACAAACTAAAATAAACGATAGAAATGGCAAAGAAATGGATTTGCACCGTATGCGGCTATATCGCAGAGGGTGAGACCGCTCCCGAGAAGTGCCCGATGTGCGGTGCTCCGCAGAGCAAGTTTAAGGAGCTGAACGAGGAGGACGCTCTGAATTTCGTAACCGAGCATGAGATTGGCGTAGCCAAGGGTACGAGCGAGGAGATGATCAAGGACCTGAACACTCACTTCATGGGCGAGTGCACAGAGGTAGGTATGTACCTGGCCATGTCCCGTCAGGCCGACCGCGAGGGTTATCCCGAAATCGCCGAGGCTTTCAAGCGTTACGCTTGGGAGGAGGCAGAGCACGCTTCCAAGTTCGCCGAGCTGCTCGGCGACATGGTATGGGACACCAAGACCAACCTTGACAAGCGCATGCACGCCGAGGCCGGCGCCAACGCCGACAAGATGCGTATCGCCCGCAACGCCAAGGAGGCCGGTCTGGACGCCATACACGACACCGTTCACGAGATGGCCAAGGACGAGGCCCGTCACGGCCGCGGCTTCGCAGGTCTCTACGAGCGCTACTTCGGAAACAAGAAATAATCGAATAACGATTATATTTTCCCTCCCGGGGTGTGTCAGTTCTCGCGACTGGCGCACCCCTTCCTTTATAGTAGCGCCGGCTCTTAATCTGATATGAAGCGGAGGTCGGTGCGCGTGGCGCGTATTATGCCGTCGCGGACACACCACTGTTTGCCGGTCTCGGGGCGCCCGTCGGTAAAAGTGGCCATAATCTCGCGGACTATATTGGATTTTGTGCCGTAGCGCGTCAGCCATTTATGCAGCAGCCATTGCGGAGCGGCGGAGTCCTTCAGCACCTTGTATGGCATCACGGATGGATCCTGCAGCGAATCAAGCTCGCGGGCGCCCAGCATATCGAGGGCCTCGGAATCCGACCTGAGATTGGATATGGTTGAAGTAATGGCCTTGCGTGCGCCGGTCCATTGCGTTTCTATCAGAGGCAGCAGCTCGTTACGGATGAAATTACGGCGATAGTCCGACTTCAGGTTGGTGGAATCCGTGACATAAGACTGTCCTATCACATCAAGATATTGCAGTATCTCTGCGCGCGTGACGTGCAGCAACGGACGGACCACGTTGTTGGCATCGGGCAGCATCCCGCGCAGCCCGTCTATACCGCAGCCCCTTAGCAGGTTCAGGAACAGAGTCTCGATATTGTCGTCCGCATGATGAGCCACCGCTATCCGGTCGAAGCCGGTTTCCTGAAGCTTTTTATGGAAATATTCGTACCTCAGTTCGCGGCAGGCCACTTCAAGACTCACGGTGTGGGTAGCCTGATATGCAGGCACGTCGAAATGTACGATGTCGAGGGGAACGTCAAGGCCGCGGCACATTTCGATGCAGAAATTCATGTCGCGGTCGGATTCCGCGCCACGAAGATGGAAATTGCAATGCACCGCACGGACCCGGACCCCTATGTTACGAAGCACATACAGCAACGCCACCGAATCGGCTCCCCCGCTAAGGCCTAAAATGACCGATTGGATGCCCGGCATCAGCGCGCGTGCCTGCTGGTGAATCTTGGCCGTCAATGCGGAATGCTTCATTATGATTATAGTCTTGGATTTGATAATTACAGTCTTGGATTTTCAAGCCACGAAGTCAGGATCAGCACCGCCGACATCTCGTCGGCCAGTTCCTTGCGCTGCCGGTCCGACTTCTTGAAGCCGGCCGTTATCATGTCGCGGTGTGCCTGTACGGAGGTGAAACGCTCGTCCACCATCTCGACGGGCACGTCGGGAAGTATCTTTGACAGGCGATTGATGAAGGGACGGATATATTGCATGGATTCCGAATCCTCGCCGCGCAGCGTGCGCGGATGACCGATTATGATACGCTCCACCGGCTCGTGACTGCAGTAATCGAGAATAAACTTTTCAAGATCGCATGTACGTTGCGTCGGCAGTCCGTTGGCCGCAATCTTAAGGATGTCGGTCACCGCCACGCCGCAACGCTTTCGCCCGTAATCTATCGCCAGTACTCGTCCCATACCTTATTAACGCGCCATTCCCCGATTTATTAGCCAATCACCCGACAGTAGCTGATAGTGGCTGATAGTGGCGCAGGCTCTCCGAGCCGCGCATCCAATAGGACCACAGTCCTATTATTTTTGACGGGAGAACAGGAGAACAGGAGATGACCGGTACTGACTGCACGTCAATCCGGACATGAATCCTATTATTTTTGACGGGAGAACGGGAGAACAGGAGCGTCCGGAATCCGGCCATGCATCAACTACATCCCTGCCTCGGAGATACTGCGTTAAAAACCAAATTTTCAGTGAAATTTTTTCATAA
>UQMZ01000082.1 GCA_900542185.1 uncultured Bacteroidales bacterium
GTCGTCGGCAGCGTCAGATGTGTATAAGAGACAGGTGTTTATGCGCGGCTGGGGACAGCCCACGCTACAATTCCGAAGTTTATTATTTCTTAGTTTTAAATAGGACCTTTCGGGAAGTTTTGCGTCATAGGTATAAACAACAGTTATAAATAACTATATAAAATCAGCCTTATGAACCAGAAACGCAATTTACAATTGATCTGGCTGTTCGTGTCATTGATAATATCAATGACATTTATGACCGGATGTGACTTTTTTGACCGAAACAACAAATATCCGGTTAAAATAGAATTTCCTGCAGAGGGCGACACCGTTACATCAGAATTGAATTATATGCTATTCCAGGTAATGCCTGATAATTCTGATACATACGATAGGTTTGACATACGTGATTATGACACTGTCTACGGATCAGACTGGCTTAAGGTCGAGGTGTCATCCGTCACCAATACCACATGTTTTATGGTTGAACCTAACATGACAGGCCGAAAACGTCAGATCCGATTGAACCACTTTGGACCGGATAACACGGATGTGGATATAATCCAGAATCCGTAATTTAGGTCATAAGTCAGAGTGACAAATGATTACGAATAGTAGCGCGGGCTGTCCCCAGCCGCGCACAGAAAATGAACAAAGTCCTCATAAAATTTTTAATAGGCTTTTTGTCCGTGTTTATGCGCGGCTGGGGACAGCCCACGCTACTATTCCGCGGCCGGGGACAGCCTGCGCTACTATTTCGCGGCCGGGGACAGCCCGTGCTACTATTCCGAAGTTTATAGTTTCTTTAGTTTTAAATAGGACCTTTTGGGAATATATGCGTCTTATAGGAAAACAACAATATACCAAAGTATGAACGTATCATTTAAACGTTACACATTGACGCTGTTGGCGGTGATGTCATTTCTAACGGCATCGGCACAGACGGACCAACCTCAGACGGTATCGAACCGTGTCAGGTTTATGGAGAAACCGGAAAGGGTGTGGCCATTCGAGGCAGAGATATTCTTCGGACTCGGAACGGGATTCAAGTATCATGGAGTCTATGCCGACGGTGCAGAAACCTTGGGCCTTGAACTTCGCGGAAACATAAAGAATACAGGCTGGGATGTAGGCGCGTTCCTGCGTTTTGACGGTACGGGTTATGACTTCAAGAACCAGATGCCACCCATAGATCTCGATATAAACGCCGAATATGATTACTCCCAGTCAAACAACGCATTTACAATCGGTGTTGTGTCAGACTATAATTTTCGTCAAGGCCGAAAAGTGAATCCTTTCGCAGGATTAGGTGTCGGATGCTCAATATACTCTACTCCGTATTGGCGTCCATACGAAACTGACGGTTGTACGCTTAGCTTTATTCCTCGTTTTGGCGTAGAATTGTTCAGTTGGGTCCGTTTCACAGGGTATGCGTTCATACTGCGTAACGGCTACAATACCGTAGGCGTTTCCGTCGGACTGACTATCGGCGGCTGGCAACGAAAGTCAAAATAGACTTTATTGACGATGAGGACATCGTCATTCCAGTAGAGGACGCGGCCGGGGAGTGCAGGCGCTACTATGACGACAGTCAGGAGGCCATTATTTATATTATTGAAGAAGCAAAATCGAAACCAAAAATTAATAAACAAATATCTATGAAAATGAAATCTACACTACGCATGATGCTGATGTATGTCTGTTGCGCGATATGCAGCAACGGAATGATGTCAGCGACACCCACTGACGTGCAGGTCGCACAGTCGAAGGCTGTCAGGACACTGACGCAGATGCTGACGCCAAACCGTCAGGAGAATAACAAAAACTATGCAACATCCGTAAAGGCGTTGCCGGCCAAGATCCTGAAATACGACTGGCAGAGCGGAGCCTGGAGCGCACCGACCACGGTAATGAGATTCTATACCCCGGAGGGTTGGCTTAGCCTCGAATCGGAAGTAAATGCCGAAGGGGCAGTTGTCCGGGAGATTACATACGACTATGATATAGACGGGAATATATCGTCGATGGAGGAAAGCCTGTGGAATGAAAACGTACAGATGCTGATGTCGGAAACCCGGACCCGTTATAAGTACGACCCGGTTGTAACGGATTTCTGTGTAAGTGAAATTTATGAGATATACGGTGTGGGAGGCTGGAAGGAAAAGAAATCGGAGTCATGTAAGGTGACCCGAAACTCGGCTGGAAATGTAGCTGAAATTTTATATTCAGAGAATGGAAAGGAATCCCACAAGCTGTGTATGGAATATGGAGTTGACGGCAAAGCGAACAAGATCACGAGTTATGAATTCGTGAATGGCTGGAAACTTGCGGGCGTCTATTATGATATGGCATGGAAGGAAACCAACGGACAGTTGCTTATTCCCTACGATGAGTTCGGCTTGTTCGTACATAACGGCAATCTTATTGAGAAATGTACCATAGAAACCTATGACGCCGAATCGGGAGACGAGGATGAATGGATGAGCAAGTTGACATTTGCGTTTGAATATACCGACAACGGTAGTTATACGGGTACTATAAACGGCATGTTGGAAGATATGAACATAAACGGAAGTTCCGTCAGCAACATGGTTCTTGAAAACGGAGGCATGGACATGAAAATCATAGTAAAGGCGAATATGGGATTTTTTGTAGATTCCCTGGAAATGCGTCTCAAGACTGAATACGACGCATGGCATAATTGCCTTACGGATATTGACTATATGATGATGGACGACTACTATGATTACGAGGTCTATAAGAAAGGAGAGGTGACATATTCATCGCAGACAGGATTGCCTGAGACATACGTAGTCAAGGAGCTTGACTATGATTCGTATGACGACGAACAGCCTGTGACCGATGCCGACTTCGTGAACCTGGGGAAGTATGAGTTCCAGGAGTACGCCACATCGGGTATTACAGAAGTTACATCCGACCGTGGAGATAACGATGTCCTTTACGATCTGTCGGGCCGTCGCATCGCGAGTCCCCACGCCGGTCAGCCTTATATCAAGAACGGCCGTAAATACATTGGCAAATGAGCAAGAATACATAATGCGCAATGCGTGAATGAAAGAGTATAAATTCAAAGCCCCGGCTCGGCGAGTCGGGGCTTTGCTATAGGTTGGCCGGATGGTTATCGGCCGGAGTTTCTGACCATATCCTTGAGGGTGTTGTTGAAGTCGTGCTCGGCGATGAGGCGGCCGACGTTGAGGTGCATTCGGTAGCGCCAGTAATGGCGCGGGTTGGCCGGCACGTTGATGATCTCGTCCTTGGGATTCTCGCGACGCAACTCGCCATCGGTCGACAGCCAGTCCTGCAACGGCAGGATGCAGAGCATGGACGGACTCTTCAGCTGCAGATCCACGATCCTGGAGCAGATCCACGGCTCGGCGAAGTACGGTGCCTCGCCGCCCTCGTGCAGCACGTTGTTGTAGAAACGTTGGGCCATTTCATGGTCGCTTTCCCACCATTCGCGGATGCCTCCCATGTCGTGAGTCGACGTGGTGCAGACCGAATAGTAGGGATAGTGCCACGTGTCGCCGAACTGCAGAGCCGGATCCTTTGGCATACGCTGTATCTCCAGCGACAGGATTTCCATCTTGTGCATCACGGCGGGCACGCAGTCCGGAATCATGCCCAGGTCCTCGCCACACGCCAGCATCGAGGTGGAGTCGAGCAGCGGCGGCAGCTTCCACATAGCCTTGCCATACCAGAAGTCGTTGTGGCGGTGATAGAAGAAGTCGTTGTACAGACGGTTGAAGTTCCATTTGGCATAGTCGGACAGTACGCGGAACTGATAGGTGTACTGGGCCGCGATGCGCGGATGGTAATGGCCCGGCTGATAGGGATCCTCGATGAACAGGACGTCGTCGATGATGCCTAACAGCGCGTTCTTGATGCGCTGATGCTTCTCGTCGTCGGGCTTGTCGGCGAAGTATTCCACAACCTTCTTCTGCGTGTTGACGAAATGGCGCAGGGCGTAACGGTCGCCGCTGACACGGTCCAGGAATGTATCCACGACCTCGCTGCGGTACGGACCGAAGAAGTCGTCGAGCATCCAGTCGAGGATGAGGGGATGCGTCATCACGTCGGCATCGATCCAGAAATCGTAACGGTCGCGCAATTCGTCGGCGCTAAAGGGCAACGCCGGGTTGAAGTAACCCAACAGGCCATGCTCGGCATCCAGGGGAATCTGCCATATACGGAAGAAACCTAAGATATGGTCTATGCGGAATACATCGAAGTATTCCGACATCTTGCGGAACCTGTCCTTCCACCACTGGAAGCCGTCGCGGGCCATCATCTCCCAGTTGTAGGTGGGGAATCCCCAGTTCTGGCCCAGGACAGAGAAATCATCCGGCGGCGCACCCGCGGAGGTGTCCATGTTGAACAGCTCCGGATTGCACCAGGCGTCGACGCTGTGGCGCGAGATGCCGATCGGTATGTCGCCCTTCAGCACCACGCCCGCCGAATGGGCGTAGTTGCGCGCTATGTGCAGCTGACGGTCCAGATGATACTGCAGGAAGCAGTAATAGTCCGTCTCCGCCTTGTGCGACATGATGAACTCGTTGACGCGCTCCGGGTCATATACCGAATACATGCCCCACCGGGTGTGGTCGGGCGTATGGTTCTCGTCGCGCAGAACGCTCCATGCCGAGTACGGGCGCAGCCAGTAGTCGTTGTGGCGCAGGAAGTCCTGATAGTCGCGTGTGGCGGCTGTCCGTGCGAAGTCCTGTGCGAATATCTCGCGCAGATATTCGTGCTTCACGGCGTTGACCAACTCATAGTCAATCTGCTCCATTGCGTTGAGTTCGGCCTGCTTCTCGTCGAAATACTTCATTCTTTTCGCGCTGTTGAGGCGTCCCACTTCCTGCAGACGCAGATACATGGGATGCAACGCGAAGATGGAGTTGGCGCGATAAGGGTAGGAATCAACCCATGTGCCGGTGAGCGTGGTATCGTTTACAGGCAACAGCTGCAGTATGTTCTGGTCCGTGGCGCGGCACCAGTCCACCATCTGCTTTATGTCGATGAAATCGCCCACTCCGAAGTCCTCGTCGGTACGGATGGAGAATACGGGGATAGCCGTACCGGTTCCGCGCCAACCCGGCTTGGGGTTGGCGAAGCGGGTGCCGTCAATCACTATCTGCTGGTCGAAACTTTCGGGGACGATGCCGAAGATGCGGTTGTTGGCCGCCTCCCACTGCACGGAGCCATCGGTGTCGTTTATAATGATGAACTTATACTCGAACGGGGGACGGAGACGATCGAACGGCAGGTTCAGCTCCCACACCGGGAAGTGCGCGTCGTTGAGGCGGATGGCTTGCCCGGGATCCCAGTTGCCCAACAGGTCGCCCTCGCCGGTTACGGCCAGAACCTCGTCCGGAGCCAGCATAGGCGCCTCAACGCGGATGTTGATGGTGCCGGGCAGCGCCTTTAGGGGCTGGTCGCGATGCGAACGGTGGAAGATGCCCTCGGTGAAGGCCGAGGAATAGAAAGGCTTGTCGTGAGGCTGCTCGTGCCATGAGTCAAAAATCAGGACCGAGCGGATGCCCGAACCGGCCACATATCTGTGAGGCTTGCCCCATTCGAAGCGCCAAGCCTTGTCGGGACTCTTGACCACGAACCAATAGCTGAAATCCGATGGATCGGAGTCCAGGTCCAGGGTCAGCTGCCACGTGTCGGGACTGGTCAGCTTCATCTCCAGCGCCCTGTGGGGGTCGCCGGAGCCAAGCTCGGGCAAGTCACCGCACAGGTAGAGGCTTTCGCCCCATACCGTGTGGTAATTGATGTTGAATACGAGTTTCATACGTATATAGATTTGAATTTAGGCATCGTTCCTTAAAAAATGTATTCGCCAGGGTCGCAGATGTGCCTCA
>UQMZ01000083.1 GCA_900542185.1 uncultured Bacteroidales bacterium
GCCCGAAAAAGATATACATCATCGAGTTCAAGTATGGCGGCACTCCCGAAGAG
The DNA here is from genome assembly GCA_900542185.1 of uncultured Bacteroidales bacterium. Lineage (GTDB taxonomy): Bacteria > Bacteroidota > Bacteroidia > Bacteroidales > Muribaculaceae > Lepagella. The sequence goes on from UQMZ01000083.1 coordinate 54, forward strand.
GCACTCGCGCAGATCGATGACAGGAAGTATGCCCTTCAGTTCGAGACCTCGTTGAATACCAAGTCAGTGGTAAAGGTGGGCGTCAACATATCGCCCGACACCCGCACCATCGACGCCTGGACCGTCGCAGTGGACAATGCATGAGAAACTTGCCAGCCCGATGAGCGAAAAGTGACGGATTTTCGTTGTTAGTATATAGGGATATACTGTGCCGTGTCGGCAAGTGTGTCCGGGAATGTAGCAACCCAAAAGAAAATATTATGGAAAATTTCAGATATTGCTCGCCCACGGAGTTTATCTTCGGACGCGGCGTTCAGTCGGAAACAGGCGCGGCGCTGAAGCGCTATGGCGCGCAGAAGGTGATGATAGTCTATGGCAGCGACCGCATCAAGAAGGACGGTCTGTTTGACGAGGTGACCAAGTCGCTTGACTCCGAGGGAATAGCCTGGACGGAGTTCGGCGGCATCAGCCCGAATCCTACTGCCGAGAGCGTTTACGCCGGTATAGCCAAGGCTGTGGCCGAGGGTGTCGACTTCCTTCTTGCCATCGGCGGCGGGAGCCCCATCGACGCAGCCAAGGGGATAGCTCTCGGAGCAGTGACTACCGAGGATTTCTGGGATTTCTACAACGGTACTTCCAAGCCCGTGGCGGCTCTGCCTGTCGGTGTTGTGCTGACCATCCCCGCCGCCGGCAGCGAGGGGAGCGGCAATTCGGTGATAACGAACGAGAAGACGCATCAGAAGATATCGGTGCGTTATCCGTTCCTACTCCGTCCCCGGTTCGCGGTGATGAATCCTGAACTGACCTATTCGCTGCCGTGGTTCCAGACGGCCTGCGGCATCGTGGACATGATGGCGCACATATACGAGCGTTATTTCTCGCCCACGGAGGGCACACAGTTAGTGGACGCATATTCGGAGGCGATACTCTGCGACGTGATGGACCAGGCGGTGACGCTGCGCATGGACGGCGAGAACTACGATGCACGTGCCGACGTGATGTGGGCCGGGACATTGGCTCACAACGGCCTCTGCGGCGTGGGCAAGACCGAGGACTGGGCATCGCACCGCATGGAGCACGAGATCTCGGCGTTCTATCATGTGGCGCACGGAGCCGGTCTGGCCGTGATAATCCCGGCATGGATGCAGTTCTGTGCCAAGCGTAACCCGGACAAGCTATGGCGTTTTGCCATCAACGTGATGAGCGTCAACCCCGCCGGCAAGTCCACCGACGACATCATTGCCGAGGGTATCGACGAGCTGAAGCATTTCTATCACGACATGGGCCTTACCACCAACCTGCGCGAACTTGTCGGTGAGGAACCCGACATCGAGAAGATGGTGGCGTCGCTGCAGCGCAATGTGGGCGACACACTTGGCGCCTACGTGCCGCTGTCGATGGATGACTGTCGCGAAATCTATAGACTGGCCCTGGAGGGGTAAAACTCTGAGACCAATGGAAATAACGAATTTCATCAAGCTATACGAAAAGAGCTTCCGGGAGAACTGGGAACTGCCGGCCTTGAGCGACTATGTGACCGGCAAGACCATCACTTACAGCGAACTGGCTATGAATATAGCCAAGATTCACCTGTTTTTCAACAATATGGGCATAAAGCCCGGGGCAAAGGTGGCGATATGCGGCCGCGACTCGATGAACTGGGTGATGGTGTATCTGGCCACGGTGACCTACGGCGCGGTGATAGTCCCTATTCTGGCTGAATTCAATCCTCACGACGTGACGCACATCGTGAACCATTCGGAGGCGGAGCTGCTGTTTGTGTCCAAATCGGTGTGGGAGCCGATGGAGCCCGACATGCTGCTTAACCTGAAGGGCGTGCTCAGCATCGAGGACTTCAAGTGTCTGGAGGAGCGTCCGGGATTCGAGATGAACCGTACGCTGCGGCTGCTGACCCGCCGCTTCCGGTCGATGTATCCCCATGGCTACCGCCCCGAAAACGTGTGCTACATAGACCGCGACAATTCGGATGTGGTGGAGATAAACTATACTTCGGGTACCACGGGATTCTCGAAGGGCGTGATGCTGACGGGCGAGAACCTGGCGGGCAACGTATGTTTCGGCATCGACACGCAGCTGCATTTCCGCAGCAGCCGCGCCCTGGCGTTCCTGCCCATGGCTCATGCCTACGGCTGCGCCTTCGATATGCTGACCCCTATGGCCGTTGGATCTCACGTCACCATCCTGGGCAAGACTCCGTCGCCGCGTATTCTGATACAGGCCATGAACCGGGTGCGTCCCAACCTGGTGATATGCGTGCCGCTGATATTGGAGAAGATCTACAAGAACCAGATATTGCCCATGATCTCAAAGGGCGCTGTGCGCTGGACCCTTGCGGTGCCATTCCTGGACTCGTACATCTATGCTAAGATACGCCGCAAGTTAGTTGATGCTTTCGGCGGCAATTTCGAACAGGTGATAGTGGGCGGTGCGCCGCTGAACCATGAGGTAGAGGAATTTCTGCATAAGATCAAGTTCCCGTTCACCGTGGGCTACGGCATGACCGAATGCGGCCCGCTGATCAGCTACACGCACTGGAAAAAGTTCGTGCCCGGTTCGTCGGGCCGTCTGCTGCCCGACATGCAGGCCATGATACTGTCGGACGACCCGGAGAACACTCCGGGCGAGATATGCGTCAAAGGCCCGAACGTGATGAAGGGTTATTACAAGAATCCGCAGGCTACGGAACTTGTGCTGGACGACAAGGGATGGCTGAAGACCGGAGACATGGGCACAATGACTCCCGACGGCACGCTGTTCCTGCGAGGCCGCAGCAAGACCATGATTCTGTCCGCCTCCGGCCAGAACATATATCCGGAGGAGATCGAGGCCAAGCTGAACAACATGCCGTTCGTGGCCGAGAGTCTTGTGGTGGAGCGCGACGGCAAGCTTGTGGCCTTGGTGTATCCCGATTTCGACGCGCTTGACCGTCTTGAGGTGCCTGTGACCGACATGGACAATACCATGGAGAATATCCGCAAGGAACTGAACGGTCTGGTGGCGCCATACGAAAGGATATCGAAGATAATCCTGATGCCCAACGAGTTCCAGAAGACTCCGAAGCGTAGCATCAAGCGATTCCTCTACACCCGATAGGTTCTCGCGTTTTAGCCGGTCGGATCCGCACGTCAGAACCATCTACAATGTAAAAACGTTTCCATAACAAAAAAAGAAAGGTTATGGAAAATACGGATTTGACTACGAGGAATTCGAGTGACATGGATGCGCGCCGAGCCGAGCTGGGCGTGGAGAAAGCGCGTCTGGGGGCACAGTCGGCCGGACTGAGGCTGCTGATGTGGCTGATAATCATAGCGGTGTGCGGCATCATCGCCTGTGCCGTGCTGGCGGTGCTCAAGATTGCGGTTCAGTCGATAGTGGTGGTCGCGGCCATTCTGCTTGCCATCGGCCTCGTGGCCGTTGTCGGCTACAACGCCGTCAAGGTCAAGATCAAGGAGCACCGCGTCGAGAAGGACGACGAATAACTCCGTATTAAGAAACTAAAAGTCAGCGCCCGCAACCGGGCGCTGACTTTTTATAACGTTTAATTTGGAACGTTGGAATTATTTGGCGGGGGCGGACTTGATGAGGAAGTGGTCGCCCGATTCCTTGACGATGTTTTCGTAGTATTTCTTGTCGTAGCCGGGGAATTCGGGGTAGACGGGCACGCCGTACTGCGACTTGATGAAGTTGCCTTGCGCATCGGTCTTCTTACGGTTGCCGTCCATGAACTTGACGAACAGATATGCGGCCAGGTCCCGGTACCGGTCTGTGGCCTCCTTGGCTGCCTTGGCGCCGAGCGCGTTGACCGTGTCGCGGTATTTGGGCATGTTGCCTGTCTCCACTATTTTCTGCAACTTCGAGTCGCTGTTCTTGACATCGTTGAAGAATCCCTCTTCCAGTCTGTTCTGAACCTTGCGGATGTCGGGAATCATCATGTCGTAGCGGTGGTAGGCCTGGTTGGCTACAAGGTTGTTGACCCAGAAGTTGGAGTTAAGGTCGAATGTGTTGATGTCGCCCTGAGCGAGTTCGGCCGGCACTTTGGTCATGCCGCAGTACAAGGGGATATATACAGAGGTGTTGGTGTCGTCGGTGCCGAACCAGAAGAGTCCGCCCACGGGGTCGGGGAGCCAGTCGCGGCTCTGCGACACGAAGCTCCAGCCGGTCTGCTGCGTGGCTATGGCGCGCTCCATCAGGTATTTCTTGCCGTCTACCTCATACTCCATGGGACGCCAGCGGTAAGGCACGTGGTAGGGACCCGCGCCTACGTCCTGCGTCATGTCGTAGGGCGTGCCCTGGAATTGGTCGCGCATGGCGTCCTGCATCCCTTCGGGGCTGACCTTGCGGTCGGGAATGATGTAGAGGGGCATCGGCTCGTTGCTGTCGGCGTTTACCCATGCGAAGTATTGGTCGGCGCCGTCGTTGAAGCGACGGAAATATGACCATACGCGAGCATCGCAGCCACGACGCGTGGCCGGATCATGCTCGGCGTAAGCGTCGGCAAACGAGAAGTCCTGGTCCTTGCCGGTGAAATAGCCGCGCTTGCGCGCGAACTTGATCATGTCCTTGGAATAACGCACGTTCTCCTTGTCCTTCAGGTCCACCTTGCGGATACGAGGCTCGTTGGCGTGGCCGGAGATGGCGTTGTCGGGAATGCGTACGGCAATCCACACGGCGCCTTTCTCGGCTCCCTTGCCTATCATCTCCATCACCCATACCTCGTTCTTGTCGGCGATGGTGAACGATTCGCCCTCGCTGGCATAGCCGTATTTCTCGACCAGGTCGGTCATCACGTCAATGGCCTCGCGGGCGTTCCTGGCGCGTTCCAGGGCTACGTATATCAGCGAGCCATAGTCCATCACGGACTGTCCCGTGGTGTCGGCCAGCTCCTCGCGGCCGCCCCATGTGCTCTCGCCGATGGCCAACTGATGCTCGTTCATGTTGCCAACCACGTTGTAGGTCTCGGGTATCTGGGGAATCTCGCCAAGGGGCTTGCCGGTATCCCAGTCGGTTATCTTGCGCATGGCCCCCTTGGGGTGTCTGGCTGCCGGCGAATGGTGCAGGAAGCCGAACAGGTTGTGGGAGTCGGCGGAATATGACATCATCACCGAACCGTCGGTGGTGGCTCCCTTGCCGGCTATAAGGTTGGTACATGCCGACGAGTCGGCGGTGACTGCGGCGGCGAGGAGTGCCACGGCCGCGAGTGCTTTCGCTGTAAGGCTGTTCTTAATATTCATATTGTATCGTTGTTTCGTCTGAAAAATCGTTTTGCTCCGCTAAGTTAATAAGAAACGGCTATTAAAGCAAATAAAATAGTATATCGGTTTGAATATGAGTCTGTTTTGGTTGGGAAAAAGAGTTGGGATATGGACATAAAAAAATTGATTGTCATCACGACAACCAATCTTGCGTTAACCTTAAAAATCTAATACCATGAAAAACTCGATGCAAAGTTACAAAATATTTCAAAAACAATGTTATATAATATAATAAAATTTGCTGTATTTAATATAAATTAACAATATAGAGCTGTATATGATCTGTCTCTTATACACATCTCCGA
>UQMZ01000084.1 GCA_900542185.1 uncultured Bacteroidales bacterium
TTACCTCGAAAATCCACCGCCCTGGCGTATACATTTTTTAAGGAACGATGCCTTACATGGTACAAAATCTATCTGTAGGAATATGCCTACATTTTAATGACACCATCAGCCCGATTTCCCACACATCTTTTTTAATATTTTTTTAATTTCTTTAAAATTTTATCCGAATGTGTTGTGTGATAGGATTTTATTTTATAACTTCGCGGCGAATCCGGAGGATTTACCCAACATTCCAAAAACCATGTCTATTCCAGGTGAAGAATATAAAGATGAGAAATTACTTGTGGCTGCCCTGCGACTGGACAGTCACGAGGCCTTCATCAGAATATTCCGACAATACTACAGCAATCTTGTTTTGTTCGCAGGTCAGTTCATCCCCGACAGACTTACCTGCGAGGATATAGTACAGAACGTGTACCTGAAACTCTGGCAGGAACGCCGGCAGCTGGAGGTTCATTCCTCGTTACGCTCGTTCCTGACGGTTCAGGTTCAGAACCAGTGTCTGAATCATCTGAGGCATAATAAGGTCAAGGCCAGATACCAGTCCGAACTCCAGGTGGCGCTCCTGTCTCTGTCGCCGGAAGAACATATCTTCTACTCCGAACTGAACGATGCCTTCGACAGCGCTCTTTCACGAATGGATCCCGTACTCAGGGAGACCCTGTTGCTGAGCCGCGATGAAAAACTTAAACATTCCGAAATAGCCGGGAGGCTGAATGTATCGGTCCGGACTGTCGAAAACCGTATCAGCAAGGCCATGAAATTCCTGAGAAACAATTTGCGCGACTTTAAATACCTGATACCTCTGTTTCTCCTTTTCCAAGATTCCCTATAAACATTCCCGAAATTATGACAGACAATAATAATCACACAGACATAGACACTCTGATAGCCCGGTATTTCTCCGGGGAAGCCTCCGAACCGGAAATCGCCTATCTGACGGACTGGATCAAGGAATCCGATGACAACCGGAAATATTTCTTTGAGCTTCAGGATATCTGGCACGGTCTGAATCCGTCGTTTGAGGCCGTCGATATAGATTTGCAGGATGCCGAGGATAAAATACTTGTCAAATCGGGACTTCGCAAAAAGAGTCCGTCATGGATCAAAGGATTCATGAAGCTGTGGTCGCGTATCGCCGCCGTTCTGCTGCTGCCGTTGATTCTGCTGGTGGTCTACAAGTATGTCGTACCCGGCAATCGTCCGGATGCCCTGCGGGAGATCTCCACAACGTACGGCTGCTCGATGAAAACTACGCTGCCTGACGGCTCGGTAGTATGGCTCAACGCAAACAGCACGCTGAAGTATCCGGCGGAATTCGAAGCCAAACACCGTGACGTTGACCTTAAGGGCGAAGCATATTTTGACGTTCACTCCGACGCCAGGCATCCTTTCATAGTGCATGCCTCGGGACTCGATGTCCTGGCGACCGGCACCGAATTCAATGTAAACTCATACGGCACGGGGACCACGTCAGTTACTTTGGTAAACGGCAATGTCAACGTAGGCATCGACGGCAACGGCCGGCGTTATGAAATGGTTCCCGGCGATTATCTGAAACTTCACGACGGAAAAGTAAATATCAGGAAAGGATGCGACACCGAGAAATACTGCTCATGGCGTAATGGCGTCCTGCTGTTCGACGACGACACGCTTCAGGAAATATGCAATAGGCTGGAGCAGATATATGATGTACGTTTCGATATTACCGACCCGAAGGTAGCCGCTTCGAGATACTGCATGACACTCCGAGGCGAGAACATCAACGAAATCATGGATCTTCTGGAACTCAGCGCCCCTATCCGCTGCACATCCTCCACTGAAAATTCCAATGATTCCGTACCCTCAACCCAGATTATCACCATTGCCTCTATCTGAATATGAAATATCAGATTTGGCTTATATCCGTTATCTGTCTGATAACAGGTATCTCATGCCGTCATAATTCCCGGACTTCGGGAGTGTCATTACAGAAAGAATTATATGCGTTCATAGACTCCATGCCCGGTACTGTAGGCGTGGCGTTTGTAAGCGAAGGGGACACCGTCACAGTAAACAATGGCGTACACTATCCGATGATGAGTGTGTGTTCAAGATGCACGAAGCATTGGCCGTGGCGAATACTCTGGAAAGGTCCGGCATTTCGCTTGACACGATACTGTCGATCAATCGAGTTGATCTCGACCTCGACACCTGGAGTCCGATGCTGAAGGAATATACCGCCGAACGCTTTACTGTTCCTGTAAGCAAGCTGCTGGAATATGCCGTAACCAAGAGCGACAACAACGCCAGCAATCTGCTGTTCAGGCATATCGTCTCCCCCACTGAAACAAATGCATATATCCGGTCCATTGCCAAGGACACCACATTCCGCATACAATATTCCGAGGCCGAGATGAAAGCCAACAACGCATTAAGTTACTGTAATTACACCACACCCCTTTCTGCCGCTTTGCTGATAAAACAAGTGATGGAGGGCTCTATCATCGGAAAGAATTATCAAGACTCGATACGTAAATATCTGTCTACTGTCACGACAGGACAGGATCGTCTCGGAAGTGTTACCGAAGGCTCCGACATCATGCTGTTCGCCCACAAGACCGGCAGCGGCTACCGCAACGAAGCCGGAGAACTGATTGCGCATAACGACGTCGGCTATTTCCGTCTGAGGGATAGCCGCAGCTATGCCCTTGCGGTACTGATCCGCGACTTCGCCGGCACCGAAGCGGAAGCCTCGGCCATCATCGCCGACATTTCCCGCCGGGTCTATCATCATGTAGTGTCTGCTCGATAAAATCCTTGAAGCTGACAGTAATAGTCGAAACGGCACGGGCTGCCACCACACCGGCCCCGGTCGAGACGTTGCTGTAACCCCATACCTGTTCGGCAAATCCCATATCGGCAAGATTGTTTATATACCCCTTGCTCAGTTGCAAGATATTAAGCTCATGGTCATAATAGCTACGTGAAATCGTAGAAACCGAGAACAAAATACCACAATCATATAAAGCCATATTATAGTCGGGATCCTTGACACTGAACGAAGCTCCTTCAAATCCCAAAATCAATGTATAATCTTTATTGGAGAACTGACCGTCCGTAAACGCCAGTGGTGTTGTACTACCATAATCACCGATTATATCTTCATATACATTCAGACATTCATCAAATATGGGTTCCGAATTGTAGTTGAATGTACCTAGATACAAAGATGCATACTGGCTGTCCGAGAACCTGTCATCACCGTACACTATATCGTCTCCGTACTTATGCCATTCTGTAAAACTTAGCTTAAACAAGTCATCCGTGCTGTGCGTATCATATACCTTGATTCGAAATTTCAAATTAAATCTAATATCTTCTGTATTCTGGAGATATGGATTATCATTAGCATCCAATATTTCATGTGTGAAATCCATTAACTCTATCGGCACAGAATATGGCACCGTGACGGATGCTTCGGCATCGCCATATTCTTCGCTTTGGGCAACTATCCTGATATTATCACCCTCTTTCGGAATGTCATTATCCGAAGCAAGCTCGCCATTGATGTAAATGCTCACTTTTGCGTCTGTCACATTATGAAGTGTATCTCCTTTTACGTCATTGAAAACCCATGTATGCGTCACGTTTACATTTATAGGCTCGCCGGCCGTAATCAACGAATTGACACACAAAACAGGTTTTGAGTCGATTTTAGGCAGGAATTCCTTTTCACACCCGGCCAACAACATTGCGACCGTTATCGGGATTATGTATCTTAAAATTGCCATGTATACGAAATTGAGGGGATTATCGGCAGCATTTTTATCTTCTTGAATACCGGCGCTCCATTACTGTTGTAAGCTCGGACTATACCTATAGTGTTTAAATGACAATAGGCGTTATACAGATCAAAATTCCAGTAACCGCGTCTGTTACGCACTGTGCAGGATAAATCCAGCCTATGATAGAAAGGCAGTTGATAGCCGTTGATTGGCTCCCGAAGCGGGATATGTTGCTCAAATGGATAATATTGTGTAGAGAAGTCCGGTGACACCCATACTTGAGGCATAAACGTGAAGCGGTTGCCCGAATGGCCGATCCACACTGCGTTAAGCGAAACCTTATCGTTGATGTTCCAGTTCAACATGATGTTGATGGTATGCCGGTGGTCGAATCGTGCCGGGAATGTATGCCCCCCATTCTTCTCCTTGAATGTCCGGTCAGCCCAGGCCAATGAATAGGAAATATGACCCGTTAGCCTGCCGGACACCTTTTCAAATTTTATATCAACTCCCTTGGCCGTTCCTTTTCCGCTGCAAAGGCGTCCGAGCCAGGAATCTTGAATCGGATATAGATAATACTCATCACGATACTCTACAATATTGCGCATCCACTTGTAATATCCCTCAACTGAAACTGCAAACATTCCATTATCCGACAGCCAGTATCCTCCTACAGATATCTTATCTGCCACTTCAGGCTTAAAAGGTCCTGTGACCGGTATCCATCGGTCGGTTGGCAGGGACAGATAGGTCTTGCACAATTGATGCACATACTGGTTGGTACGACTGTAAGCTCCCTTCACAGCCCAGTTTTCATCGGGTCTGTAACTCAATGACAGTCTCGGACCAAGGCCATAACGCGTCTTTCCGTTTATATTGAAGAGCGATCCGTGAATCCCTGCATTTAACCTGAATCTGTCGTTTACATTGTAGTCATCTTCAATATATAGGTTGATCTCATTGGCAAGCTGTGTCCGTGTAGAATCACTGAAAAACACTTTTGATGTGCTGTTTTCAATTTGATCCGAATTGCGTCCCGGCAGAAAGGAGTGCAATGTATATCCTCCACCGAATCGTACTTGATGACGGTCATTGGGATTCCAATAGAAATCCCCGCGGAGTATGCAATCGTTTATATTGTTTTCTCTTCTTCCTTTTGACTTTGTTTCTTCAAGTTCAGATGTTATTACTGTAGTTTGATTATCTTTATATTTCAAAACTGAGAAATATTGCGTATATGCTGCTGTAAACTCAGCGGATAACCGCGTATTGAACCTGTAATTAAAACCGCCCTGTGCCATAAAATTCCCCCAATGTAATTTAGTATTGCTGCTCTCTATATAATCTAATTCGTCTATATAATCATCCTTATATCCGAAATTCAGAAAGTCATCTCCAAAATATATGCTCAGGAAAGCAGTTGCATTATTATTGAACCTATGGGTTAACTTTCCGTTGATATCACAGAAAGCATATCTGAAGCGCACCTTACCTTCACTCTTATAATTGATTATGGCCATCAGCGGCACAGTCAGCATGTCGAGCCATGAGTGGCGGAGTGCAAGACTATATGTGGTCTTTTTCCCGATTGGTCCTTCAATATTAAATGCATCGGATGCAAGTCCGAGTCTTACAGATCCGTGATGTCCTGATTGCGAACCGCTCTTAGTGCGCACGTCAAGATAAGACGACAGACGTCCGTCATATTTCGCCGGTATCGACGACTTGAAGAAGTCTATGTATTTGATGGTCTCTACGTTGAAGGCGGAGAACAGGC
>UQMZ01000085.1 GCA_900542185.1 uncultured Bacteroidales bacterium
CTCACAGACCGAATAAATTACCTCGAAAATCCACCGCCCTGGCGTTTACATTTTTGAAGGAACGATGCCTTAATCAACAGGGTTATATTTCTTAAACGTTTATTTATTAAATTATGTTATGAAAAATGGGTTGCAAAGACGCAGGCCATGTTAATTATTTGGCTAATTCGGGGAGTTTGGTTAATTTTGTAGCTTGTAAACGAACATTCGAACGTAAATTTCGGAACGTAAGTTGAAGAAGCTGTTGCTATATATCGCAGTGCTGACGGCCGTGGGTATAGGATACTCCCGGCAGTCAGGCAATGAATTGCCCGAGCGTATGCCGCGGGCCACCGACAGCATTCCCTCGCCTTACGATTCATTGCCCGGCGTCGAAGGCCTGAAGGCACTGGAGACTCCTCTTGAATTTCCGTTCGATTCGCTGCCGCCCGAGGACGGCATAATCAAGGATTCGGTAGCGCTGACGGATACCACCAAGGTGCTGCTGGACACCACACGCACACGCTTCTCGAAGATAAACCGCGACGCCCCCGACATCAAGAGCACCGTGACGTTCAGCGCCAAGGACTCATTGGTGATGAACAAGGGCAACGCCGCGCATCTGTATGGCGACGGCAATGTGGAGTACGAGGATTTCAAACTCAATTCCGCCGAGATACGCATGGACCTGGATTCCAGCACCGTGTATGCCAACGGCGTGCCCGACTCCGTGGGCGAGCTGGCCAACACACCTATATTCAAGGACAAGAGCGGGGAGTATGAGTCGAAGACCATGAAGTATAACTTCAAGAGTCAGCGAGGCTACATCACCGGCGTCATCACCGAGCAGCAGGACGGCTATCTGACCGGCGGCCGCGCCAAGCGTATGGACGACGGCGCCTTCTTCGTTGAGGACGGCAAATACACCACCTGCGAGGACCACGAGAATCCGCACTTTTATTTCCAGCTGACCAAGGCCAAGGTACGCCCGCAGAAGGATGTTGTGACCGGTCCGGGATATATGGTGCTGATGGGCGTTCCGCTGCCGTTGGCACTGCCGTTCGGCTACTTCCCGTTCAGCGAGAAATATTCGTCGGGCGTGCTGTTCCCCTCGATCGGCGAGGACTATAACCGAGGCTTCTACCTGCGCGACGGCGGTTACTACTTCGCCATCAACGACAACGTGGACTTAGCAATCCGCGGCGAGATATACACCAAAGGCTCGTGGGGACTCTCGGCATACTCCAACTATGTGAAGCGCTACAAATACCGTGGCACGTTCGACATCTCCTTCCTGCAGACCGTCACCGGCGACAAGGGGACGGCCGACTACCAGAAGATGCGCAACTTCCAGGTGATATGGAGCCACAGTCAGGACGCAAAGGCCAATCCGAACCTGTCGTTTTCGGCATCGGTGAACTTCGCCACGTCCGGCTATAGCCGCAACGACCTGAACTCGTATTACAACAGCTCGTTTACCGAGAACACCAAGTCGTCGACCGTCAACATGACGTACCGTTTCCCCGGCACGAAATGGAGCCTGTCGGCCACGGCCAACATCACGCAGCGCAGCCAGGACTCCACGCTGGCCGTGTCGTTCCCCAACCTGACCGTGACTATGTCGCAGCTGGCGCCATTCAAGCGCAAGAAATCCGTAGGCGGCGAGAAATGGTACGAGAAAATCAAGATGTCATATTCCGGTCAGTTCCAGAACTCGCTGACATCCGGTCAGGATGAATTCTTCAAGAAAAACATCATCAAGGACTGGCGCAACGGCATGAAGCACTATGTGCCCATCTCGGCCACGTTCAACCTGTTCAAATACCTGCACATCTCGCCGAGCGTCACGCTGAACGACCGCATGTACACCAGCAAGATCAAGCGCCAGTGGGACTCGCAGGCGTCGCGCGAGGTGCAGGACACGACATACGGATTCTACAACGTGTTCGACTTCAACGTCGGCATGAGCTTCGACACGAAGCTGTACGGATTCTGGAAGCCTATGAAGTTCCTGGGCGACAAGGTGCAGATGATACGCCACGTCCTGACGCCTACGGTGAGCTTCAACTACGCTCCCGACTTCGGATCGAAAGGATGGGGTTACTACAATTACTACATGATGACCGACCAGGCCGGCAACCAGACGCGCCGCGACTACTCGTATTTCAGCCACGGCATATTCGGCGTGCCGGGACGGGGCATGAACAGCGCCGTCACCGTGGCTCTGGCCAACAACCTGGAGATGAAGGTGAAGTCCGACAAGGATTCCACCGGCTACAAAAAGGTGTCGCTGATAGAGAACCTGAGCCTGTCGCAGAGCTATAACTTCGCCGCCGACTCCCTGAAGCTGAGCCCGCTGCAGATGAGCGTGACGATGCGTCTTATCAAGAACTTCAACCTGAACTTCAACACCACCTGGGATCCCTACGTATATCGTCCCGACGCCAATGGATCGGTGCGTCAGATCAACAAGTTCCGCTGGAACGCCCATCAGGGATTCATGAAGCTGTCGTCGTTCTCCACCAGCTTCAGCTACACATTGAGCAACGACACGTTCAAGCGCAAGAAGGATACGGACAGCGACCGTGACCGCGAACCGGGCGAGGATGACGACGAGATAACGGAGGAGGACAGCTTCTCGGACATGGCCACGCGCAAACGCTCGCGGCAAAAGAGCCAGGTGGTGAACAACAGCGACAACGACGGCTACGAAAAATGGCAGTTCCCCTGGAGCCTGTCGCTGAACTATTCGGTAAGCTACGGTTACGGCGACTACGACTACAAGAAACTGGACTACAAAGGCCGCTGGATGCAGAACCTGTCCATCAGCGGCTCGGTGCGTCCCACTCCCAACTGGAACTTCTCGTTCTCGGCCAGCTACAACTTCGAGCTGCACAAGCTCGCCTACATGAACTGCTCCATCAGCCGCGACATACACTGCTTCACCATGTCGGCAAGTTTCGTACCCGTCGGCCCGTACAAATCGTACAACTTCCACATCGCCGTGAAGTCCAGCCTGCTGAAAGACCTGAAGTACGACCAGCGCTCACAGTCATCCAACGGCGTACAGTGGTATTAAGTATTTTGTGGGTTCGGTAATTTTTTGTAATTTTGCGTGATTATTTCGAGATAAAAATTACATGCAAGACATTCGCAACATCGCCATTATAGCCCATGTGGACCATGGCAAGACTACTTTGGTGGACAAAATGCTGCTGGCCGGACACTTGTTCCGCGACAACCAGAACACCGGAGAGCTGATACTTGACAACAACGACCTCGAGCGTGAAAGAGGTATAACGATTCTTTCCAAAAACGTGTCTATCAACTACAAGGGCACGAAAATCAATATAATCGACACTCCGGGACACGCCGACTTCGGCGGCGAGGTGGAGCGCGTGCTGAACATGGCCGACGGCTGTCTGCTGCTGGTGGACGCGTTCGAAGGCCCGATGCCCCAGACTCGCTTCGTGCTTCAGAAAGCCATCCAGATGGGACTGAAGCCCGTGGTGGTGGTGAACAAAGTGGACAAGCCCAACTGCCGTCCGTCGGAGGTGAACGAAATGGTGTTCGAACTGATGTTCAACCTGGACGCCACCGAGGATCAGCTTGAATTCCCCACCATCTACGGTTCGGCCAAGCAGAACTGGATGAGCACTGACTGGCAGAAACCTACCGAGGACATAACGGCCCTGTTGGACGCCATCATCAAATACATACCCGCTCCCACTCAGATAGAGGGCGACCCGCAGATGCTGATCACCAGCCTGGACTACAGCCAGTACGTGGGCCGTATCGCCGTTGGTCGAGTACACCGCGGCACACTGCGCGAGGGCATGGAGATAGGTCTGTGCAAGAAGGACGGCACGGTGACGCGCCAGAAAATCAAGGAACTGCAGACATTCGAGGGTATGGGCCGCACCAAGACCGACCATGTGGACAGCGGCGACATCTGCGCCATCGTGGGTCTGGACAACTTCGAGATCGGCGACACCATCACTCTCTATGACAATCCCGAGCCCCTGCCCCGCATCGCCATCGACGAGCCCACAATGTCTATGACATTCACCATCAACGACTCGCCTTTCTTCGGCAAGGACGGTAAATACGTGACGTCGCGTCACATCCAGGAGCGTCTGGAGCGCGAGCTGGACAAGGACCTGGCGCTGCGCGTGCAGAAAGGCGACCGCGAGGATATGTGGACGGTGTTCGGCCGCGGCGTATTGCACCTGTCCATCCTGATCGAGACCATGCGCCGCGAGGGATACGAGCTGCAAGTGGGACAGCCGCAGGTCATCGTCAAGGAAATAGACGGCGTGAAGTGCGAGCCTGTCGAGTCGCTTAGCATCAACGTGCCCGAGGAATATTCGTCGAAGGTAATCGACCTGGTGACACGCCGCAAGGGCGATATCCTGTCGATGGAGACGCGCAACGACCGTGTGGACATCGAGTTCGTGATACCGAGCCGCGGTATAATCGGACTGCGCAACAACGTGCTGACCGCCACTGCGGGCGAGGCCATCATGGCACACCGCTTCCTGGAGTTCCAGCCCTGGAAGGGCGACATAGAGCGCCGCACCAACGGTTCGCTGATAGCGCACGAGAGCGGTACGGCCTACGCCTACGCAATAGACAAGCTGCAGGACCGCGGACGCTTCTTCATCTTCCCGCAGGAGGAGGTCTACACCGGTCAGGTAGTGGGCGAGAACGCCAAGGACAACGACATCGTAGTGAACGTGACCAAGTCGAAGAAGCTGACCAACATGCGTGCCAGCGGCGCCGACGACAAGGCCAAGATAGTTCCGCCGGTGGTATTCTCGCTTGAGGAGGCATTGGAATACATCAAGGAGGACGAGTATGTGGAGGTGACGCCCCATCACATACGCCTGCGCAAGATACTGCTTGACGAGAACGACCGCAAGCGCGTGGCCCGTCAGAGCTGAGAATCATCCCGCACCTGCGGGTAAAGAAAGGGGAATATGGGGTTGGGAAAACAGGAACGCCGAGGGATCGTGATATTAGTGTTTGTGACACTTGTCATCACGTCCCTCGGCTTCGTTATGCGCTATTGCGGCCGCCCCGGCGACGCCGCGTCGCAAGTTCCGGTGCAGACAGTCATCTACCGTCCGGCTGCCGATGACGCCGCCGAAGAATACGGGCCGCGTCATAAAAAGAAGAAGAAATCCCGCCGCAAGAAGTCCGGGGGCAAACGGGCCAAACAGAGTGAGGCAGGCAAGGGAAGCGGGTCAAAAGCGGGAACATCCGAAGGACAGCGACGTGATTTCCTGCGGGACACCATTCCGGTGCCACGGGATTATAGATAGACGGATTCGTATTTGCAATCGGAAGGAAGGACAGGAGGACTAAGACGGTATCTTTATATAGCTTCGGATATAGCTTTGTATAGGACTTCGGATATAGCTTCGACTTCCGTCTCAGCACAGAAAAAGAGAGATGCGAAAATTACGGCGGTGTGTCATGTCTCATGACACACCGCCGTTATGTAGAGGCTGTCTCTTATACACATCTCCGAGCCCACGAGACTAGCGCTCATCTCG
>UQMZ01000086.1 GCA_900542185.1 uncultured Bacteroidales bacterium
CTGTTGGTATGGTTCATGTACGGTATGCCCGCCAAGAACGACTGCAGCTCATGCAGAAATCCCTCGATGTCATCGTCATCGATGAAGTCTCGTAGCGAATCGACGAAATTGTCGGCCCTGGTGCTGTCCCATTTCTTTACTATCTCCAGAAGATTGTTGAAGAAACCATGACGCACCTCGGCATTCGGATAACCGAGTGTATATCTGTTACGATTCTGATTGAATTCCTTTATAGTCAGATAACCGGTGTAATAGCAGTTGAGAGCAAGGTCGTTGCCGAGCACATCCCCGCTGCTGAGTGCGTTCTGCGACACCTTTATGTCTTCAAGATCCGGCGTGCCCCAGTCGTTCTCCATAAACTGTTTGATCAGGCGAGTCGGTGTGCCGGACTGGAACCAGTAATCACCGATATTCCTGTAATACAAAGCCTTCAGAAGGCTGAACGGATTGTATATGTCCACCATGTCCCTCGTAAAATGGTAGCCGTCGTATTGCCTCTTCAACCTGTTTAATGTCTCGTCATAATTCCATCCGTTTTCATCGCCAAGTTCCCGGATACCTTCGGCAAAGTTATCTGTCAGCTCCTGTGTGGTGATACCGCATATGGCGGAGTAACGTGTATCAAGAGAAATATCCAGCAGATTGTTCAGTCCGCTGAAGATGTTGATCTGTCCCAGTTTCCCCACGCCGGTAAGGAACGCGAACTTGATGTAGTCCGTATTGGCCTTCATCACGCGGTAGAAATCGTGCAGGGTCCTCCGGTTGAGCTGTTCCAGCTCCGGATTGCCGTGAACGTCAACTATCGGACTGTCGTATTCGTCAATCAAGATTATCACCTGCCGGCAAGTTTTGCGATATATAGTTCTGATCAGATTGTCAAAACGCCAGTCGGGGGTGTATTCAGGGTGAGGAACGTCGTATTCACGTTCCCACTCATCCACGACTTTAGACAGCAAGACGGTCAGGTCATCAGCGTTATTGAATCCTCCACGCGTAAAGTCCAGCCGTAGCACCGGATACTTCGTCCACTCCTCCGGCTCCAGACGGTCGATGTCTAAGCCCTTGAACAGTTCCCGCTCGGCGCGGAAGTAGCTGTCCATGGTGGATATCAGCAGGCTCTTGCCGAAGCGTCGCGGGCGACTGAGGAAGAAGAACACTCCCGCATTAACCAATTGATGTATATATGCCGTCTTATCGACGTATGCATATCCACCTTCCCGTATTTTTCTGAAGCTCGACTCGCTTACCGGATACTTTATCATACGCTTTCTTTTACGGAGCTTTCAGCTACAACTCCCATTAGTCTACAAAGATAACAAATTTCAACGTAAACCGCAAAAAAGAAAAAGGGACGCAACGGGCGTCCCTCGTGAGTTTGCGAGTCGATGGTTGCAGTATTATGCAGACCGGATGATCAGATTCCTTCTGAGGAAGAGGCATCCAAAGAAGCCGCCGATCCAGAAAACTGTCGCGAGTGCGGCGGCATTGATCCAGTTATGATGGTCCCTTAGAATTCCCGATATTAACAAGGTGTCGATAATCAACAACGACATCGTAAGTAGAATCGTGGTTCGCCCGTTCAACGCCTTACCACTCCTGGATTCTTTACGAACTCTGAACATTCTTCCCCATAAAGACAGAAACATGAATACGCCCAAAGACACGTTTAAACCGACGAGCTTGTCCAACACACCTTTCTGATCCGGAAAGAATCTAACGGCCATGAAAATAGCAATGATAGTCAGCACGTTTACAACAAAGAAACCGATGAATGCTATTTGATATTGTCTGTTCATACGAGAATAACGTTGAATATTAGCATCTTCGTTTTCTTAAGAGTAATCGTCCGGCTTGCCTTTTTGGCCGCATTCATCGATATAGTTGATAGCGGAGACAACGCAAATAGAATCATACATAAAATTGTAATTGTCGGTTTCATGATTTGTCGGTTTGTTTTTCGGTTTGCAAAATTAGAATGCGGGATTATAATTGCCAAATTTACTATGATTGAAATATGATTGAATTTTGATTGATTTAATGATTGATGGTACCAATCATTTTAAATTCTACATGTTACAAGTTACAACATTGATAGGTCAATCAACTTTTGTTCAAGTTTTTTAAGATTGATTATTCAAGTTACGCAAGTCCTCATGATGGAATTAAAAGAAATTAGACTCACAGAACTATTCGAATGCTGCGCATCCGCACAGAATAGACAGAACGGCACGGAACTTTTTCTTATACGCCGCTTCGGACCGGACTCGGCCGTGGCACAGAGCCGTCATTGACGGCAACGGGATTTTTCACAGAAGCATTCTGTGTATGTTCCTGCTCCCGCGCAAGCGGAATCTGTGATAAAGGCAAAAGTAAGTCCGAAGCCATAGTGATAAGTGACAAGTGACGAAGGATAAACCTTATGACTAATCACTGATACCTAATACTTAAATAAAGTTCTGTGTCTATTCTGTACGTTCCGTGCAAGGTGAAAGCTTGCTTTTGCCGCCAGTTCTGTGACTTGAAAATCTGATAATTCCAACATGCGAAAGTTAAATATCTTTGCGGAAGCGGCAATAACCTAAACTATTATCATGAGACGGATACAGGCAGGAATAATGGTAGTGATGACGCTGTTCGCCCCCGGCACCCACGGCCTCCGCGCCAAGAAGTAGTGGTGGCTGCTTCATTCTATAATTTGTTTTCTTAAGGTATATCTATTACTTTTGCAATCATAAACAACTAATTAATATCATGAAGAAACTAATTTTGTCCACACTGTCGCTTATTGTGCTGTTGTCGTTGGCATCCTGCGTAAATTCCTATACACCCGAAGGAATGGCCGATAAAAGCATAAAAATGTCGGATAAGGCACACCCGATAGAGGAATCTCCGCTTCTTGGCGAACTGCCGTCAATCTCCGTCCGCAATTCGGCCGCTCTGGATTCAGTCCAGAGACTGGCACGCGATCGTTATTATAAGCTCAAGGAAGCTCATGCGGATTATGATGAGATGGCGAAATTAGGAGAGATGGCCAGTGCGGCCGAGAAGCTTGTAGATCGACACTATGAAGAGAAATTCGAAAGCCTGTCTCAGCAGTACGTCGGATTGGAGATACCTTGTGCGTGGGATACAAAGGTATTCAGCAACGCCTCGGCAAAGATAACCGGTTACAACAGTACCCGCAATGTCAAAGTGGAAATCACGGTTACCACCGTACGACCGATAGGACGGTATATTTCAGCCCATTTCGCGGATAGTGAGACACGATCGATGCTGGATTACGCGCTTATGTGCGCTCCCTGCGGCGCAGGCGTCACATTCACTGTCAACACCACCGTCTCTGTTAACGTTCTCGGTCATACTGCCCGCATCCTCGTGGGACGTTGATCTATTATTCTCAGGAAGGAGGGTGTTATGTTGTTCTGGAAGTATTTACGAGAGTTTTTGATATTCCGGTGGCTGTTCGGTTCGGACAGCCATGAGGAACACACCGGCCGTGCGCAGTCAAGTAAAGATTATGGGGACTGCAATCATGACGACTATTGCGATTATGACCATAGCCCCCACAACGGGCATTCTCATTCGTACTACGACCCGCTTGAGGATCCGGAGGATCTTGATGACTATACCTCAAGGTATGGCGGCCAGGATTATTACGATTCGATGTATGGCGGACACAATGACTATGGCTCGTCGTATGGAGGCTATGACGATTACGATGACAGCGTATTCGACGACTTCGACTCCGGTGACGACTGGTGAGTTGATAAATGAAGTTGTTTCTACTTATTCAATTCCGCATATTGGAATTATATAGATTTTAAGGTACGGTACTGGCGGCAAAAGCTATTAATTCCATCATAAAAACAATAGCGGAACAATCCGGAACGATAAGCGGAACGATATGAAGACATATTGTCTTAGAAAAATTGATACTGGATAAAATGCGAGTTGACAAGAGAATCAGTGTGAAACCGTTGTCGAAATTATTTGATAAATCAAAGACTTCAATGTTCCGGATTATTGATAAACTTAAAGAAGATGGTAAAATCCGTCGATTAGATTCAGAGAAATCCGGCACATGGGAAGTCATTGACAGATAAAAACTATTAAAATAGAATCCTGATGGACGACTCGATACTTTCGAAAGAATTGATAGACGCATTTCGTCCCATAATGGAGATGAACAATGCACGGTTTCGGCAGGTTAGAACCATGCTTGCCGGTTTCATTGCTCTGCGGGAACGTGATATCGATTATATGGATCAGTATATGGATACTCTTTTCGACTTTATGGATCCTCAATCTGATACCGAGACGCTGATGCGTCAATACTATGATTATATTGCGACCTTCGATGCTGAAGAAGCAAGACGGCGGATAGACAGTCTGGAAAATGACATGGGCTATATGACAAAAATCGTATATGCAGCAGGCTTATTGGCTCAAAAGCTCCACAAAGGGCAGACGGACAAAGGCGGTCACGACTATTTTGAATCTCACCTTCTGAAAGTGGCCTCATTGGGATTCGATTGGATGGAGAAGGTGGTGGGCTTTCTCCATGATGCTTCCGAGGACTGTAACGTGACCGTAGATGAAGTGATGCACCAACTTGACGCTGAATTATCGAGAATGCTGGAATGTCCCAAAGAAAGATGGTATGAGGAAGAATGGTGGGAAGAGTGGATGGAGGATATAGGGCACAAGCCGAAATCCCGGTGCATGGATTTAGGGAAAAGTGTTAAATTTGC
>UQMZ01000087.1 GCA_900542185.1 uncultured Bacteroidales bacterium
TACACTCTCTCCGTCGTCGGCAGCGTCAGATGTGTATAAGAGACAGGCCATATACATGGCCAACGAGTTCCTGCCAGCGGGGCGCGGCATAGTATTCACCAAGGGCCGCATAGCCGAAAACCAGACCGTAGCCACCAGCGACGGCACCGGACAGTTCCAGAACGTTCCGCTGACCGTAATAACAAACGAGTTCTCGGCCTCCGCGTCGGAAATCTTCGCCGGAGCCATCCAGGACAATGACCGAGGTCTCGTTATCGGACGCCGCACGTTCGGCAAAGGTCTTGTGCAGAACCAGCTTTCGCTCCCCGACAGCTCTGCCGTACGTCTGACCGTGGCTCGCTACTACACGCCTTCGGGACGTTGCATTCAGAAGGAATACAAGCGCGGCAAGGACGGCAAATACGAGATGGACATAGCCGACCGCTACACGCACGGCGAGTTCTATTCGCGCGACAGCATCAAGCTGGACAAGAGCAAGCTGTTCCGTACCGTAAACGGGCGTGAGGTGTATGGAGGAGGCGGCATCATGCCGGATGTGTTCGTGCCGGAAGACACTACAGGTTACACTTCCTACTATCTGGAGGCAGTGAACAAGGGTCTGATCAATACCTTCGCGCAATATATGGCAGACTCCTACCGCCCGATGATGAAGGACAAGAGCGTGGAGAGCATGATGCGTATCCTGCCGCGAGATAATACACTGCTGCAGAACTTCGTGAGCTACGCCGCCAACAAAGGGCTGCCCGCAAGATGGTATTACATCAACCAATCGCGTTCTCTGTTGTTAAATCAGATAAAGGGAGTGATTGCGCGCGACCTGGTTGGCTACGAAGGCCTGATCAAGATACTGAATCAGGAAGATAAGACGGTATCCGAGGCCCTGCGCCTGCTGGAACAGGGGCAATCGCCAGTAAACATCAAACCTGGTAAAAAGAAATAGTTATGGATAAGCGAGACATAAGGAGAAAGGTGAGCGCGATGCGCAGGATGCTGTTGGAAACCGAAAAAGAGGCGTCGGCACTGGAGGTGTTCGCGCGTCTGGAAGATACGGCCGCGTTTATGATGGCTGACCGCATCCTTATGTACCACTCGCTGAGCGACGAACTGTCCACACGAGCATTCCTGCAGAAATGGCACGGCCGCAAGCATTTCTATCTGCCGCGTGTCAATGGGGTGAACCTGGAGATACTGCCATACGACGAGTCGCGGCTGGAACTCGGCTCGTTCCACATCGAGGAGCCTACGGGCAATGACACCGTGGACGCCCGCGAGCTGGAGATGATAGTGGTTCCCGGAGTGGCCTTCGACCGTCGCGGC
This sequence comes from uncultured Bacteroidales bacterium, assembly GCA_900542185.1. Lineage (GTDB taxonomy): Bacteria > Bacteroidota > Bacteroidia > Bacteroidales > Muribaculaceae > Lepagella. The sequence goes on from UQMZ01000087.1 coordinate 1,318, forward strand.
AACCGTCTTGGTCGCGGCAAGGGTTTCTACGACCGGCTGTTGGCCAACACCAAGGCCACGACGGTAGGCGTGGGCTATGACTTCCAGCTAATGGACGAGATCCCATGCGAGGAACACGACGTGCCCATGGACTATGTCATAACGCAGCACACCACAATGCGTTTTCACAAGCCCAAAAAGCACCGAAGCTATTAAACCTACCAGTTAATTTTAATTCAAATTAACAGACACAACACTAACCGCTACGTTCCCATTTTTCCCATCTCTCCTCATAATACCACTCCTCTCAATAATTAAAACACACCAATAACAATATCAATATGATCAGAAAGATTGCGAGTCTGGCCATGCTGGGAATGACCTGTGTCATGGCATACGGACAGAATCCGGCGATTCCGTTGAATCCGGAAGTAAGACACGGCAAGCTGGACAATGGCCTGACGTATTACCTCCTGCACAACGAGGAGCCGAAGGAGCGCGCCAACTTCTACATCGCCCAGAAGGTCGGTTCCACGCTCGAGAACGAGAATCAGCTTGGTCTGGCCCACTTCCTGGAGCACATGGCCTTCAACGGCACCAAGCACTATCCCGGCAAGAACATGCTGAATTATCTGCAGTCTAAGGGTATCCGCTTCGGCGCGGACATCAACGCCTACACCGGCTTTGACGAGACTGTGTACAACATCGATAACGTTCCAACAACCGATAAGGCCCTGATGGACTCCGTGCTGCTTGTGCTGAGCGACTGGAGCGGCAGCATCCTGCTTGAGGAAGACGAGATCAACGCCGAGCGTGGCGTGATCGAGGAGGAGTGGCGCAGCCGCCGCGATGCCCAGAACCGTATGTTCGAGGCTATCCTCCCTGTATTGTACAAGGAGTACCAGTATCAGCAGATGCCTATCGGAAAGATGGAGATTGTACGCAACTTCCCGCCCCAGGCCATCCGCGACTACTATCACAAATGGTATCGTCCGGACCAGCAGGGTATCGTGATTGTCGGTGACTTCGACGTCAACGAGATGGAGCAGAAGGTGAAGGATCTGTTCAGTAAGATCCCGATGCCCGAGAATGCCGCTCCCCGCGTATATCCTACGGTCAGCGACAACGAGAAGCCCATCTTCGCGTATTTCACCGACAAGGAAATGCCTTACAAGATGATCAGCGTGTCGTTCAAGAGCGACAAGATTCCTTTCGAGGAACGCAACACAGTCATGGCATATATGCAGGAGAAGGTGGTACAGGCTCTGATCGAGATGATGATCAACAACCGTCTGCAGGAGCATTCAAAGGATCCCAATTGTAAATACTCGTATGCAGGCGTCAGCTTCGGAGACTTCTATGTATCGACCACTAAGGATGCGTTCGACATCACCATCATAGCCAAGGACGGCATCAAGGATGCTTACGACGACGCTCTGGCCATCGTGGCCCGTGCCTGCAAGACCGGATTCATGGAGTCCGAACTTGTCCGCGCCCGCGACGAACTCCTTTCCACCTACGAGAAGGCCTACAACGAGCGTAAGTCCACCAAGACTTCGACTCTGGCACGTCGCCTGATCCGCACGTTCATCGACAATACCGCCAATCCCGGCGCCGAACAGGAGTACACGCTGATGAAACAGGTTCTTCCGGTGATACCCGTTCAGGAACTTAACATGATGGCTACCCAGATACTGACGCCCAACAATCAGGTCATAGTCGTTTCGCAGCCTGAGCGCGAGGGTATGGAAATGGTGTCAGAGGAGGTGATGACAGCCGACCTTAACAAGATCATCAACGCCGAGTACACGGCATACGTAGACGAGGAGCTTCCGTCCACACTGGTGGCCAAGGCCCCGAAGGCCGGCAAGATCAAGAGCGAGAAGGCAGGCCAGTTCGGAACAACCGAATTCACGCTTAGCAATGGCGCGAAAGTTGTGATCAAGCCTACCGACTTCAAGGCCGACGAGATTCTGTTCACCGCTTTCCGCAAGGGTGGCCGCGACATCTACAGCAAGAGCCAGGCTGCAAATGTGATGTGCATGTCGGATGCTGTGGACGCTTCCAAATTCGGAGAATACAAGGCGTCGACCGTATCGAAATATCTGGCAGGCAAGAATGTAGAACTGAGCTATAACGTAGGCAACGCCGTGACGTCGCTCAAGGGACAGTCCACAGTCAAGGATCTCCCCGTGTTCATGGAGGTTCTGTACGAGACCATGACCGACCTTCAGCCCGACACCGCTGCTTACCGCGCCAACATAGAACAGACCATCGGCTTCCTCCGCGAGCAGGAGAAGAGTCCGCAGTTCGTGTTCAGCAGCCGTCTTGACCAGGCTCAGAACTGCCACGACGACCTCTATTACAATGTGCCCTCCGTCAGCATGCTGGAGAAGGCCGACTATTCCGAGATGCTCAATCTGGCCAAGCAGAGCATGGCGAACGCCGCCGACTTTACATTCCTGTTTGTCGGCAACGTCGACGCTGCGACTCTGAAGCCGATGCTCGAGAAATACATCGCATCGCTTCCCTCCAAAGGCAAGGCTTCGCAGGTTAAGGCTATATCCCCCCGTCCTTACGTCAAGGGCGATGTGAAAGACCACTTCGACATCCCGATGGCCACTCCTTCGACCCAGGTATTCGTAGTAAGCAACGGCACCGAGATTCCTTATTCCATAGCCAACAGCTGCATGATTTCGGCAGTTGGCGACATCATGGACATCATATATACCGAGACGTTGCGTGAGGAAGAGGGTGGCACATACAGCCCACAGGGATTCGGTGGCTTCAACCAGTACACCAACCACTGGCAACTCGGCTACTGGTTCCAGACCAATGCCGATGTGCAGCAGAAACTGATGGACCGTGCCAACACGGAACTCGTAAACCTGCTTAAGAACGGTGCAAAAGGCGAACACTTCAACAAGGTACGCGAGGCTATGGTAAAACAGTATGAGATCAATGTCCGTACCAACAAATACTGGAACAACAATCTGACAGACTGGCTGCTGGGATTCGACAATATCTCAGGCCACAAGGCAGCCATAGACGGAATGACAATAGAGGGCCTGAACAAGTTCATGAAGCAGCTTGACCCCTCCAAGAACCGTCTTGACTTCGTAATGACAGGTGTAGCCGAGAAGTAATCGGAAACACCAAGACACAATATAAGGCCCCGGGTCACTGCGACCCGGGGCCTTTGTTATTGAATTAAATCGGGATAAATCGGGATAAATCGGGATAAATCGGGATAAATCGAGATAAATCGAGATAAATCGAGATAATCGGGATTAATCGAGATAATCGGGATTAATCGAGATAAATCAGGATTAATCGGGATAAATCTGGATTATTTATTCACGCGGTATTTGTCCCTGTCTCTTATACACATCTGACGCTGCCGACGACGGAGAGAGT
>UQMZ01000088.1 GCA_900542185.1 uncultured Bacteroidales bacterium
CGCAAATTTAACACTTTTCCCTAAATCCATGCACCGGGATTTCGGCTTGTGCCTCAAAATGATGGAAAGCCACGAATATATGAATATCGGCTCGTGGTGGGAACGCAAAAAGGGGAAGGAAGCTAACGAAATAGATATAGTTGGCATCAAGGTCGATGATACTCCGATTATCAAAGGAATATAGCAACTTTAACTTTTCGAGACATACAGATGCGCGTACAAATCCACTGAATTTTACTTATTAGATGTGCTAACTTCGGTATTATTCAGAGAGAGATTTTATCCTGATTATCGGCTCAAATTGAAGCTAAATCCACGAGTATTTATCTCAGATTGAGCCGAATTTTGCCATTTTTTCACTTGATTTGAGCCGATATATCACGACAGATTAGAGTAAAACCTTGAATAATCGCGACAAGATGGCGTGATTTATTGCTTTATTTCACAGTCTTTGGCGCGATTCTATTAAGAACGACTTTGTACAAACTCGACGAAAGGACTCCAAACTATCGTAACTACAGAGTTGGCTATTCAATCCATTTATCAAATCGGGGTGCGAACATGTCGATGTCGCGCTGGGGAAGTCCGAGCCTACGGGCTTCTGTGCGCCATGATTTCATGGCGGTTTTTACCTCGTCGATAATACTCTTGGCTTTATCAGCAGAAAGCATATATTCTCCAGCGGATGCCAATAGGATATTGAGGTCGGATTCGCTTGTAGATCGATTTATCAGCAGGCTTTGATTGTCGGCGAGAGTCGGGTTGATGTCGTATGCCGGGGATAGTTCCCAGCCTTTGCGAGTCAAAAGAAAGCCATGATTGCGGAAATGGTCATCGGAGTTGCCGACAATGATGTAGAATGCTACACGGCGATATAGTTCCTCTAAATTTTGCTCGACATTGCTGCCGTGCTGAACGATGAAATCCACAATGTCGGTGTAGCCATAACCTGTTGAGGCGTTGTCGCCGTCGGTCAGTCCGAGCAGAGTCAATGCAGAGGCGAAATGTATTCGTCTGCCGTCGCTGTTTCTGTCGAAACGCTTTGAGAGTATAATGTGATAATCTTCTCCATTGATTGTCCGTGTCTCAGCAACATTCAGTCCGGCCTTGCGTCCCATTACATGACAGAAATGTTCCCATTGGGCAACGTCATAATCATCTTTGCGAGAAGGGAATTTGGCAACCGTCAGACTGCCGTTCTCATCGATGACAGATGCTTTGGGTCTGGCACCGCCGAGAGATGTGCCCGGATGCAACAGTTGAGCGAGCCATTTCTTCGACGGCAACAGATGCTTTTCCTCGCTTAGTTCTATCTCATGCGCGGCAAGCATCAGTTCTCTGACATTCGCCAATGGCGGCACGCGGAGGCTTTCCTCACAGTTGATGAACTTCCCTCCGGGAGTTTCGGCAAACCGGAACCCGCCCATACGCGAAGCATCATCTATGCCCATAAGGTAGTCGAAAGAAGTCAATCGGCGTATAGCTCTTTTCTCATCAGTGGCTGTAATCTGTTCACGGCGATTCAGCAATGTGCGGCCCCAACGGTCGGGGAGAGCATCGGAAAAACAGGCGAAGATGTCTCGCTCGGGCCTGGTGTATTGGATGCCCGAATAGTTCTGCAAATCCTCGCTGAAAAAAACATCTCCATATCTGGCAAGCCATTCCTGATCATACGAAAAGCCGTATGTCTCGCTCCCGCGCACCGAGTCATAAGAAAGCTCGCCAATCAACTGAGGCGTATCGAGCCAATTAAAGTCGGCATACACAAAAAGTTTCTTCATGACTTACTCCTTTTTTGATGCGCGCTGGCGGTGTTTAAGCGATAGATCTTGGAGGTTTCTGCCGAGTGTATCTTCTTTGGCTATCAAAAGAAGATCGTCATCAAGTTGCAGAGCATAAAGAACACGGGCATAAATGCCGATTGAGACCGTAGGGGAGCCTTTCTCGATGCGGTTCACAGTGAGAGGCGAACAGGTCGCGCGCTCCGCAACCTGCGCAATCGAGAGGTTACGACGTAGCCGGGCGAGCTTAATCTGCTCACCCATAAGAGCCATTTTCTGTTCCAGTTTTCGGGGCAACTTAGTCCCCATTGTATTCTTTGCCATGCTCAATCTATCTTATGATACTGCAAAGATAGTAAAAATATTTATTATATGATATGTTGAGGGGCTAATAATTACAGCAATTGTCTCAATTTCTCCATGTCTAATGCTTGATCTCGTGATTGGCGGAAAGTAGCTGTCGGATAAACTCTTCCTGACGTACTGGTGAGATGATAAGCGGAATTGAGCTTTTCAGAATTTTCCGGTCGGTGAAAGTGATTGCCAAGCGGTGGGTCAACGATGTTGCCGGAGATGATAATACGCTCTTGGTAGGTTTGATCTCTTTAATCTTGTCAATCGGGTAGGCTGTGGGAATAAAGAAAGTATATACCACAAGCTTATCCTTGTCAATGCGGTAAAAGATACTGAGGAATGCCACCAAGACGAAGGCCAACATCACAAGGCAAATAATCGTCGGCCATATTCCATCATCCATGAAACAAGGCACGACGCAGCACACGGCGACAAGTCCTAAGATGAACCATGTAGATCCATCCCATTGTGAATTATATCTTGTGCCTCTGTGCCTTTCCATAATGATTTCGTGTTACTACACGGCTCTTTCATTTAAAACTAAATAGGAGACATAGTTTCCCTTACCCGGTTCATTTTGAATGGGGTAATTTTTTTAATATTTAATTTCAGTGATTTATCTTCTTATCAAAATTTGATTTTTTTCATTTTTGACTCAGGAAACGAAGTAGCCTTGTAAAGTTCAAAGATATATATCTCATCAACCGGGCAACCCCTTTCTTTTTATCAGATCGCTTTTTACGAAGTCCTTTCCATATTGAACATACAGAGAGAACTATTCTTTGGATAGTGTCAAGGTTTCTGGCAGCCCTGAGCGATTTGCGCCTGATGCCGTCCTGCTGCAGATTGACATCGAGTCCCCAGTGCATGCTTTCTATAGACCAGTGGCTGCGCACAAAGTGTCCTAAGGCCGGAGTATCGGTGGGCAGACTGCTGACATAAAGCCGTCTTTCCGATGTTTGGATGCCCGTATGCTTCCTGACCGTATGGGCTTCATATTCCACTATCGTCATATTGCCTCCCCATTTTTCCATGTCCGCTATTATTTCCAGTCCATCATAGACACGATAGATTCTGGTCTCGATTCTTCCGTGTCCGAGTTCAGGCCCCACGGTGTATGAATACACCGGCGTAAGTGCCTTGATGCGGTCTTCCACACCGTACCGCAAAGAGCGCTGGTTGGCCTTGAGTTCTATAAGAAAGTCCCCTTTGTTTCTTCTGACCGTGTCAATTATATCCTTCTGCATGGACATGGCATCGGCCGTTACCACTTTGCCGGAGATGTCGATTTTGTCAAGCAGCAACGGCACAGCGGTTATTTCATTGCTCTTTTCCCGGCAGGCCTCGGTAGCCAGCACGATGCCGGTATTGAACGAATAGGCCGACACGATATCCGGATTGCGCCCGTTGTCCTGAACCGTACCACGCTGGGCCTTTCCGTCGATGCAGATTATTTCTCCGATTTCTGATTCTTCAAGCAGTTCTCTGTGATACTTCTCCGCGAACTCCTGCATTCTGTCTGCCATCTCCAGATCATTGACACCATTCTCGATACGGCACAGCGTCGGTTCCGACGGCACTCCGTTTCTGAGCACCCCCAACTTGCGTAATTTGTTGAGATTATGCTTCCCGAACTCGATTATCTCTGCGCGTCCGACGCACTTCGATGCCCGGGCAAAAACCATCAGCATGATGACATCTTTAAGACAATGACGGATATTGCCCTTGGTTGTCCGGCGGAAATCAGGAACAGACGCGGCAAAATACATCAGATTGTCGAGGATGCTGCCCTCGGATTCAATTTTATTTTGTACTTTTGCAGTGTGATTGTGCGCAGATGCGCCGGTCGAACGTACTTGGTCAAGTGACTTGATTTTATTCATAACTAATTTATTTTCACCTATAAAGTTACGAAAATTGGTCACTTGGCCAAATTTATAAACCTCTTATTTCGTTGACAGTCAAAAATTTAACCAACCATCACTCATGCCTCTAAAATTAGGGCTGACAGTGGAAAATCATGAAACCTGAGGACAAAGAAGCTCTGATGGCAGCTATAAAATAACAAAATTTCTCAAGGAGCAAGACAATCTTAAATGAAAGAGCCGTGGTGTTACTATACCTACAATGTTACTTGATACTGCGAAACTCGGTGGTTGAGATTGGCGATATGTTGCAGGAGCATAGCATCCTGAGCGATTGTAGAATCGTCATTCTCTCGGCTGTCAACGAGCGACTGAATATATTCGCCCTTATCTTCCTTTCTCATGATGGAAGAAACAAAACCTAATTGTCGTTGAATCATATGGATATCAGTTCTAATTTTATCTTGTCCTAAAAAGGGGTCAAGCCGAAATCACGGTGCATTTGTTAAAACCGGGAGATTAAAGTGTT
>UQMZ01000089.1 GCA_900542185.1 uncultured Bacteroidales bacterium
TACACTCTCTCCGTCGTCGGCAGCGTCAGATGTGTATAAGAGACAGATATAATACGGATAAGCTTTATAGCGGATGTTTTAGTCTCGATGAGAGTTTTTTAGTCCCCACGCGGTTCCTTAAAAATCTCCACGCGGTTCCTTGATTCCCGGCTGCCGTCAGATTACTGTGTCCAGTACTTTCTGAGCCTGTTTGCGGCGGTAGTCGGCGAGTTTTCCGGCCAGTTCGGGATCGGACACCGCCATTATCTCAACCGCGAGTAAGGCGGCGTTCTTTGCACCGTCGATTGCCACTGTAGCCACGGGTATGCCGGTGGGCATCTGCACTGTGGACAGGAGCGAGTCCATGCCCCGGAGAGCCTGCGACATCACGGGTACGCCGATCACGGGGAGGGTGGTCTGCGAAGCGACCACGCCGGCTAAGTGCGCAGCACCGCCGGCACCGGCTATGTAGGCGCAGAAACCGCGCTCGCGGCCGTCCTTAAGCCATTCGGCCAATGCTTCCGGAGTGCGGTGCGCGCTGTATACGCGCTTGTCGTATTCCACTCCAAAACTGTCCAGAATCTCGAACGCTCCCTTCATCACTCCCAAGTCGGAGGCCGAGCCCATTACTATTCCAACCTTCATCTGTATATCTGATTTTTAACCTTAACTGCAATGACAAAAACGCGCGCAGGCGTACGGCCGTGACCATACGCCTGCGCATCGTGATTCTGTTGCATGTCGGATTCCGCGTTATATGCCCGCACACGTCGTTTCTGTCGCATCTGGTGCTGTTCTAACCAGTGACAGTGCAAATGCGGATGTTTTGACCTTGTGCTTGCTAACGTTCTGACCGACATATTATTTACGGCACACCGGGCGCCGATTGTTTTGCAGCGGCACACCGGGCGCCGCTTTCAGTACAGAAAGTGGGACTCGAACCCACACAGCCTCAACGGCCAAGGGATTTTAAGTCCCTCGTGTCTACCATTCCACCATTTCTGCCTCCATCCGAAACCCTCTTTAAGGTTCCATCCAATAGAGACTGCAAAATTAATAATAAATCTTGAATTTTGAAAATAAAGAATGCCTATCCGATAAAAAATCTGTAACTTTGCAGCATGAACGAGACAGAGATAAAGTCGATACATATATCCGATTTCGATTACCCGCTGCCGGACGAGCGGATCGCAAAGCATCCGTTAGTGGACCGCGCGGCGTGCAAGTTGCTGGCCGCCGACAACCGGGGAAACGTAAATCATACTGTTTTCAGTGAGTTGCCCGGTCTGCTGGATCCACACACTATAATATGCTGCAACGATACGCGTGTTATAAACGCGCGCATCGAGATGCACAAGCCCACAGGTAGCCGCATCGAGATTTTTCTTTTGGAGCCGGTAGAGCCGCACGACTATGTACTGATGTTCCAGGAGCAGCAACGGTGCGTGTGGCGTTGCCTGGTGGGCAACCGCAAGCGATGGAAAGAGGGTGAGCTGGTTAAGGAGATAGACGTGAACGGCACAGTGTGCCATCTGCGCGCTCGTATCCTGGGCGAGGCTCCCGGCAACAGCTTCGACATCGCATTCGAATGGGACGGTGGCCACAACTGGGCCGACATAGTCGAGGCGGCGGGTCGCATTCCTATCCCGCCGTACCTGCACCGCGAATCGGAGGCCAGCGACACAGATGATTATCAGACCGTCTACGCCCGTATGCAGGGCTCGGTTGCTGCCCCGACGGCGGGACTCCATTTTACCGACGAACTGATGGATCAGATTCGCGGCCGTGGCATCGAATTCCATTCCGTCACGCTGCATGTAGGTGCCGGCACGTTCCAGCCCGTGAAGTCGGAGGAGATCGGTGAGCACCCAATGCACACGGAAAAATTTACCGTCACGCCTGAAACGGTCGGCGCCATAATCCGACAATTGGAAGCCGGCTATCCTGTTACGGCTATCGGCACCACTTCGGTGCGTACCCTCGAATCATTGCCTTATATCGGCAGACATCTTCTTATGGGTGCCGACAATCCATACAGCGTGTCGCAGTGGGAGGCATACGAATCGGAGCCGTTCGACACGTTGCCGGCACTGAAGGCTCTGTATGACAGGCTTACGGATCCCGACAGCGACGTGCCGGCGTCGATGGAGACGTCCATCATGATTGCACCGGGGTTTCAGTGGCGCATCGTGTCGGCGATGGTCACCAATTTCCATCAGCCGCAGTCGACGTTGCTGCTGTTGGTCAGCTCGTTTCTCGGCAATGACGAAAACGGCACGCCGTTGTGGCGCGGCTATTACGATCAGGCGTTAGAGAACGGCTACCGCTTCCTCAGCTATGGCGACGCCTGCTGCTTTAAGGCAGAGGTCAGAAGTCAGAGTGATGGGGATTAGTAGCGCGGGCTGTCCCCAGCCGCGCACAGAAACGGACAAAATGCCTATTGTAAATTAAGGGAGTATGGCGATAGTAAAGGTGCATTACGATAGTGGGCGGGAGTGGGAGAGTGTCCGGCTTCCCGGGTCGAAAAGCATAGCGGCCCGCGCGTTGGTGTGCCGTTACGTGTATGGTCTTGATACGGAGCTTGTAAACCTGCCCGACTGCGACGATACGATAGAATTGTCCGAGGCATTGCGGCGACTGTCGGAAAAAATCGACAAGCCGTTGTTGCGTTTGGAAAAATTCGGCGAGCTGCCGCCCTACGTCATGGAATTCAACCTTGGCAACGGCGGTACGTCGCTACGTTTCTTCGTAGCGCTGGCGGCATCGTTGCCGGGATTGACGGCATACGTGGACTGCGCGCCGGGACTGAAACGGCGTCCTCTCGCGCCGTTGCTTGACGAGCTGAGACGCCACGGAGCCGAGATAGAATGCCTGGAACGACCCGGCTACGCGCCGCTGAAGATAACGGGACGGCGTCTGACCGGCAATGAGCTTACAGTCAGTAGCGGACAGAGCTCGCAGTTTCTTTCGGCGTTGCTGATGGCCTCGCCGCTATGGGACATCAAGGCGGCACCGGTAGTGCCTGACGTCACCGTGTCGAAACCTTACGTCGAGATGACGCGCCGGGTAATGGAGAGTTTCGCAAAGTCTCCGGAACGATACGAGATAGAGGCCGACTGGTCGGCTGCAAGTTATTTCTACGAATTGGCCCTTGCCGTGCCGGGCCGTAAATTATATATCGAGAATCTGACCGATGCGGAGCATTCCATTCAGGGGGACAGCGAGGCGCAGAATATCTTCGCATTCTTAGGCGTGGAGACGACTCGCGTTGAGGATAGGGTGGAAGAAGTTGTGCTTCGGGGAGATGCAAGGGCGACACGTGCTCTTGCCGATACCGGCATGCCCATAAGACTCGATATGGGAGATACGCCCGATCTCGTACCAGCCTTGGCCGTGGGGATGTGTCTGGCAGGCATACCATACGTCCTGGAGAATGTCGGCGCCCTGCGCGTCAAGGAGTCAGACCGCCTGCAGGCATTGTGTGCGGAGCTGCATAAGGCCGGCTTTGCAGTGCATGTATCCGATGGTGTTGCCGAGGGAGACGCCCCGTTGCCATGGGAGACGCCGACAGTAAGCTTGGAATGGAACGGCCAAAGATACCCCACAGCCGACGATGAGTCCTTTGAGGCCTGGAACGACCACCGGATAGCCATGGCAATATCGATATTGGCAACCCGCTTGGGCTGGCTCGGCATCCTGGACGGAGAAGTAGTGACTAAATCATTCCCCGACTTTTACAATGAACTGAGCAGAGTGGGGTTTAATATAAGGGGGCTCAGATAAAGATTATAGATATGGAAGGAGCATTAATAATATTGGCGGTTACCGTCATTGTGGGATTTGCATTATATATAGGCGAACGGCTGCACCGCCGCAAGACCGGTGAGCCGTCGGACGTACAAGCAGAAGATGCCGCGGTGACTCCCGAACCCGAACAGTCGACCGGTCAATCAGCACCGGAGGCAGGCAAGCACGGACCGCTCTGCTGTGGCCAGCACCTGGTGTGCGAGAAGTATCCGCCTACGGACAAGATAATTTATTACGACGACGAGGAACTGGACCGTTTCGCCGGCCGCAGCGGCAACGATTATACCGATGAGGAAATCGAGGAATTCCAGGAGGTGCTGATGCTGTCTCTTATACACATCTCCGAGCCCACGAGACTAGCGCTCATCTC
>UQMZ01000090.1 GCA_900542185.1 uncultured Bacteroidales bacterium
CTCTCTCCGTCGTCGGCAGCGTCAGATGTGTATAAGAGACAGCATAAATTTATATCATTTTCTATTTTTGGGTGCATTATTGACCACATCTGCCGTTTCAGGCATCAACCGCTCCCCTTTTTGAGTACCTTATTCTACGAATTCACTCCTTTGCGCGTTATATAAGTATGACCCGAATTAAGACAGACCACCGCTGCGCCGCCCTGTTCGACCTGGACGGCGTCCTGATAGACAGTGAAACCGTATACACCCGTTTCTGGTCGGAAATGGGACGCAAGTTCCGTCCCGACGTACCGACATTGGCAACAGACATCAAGGGAACCACGCTGACACATATTCTCGACACTTATTTCAAGCCCGACACCCACGCGTATATCAAAGAGCGGTTAGACGAGCTGGAGCGCACCATGCCGTTCGACTTAAAGCCGGGTGTCATGGACCTGCTCGCCTCGCTGACCGAGCGCAACGTACCGGCCGTGATGGTGACCAGCAGCAACGAGCAAAAGATGACGAGCCTGTGGGCCCGGCAGCCGGAACTGCGCGGATTCTTCAAGGGGATAGTCACCGCAGATATGATCCATCACTCCAAACCCGATCCCGAAGGGTATCTGACAGGCGCCGCAATTGCCGGAGTGGGCGCCCGCAATTGCGTCGTGTTCGAGGATTCGGAACAGGGTGTAATGGCCGGCCATCGTGCCGGGGCCTACGTCGTAGGCGTGGCCGGTACCCTTCCGGCAGCCGTGATAGCTCCCTATTCCGACCGCGTCGTCTCCACTCTGGAGAATTTCAATGTGCCTGAACTTATAGACATCCTCACTTCCCGCATAGACATCCTCACTTCCCGCATAGACATCCCCGCTTCCAGTATGGACAGCCCCACTTCCAATATGGACAGCCCTACTTCACGCACTGAACCGTAATTCCCACTCCCCCTTCTGCTTCATCCCGTCACTGTGGTAAAAGCCCGCGGCTTTTACCGAAAATATCTCAGAACATGACGAACAACAACATACCATTGGCCGAGCGCCTGCGTCCCACAAGCCTTGACGACTACATCGGCCAGGAACATCTGGTTGGCCCCTCCGGAATTGTACGCAACATGATTGATTCAGGCCGTATAAATTCGTTCATATTGTGGGGTCCTCCGGGTGTTGGCAAGACCACGCTGGCCAAGATCATAGCACAGCAGACCGATGTGCCGTTCTATACGCTGTCGGCCGTGACCTCGGGCGTGAAGGATGTGCGCGAGGTACTGGACCGCTGCCGTCACGACGCCAACAGCATGTTCGTCAAGGGACGGCCCATACTGTTCATTGATGAAATCCATCGCTTCAACAAGTCGCAGCAGGATTCGTTGCTCGGAGCCGTGGAGAACGGCACCGTCACCCTGATAGGAGCCACTACGGAGAATCCCAGCTTCGAGGTTATCCGTCCGTTGCTGTCGCGCGCACAGGTCTACACGCTCAAATCGCTTGACATGGAGGCCTTGCAGAAGCTGCTGGACCGCGCCATCACCAAAGACCCGATTCTCGCCGCACGCAATGTGGTGGTAGAGCAGAAAGACGCCCTGTTCCGCTATGCTGGAGGCGATGCGCGCAAGCTCCTGAACATTCTCGACATCATAGAGCAATCCACCCCCTCTGATCAACCTATGGTGATCAACGACCGGGTCGTGACCGACCGCCTGCAGGAGAATCCCGCCGCTTACGACCGCAACGGCGAGATGCACTACGATATAATCTCGGCTTTCATCAAGTCCATGCGAGGCTCCGATCCCGACGGGGCCGTCTATTGGCTGGCTCGTATGGTTGAGGGTGGTGAGGATCCCGCGTTCATAGCCCGGCGCATGATGATTCTGGCGTCGGAGGATGTAGGTCTGGCCAACCCCAATGCAGTATTACTTGCCAACGCCACATTCGATGCCGTGATGAAAATAGGATGGCCCGAGAGCCGCATTATTCTGTCCGAATGTGCCATTTATCTGGCCAATTCCCCTAAGAGCAATTCAGCATATATGGCCATCAACAATGCCATTCAGACCGTGTCTCAGACCGGCGACCTGCCCGTTCCCTTGCATCTGCGCAATGCGCCCACCAAGCTGATGGCCGACCTCGGCTATCACGAAGGCTACAAGTATGCCCACGACTACCAGGGCAACTATGTGAAGCAGCAATACCTTCCTGATGGCCTGGAAGGCGCGCACTTCTGGACCCCCGGTAACAACCCGGCCGAGGCAAAGATGGCCCAGCGTCTCCACGACCTCAACTCTCAGTCCGACCAAAAGAAAAACTAAGGAGCTTCAACTCCGCCTCCGCCGCGTCCGTTTGTACCAGGCGGTTTAGTTCCGGCACGGAGCTTCAGCTCCGCCGTGCCTGTGTTTGCATCAGGCGGTTTGGTTCCGGCGCGGAGCTTCAGCTCCGCCGTGCTTCCTTACCTTGGATAGAATGTTTCGAAGGTGGAATCATCGTAATAAACGGTGATTTGCGTCACTTTGCGCGGATTTTTCTTCATTCTCTCTATTTGCTTCTTCATGTCCGCAAGCTTTTCCTCGCAGTCATTTCCCTTATTTACAGCTGTATTATACGCTTTTTTAGCATTATTTAAGGCTCTGAGGTTCTCATATTGCTCCCCGCCCTTATAAACCGGCCGATTTTCCGGAAGCATATCGAACAATCCGCCGTCCATTATCCCATCCTGACCAATCTCATCGGTCATTACCGATTGAATTCCGTCCTGACGATCGCTTCCCATATAAGAAGAACCCTCTGGGCCGGCCTCTATGGCATTCGCATTTATCATCGGGCCTTCGCCAAACAACAGCCACAACACAGACAGCTCAGGATACGCCTGGTGTATCTGTCCCACTATGACATCACTGATCTTCTTGTTGCGGCCTCCCAAGAGCTGTGAGAGACTGGGGCGGGGTATGCCGCACTTGTCGGCAAACTGAGAGTTGGTGACACCCAATTCTTGAATGAACCCTTTTAGACGAATTGCAACATTATCCTGTTCCATAGCTGTCTCTTATACACATCTGACGCTGCCGACGACGGAGAGAGTGT
>UQMZ01000091.1 GCA_900542185.1 uncultured Bacteroidales bacterium
AGATGAGCGCTAGTCTCGTGGGCTCGGAGATGTGTATAAGAGACAGGAATGTACCGAGACCCGCGACCAGCCCAAGAACAAGGAACGGGCCCTGTCGCGTCTGCGCACGTTCATCTATGACCGCGAGCATCAGAAGTATCTGGACGACATCGCGTCCAGACGTAAGACCATGGTCAGCACGGGCGACCGTTCTGCCAAAATACGCACATATAATTTCCCTCAGGGCCGAATCACCGACCACCGTATCAATTACACCATCTATAACCTGCAGGGATTCATGAACGGCGACATTCAGGACTGCATCGACAAACTGACCGTAGCCGAAAACACCGAGAAGCTGAAAAGCGCCGAACTGTAAGCAATTTCAACTGCTAATTGCTAATTACTTGTCGAGCGCTTCATACAGCGAGTGGCTCGACTTGAATTCGGGCACGATCTCCTTCATGTGCTTCACTATGGTCATGTCGTCGTCCTTCAGGCTTGATTCGAACAGGGCCTCGATGTTTCGGCACGCATCCTCATAGTCGTAATCGCGGACTGTGGCGATCTTGATTTTGGGATTATCGGTGGGAAGGGTAGTCTCTTCCTTATTCAGCACCTCTTCGTAAAGCTTCTCGCCATCCCGGAGTCCTATGAATTCTATTTTTACATCCTTAGCACCGGACAGGTCTATCATTCTGCGTGCCAGGTCTACGATTCTTACGGGTTTGCCCATGTCGAACACGTAAATTTCGCCACCATGTCCCATGGTCCCCGCCTCAAGCACAAGCTTGCATGCCTCGGGGATGAGCATGAAATAACGGATTATATCCTTGTGTGTCACTGTAATGGGACCGCCCTTTTTTATCTGCTCCTTGAACAAGGGGATTACGGATCCGTTACTGCCCAATACATTGCCGAAACGGGTAGTGACAAACTGTGTCACACCCTTTACCTTGCCGTTCTTGATGGCCTTGTCCAGGCTTTGGACGTAAATCTCGCAGATGCGCTTGGAGCATCCCATGACATTGGTGGGATTCACGGCCTTGTCGGTGGATACCATCACGAATTTTCTGGTCCCGAATTCCACGGCGAGGTCAGCGATGTTGCGGGTGCCCTGCACGTTGTTGCGAACGCTTTCGCCCGGATTGTCCTCCATCATGGGCACATGTTTGTACGCCGCCGCATGGAACACATATTCAGGGCGGTACAGGTCGAAAAGCTCACGCATGCGCTGTTTGTTGGCTATATCGCTCACTATGGTCAGGGCTTCTATGTCCGGCCAGTTGCGCAGCATCATCAGCCGGATGTCGTGCAGAGGAGTCTCCGCCTGGTCTATAAGGATGAGGCGTCTGGGATTGAACAGCGCCAGCTGGCGCACTATCTCGCTGCCTATGCTGCCGGCTGCCCCGGTCACCATAATACTGTGATTCGTGAGCTGGTTGCCTATGGCATCAATGTCTATCTGTATCTCGTCGCGGGGCAGAAGGTCCATAATGTCCACTTCGCGCAGCTGATTGTGGTCCAGATCGGACTTGCCGTCCCATTCCTTAGGCGACGGCATCATCATCATGGATATTCCTGCGTGCATCAGCATGTCGGTCATCCGCTCGTTATTGCGTATGGCTTCGTTCTTGTGCGGAGATATCAGCACGGTTTTGATATCTTCGCGTTTCAGAACATCTATGAGATTGGCGTCGTTAAGATACACCTTTACGCCCATCAGCATGTGCTCGGGCATGTCGTCGCCGTCGGTGATAAATCCGCACAGTTTATAACGGCTGTTGTTGTTGCGTATGCTCTTGGCCAGACCCACGCCGCCGTGCGAAGTGCCGTATATCATGGTGCGCTTGGCCGAGGACTGAGTAAACGTATTGTCATATAATACCTTTACCATCACGCGCATGGCCCACATCAGGATTGTGGCAAGCAAAGCTGACACTATTATGTCGCGCATGCGGATGGGGAAAAGCCAGTCGTTGGAATTAAACGCATATTTCATAACGGCTATCATACCCAGGCCGCTCAGCATTGCCAACGCAATCTTATGCAGGTCAATGAACGATGAATATCTGATCACACCCGAGTAGGTGTGGAACAACCGGAATCCAAGCAGGTAAAAAATCAAATAGAAGAAAAAGGCACCGGAAAGAGGCTTGATAACTTCCATCGTATATGACGGCCCGTTCATCAGAGAATAGACGAGCAAGTCCGAAAACAATACCAAGCAACAGTCCATAATCAGTATGCACCATAGCGGCAAAGCGCGTTTGGAGAAATACCAGCTTGATAATTTAGAGATCATAAGTTCGTAGTAATCTTTTTGTCAATCGTAAGACACTATTATGTCATTTTGCCATGTAAACAGACGTAATCCGCAACTAATTCCATTCACGGACTGCAAAAGTAACAATAAAAACTGAAAAAAACAAAATAAATGAAAAGAGGCACAAGCCGAAATCCCGGTGCATGGATTTAGGGAAAAGTGTTAAATTTGCGT
>UQMZ01000092.1 GCA_900542185.1 uncultured Bacteroidales bacterium
CTTCACGAGCGTGGAGCGCGCGGAATCGGCCGTGCTCGGCGTATACGGCGCCGTGGCCGAAAACACCCACTACGGATGGTACCAGATGTCGCTGCCCGCTTCCGACGACATGTACTTCACCAACCGCACACACAACGACAACCAGATACACGACATCGTGCATTATGCCGTAACACCCTCCAACACATGGGTCCAGACCCTGTGGGACAGGAAATACGTGAGCGTGAACCGCGCCAACCAGACCATAGAGGGTATCGAGAACATGGAGGACTATCCTGCCGATAAGCGACTGGTGGAACTCGTGGCCGAACTCCGGTTCCTGCGTGCCTTCATAGCCTACGACCTGGTGGTGAACTGGGGCGACGTGCCGTTCAAGACCACATCCACCGGCACTTACGATGACGCGTTCGGTCCGCGCCGCGACCGTGAGGAGATCTACGACTTAATGGTGGATGACCTGAACTTCGCCATCGAGAAGCTGCCCTGGAACGCGCAGGGAGCTCCTGAACGTCCCGGACAGGGAGCCGCTCGCGGAATGCTGATGCGAGTGCTGATGCAACGCGCCGGGTACAGCCTTGACATGAACGGCACGCTTACTCGCCCGGACAACACAACTCGTCGCGGCTATTTCCGCGAGATAATCAACCAATGGAACGCCATCGAGGCCTCAGGTGTACATGGTTTCCATCCTGGTGGCTTCGCAGAATATTTCAAAAACACCTCGGCCGGCATCGCCAATCCTGTCGAGACTCTGTGGGAAATTCCCATGACCCATGAACAGGGTCGTCTCAACGGCAGTGCCTGGGGTGTATATATCGGGCCGTCAGTGGCTCAGCCTAACGACATCCCGGCTTCTGAAACCAACAACTATATGGGTCGCGCCAACGGCTTCTTCTATGTCGTGCCCGAGTGGCAGGCATTCTATGAGGCAAATGACGAGCGCCGTGACGTGACCATCTGCACCTACCGTTTCACCTGGGATTCCAAGAACAAACAGCACGTCAAGAACGAGCGCCCCAACACCAGCTGGTACGTGGGCAAGTGGCGTCGCGAATGGATGAGCCATGAGAGCTGGAACAAGAACATGAACTATGGCGACGTCAACTTCTGTCCGCTGCGCTATGCCGACATGGTGCTTCTCGCCGCCGAGGCTTACAATGAGCTTGGCGAACAGCAGCAGGCATGGCAGCAGATAAACCGCGTCAGGGAACGCGCCGGAGCCTCCGCAATCGGAACCGGCAACTACGGCCGCCTCATGGCTCCGACCAAGGTGAAACACGCCCTCCCCTTTATAGACGATGCTTCCGAAGCCGGCAAGATACGCACTGTTCTCTACTTCGAGCGTGGACTGGAACTCGCCTTCGAGGGGCAGCGCAAGTACGACCTGATACGCTGGGGCGTTCTCGGACAGGCACTGCGCCTGTTCGGCCAGGCTTCGGTGGTTAATGCCGGCACCAACATGGCTTATCCGGCATGCCGCAACTTTGTGGACGGCCGCAACGAGCTGATGCCCATTCCCCTGAAGGAAATCCAGTCAAACCCGAAACTCGAAGGGAAAAACAATCCCGGATACTGATAACCGCTAATCTTGAATCTCAACACAATCTAAATACCGAAACATAAGATGAAAAAATACATTGTTATGGCGCTTGCATTGTCAAGTGCAGCCACCCTCTATGCCAAACAGCCGGGACAATGGTTCGACAAGGCCGTAGATCACGCTAAGTATCAGCTGCTTTCCACAGCACGTTCCATTAAGGAGCCGGGACAATTCCCTCGTAGCGTCAGGACCGACTATTCCATCGAGCAGCTATGCGCGCAGATGGAGTGCACAGTCGCCGACTTCAAGCCTGAAGTGGAGATGATGGTGCATCCCACTCCCTCCGAGTATGGCACCACGCTGATGTGCGGCTTCGCCGACTGGACCAGCGGTTTCTTCCCCGGCAGCCTCTGGATGGCCTATAGCCTAATGGGTGATCAGGAACTCTGCGAACAGGCCAAACGATACACCAATATGCTCTTGCCCGTATCCAGGATGACCGACACCCACGACCTCGGTTTCATGGCCGGATGCAGCTACGGCAACGCCCTGAAGGCTGTCTCTTATACACATCTCCGAGCCCACGAGACTAGCGCTCATCTC